>CALRYC010000011.1:0-56378 GCA_943372295.1 Chitinophaga pinensis
TGTCGCTGTTCTTCTTCATCCTTACGCTGAATCTCATTTCACTGTTGCCCGGTGCTCATGCGGCCACGGGCGCACTGCCGGTAACGATGGCCCTGGCCATGTGTACGCTGATCGTCGTCAACTACATCGCCTTCAAGGATGCTGGCGTCAAGGCCTGGTTTTCGCACCTCTTGGGCGGGGCACCAGTCTACATAGCACCGATCATGGTACCCATCGAGCTGGTTGGCATCATTACCAAGCCGTTCGCACTCATGATCCGTCTCTTTGCCAACATGACCGCGGGACACATCGTGCTGATGTCGCTCGTGGGCCTGATCTTCTTTTTTGCACAGGAGATGGGGCAGATTGTCGGTTGGGGAGTTGCTCCGATCAGCGTGCTGTTCTCGGTATTCATCTACCTGCTGGAACTGCTCGTGGCGTTCCTGCAGGCGTACATTTTTACAATGCTGTCGGCAGTGTTTGTTGGTCTTGCGCTGGGTGACCATGCCCACCACGACGACCACCACGCCGAGGCTCACTGATCCGCAACGCAACGTCGAAACAGACATCAACACTTTTTACCTCAACACTCTTTAGAAGGAAGTCTCATGGATCCAGTAGCATTTGCCTGGTTGTCAGCCGGTCTCGGCCTTGGCATCACTGTCTTCGGCGTCGGCACCGGCATCGGTCGTCTGGCAGCAGCAGCTCTCGAAGCCAGCAGCCGTCAGCCAGAGAACGCCGGCGACATTCGCACGACGATGATCATCGGCGCCGCTCTTATCGAAGGCGTTGCCCTTCTGGCCGGCGTGGTCTGTATCCTCCTGGCTGTCAAGAACCCATAATTCTGGCATTCCTGCGACCCCGCGTGCCGGGGTCGGTTGCCGGAAGCACTATGTCTTTGGTTGACAGGTGCTCCCAGCAATCGCAGTTTTTAACCTCACACCTCACACCTCACACCTGAAACCACAAACCTGTCATGCCAGCATTTCTATCGTTTGACCCGGGTCTGGTGATCTGGACCCTCATCAACTTCAGCATTTTCGCCCTGATCATCGGAAAGTTCGGCTGGAAGCCCATGCGCGATGCCATTGCGTCGCGTGAATCTTCTATACGTGAAGCGATCGCTGCTGCGGAACGCGCCAATCGTGAAGCGCAGGATCTTATCCGAGAAAACCAGGAGCGACTGGCGAAGGCCCAGCGTGAGACAATGGATATCGTCAAGGAAGGCCGCACGCAGGCTGAAAACATTATCCGACGCGCCAGTGAAGAAGCGGAGCATGTCAAGCAGCAGAAGCTTTCTGAAGCTCAGCGGGAGATCGAACGTCAGAAAGACGAGGCAATTCAGGTTCTTCGCAACGAGGTGGCGTCGCTGGTTGTGGGTGCTACCGAAAAGCTCATAGGTCGTTCGCTCGACGGCGATGACCACAAGCGCATCGTCGAATCCTACGTCAACGAACTCTCGAAGAACTGATCCACATGTCTAGTCTCAAGATTGCCCGCCGATACGCAAAATCACTTTTGGAGGCGGCCGTTACCGCAGGATCAGTAGACGAGGTGGCTGCGGAAATGGCCACGGTCCGTTCCATGGTGGATTCCTCAAAAGAGCTCCAGGCTGTTCTTCGCAGTCCGGTGGTAACACAAGATCTCAAGAAGCGTATTGTCGATGATCTGTTTGCCACTCGGGTGAGCCCCCTGACGTTATCGTTCCTTCATCTGGTTGTTGAAAAGGGGCGGGGAGACATCTGGAGGGAGATCACCGATGAGGTTGGTACTCAGATCGATACGATCAGGAACATCCAGCGCGTTGAGGTAACCGCGGCGACGTCGCTTTCGCAGGCCGAACGTGAACGCATCGAGGGGGCACTTTCGAAGTCTCTCGGACGCTCCGTGATCGCGACGTACTCCACCGACGCTTCCATCATTGGAGGAGCGGTGGTTCGCGTTGGCGATCAGGTACATGACGGATCACTTCGACATCAACTCGCCGTGCTTGGCAAGCAGCTGGCGCAGGCGTAACGAACACCTACTACGACACAAACCCTAAGGAAGTACAACAATGGCTGATGTTCGTCCGGATGAGATCTCCTCGATTCTGCGCAAGCAGCTCACAG
Source organism: Chitinophaga pinensis (assembly GCA_943372295.1). GTDB lineage: Bacteria > Bacteroidota > Ignavibacteria > Kapaibacteriales > Kapaibacteriaceae > UBA10438. Next base: position 2,091 of record CALRYC010000011.1, read on the forward strand.
GATTCGAGAAAGAGACCGATATCTATGAAGTCGGAACCGTGCTGCAGATTGGCGATGGTGTGGCGCGCATTTACGGGCTGACCAATGTAATGGCCTCGGAACTCGTCGAGTTTCCAAATGGCGTGGTCGGCATGGTGCTCAACCTCGAAGAGGACAACGTCGGTGCGGTGTTGTTCGGCGACGATTCACTCGTCAAGGAAGGTGACCAGGTTCGCCGAACTGGACGCATTGCTTCGGTACCGGTGGGTGATGCGCTTCTTGGCCGCGTGGTCGACCCGCTAGGCCGCCCGATCGACGGAAAGGGGCCGATCAAGGAGTCAGCCATTTACCCGATCGAGCGCAAGGCACTCGGTGTCATCGACCGTCAGGGCGTGCACGAGCCATTGCAGACGGGCATCAAAGCCATCGACTCTCTCATCCCGATCGGTCGCGGACAGCGCGAACTTATCATCGGTGACCGTCAGACGGGTAAGACAACAGTTGCCCTTGATGCGATCATCAATCAAGCATACACGCACACGAAGGAAGCACAGGAACAGGGCATCAAGCCGGTGTTCTGTGTCTATGTAGCCATCGGACAAAAGGGCTCGACGGTGGCAAACGTCGTGTCCACACTGGAGAAGTACGGGGCCATGGCCTATACGATCGTGGTCGCAGCATCGGCCTCCGATCCGGCTCCGTTGCAGTTCATCGCTCCCTATTCGGGATGTTCGATGGGTGAGTATTACCGCGATAATGGACGTCATGCTCTCGTAGTCTATGATGACCTTTCCAAGCAGGCCGCAGCCTATCGTCAGGTCTCACTGCTGCTGCGCCGGCCACCGGGACGTGAGGCATATCCGGGCGACGTCTTCTATCTCCATAGTCGCCTTCTGGAGCGCGCTGCCAAGCTCAGTGATGCGCTCGGTGCCGGCTCGCTAACAGCGCTTCCGGTGATCGAAACGCAGGCCGGTGACGTATCTGCATACATTCCTACTAACGTGATCTCGATCACAGACGGACAGATCTACCTCGAACCGAACCTCTTCAACGCCGGTGTTCGTCCGGCTTTGAACGTCGGTATCTCGGTCTCTCGCGTCGGTGGTAATGCGCAGATCAAGGCCATGAAAAAGGTGGCCGGACCGCTCAAGCTCGACCTTGCCCAGTACCGTGCCCTTGAAGCGTTTGCCCGCTTCGGCTCTGACCTCGACAAGACGACGCAGCAGCAGCTGCGCCGCGGTGCGCGACTGCTGGAAGTCATGAAGCAACCACAATACTCGCCGGTGACCGTCGAAGACCAGATCATCGCGATCTATGCTGCCTCGCAGGGTTTTGCAGACGAGCTCCCGGTGGAAAGCATCCAGCGTTATGAAACGGAATTGATCGAATTCGTGCATGCCAATTACGCAGACATTGTCACTGGTCTGCGCGTTGAAAAGGCGCTCACGGATGCGATCGTCGAGAAACTCAAGTTGGCACTGACGACCTTCACACAGCGGTTCGCTGCCACGGTTTAAGTCGGAGCTCAGATGATCATTCTCACAGGCGGTGCCGGCTTCATCGGAAGCTGCTTTCTGGCAACGCTGAATGCGGCCGGACGTGAGGATGTGCTGATCGTCGACTCGCTCGGGAGCGGCCAGAAATGGAAGAACCTGGTCGGTCACACGTACATTGACATCGTCAGCAAGGAAGATTTTCGTGACATGATGGCCATCGGCGGACTCGATGAGGACGTCGAGGCGATCGTTCATCTCGGGGCCTGCAGTTCGACGACCGAAACCAACGCCGACTACCTGTACGACAATAATTACCAGTACAGCGTGGATGTTGCTGAGTTCGCCTTTGAGAATGACATTCGGTTGATCTATGCAAGCTCAGCCGCAACATACGGTGATGGTAGCATGGGCTACTCTGATCGGTCATCAGATCTGCGTCCACTGAACATGTATGGCTACTCGAAACATCTGTTCGATCAGTGGATTAGACGTCAGGGCATGGAAGGGGCTTGTGTGGGACTGAAGTTCTTCAACGTCTTCGGACCTAATGAGTACCACAAGGGCTCGATGGCAAGTCTGGTTTCCAAAGCCGTTGGGCAGATCACGCAGACCGGATTTGTTCAGCTGTTCAAGAGTACGGATTCGGCGTTTGGTGATGGCGGACAGATGCGCGACTTTGTTTACGTCAAAGACGTCACTGCGGTGATGTTGCGGCTGCTGAACCAGCCCGACGTGAACGGCATCCTGAACATTGGAACGGGTGTTGCACGCTCATGGAATGATCTAATGCATGCAGTATTTGCAGCACTGGGTCGCCCGGCAGACATCTGCTACATCGAAATGCCGGCTGAACTGGCCCGGCAATATCAGAACTACACGCAGGCGGATATCTCGACGTTCCGGTCGCTCCTGCCGGATGTTTTCTTCAGGAGTCTCGAAGAATCCGTTGCTGACTATGTGAACGGCTATCTCACTCGTGAGTGGCCATACCTTTGAAACCCTGACGAAATGTAATCGAAGAAGCAATCTATGGCAACTCTCCGCGAGACAAGGGACCGGATCGTATCGGTCCGGAACACATCGAAGATCACCCAGGCAATGAGCATGGTGGCCACGGCCAAGTTGCGCCGCGCACAGGATGCGATCAACGCTGCTCGCCCCTTTGCCAATCAGGTCCAGAAGATTCTTGTTAACCTCTCGTCGGCCGATTCGGAATTTGTGCATCCGTTTTTTGAGGTGCGCAAGCAAGTAAACAACATTGCGATCATTCCGATCACGGCCGATCGCGGATTGTGCGGTGCCTTTAACGCGAACGTTCTGCGTGCGTTAACCGCTCGCATAGCGGAGCTTCGCAGCTCCTACCCGAAGGCGAACATCCACGTCATCCCTGTCGGAAAGCGTGCAGTCAATGCCGTCCGCAAGGAAAAGGATGCGATCCTAAAGGAGTTCTCCGACATATTCTTTAAGCTCGATTACGGCTCTGCCGTGGAGATTGCCGATCTCGTTTCGGACGGATTTCTCGGTATGCAGATCGATCACGTCGAGATCCTTGGTAATCAGTTCGTGAACGTGATGCGTCAGGTCGTGCGCACAACCCAGCTGCTGCCGATCGCGGCAACATTAGGCGGAGGCGCGTCAAACTCCAGCATCGACTACATCTACGAACCGTCACGCGGTGAGATTCTCGATACGTTGCTTCCGATGTACGTCAAGCTGCAGATCTGGACTTCACTGCTGGACTCGAACGCTGCCGAGCATGCCGCCAGGCGCATGGCAATGGAGAACGCTACGACGAATGCACGTGATCTGATGCGCAATCTGCAGCTTCTCTACAACCGTGAACGTCAGGCCGCGATCACCAAGGAAATGCTCGAGATCGTCGGTGGCGCTGAAGCACTGGCCAGTGCATAAGCGGGAGTAGTCCCGTGACCGAGCAGCAGCGACCAGTTTTCACCGTCCGGGGCGTAGCGCTCACGGTTGCCGTGATCGCCATTCTGACGCTGCTCGTCGGACCGTACCTCGGTGAGGGGAATCCCTACTCATCATCCTTTTCGGTGCGCATCGAGCTCTATCGAGAAAAGCTCGACTCATTGAATCGCATCCGTGGCTGGCGAGACCGCATCTACATGCGACACATGGCCAACCTAGAGATCCCCGAATACATCGTCGGCAAGCTGCGTCCGAACGACACGCTTCTGCTGCCTCCAATGGAGTATGGCAATCAGTTCATGGCCACAAAGGCCTTCTGGGTCGATCCGCGGATCTTCACCTGGATGGTGGGTTTTCAGCCCGTGGTTGCCTGGCGCGACACGGCCCGACGCCAGAGTGCAAACACGTTTGTCGTCCTCGAACAGAACACGATCTGGCTGACACGTCCCGGTGGCAGCACAAATATTGATTCGCTGCTTCAGGTCTATGAGACGCTTGGAGGGGACCAATGAAAGGCGAAGTTCCATTGCTGGTGCTGACCGTTCTGATGCAATGGGCCATCGGACTCGGTCTGGTGGGCGCTACCGGCTATCGCACGCAGAGGTCGACCCTTCTGCCGATGGCGCTGCTTCTGGGGATGTTCGTTCACTCGCTTGCCCTTTTTGTTGCCCAGCTCTTCGGTGTGCCGATCTCGCTGCAGACAATGCTCGTTTCGGGTGTCATTTCGATGCTCCTGCCGGCACTGCGGTGGAAGACTGTAAGGGTATCACTGGACGGACTACTTTCGGTCCCACGGTTTCGGCCGACGCTCTATGATGTGATCATCGTCGGCTTCATCGGTTACGTGTCATACATGGTCATCTGGGCAAGCTGGTACTGGCCCGTGACGCCGTTCGACGCTATGGCCGGTATCGATTTGGTAGCCCGATATGCTGCCAGAGATGGGATGATCGCCAATCAGGTGTTTACGGACCCATCGCTCCAGGGCCAGCTATCGAATCAGCCTTTTTATGCCCCCTTCGCCATGCTGATGCAGGTGATGATGAAGCTGATAGGTTATCCGTACACGCAGATCTGGGTTAGCATCGTGGCCCTTTGCTTCTGGTGGTTTGTCTGGTCGACACTTCGTCGGCACTCACATCCGCTTATCGCAGGACTGCTCACGGTGCTGTTCATTCTTACGCCCGAGATGCTGGGGTATTCATACATACTGCAGACAGATTTTTCCAACGCGGCCTTCTTTACCATTGGCTGTGTGGTGCTTGCACGATCGATCGATGAAGAAGAGCTTGCCGGCGTCTTCGTCAGTGCTCTTGCCTTTGCCGGAGCATGCTGGTCTCGCACGGAAACGCCCCTTTTGGTAATACTCCTTGGTGCAGCGGCATTGCCCAAGATGCTTCGCGTTTTCGGCCCTGTCAAGGGGCTTGTTGGTGCGCTGGGTACTCTCGGAGTGTCGACGCTGACGTTTGCGCTGTGGAACATCGTCTTCTTCAACGCATATCTACCGGTGCGTCCGTCAACAGCCGAGCAGATTCGGGGGTTTGACATGGCGCGCTTTACTGACGTGGCTGCATCGAGCTGGACATCCGTGATCAGCAACACCGAGCTCTGGGGATGGATCGTGTGGCTGTTTCTTGCAGTGCTATTGATCGACGGACTCGTCAATCGACGGGTTGCTCAGCCCCTTCTCATCGGGATGATCATCTTTACCGTGCTTGGTCTGTTTATCATCGGCACCATCTTCAGTGCAGCCGTCGTCGAACAGACGCTCCGACGAGGGATGTTCAAGGTCATTCCGCTTATGGTTGTTGCGATTGCCGCCTCGGGAATAGTAAGTTCGGCATCCGCAGCAGTGTACTCATGGGAGGCCGGACGTAAGTCCTGACAAAACATGCCAAAGATCGCGCTCATCCTTCTTGCAGGACTTGGCACCTTTCTGGTGCTGGTGACGGGCAGTGCGCTGATCTCCCGGATCTTTGTACGGCGCTCTATCCGCCGACTTGTCAAGACGATTTCAAATCAGAGACTTGCACGGTTCTCACAAGAACTCGTTGCCGGCTTGCCGGCACCGGTGCAGAGGTATCTGCTGAATGTGGTGCGCCCTGGGCAGGAGAATCTCCGTTATGCCATCCTGACGCAGCGTGCTCGGTTTCGCCACCGTCCCGGCAGTCCATGGTTCACGGTCAAGGCCACGGAGACCATTTCCGGCATGGAGCCGGGTTTTGTCTGGGATGCTGTCCTGCGCCACAATGCCGCGTGGTGGCGCACGGCCAAGCTGAGCTATGTGCAAGGCCAGGGTCACGGTCATATCAAACTTTACGGTGCCATGACGTTGCAGGAATACGGAGGCAAGGAAACAGATACGTCCATGCTGTTTCGATTCCTGAGCGAACTGGTCTGGATCCCGACTGCGTTTCTGCCAACGAAGACGCTGCGCTGGGAGTCTGTCGATGACCGAACGGCACGTGCCGTGATCAGTGATGGTGCAACACGCGTTAATGCCACGTTCCACTTCAACGATGAAGATGAGATCGAGCGCATCGTCACATCAGACAAGTATCGTGATCATAAGAGCGGGTTTGAACAGGCGCGCTTCACGATGCACTGCCGCAACTACAAAGTGATGGATGGGGTAAAGATCCCTACGGAAGTCGAGTTTGTATGGAATCTTGAGTCTGGTGACTTCGACTACGGACACTTCACGATCACCGACGCAGCCTACTACTTCAGCTGAGCGCGCCGAAGACGACGCGCCTCGAAGTATGCTGACGGCACAGCCATGAGCTTCTGCGCCAGCCCGATGCTGGCCCTGCGCGCGAAGACGTTGTAGCCCATAGACTCTACCACGCGAAGAATCTTCTGGTAGTTGCGGCTCATCAGCAGCACGGTGACCATACTGCTGGGCTCGAGCATGGCAATGCCGATGTCAGCCTTGCGGTACAGTACATCAGCACGGCGGATGTATTCAGCGATCAGCGTCCGAAAGTTCGACGAGAAGCGATGGGCGAGGATGTCTTCTTCACTGACGCCGTAGATTTCCAAGTCCTGCTGAGCGAGGTAGATCCGCCCCCTGACGGCATCTTCTTTCACATCGCGGATGATGTTGGTCAGCTGCATTGCGATTCCGAGATCGGATGCATAGGACAACGCGTCGGGCGATGAATATCCGAAGATCTCCGAGGTCATCAGGCCCACAACGGAAGCCACCTTATAGCAGTAGATCTCGAGTTCCGGATAGGTAGCAAAACGTGTGATGGTAGTGTCCATCAGCACGCCCTCGATGAGCTCCTCCGGAAGATTCCGAGGGATGTGATACTTCTGCAGGGTGTCTTCCCACGCCAGGAGTACGGCAGCGCGGTCCTGGTGTGCCATGTCTGGCACCTCAGTCCCCTGATTCCGGTCGCCCGCGTAGACCTGGCCGACCTCGCTGCGCCACTGTTCAACAAGCCGAACTGCATCCTGGCGTGTCACGTCACCACGCTCCATCGCCACATCGACAATGTCATCGACGTATCGGCAGAATGCATAGACTGCATAACAGGCGTTGCGCTTCTCCAACGGGATGAAGTGCGACGCTGCATAAAAGGTCTTTGCATGCGTGCTCGTCACACGCCGACATACTTCGTATGCCTTATCTGTGGTCAACTCGTGCATTTCCCGCAATGAACATTCCCTAGCTTTGAACCGCCACTTTCCAGCCGTTAGCACCTCATGAAAATACGCACCCTGTATCGCTGTTCCAGTTGCGGACATTCCACGCCCAAATGGGTTGGACGCTGTCCGGGATGTGCCTCCTGGGAAAGCATGGTCGAAGAGGTCGATTCGGCATCGACCTCAAAGAGTACGAAAAGCCGCATATCCACCATTGCCGCCGGCTCAGCTGCACGACTTGGTACTGTGGACGTTGAGCGCACCCCCCGAATTCCTACCGGCATGCAGGAGCTGAATCGTGTGCTTGGTGGTGGCATCGTCCCGGGTAGCATGGTGCTGGTAGGGGGCGACCCCGGTATGGGGAAGAGCACGCTGATGCTGCAGCTTGCGTCATACGTCGGCGGAGCCGTGCAGGAGCGTCCATGCCTATACGTAACGGGCGAAGAGAGTCTGCACCAGATCAAACAGCGCGCAGAACGGCTGGGTGTTGACCCAACGGGCATTGTCGTTGCATCAGAAACAAACGTCGAGCGCATAGCGCATCTTGTCAGTAACCAGAACCCAAGTCTCGTCATCATCGACTCTGTACAGACGATCACCACTGATGCGCTGGAGTCTTCGGCCGGCAGTGTTGCACAGGTGCGCGAGTGTACGTCTCTGCTGACGCGGATCGCGAAGTCCTCCGGCCTGCCGATGGTGATCATCGGCCACGTTACAAAGGACGGTATGATCGCCGGACCCAAGGTTCTGGAGCACATGGTCGATGCAGTGTTACAGTTTGAGGGTGACGGAACGTACTCATATCGTGTTCTCCGTGCGCTGAAGAACCGGTATGGTTCAACGAATGAGATCGGTGTGTTCGACATGACGTCGACCGGACTTCGTGAGGTGGCCAACCCGAGCGAGGTTCTTCTTTCGCAGCGCAGCGCGAACGAGCCCGGCACGGCCATCGTAGCCGTGATGGAAGGCACGCGTCCGCTACTCGTGGAGGTACAGGCGCTGGTGTCGCCCTCGGGTTACAGCGTGCCGCAGCGCGTCTGCACAGGGTATGATAATCGTCGACTCCAGATGATCCTTGCAGTGCTCGAAAAGCGAGGGGGCATCCAGGTGCGTCAGGCAGACGTCTTTGTGAACGTGGCCGGTGGCATTGCCGTGCAGGATCCTGCTATGGACCTCGGCATCGCCATGGCCATTGCCAGCAGCGTAACTGATGAGCCCCTTCCCGGAGGTATCGTGTTCGTTGGTGAACTTGGGCTAACCGGCGAGGTGCGCCGCGTGTCGCATCTGGACCAGCGTGTAGCCGAAGCCACACGCCTCGGACTTGAAAAGATCTACGCTCCTGCCAAGGGGCTTGCATCTTCGGCGGTGGTGTCTGTTGAGAGACTCTCCGAAGCACTAAGGTTGGTGCTGGGGTGATCGGTGCGCAAGGTCCATTTCGGTTGCCCACACATCCACAGACCGTGTCATAGCCGAATACCAAGAAAGAGACGTCCACCGGCCTCGTAGGAAAGTTTGCTATCGAAGTTCCTGTGAAGAGAGGTAAGGCCGCGCATAGCGTATGCCTGCAGTGCTGTCTCGACGTCCACACCGGCAAGGCTGAATGTCAATGTATATCCCACGAGAAGTCCGGCATCAAGCAGTGTTGATGTGTGTCCAGACGTTGAGATTCGCTCCAGGACCAGTGTCCGACCACCGTCTTCAGTCTCAAAACCCGGCCAAGGGCTCAATACTGCGTCCCTGGGTTCATAGATAACGAAGCGGCTTACAGTTGAGGCATTGGAAACCATCGATGCCCGAATCATCGGTATAAGGCTCAACGAGCCCCATTCGATGCCGGCACCTAGCGCGAAACCAGTTGATGTGGAGTTGTTGGAAAGTTCGAACCCGTTGATTGTCATCAGAACGTTGCCATTCTGATCAATACTTGGAGTCGGTTCAGATCTCTTTTGCCAGCTGGATCGTGCGTTCAGCTTAGATACCCCAAGTACCGAAATGAAGCGCAGTCTTGAATCGGCGGAATGTCTGAGGTATCCTTCAAGAGCGATTGATTCTGACGATCCGTTCCCCGTTCCATAGATGCCGCACTGAGGACAATCCGATACTCGCAGCATACTGGTTGACACGCACGCAGCGCCAAGTGTCCCTGTGATGCCGAGCGATACTTGGGTCTGTGAATACAAGTAGACGGTCGTGAGTGTGATAAGCAGGGAGATGCTGAGACAACGCATAGAGTGTACCTCGGTAACTATGAGAAGATGAATCGACATCGAATCCTTCCACAACATAGAAAGAGGCCGTCAGTTGTTCAAACTAACGGCCTCTGTTCAAGAGTGAATGTTGATTGCTTTAGGCTAAGTCAAACCGATCTAGGTTCATCACCTTGGTCCATGCAGCGACGAAGTCGTGCACGAACTTGGCATGGCTGTCCGAGCAGGCATAAACTTCGGCGATAGCGCGCAGTTCGGAGTTCGATCCGAAAATGAGATCGACGCGGGTACCTGTCCAGCGCTCTTCACCGGTGATGCGATCCTTGCCGACGAATACATCGTTATGTGCCGACGTTGGTGCCCACGTTGTACGAACGTCGAGGAGGTTCACGAAGAAGTCGTTGGTCAACACGCCTGGACGCGAAGTCAGCACACCGTGCGATGCGCCGCCGGTGTTGGCATTCAGCGCACGCATGCCGCCGACGAGTGCTGTCATCTCCGGTGCGGTCAGCGTCAGGAGCTGAGCCCTGTCAATCAGAAGCTCTTCGGCGTTGATCGACAGGTGCCCCTTGGCATAGTTGCGGAAACCATCGGCAACCGGTTCAAGCACGGCAAACGATTCAACGTCGGTATGCTCCTGCGTTGCATCGGTGCGTCCCGGCGTGAGTGGCACCGTGACGGACTGTCCGGCTGCAGCTGCTGCCTGCTCGACGCCGACGGCGCCGCCGAGGACGATCAGGTCGGCCATCGAGATGCGCTTGCCGTCGGTGCGTGAGCTGTTGAACGTATTCTGAATCGACTCGAGTGCGTCGAGTGCCGACGACAGCTGTGCCGGATCGTTGGCCGCCCAGTACTTCTGCGGTGAAAGACGCAGGCGAGCGCCGTTAGCGCCGCCGCGCTTATCGGAGCCGCGGAACGTCGAAGCCGAAGCCCATGCTGTGGCTACGAGCTGCGAAACCGAAAGTCCCGAAGCTGCGATCATCGACTTGAGCTCAGCAACTTCAGCATCACCAACAAGCGGATGATCCACGGCTGGGACCGGATCCTGCCAGATGAGGACCTCGGCTGGGACTTCCGAACCGACATAGCGGGCGCGCGGGCCCATATCACGGTGCGTAAGCTTGAACCAAGCGCGGGCAAATGCGTCGGCAAACTGATCGGGATTCTCATAGAAACGACGTGAGATCTTCTCGTAGGCCGGGTCGATGCGCAGGGCCAGGTCCGTGGTCAGCATCATCGGCGCATGACGCTTGGCCGGATCGTGTGCGTCGGGGACAGCGTCGGCGGCAGCACCGCCCTTTGGACGCCACTGCTGAGCACCGGCCGGACTCTTCGTGAGTTCCCACTCATGGCCGAAGAGGTTCTCGAAGTAGTTGTTGCTCCACGTCGTTGGCGTGGTTGTCCAAGCCCCTTCCAGACCGCTCGTGATTGTATCTCCACCCTTGCCGGATCCGAACGAGTTCTTCCAGCCCATGCCTTGCTCTTCGATCGATGCAGCAGCGGGCTCGCGGCCGACGTATGCGTTTGGATCGGCAGCACCGTGCGATTTGCCGAACGTGTGTCCGCCGGCGATCAGGGCAACCGTTTCTTCATCGTTCATAGCCATGCGGCCAAACGTCTCGCGGATATCGCGTGCAGCAGCCAGGGGATCAGGGTTGCCATTGGGTCCTTCCGGATTCACGTAGATAAGTCCCATCTGCACAGCACCAAGCGGATTTTCCAGTTCGCGGTCACCCGTGTAGCGCTGGTCGGCAAGCCACTGCTGTTCGGAGCCCCAATACACATCCTCCTCCGGCTCCCAGACGTCCTCACGTCCGCCGGCAAAGCCGAAGGTTTTGAAGCCCATTGACTCGAGCGCGCAGTTACCGGTCAGGATCATCAGGTCAGCCCACGAAAGCTTGCGACCGTACTTCTGCTTTACCGGCCAGAGCAGCAGGCGGGCCTTGTCGAGATTGGTATTGTCGGGCCAGCTGTTGAGCGGCGCGAAACGAAGTGTCCCGCTTCCGGCTCCGCCGCGTCCGTCACCAATGCGGTAGGTACCGGCGCTGTGCCATGCCATGCGGATCATGAATGGGCCATAGTGTCCGTAATCGGCCGGCCACCAGTCTTGCGACGTTGTCAGCACATCGATGATGTCTTTCTTAACCTCCGCAAGGTCGAGCGAAGCGAACTCCTTGGCATAGTTGAAATCCGGATCCATCGGATTCGACATCGATGAATGCTGACGCAGAATATTCAGCTTCAGCTGATTCGGCCACCAGTCACGGTTTCGGGTTCCCCCTCCGGCTGTCTGTTTGAGTTGCCCTCCGGTGAACGGACACTTGCCGTTACCGTTTCCATTTGAGTTACCGTTGTCCATGCAGATCGTTGATTGAGTGATGATACATTATGAATTGTCAGTGTGAAACGTGGCCAGCGATGACGTCACCACCCGCTGAAAATTGGCCCGATGCAGACGAACAATCGGGCGTGGGGAAATGTTCCGTGGGTGCTGCCGCGGTAGGGGGCTAGTCGGCCTTATCCATCGACTGCATGGCGATCATTTCGCGCAGCGTCTTATTCATCCCCTCTGCTGAGCCATCGAGGAAGATCACATTGCCCTTGCTCTCTGAGGCAAAGCTCTTGATGGACTCCGTCCACATGCTAAAGAGCAGAAAAGAGGCATCGAGGTTGGCCTGCTTCATTTCGGTGGCTGCTTCGCTCATCCCCTTGGCCACTTCGCGTCGGAAGAGAGCAATGCCCTGACCTCGAAGCTGGGCGGCGATCTTCTCGGCCTCGGCGGCGATCTTGATGGCGTTACCTTCGGCTTCGGCGGCCTTCGTCTTGGTGATCAGCAGCGCCTGACCTTCATTTTCTGCAGCGGCTTTGAGGTTTGATGACGCTACGACCTGAGCCATCGACTTCGTGATCGCCTCATCGAAGGTGATGTCGTTGAGCTGCAAGTCAAGAAGATGGTAGCCCCACGTCTCAAGAACGTGATCTATGCTTTCCTTGACGGACTCAACGATCTCCTTGCGTAGCGAGAGGATCTCGGCCTGACGTTTGGTGGCAACGAAGCCACGGATCGAGCCTTCGATCGTCCGTATCAGTGCCGTCATGAAGTCGCGTTCGTCAACAAACTTGAACGCCACATTCTTGATCGTCTCCTCGTTACTGTCGAGCACCGAGTACAGCAACATCGCCTTGAAATAGACGTTCGCCTGATCCTGGGTGATCGCCTGAAAATCCAGCTCAATGCTGCGGTTCTGGATCGACACGACGCGATGTATACGCTCAATAAACGGGATCCTGAAACTCAGGCCGGGACCAAGGATCCTCCGGTACTTTCCGAAGATCGTCAACACGGCGATCTTTCCCTGCCGGACGGTGACGATAGATAGCAGCAGAAGAACAAGGCCGATGCTGAGGAGTATCCAGGGGGTCATGCGTCGTAGTGCCAGTTGTAAAACAAGACACCAACTTACCGACGGATGCCGCCGTTCACAACGTATTTTGCGATGTTCAAATCGTTACGGACCCTTGGAAGCATGTTCGAGAAAGAACTCGACAGAGTCAAACATTCGCTACGGCAGCGCCTCGACAGCGCCCAGCCGTATACATCACTGCAGTCGATCATCGACCGCAGCGACCTTCATGCTTCCGTCCGCGCATTTCTGCAGGCCGAGGCGCGCTGGTGGATCCATGAAGAGCAGGCCATCAGGTCTTCTAACGCCCGTTTTGACTGTTCTACAGAGCCCCTTCGCAGCGCATTTGCTGATGTCGACGAGCTTCTCTACCGGCAGGCCCGCTACGATCATGAAGAGCTCCTTTCAACCATTGACGCGGCGGTAAAGACACGACTGAACTTTCTCTGCCGGCCACGTACGACGCTCAAGTGGTTTGTATTCCGGGGTGAGCCTACAAAGCCGCTCTACGAAATCCTTCTCCGGCTCGACTATTTGACCGACCACGCGTACCTGCTTCAGGGCATACGTCAGTGGGCAATGAGCCGCGGCTCGGAATCATCGACCAATGAGATCCTCAGCGTGGTCGAATTTGAACGGATCATTGAACGGATCGATAACGAGGCGATCCTCGATCTGTCACAGGAAGAGTTTGTTCGACTGCTCGATGGCGTGTTTGCCTTCTTCTACGAGGCCGATCCAGAGCTCCCACCCGAGAGTATCCCGACCGAAGCGGTCATTATCTTTCTCGACGATAAGGGGGCTATCCCGCTGTCACAGGCGCTCGAGAGGATGCTCTACCGCGAGGAGCTTCGCACGCTCACCAGGGCTAAGCTGATCGATGTAATCGACGGCGTGATCGCCAGCATTGATGCGCAGCCGCCAAGCCCCCTGCAAGAATTAGTGTCAGTGTCTTCTGCCGATGCCGAAGACGATACCGTGGGGAGGGTGTCATCTGCGCCCACATCGGAGGAGCTGCAACGTTTGCGCGTGAGGGTGTTCGAGACCTCACTCGACTCGGATCAGCGTGGCAAGATCCTTCGTAAGCTCTTCCGTTCTGATTCCGAAGAATATACTTCGGTCGTGCGCCGGCTGCTTGGATGCGCAGAATGGAAAGAGGCTGCCGGCATGCTTGATCGATACTATGCCAAGAATGGCATAGACCCAGATACGTCGACAGCTATGGAGCTCGCTCAGGCGCTCCACAGGAGTTTTGCATGAACTTTATCGATACCGCGACCATCTTCGTCATTGCCGGTGATGGGGGTGCGGGGCACATCTCGTTTCGACGGGAGAAATACGTTCCGAAGGGCGGACCCGATGGTGGTAACGGTGGTGCCGGGGGGTCGGTTATTGTTGAAGCCGACCAGCATCTGGTAACGCTGCTCGACTTCACCTATAAACGCAAGTATGCCGCACAGGATGGTGACCGCGGCGGGAAAAGCAACTGCACCGGCAGAAGTGGTGATGACATCGTCATCCGTGTACCGGTCGGCACTATTGTTCGCGCGCGCGAGTCCGGCGAGGTGCTTGCCGACATGACCGTGCATGGCCAGCGCGCCGTTGTTGCTCGCGGCGGGATGGGTGGTCGTGGCAACTCCGAGTTCGTGACCAGCATCAATCAGGCTCCGCGGCAGGCAGACACCGGCACACCGGGCGAGGAGTGCTACCTTGAGTTTGAGTTGAAGCTTCTGGCCGACGTCGGTCTGGTTGGCTTCCCGAATGCCGGGAAAAGCACACTGATCTCACGGATATCTGCTGCCAAGCCTAAGATCGCCGATTACCCTTTCACCACACTCGTGCCCAACCTTGGTGTTGTTCGAGCCGGCGAGGGACGCAGCTTCACTGTTGCAGACATTCCCGGGCTCATTGAAGGAGCGCACCTTGGTAAGGGGCTGGGCATACAGTTCCTGCGGCACATCGAGCGAACGGCGGTCTTGCTGTTTCTGATCGACGTGCAGACAGACGATCCTGAGGCAGACCTGCTGGTGCTACGTCGAGAACTCGGCTCATATTCTGAGCAACTCCTTGATAAACCTTGGCTAGTGTGTCTTTCGAAGGCGGATGTTCTGACGCCGTCGGAGTTCAAGGACCAACTAAAAAGCCCCTTTACAGCCGCGCATTCGGCACGGATTATCTCGGCCGTAGCCGGAACGGGCCTACCCGAACTGACCGAAACGCTGTGGGCATACGTAAAAGCGCACAGGGAAAGTCAGATAGGGGGCGAATCTGGCACGGGACTTGATTGGTAATTCCGTGCGGAGAGCCGTTTTAGGTCCTTGGGCAGTTCTGGCTACGTCTTCATATTCCTCTGGGCAGTCTCGTTAAAGTCGAGAAAGACCACGGATTTGTTTGGCGGAACCAGCTTGAGGTGATATTTTCGCCAACGGGGCTGGGCGCATGAGCGTCCTGCTTTGAGTTTGTGGTATGCAAATGACCTCGCAGGAGGCCCTTGTTTTGCCACGTTTTTAACAGACGAAATGAAAAGAATGAAATACAATAACTCAACGTTTCACTTGGAGGATCGTATGAATCGATTCGATTCCGCGTTCTCGTCTTCACAACGGAATCCGGCGCAATGGCTCCGCACCGTGTTGTTGGCGGTTCTGTTCACTGTTGGCATGACGGCAACCATGTCGGCGCAGGTAGCGGTTAGTATTAACCGTGCCTCACCAGCCGGTAACCTCAACCAGGCGTGCGAAGGCCAGCAGGTCACATACAATACGCCTGACGTTGGTGGCGCGCCGAACGTTACCTACACGTGGACGGTGGTTGGAGGCTTTGTCACGGCAGGTGCCAACACGCCATCTGTCTCTGTTCAGTGGCAGAATACTGGCAACCAGACGCTGACGGTTACGCGCAACTTCTTCGGTGCTATCACTGCCGCCACGATCAATGTTGCCGTTAGCCGCACGCCGACTCCAGCGATCGCTGGATCGAACGTTGTGTGCATCAATGCAGAACGCACCTATTCCACGCTCGCCGTCGCCGGAAGCAACTACACGTGGAACGTTAATCCTGCCAACATGTGCGCCGTCATCGGCGGTGTGCCGCTTGGTGTTGCTTCGGGATCGAACCAATTGAACGTTCGTTGGATCACAACTGGAACAGCTTCAGTATCTGTGACGGAAACAGCGATCGGTGGCGTTTGCTCGGCTACAACCACAGCAACGGTTATCGTGAATCCAGTGCCAGCTCCAAGCCCTCAGTCTACGACAGGTTTTGGTAACCCGACAACACGTCGCCCTGGTATTGCAGCTCTCGGAACAGCACACACGTACACCGTCGCTGCTACCCCGGGCAATGTGTTCCAGTGGAACGTTACAGGTGGTACGATCACCGGCGGTTCCGCGAGCAGCGCTTCAATCACGGTAACGTGGACGACAGTTGGATCGGGCACGATCCGCTGCCGCGAGACGGTCCCTGGCTCAGACTGCAGCACGGAACGCCTCGACACGGTTTTGGTTCGTCCAAATCCTGCTGCTACCGTAACAGGCATTAATCAGCCTTGCGGCAACACGACAGCAACGTACAGCGTGCAGAATCCGGTCGTCGGAAACTCATACAACTGGACATTGGGACCAGGTGGCACGATTCTCTCAGGTCAGGGCACCAGTTCAGTTCTTGTTCTCTGGCTGCCGACAACATGGCCGAACGTGACGAGCACAACTGTCAATGTCACCGAATCAATCGTAGATGCTCTTCCAGTTGGTGGTCCAGGCACAGTTAGCACATCTACTCTCCCGGTCGCCGTCAAGCCTATTCCTCCGGTGACAGTTATAACGGGTAATACAATTATCTGTGCAACAAATCGCAACAACAACCCCGTCACGGTAAACACGGCCACGTACACATGTTCCGTGCCTGCTAACACAGGAACGGGCTTCACGGGCTCAGGTACGGTAACTCCTAACTGGGCGGTGACGGGCGGCACGATCACTTCGGGTCAGGGTAGCCCGACGATTACGGTTGAATGGAATAACTCAACGTCTGCCTCTGTTGTCGGCACGGTTAGCTGCGCTCACATTTCAACGTTCAGCTGCGGCTCCGTCGGTCAGCTGAGTGTTACGGTCAACCCTCTTGTTACTCCAACGGTTACCGGACCTACGGCCATCTGCGCCACGACGTCAGCTGACTATCTCGTTGTAGCGAACACGGGCCGCACATACACGTGGGTAGTTTCACCAAACGGAATCATCACGTCTGGCCAGAACACCAACCGTATCCGCGTTCGGTGGAATGGTGTCGGTGCTGGTACGGTTTCTTGCACGGAGACCAACACGACGTTCAACTGCCCTGTAACGAACACCCTCGCTGTTACGGTTAACGCTCTGCCAACGGCAGCTCTCAGCGTTTCGGGCCGGACGGCATTCTGCGAAGGCGGAGACGTGACGATCTGTGCACCTGTTGGTTTTGACAGGTACGTCTGGAACACGGGCGAGACTGCGCGTTGCATCGTTGCCCGCGTCAGCGGACCATACTGGTGCCTTGTGACCAACGGAAACGGATGCACCAATTCTTCAGACACGATTCGTCTGAATGTCACAGCAGCTCCAGCACCGGTTGTCGCTATCAGCGGTCCAACTAACTTCTGCGAAGGTGGAAGCGTTGTTCTGACAGCTCCAGCAGGTTTCTCTTCCTACATGTGGATGAGCGACGATCCAACATATCGTGCAACGACACCATCGATCACGGTGACAAAGGGTGGATTGTACAGTGTTCGCGTGGTCAACGCAGCAACAGGCTGTGCAGGAACGTCAGCTGAAACAGAAGTTCTTGTAAGCCCGACACCAAAGCCAACGCTTTCTGTGACTGGCAACGCAAATTTCTGCGCTGGTGACAGCGTGATCGTGACAGCTCCTTCGGGCTTCCTGTCCTATGCATGGGTATCGCAATCGGGCAACTCCTACGGCACAGGCAATCGTATCGTGATCAAGACGACCGACACGGTGCGTTGTATCGTAATTGACGTCAATGGTTGCACGGGCACATCAGACCCAGTCGGTGTGAAGACACCACCACTTGTCAAGCCAGTGGTTATCAGCAGCGGCCCAACCACGTTCTGTACAGGCAGTTCTGTTAAGCTTATGGCCGAGGACGGATTCAACACGTACCTCTGGTCAAACGGATCCACAGCTCGTGATATCACGATCACCGAATCTGGTTCTTACTTTGTGACGGTTCTCGACAAGGCGACACAGTGTCCAGTCACGTCGGCAGTGATCACCATTGCGGTGAACGAGCCACCAGTCAAGCCGATTGTCACTCGCGTAGGTGATGTTCTGTCAGCAACATCATCATCAGACGTCGAAGCATGGGCTTGGAATATAGACGGCGAGCGCATTCAAAACGTTGTTGCAAGCTCGTACACTGTTACGAAGCCAGGTATGTACACAGCAACGGCTATTCGCAAGGGATGTGAAGCAACATCGGAGAAGTTCGAGATCGTCTTCACGGGAGTAAACGACGATGTGGTTGCTGGTGCTCAAAACTTCGTGGTTTATCCTAACCCAACGAACGGTCGCGTAAACATCACAACGGGTCTGGCCCTGGCCGGTGAAGTTCGAATCTCGGTCACGAATGCAGTTGGTGTATCAGTGATGTCCGTGAACGAAGTAGCTTCAGGTGCTGGTTTCACGTCGAGCTTTGACATGACTTCATTGCCAGCCGGTCTCTACAATGTCGTGATCACGAATGGTAGCGAGCGCTGGGTTGTCAGCCTGATCCGTCAGTAAGACAGCATAACGTATGATTCTATGCAGCGGGGATGCACTATGTGCATCCCCGCTGTTCTTTTTTGTGGGCATCGTTGTAGAGGCACTCACTAGATTTGATGACATGAAAGTCCAAGTCCTTCCGTCGTATCCACGCAACCAACAAGTGACTCTTCTAAGCATTACACGATGAAGACAGCCCAATCAACTCTGCTCTTCTTCTTCGCGCTCACAATGTCATCAATAGCGCAGTGGCGCGAGGTGCCCTTACCGTCCCCGTACAACGAAGGCTATTACCTCGATGCATTCTTTCTGCCAGCAAATCCAAGTCTCGGGTGGGTATGCTCGATGCAGGGGCACGTGATCCGGACCGTCGACGGCGGACGTTCATGGCGCGGTACGATGATCGCAGGAGCGAACCTTGAATACGTACAGTTTCTCAATCCGCGAAT
Organism: Chitinophaga pinensis; assembly: GCA_943372295.1. Taxonomy (GTDB): domain Bacteria; phylum Bacteroidota; class Ignavibacteria; order Kapaibacteriales; family Kapaibacteriaceae; genus UBA10438. Next base: position 20,962 of record CALRYC010000011.1, read on the forward strand.
AGGGTACGCTTCAGGTCCGACCGGTGTGTATCGCAGCACTGATGGGGGAGTAAACTGGCGTGATATCTCGCCTGAGTTTGTCGTCCCGGAAAAAGCGTGGGGAAGCTTCTGGATCAATGAGCAAGAAGGCTTGTACTTCGTTGGTGGCTGCAGCACGGGTTTGCAGTTCTTTTATCGTACCACAGATGCCGGACAGTCATGGTCGGTAACATCGACCAATGAGCCCAACAGTGGTCTTTCAGATGGTCTGATCTACCCGGATGGTCGTGGTTATGCTGTCAGCAGCGGAGTGCTCTGGGGAACTGCTGATAGCGGACGCAATTGGTTTCGCATCAACAGTACGGGTTCAAAGAGGTGGACGGAGGAGATTGCAGTGTCCGGAAGTTCCATCCTCCTGCCCACATCTGGATCTGACTGTGACGGTCAGACACGAGGAGTCGGATCATTGCGATTTAGCCGCGACGGTGGGCGAACGTGGAGGGAGTTTCAAACCAGAGCGAACATGTTCGGAGCGTTTCTCCTTAGCGAATCGCACGGTTGGGGCGTGGGCGACGAGCGCTCGGTCTTCGAGACCACTGATTTCGGACAGACATGGACGCGACGTAACTGTGGGATTCGTGGCAACATTGATGACGTCTGGTTCATCAATGACACGCTTGGTTGGGCGGTTGGTGAGGGGATATACGTTTCACGTCTCGGAGCTACGGAATCACGTATAACCATCGAGCCGAATGTCGACACAGCGTTGATCTGTCGGGGCGATTCGTTGCTTCTATCGGCAGTTGGTCCATTCGCACCGTATTCATGGAATGACGGTATTGTTGCTCCTGCTCGGATCGTCACTGAACCCGGAAGGTACATTGTACGAGCCTATGATTCGCTCACTTGTGAGACGGTGTCGGACACTATAACCGTTGCACTGCGGAGCACCTTTCGGCCGCTGATCACGTCATCGTCGAATGCCATCTGCGAGGGAGACACCATGACGCTATTGCTCGTAGGACCGATCGATTCGTGGTCGTGGTCTACAGGCGACACGTCATCGTCGATCCGCGTTGCAACTCCAGGTCGCGTGTCATGCACTGTCATCGATCAGGCTGGCTGCCGTCAGGAAGCATCATTCGAGGTGATCGTTAACCCTTTGCCTCGCCCCCTGATCATCCCTAACAGGAGGACAACGATCTGCAGAGACGAGGTGATCACGTTATCGGTAGACGCACCTTACGTCTCGTATAGGTGGTCAAATGGAGAATCCAACCGCAGCTTTACGACAAGTACGGCCGGTGACTACCTTGTTGAAGTGATCGATCAGAACGGTTGTGTGGGTCGGTCAGAGACTATAACGGTGACCGTGCTCAACATTCGTAACCAGGCAGAGTTTCAGTTTGCGTCGGCAAGTCCCTCCTATGCCATCGCCGAACATGACGTCGGAGGCGTGCGTTGCCTGCGCGTAGGTGTGCTGAACCGCTCCGACTCAACGGACCTCGTGATGATTGCCGCCCGCTTCAAAGGGAATGTCTTCTTTTCCGTTCCTCAGGCGCAGTTCCCGATCGTGATTCAACCGTCAGGAGTTGGAGAGCTGACCATCTGCGCCTCGGCGTATGATGTCGGACCGATGCTTGACACCCTACTCTTTGATGATACCTGCTCGACGATCGGGATACCAGTATCTTCAAACGGATTGTCGATCCCACTGACCGGCATTTCCCGCTGCGACCTTCCGGTGGAATCGTCTATCGTACGGGCCGGCACGACATGGCGCTTACGGGATCCGTACCCGGTTCCAGCAGATGATCGTCTGGTTCTTCAGCTGTCACATGACGGATCGTTCTCCCGATTGGTCACCGCCATCATTCACGACGTCACAGGCACTGTGGTGTTCGGACCTAAATATGTACGCGTTGACGCAAAGATGGAGGATCAGTTGGATGTATCGCAGCTGCAGGTCGGACCCTATGTGGTCTCACTGACCGTTGACGGTGAGCCCCTTTCAAGCTATCCGGTGATCATCAGTCGATAAGGTCAGGGGGCAAGTGGCCCAAAGAAACTTCGTAGTTTGCATGTATGGCTACGATCGTTTCACTCGATCCGCGCGTTACGCGCATGGAGATCGAACAAGATCCCGGATCTGCACCGGAACCCAAAGCAGAGCTCGATCAGTTTCCTACGTTTGAGGTCTTCCACCAGGAACGCACCGGTGCCCACCATGTTCATGTGGGTTCGGTGCATGCACCCAATGCCGACCTGGCCTTGCTGCTTGCAAAGGAGCAGTACGGCCGGCGTGGACAGACGGTGAATCTGTGGGTCGTCAACACCCGGGACGTGGTTACCATGTCAGCCGGTGATGCCGACATCTTTGTCACAACTCCGGAGAAGACCTACCGCGACGTTGGTGCGTACATGGTACGGAACAAGGTGGAGGCCTATAAGAAGCAGATGGGAGACCAAAAGTCATGAATCAGGATGCGGTAAAAGACCTGCTTGTGCGGATGGCCGATGATGTGCTGATCTTAGCGCATCGCCATTCCGAGTGGACGGGATTGGGACCAGTTCTCGAAGAGGACATTGCCTTTTCGTCGGTAGCGCAGGACAAGCTCGGGCACGCGCAGGCGCTCTATGCGATCCTGCACGAGCACTTCGGTATGCCTGATCCGGACGTGATGGCATTCGGTCGCGCCGAAGCCGATATGCGGTCGTGCCATTTCGTAGAGCTACCCAATGGTGAGTATGACTTCTCTCTCGTTCGGCACCTGCTCTTCGATGCGTCAGAGTATGTTCGATGGAATGCACTGCGGGAGAGTTCATTTGAGCCCCTTGCAAAGCTGGCACATAAGATCCATGGCGAACTCAAGTATCATCTCTATCACGCCCAGACGTGGATCGTGCAGCTCGGCTCTCAGGGGTCAGAGGAATCCAAAGCCCGCATGCAGTCGGCGCTGAACACTGCATGGCCCTATGCGCTGGGTCTGTTTGAAACACGTCCGGGTGATGCCGACCTTGTTGCCTCCGGTTTCTTCCCCGGGGAGGAAGCTCTTCGTGCCGATTGGGAAGTTCTCGTACAGGGTATCCTTACGAAGTCTTCGCTGACCATGCCGCAAGATCACGCGGCTGTTCTTGGCGGTAGAGATGGCTATCATTCTGAGTTTCTAGCACCTCTTCTCGTGGAGATGACAGAGGTGTATCGCATTGATCCTTCGGCGCAGTGGTAGCATGACGCGCGAAGAGGTCCTATCAGCACTTCAATCCGTACGAGATCCGGAGATCCCGACGATCTCCGTTGTGGACATGGGGATCATCACGGACGTCGAGGTTGTGAGTGAAGCACATGTTCGCGTCACGATGACACCAACATTCGTTGGATGCCCCGCTATTGACGTGATGCGATCAGACGTCGAAGCCGCGGTTCGTGGTCTCGGAGTCGAGCATGTTGAGGTAGCGGTAACGTTTGATGTTCCATGGACAACCAACCGGCTCACTGACAGGGGGCGAGCGGCACTCTTGGAGCATGGGCTGGCTCCACCGGAGCAGTTTGATACGCTGACGCTTGAGCTGGAGGTTCTGAACAATGTGGCATGTCCGTACTGCGGCTCGCGCAAGACAACGCTCAAAAGCCCATTTGGACCCACACTGTGTCGATCACTGCATTACTGCAATGAATGCCGCCAGGCGTTTGAGGGCTTCAAGCCAGTCTAGAATCGAAGTTGTGCTTGTGCTGTGAACTGCCGGCCAACTAGTCCGGGGATGACGATCGGATCAAGCACGTCGAAGGCATTCATCAGACCAATGCCAAAGGTGGCGCGCGACTGACCGATGTGGGCGGTATAGGACACCGCAAGATTCAGCACCGTATAGCCGGCAACATATTCATCGTCGCGATCCAGAACCTTCCGTGGTGGATCGCTGATGACGATGCCATTCTTATCGAGAGCCTCGACCCCGAATCGACCGATGAATTGAAAACGGGCATTGGCCGAGAACGCCTGTGACGGATCGTCGTACTGCAGACGCAGTACCCCGCTGTTGCCAGAACGTCCCCAAAGTCCACCATAGGCTTCATGCGTGAGCAGCCCCTGCGCTGTTCCGGCCTGCCCCCTGTCGATGGCATCCACTACTTGCTGATCTCGGGCATCAAGAAACTGATACCCAGCAAGAAGCGAGAACGTGCCGATCGCATCATGTGCATAGGCAAGATTGAGGTTCGTCTCAATACCCTGCGTGAAGGCGCGCGCAACATTCCGATACGAGTATACATCGCGTCCGGCAACGGTTCTCACGTAGTAGAACTCGATCAGGTTTGACAGCACATTGCGGAAGCCGCGGATCTCGGCGTTGTAGATGATCGAGGATACCGACGTCAGACGGCGGTGTCCGTCTTCATAGCGTAAGCCCAGGTCGTAAGACAGGCTACGTTCCGGTTGGAGATCGATGCCCAGTCGTGATGCCCCAAGTAGATCGTAGCCGGCACCGGAGAGGCGGTTGGAGAACGTGACGAAGAGCTGCCGGAAATCCGGGGCCTTGAATCCGGTCCCGATGCTGGCCGAGGCGCGAAAATGCTCGCCGGGCTTGAGAAGCAACGAAAAACGTGGACTCAGTGCGGTGCCGAAGACGTTGTTGTCATCGATCCGGGCGCTCAAAACATAGGAAATGTAATCTGTTGGAAGACCTTCCCACTGTGTGAACGCCACTGATGTGCGGTATGAGGGGTCAACACCTGTGGAATCACGGTATCGTGTTCCGGAAATGTCATCGAGTATGTACTCGCCCCCTAGCGTCATGCGATTTTTCGCACCGATCATGAGATCGTACTGAGCATATGTGCGAAGGATACGCCGTTGCAGATCATCAATGTCAGATCCTGACCCCTGCACGGTGTCGAAATCGTAGCGCTCGTTATAGACCGAGCCATAGGAGGTGATGTTCAGTCGGGCCCGACCCGATCGGTACTCGGCATTGACCGTGGCGGATCCATCCCATTGTGTGACGCTTCCCGAGTTTGCAGCGATTTGACCGGCAACGCTTTCAATGAACGAACCGCTGGTCTCAGAGCCGAACGCTCGCACCCATGATCGTAGAGTCCATGATCGCGTAGGACGCCAGAGTACGTTGCTCTGCACGGTGGCATCGGTAAAACCGGCAATAGGAACCGAGGAGGCACCACGTGAAAGACTAAATGGCTGCTGATTCTTTGCATTGAAAAAGCCCGAAAGCTCAAGGTCATCCGAGCCCCATCCGATCTCTACACGTCCTTCTCCGGTGCCACGAGTCTGCTGCTGCAGCAGCACATTGCCATGCAGGCTGTCGGCCGGACGCTTGGTGATAATGTTGATCACGCCGGCAAGCGCGTCACTGCCATACATGCTGCTCATGGGGCCCTTGACGATCTCGACTCTCTCGACGTTGCCGATCGAGAGTCTTGAAAGGTCAAGCACGCCGGCAACGCGTCCGATCATTGGCTGACCATCGATGAGAATGAGCGTATGGTCGGGACCCAGGCCGTTCATTTGAATGCCGGAGCGGATCGCACCGCTAACTGCCATGCCTGTCTGCTCGCGCAGAACATCGGCCATCGTAGCCATCCCGGAATTGGCCATGCGTCGCGAGTCAATGATCTCAACACGTACCGGAGAGTCTTTTGCTCGGAGCTCATTGCGGGTGCCTGTAACGACTACCTGCTTGGATTGGAACTGCTTGATGCTGTCTGTCTGGAGACTGGCACGAGAAGTATCGGTCTCGAAAGGGGCTAACGGTGCTGCCTCGACGTGTATGGAAAGTGCGAGGAAAAAGAAAAGACCTGCGAACGGCATCGCGCAAAGCTACGGCATCGGTAGCTTCTACGGCATCCACATCACCGGGGTCATCGTTTGCCCAAGCGGTGTACGTACTAAGAGATAGTACGCTCCCGAGCTCCGTTCGGACATGTCCACAACGTCGGTCACCGACCGCCGGTCGCCGTCATAGATCGTCACTTCTGTCACGTACACCGTGCTGCCCTCGAGCGTTGTCAGACGCACCTCGTACTGACCCGGAAGTTCGGCCTGCATGTCGACCTCAATGACGTGATCACGGGGCTGGACACGCACGCCCACCTTTGGCACTGTGAAGGTCTTGATCAGGCGCTTGAGAATGTTGCACCCGTTGATGTACATGATGCCGGGCGCAACTGTAAGCGTTGGGCACTTTGCCGCATCAAGCTCAACATTCTCCCACAGCAGGTTCGTACTGATGATCTGACCCGATAGCACAACGCCCCTCAAGGATGTCACCCGCTGACGCGGGCTGATCAGTTCTAGGTTCTGGATGCGTAGGTGTGACAGGCGCTGATTACCGCGAATGCTCACCCGCAGATCGCCTCGATCTGTACTCGTTGGAAAGAACGCACCGGCGTCGTTGACCAGAGTGGCACGCATTTCATCAAGGTGCAGCGGCAGCATATGTGCCGGCACGTCAATGATGACGGGAATGCCGACGCTATCCTGTCCTGCTGTGGCTGAGATAGTGCCTGCAGTGACGGACAGTGATACGGTGTCCCGCACGACGACTCTGATGGACTGTGCTTCGGTACATCCAAGACCATCGACACCCGTGACCGTGTAAGTGACGGTCGTGTCAGCAATAAAGGTCTGCGTTGCCGACGTGCTGTCGACCAGGCCAAGCGTCGGACTCCATCGATACTGCCAAGCGCCACTGGCCTGAATGCGAACGGCATTTCCACGGCATGCCGTTGTGTCACCAATGAGTCTTACGCGCAGTCTAGAAACGTACACCGTCACCGTGTCCAGTGTCTCGCAACTGCCGATCTGCGAGCGCAGAACATACGTGGTGGTCACCGTTGGGGATGCAACAGGCGTTAGTGAGGTTGGGTCGCTCAGGCCATCGATAGGCGTCCAAGAGAACACCTCTCCAAAGCCTGATGCAAGAAGTCGCTTTCCGACTCCTGCGCAGACCGAGAGATCGGCCCCTGCGTTGACGCTTGGCGTCGGAGTTACCGTCACTCGAATGGTATCTCTGACCGAACACCCTGTCTGATTGGTGGCTTCAACCACAAAGGTGGTAGATATGCGTGGCGATGCCGTCACGATGCCGCCGGTATCGACGTCGAGTCCATTCGTCGGATACCACCGAATCGATGCGCCGCCGGCATCAGCTGTCAGCCGCACCCTGTCGCCTGAGCAGATCCTGACGCTTGGCTGGACAGCCAGCTTCGGTAGTGGATAGGGGGCGATGTCGATTGCATCCGATGCCGAGCAAAGACCGCTCTGCACGCGCAGCTCAATACGGCTTCCGCCGGCCGGCAGAACCACCCGCGCCGTGTCAGCTGATCCTGCCAACAGACCGGGGCCACTCCAATCAAAAGCAGTCCCAGCGGTCGCCTTGAGCGTGACCGTGTCACCTGCGCAAGCCTGACGTGGACCCTCTATGCGCACGGCGAGCGAGTCTAACACCGTAACGCGCACTGTTTCACTCACAGTACAGTATCCCAGATCGATCGTTACGACGTAGGTGGTCGACTCACGCGGACTCGCCAGCGGCAACGCTGAGGTCGTGTCGCTAAGTCCGGTCGACGGACTCCAGCGATAGGCAATGCCCCCGGAGGCGCGCAACTGCACCGAAGCACCGCGACAGATCGTTGCATTCGAACTGACACTCGTCGTCGGCACGCGCACAAGAATCGTGGCCGTATCGGTGCATCCATCGACTCCCATACCGATGACGGTCAGTCGTGTGGTCGTGCGAACACGCACGACCGGCCAGGGCGAGGTTGGATCGCTTACGGCTGTAGCCGGAGTCCAGAGATAGCTGCTGGCGCCGGAAACACGCAGCTGCAGTGGGCTATCCGGGCAGGCGATCACGGTCGAATCGGTAGCAAGCGATGGACGCCGCAGGACCTCGATCTTCGCCGTTGACGTGTCTATGCCGTAGACGTTTCTGACGATGAGTCGCACGGTGTAAGTCCCCGCCACGAGATAGTTGATCTTCGACGGGTTGCGTTCTGTTGACGTCGATGGTGTGGCCCCTTCAAACTGCCATAGCCACGATTCGACATTCCCCGAGCTACTGTCAACGAATGCCGCTGTTGCACCCTCACACAATCGGCCGGGAACTGTAAAATCGGCCACCGGCAGAACGCATCCCGAGTTGCGATCGGCCGGTTCAATGAGCAACGCAGCAGGAATGTTGGGCAATCCCGAGCGGACACTTCCGGCAAGGGCGATCGCATCGCGCTGAAAATCCGATGAGGGAGCATCGCTATTAGGCGATCCAATGACACTCAGGCTACGCATTCCGGGGATACCAACAAAGATGCGCCCGTCCGGACCGAGTTGTAGAGGCACCCATGATGATGTCTGCGCCAGGTCAGCCACGAGCATCTTCGACGCGGTAACGTCAAAAGCGCTGCGCAGAGCAACGTTGAACTGATAGAGCTGTGTGGTACGTGTGTTGTCGGCGTTGCTGACAGTTACATAAGCGCGGCGCCCATCCGGTGAAAACGCCGCACCATAGTGTTCGCCGAAATTATCTGCACCAAACAGGCTCGTTCCGCCGGAGACGCGTCCTGTCTGCCCGTCAAAATCAAACAGCTGTGAGTTGCCGGCTGTCGAGGTGAGCAGCAGTCTGCGATTGTCGGGAGAGACATGAAGCTGCCCCGCACCGCGCACTTCCAGTAGAGCATTGCCAACGGCTGAGACTACTGGAGTTGTTTCGAGGTAGTCACGGTTAAGCCGAAGACTGTAGAAATGCCGCGAGACACGACTGCGTGTAATGATCCACCAACTGTCCCCCCGACAGTCCAGCGTTGCCGTCAGGTGTTCGGTCACATCGCTGATCACGAATTGATTCTTGGTGGTCACATCGCCGAGTCCATTGCTGGCGCGCATGTCGATGATGCTGTAGTACAGGCACAAGCATCTGTTGGCGGCATCTGGGGCTGACGTAGGGGCCGCGTTGAACAGATAGTAAACTCCAGTACGACCCGGAGCCGGCACAACCATTACACCCTGGCTTGTTGTGGGGTCGCCCATGAGCCCTGTGCCATTGGGCATCGTTTCGTGGTAGCGGTTCCAGACTGTGATGCCGTCGGTGTAGAACTGCAGCTCGCCCGTTGAGGGGTCAGATATCACGGCCGAGGAGCGTCCGGCAGTCATGCGTGAATCGTCCAGCGAACGCACATCGCCGCCTGCAAATGTGATCCCGGCATACTGACCGAAGTACCAATTTGACGAGATCTTCGTCTGCGAGATCGCCGTGTGCAGACTGCAAAACACCAACGCAAGCGATAGCGTCATCAGCAGAAAACTCCGCTGATGGCGACCCTTCCCCCCCAAGAAATATGGTCGCGTTCTGAAGCGCAAAATGGCCTCGGAAAATAACCAACTTATCGTCCCACGGTGCAAACTATGTTATCGGATTTTAACTGCCCCCTGAGAGGCCTGACCGTAACTTCGCACACCTTCACATCGAACTGGAAAGCACATGGAAAAGAAGATCCTGATCGTGGACGACGAACAAGACATCCTCGATCTGATCTCTTACAACCTGTCCAAGGAAGGCTATCGCGTTCAGACAGCCACGGATGGGATGAAGGGGCTTGATGCGGCGAAAAATCAGCGTCCGGACCTTGTGATCCTGGATGTTATGATGCCTGGTATGGACGGCTTCGAGGTCTGCCGGCTGTTGCGGCAGGACCGCGCATTTGCCGACACAGCGATCATGTTTCTCACGGCCAAGTCCACCGAGATAGATCAGATCTTGGGTCTGGAGCTTGGTGCCGACGACTACCTCCAGAAACCTATTTCTCCCCGGGTTCTCTTGGCCCGCGTTAAGAGCATTCTCCGCCGTGGTGGGGATTCAGGCCGCGGTGAGACCATTGTCGCGCCGGAGATCCTGCGCCTGGGTAACCTGGAGATCAACCGTCAGAACTACACGGTGCGCGTTGACGGAAAAGAAGCCTTCTTCCCCAAGAAGGAGTTTGAGTTGCTGGCGTTTCTAGCAGCTAACCGTGGCAAGGTGTTTTCGCGTGAAGCGCTGCTTCGCCGCATTTGGGGTGAGAGCGTGTTTGTGATCGATCGAACGGTGGATGTGCACGTCAGCAAGATCCGCGAAAAACTTGGTGCCTATGGCACGTGGATCGAAACCGTCAAGGGCGTGGGCTACCGTTTCACAGAGCAGGTCTAACTTTGCCACCATGGCAGATGACCCATCGCTCTCTCTCTTTGCCGTTGTCCTTCTCTGTGGCGTGACGTTTCTGGCCGGCGCTCTGCTGGCCTCTGCCTACCAGCGCCGTCGACTCCAGCGGTCCGTGCGACTTCCTTTGGAAATCGTTGAGTCGACCACGGCATCCATCTCCCAGGGGGCTGTGAGCACGCGTATCGTGCTTCCAGACGACGTCGATTCGTCTGTTTTGCAGACGGCAACGGCGATCAACCGACTGGCCGACAAGGCAGCACACGACATTGAAGAAATGCGCCGACTCGAGCGAGTGCGCTCGGAGTTTATTGCCAATGTCTCACACGAACTGCGCACACCAATCTTCAGCGTTCAGGGCTATCTGGAGACGCTCCTCGATGGGGCGAAGGACGACCCTGCCGTTGCCATCCCGTTTCTGGAAAAGGCCTATCACAATGCGATGCGCCTGAACGTTCTTCTGAACGACCTCATCGACATCTCCCGGATTGAAAGCGGAGAGTTGAAGTTCTCATTCCGATACTTTGATATCGTCGACCTCATCACCGAACTGGTGCACAACTCAGAGATCCGAGCACGTCAGGCAAATGTCACGGTTACCTATTCGCACGATGATGCCCGCTCGGTGTATGGTGACAAGGAACGGCTCTCGCAGGTGTTAACGAACCTGCTCGACAACGCCATCAAGTACAATGTCGATGGTGGTCGCGTGAATGTGGTAACGCAAGGAGCAGACTCCGGAGTGCGCATAGAGATCGCCGATACTGGCATCGGCATCCCGGAGCAGCACCTGTCACGCATCTTCGAACGATTCTACCGCGTTGACAAAGACCGCTCACGCGCAGTCGGAGGCACTGGTCTTGGACTGGCAATCGTGAAACATATTCTCGAAGCTCACGATGCACACATTGATGTCTCATCGAGCGCTGGCCACGGCACGCAGATCGGTTTCACGCTTCGCTCAGGTGAAGCCGTTTAAGCGCACGTCGCGCGTCAAGGGGCTTACCGAACGACCATGACTGGCAGACTCGAGATCGTCGATCCGGTGCGGACTGAAATGACGTAGCGACCGGACGCCAGCGCCTGCAGGTTGGCGATCAACGTACCGCCACGCTGATACCATGATGTTGCACAGCGCATGCCTGTGATATCGGTCAGCCATGCGTCATCGACAGGAAGGTCTGTTGGCAATGTCACGTTGCAATGACTTGATGCAGGGGAGGGGAAGACGGAGATCGGTTGTCGACTCTCCTGCTCAGGCACGGATACGACGACTATCTGAATGTCATCGATATAGAATCCGTCTGACTGGCGAGATGCATTTGATCGAAAGCGGAGTCGCATATGTGTTGTGTCTCTTCCCTCGGGTAGCTGTAGTCTGACGTCACGCCATGCGTCATCCCCCTTTGTGGTGTCAGACCAGCGCGCATCCTTTGATGCATTCCACCAATCGAGTGTCGTGTATGGTCCAGCGACACCCTCTGTCGAAGCTTCCAAGAACATGGTATCGGTCGGATCGATGAAGGCCGCCACGTACATCTTTACGAACAGACCGGCCTCCGGTATGCGCGGGCCAGGGACTATTGGCATCAACTGCACAGTGTCACGCCGATTCGGCTGATAGGGTCCAGACGGAGAGTGTGCATATGCCGCCGGAGCAGAGCGGAAGAAGTTCGTCGTCGTCCCCCAAGCCCCCTGAATCTTGCGATACCGTGGCTCACGGGTAAAGTCTTCATCACGGTAGCCGGCATCGCCCGTGAAGACCCACAGCGAATCGCTCTTTGGGCTCTCGTTGCCATCCGCATCAGCGACGCTGGCCTGCACTCGATACCATCCACGGGCATCAGGTGTGATGTCACGCGTGATCACGGCGCCGGAGTCATCGACTGCCAGTGCACTTTGTTGGTCGAAGTCCGTTGCCGTGAGGACGAGTTTCGAGAGATTCACCAAGGGCGTGATGCCGTCGAGTCGCCTGTTGGGCAGTCCAACGGTGCAGCTGATCGGCCGAGATGAGGATCCAACCGCGCTGATGAGCTTCGGAATACCCGGTTCACGTGAACCACCGGCCCAGGCCGATGCCAATTGCGGGGCGCTGGTGTCCGTGCCAGCAAGAGCAACCAGCGTGTAGTCATACTTTCGATACTTGGTCAGTCCGCGGTCACGATAGGTTCTTACGTCCGAGCCTAGACGTGCGATCGGTTGTCCATCACGTATGATCGCATACGCGATGTCAGCCGAGGCAAGGGGCTGGCCGAACGCTCGCGTGGTGACGGCATCCCAGGCCAGATCAATCTCGGTGGGTGTGTCCGGAAGTGTCGTGGCGATGAATCGTTGCGGCGCTGCTGGTGCTCGTGTGTTGACTGCTGCAGTATAGACGTCGTTGTCCGCTCTGTTTGTCGAGGTCGTGTTGCGCATGTCAACCCACGACGGGTAGACGATTCCGTTTCGGAAGTCGCAGCCTGAGTAATCACCGGCAAACGTGCTGCCGCTGAACGGGTTGTTCCGCAGGTCGCTGTTCCCGTCACCGGCTCTGCGGTCGACCCATGTCTCTGCACCATCGGTTGAGAGGCTCACGTATGTGCGCACCAACACGTTGGCAGAGTCATCACGAGAGTCGGCATACATCACGGCAACGTCGCCACTGGTCGGGTCGAGCGTGATCCACGACCAGAACTGATCGTTGGTGGTGTCGGAGTGCACAATGCGAGCCGCTGACCAAGACTGGCCGTTGTCTGTTGAACGTGAGATATACACGTTTGGATAGTTGTCCGCGGCCCACGACAGATACATCCAGCCATTACGCGCACCCCGCGTATTGTCGATCGTCAGCGTCGGGTAACACTCAGCACGAACGACGCCTTTGACGCGCGAGTTGGACTGACCGGCAACAACGCTCTTGACGCCGAAAGGATTGTACCGATGGATGATCCGCGGTGCGGTCCATGTCGTTCCTCCATCGGTTGAACGAGCATATCGTATGGCTGATTCCGTGCCACTGTTCCAGACGAGATGAACCGAGCCATCAGGTCCGGTGCGCGCAAGTGGAAAGCTCTGCCCAAAGGTTGTGGCCTCGCTTGTACCCGGAAAGCGATCACTCACGGCTACGGGAACGGACCACGTCGCCCCCTCATCGGTGCTTCTGGTGATCACGATCTGCGTGGACGAGTCGCGATTGATGACGCGCTTCCAGGGAATGTAGAGTGTTCCGCGGTGCGGCGATGTTGCTGCTGTATCGACGTGAACGTAGTACTTGTCTTCAAAGGCAGAGTCTGCCGTCTGCACGCCCGTATGAATGATCACTGCGGTGTGCTTCATCGACCATGTCTGCCCGGCATCGGTCGTAGAGCTGATGAAAACGCCGTTCTCGCCGAACTGTGCATTGCCCGTACGACGGAAGCCACCATAACACAGATAACCCTTGCCCTTGTGGTCGAAACACACTGACGGGTCGTTTGTTGATGTCCAGCCGGGCCGAGCAGTACCGAGGGTAACGTTGTTCCACGTGCGGCCGGCGTCGATCGAATAATAGGCCCAAGTTGATGATCCACCGCGATAGTCAACCGCAGAGCCGATCATGAGCTTTGGATTCAAGGGGCTAATGGCGATCGAAGACTCATTCTGTGTGGGAAGCTGATCGTTTTCGGCAGCGATCACCATGTTGACGTTGCTGAACAGCGTCGGAAGCTGCTCATCATCGATGAATGGGAGTTTTACCACCTCCGGCTGTGACGAAACAACCGGGGTAGGGTGGGCACGCTCCATGTGACGTTCATGGATGTTATCCTGCGCAGTGAGTGGCCCCGAAATGGTCATGAGCGTCAGCGACAGAGAGACGGAGAAGATCGAACGTTTCATGAGGGGAAGTTACGTGTTCCGCGACTTCATTTTTCACTGGTCTGTTCCTAACAATAAACGCCCGCACCGGTGGTGAAACGGTGCGGGCGCTGGTGGTAAGATCCATGCCGGAATCAGAACAGACCGGAACGGAAACGCTTACTTCTCGTCGACGATCGTGTAGTCGGCGTCCTCGACCTTGTTGCCATCGCCGCCTTGAGCCGGACCTTCGTCGGAAGGGGCCTGCTGGGCCGATGCCGTCGATGCCTGCTCGTACATCTTTGTGGATGCTTCGCTCCAAAGCTGGTTGAGCGCATCCGTTGCCGGACGGATGTCCGAGGCATTATTCTTGGCCGCGTCGGCAAGCCGATCCTTGGCCTTCGTGATGCGATCCTTGGTATCTGCGTCAAGCTTCTCGTCGAACTCCTTCAGCTGTTTTTCAGTGCTGTAAATCAGCTGGTCAGCCTGGTTGCGGAGTTCGATCTCTTCCTTGCGCTTCTTGTCCTCGGCAGCATGGTCCTGAGCATCGCGCTTCATCTTCTCGACCTCGGTCTTGTCCAGACCCGACGAGCCGGTGATGCGGATGTTCTGTTCCTTGTTGCTGGCCTTGTCTTTCGCCGTGACGCTAAGAATTCCGTTCGCATCGATGTCAAAGGTGACCTCGACCTGCGGAATGCCGCGCGGTGCCGGCGGGATACCATCAAGGTGGAACTTGCCGAGCGTCTTGTTGTCGGCTGCCATCGACCGCTCACCCTGGAGGATGTGAATCTCGACCGACGGCTGGTTGTCCGATGCGGTAGAGAACGTCTCCGTCTTACGATGTGGAATGGTCGTGTTAGCCGGGATCATCGGTGTCATCACAGCACCCATCGTCTCGATGCCGAGCGAAAGTGGCGTAACGTCCAGAAGAAGAACGTCCTTGACGTCGCCCGAGAGAACGCCGCCCTGAATGGCTGCGCCAACGGCCACGACTTCATCCGGATTGACGCCCTTCGACGGCTCCTTGCCAAAGAAGTTCTTCACTAGTTCCTGGATCTTCGGGATGCGTGTAGAGCCCCCTACCAGGATCACTTCGTCGATCTGCGATGGTGTAAGCTTGGCATCGCGCAGTGCTCCTTCGCACGGCTTGAGCGAACGATCGAAAAGGTCCGTGCAGAGCTGCTCGAAGCGAGCACGCGTGATATTCACGTTCAGGTGCTTTGGACCCTCGGCCGTGGCCGTGATGAACGGCAGGTTCACGTCCGTCTGCAGCATCTGCGAGAGTTCGATCTTGGCCTTTTCGGCAGCTTCACGCAGCCGCTGCAAGGCCATCGGATCCTTGCGCAGATCGATGCCCTCGGCCTTATTGAACTCGTCGGCCAGAAAGTCGATCAGTCGCTGATCGAAGTTGTCGCCGCCAAGGTGGGTATCACCGTTGGTGGACTTCACCTCGAACACACCATCGCCGATCTCCAGGATCGATACGTCGAACGTGCCGCCACCAAGGTCGTACACGGCAACGACCTGGTTCTGACCCTTTTTGTCGAGACCGTATGCCAGAGCCGCCGCCGTAGGCTCATTGATGATCCGGCGCACCGTCAGACCGGCGATCTCGCCCGCGTCCTTGGTTGCCTGACGCTGGGCGTCGTTGAAATACGCGGGAACTGTGATGACTGCCTCGGTGATCTTCTCGCCTAGATAATCTTCAGCTGTTTGCTTCATCTTCTGAAGCACCATGGCAGAGATCTCAGGGGGCGAGTAGAGTCGTCCGTCGATATCCACGCGAGCCGTGTTGTTGTCGCCGGCAACAACAGCATAGGGCACACTTTTTGCCTCGTCGGAGACTTCATCCATCTGCCGCCCCATGAAGCGTTTGATCGAATAGATCGTGTTCTTCGGGTTGGTAACAGACTGGCGCTTTGCCGACTGGCCGACAAGACGCTCACCGCTTTTTGTGAATGCGACGACCGACGGCGTGGTGCGCATTCCTTCGACGTTCGCGATCACAACAGGCGTGGAGCCTTCCATGACGGCAACGCAGGAATTTGTCGTTCCGAGGTCAATTCCGATGATCTTTCCCATTGGGAATCCTTAATCCTAAACGTGTGTGAATGTGAATTGCTTGCGAAATCTTGATCACTTGTTCCTCGTGCATGGCCGGCTCATGCTTTGCCAACCATTGATGCATTCACCGAATCATGCTTGATGCAGCGCGGCAGGGTGAATGACCGCTAGAAACGCGTTGCCGATACCTGCGCCTGACGTGAAACCGCCAAACAGTTCATCTATACGGCGGAGTACCGTATCGACTCGGCGAAACGGATCGACGTTGAACACCGACATTGTTGGTCGGCTAGTGGCGATGAGGTATGACATTTGTGCTACCACTGGCCATTGGTGGAACTGCTGTGACGCTGAACCCCTTTGAAAATCGTGCCAATCACGAAAAACTGCCGTAATGGCAGAATGCTTCGCTAAGTCATAGTCATTGCGGCAGTTGTACGAAGCGAAGGTCTGTCAGAATGTCCGATGACCAAGCGAAACGATGGAGTCATCGGTCATCGATACTCGGTCATTCTTCAGCGCACTCTCCGTGCGCCTTTCCATCGCTGATTCCAGTAGGGTTCCTTAAGGGAGGAGAGCATTACCCCATTCGATGTGGAGCTATGGATAAAACTGCCGTCTGTCAGATAGATCCCGACGTGATTGACAGTTCCCTTTCGGCCGGTGGCGAAAAACACCAGATCGCCCGGTTGCAGTTCGTCTCGAGAGACCGACTCACCGCTGCTGAAAAGTTCGGCACTGGTTCGGGGCAGGCCCGAGGCTATGCCCTGCATGCAGTAGCCCACAAAGCCGGAGCAGTCGAAGCAGTCGGGGGTCACGCCAGCCGAACAGTACGGTGTGCCGATGAGGTCCTGTGCCCGCTCGAGAGCATCCTTGATTAAAGGGGGCGCACTGACCCGCACGCGTGAAGTGCTGGAGCAGCCGGTGATCGCGGCAATTACGACATAAAAGACGAAGAGCAGGAGCCCCTTACGCATCCTTCTTCTGGGGTAGCAGGATCGATGCCAGCACGCTTACCGAGAGGACGACGGCGATAACGCCGAGTGCGATCTCGATGGGCATAACATAGAAGTCGTGGATCAGCATCTTGACGCCGATGAACGACAGAATGAGACTCAGGCCGTACTTGAGATAGTGGAAGACGCCCATAACGCCAACAACGGCGAAGAACAGTGAGCGCAGTCCCATGACGGCAAAGACGTTCGAGGTGAAGACGATGAACGGGTCTTTGGTAACGGCGAAGATGGCCGGAATAGAGTCCACGGCAAAGACCAGATCAGTGAACTCAACCACGAGTACGACCAGAAAAAGGGGCGTGAACCAGCGAACACCGTCTTTGATGATCCAAAAACGATCCTGGTGGTAACCGGGAGTGATGCGAAGGTACTTTCGTGCGATGCGCACCACGGCATTTGCTTCGAGTTCCTCGGCCTCTTCATCGCTGAGGGCCATACGGATGCCGGTAAAGACAAGGAAGGCACCGAACACGTAGAAGATCCAGTGGAACGTGGCGATCAGCGCTGCGCCGATGGCGATCATCGCGCCGCGCATAACTAGAGCGCCGATGATACCCCAGAACAAAACTTTGTGGTGATACTGCGGGGCAACCTTGAAGTACTTCAGGATCAGGATGATCACGAAGATGTTATCGACCGACAGTGACTGCTCCAAGAGGTAGCCCGCAAAGAACTCCTGCGCTGCTACAGGCCCCTTTTCGAAGTAGACGAAGAGGTTGAACAGCAGGGCAAGGCACACCCAGAAAACGGTCCACCCTACGGCTTCGCTGACCTTGACCACATGTGGCGTCTTGTTGAACACACCCAGATCAAGCGCCAGAAGCAGCAGAACGAGAATGATGAAACCGGTGTAAAGGATCGGCTCGGGGATGACAGGGAGCATCATGTATTGCGAAACTACGACCGTAGATTGTACAAATGAGCCCACTGATTCTCATTGATGGCATGTCGCTCGTCTTCCGGGCCTACCATGCCTTGCAGCGCACCGGGATGCAATCGCCGTCAGGCGAGCCGACATTTGCAGTATTTGCCTTTGCAAACATTCTCACGTCACTTCTCGATAAGCACAACCCCGACGCAATCGCCGTGGTCTTCGACACACCCGAGCCGACGTTCCGGCACGTGATGTACGACCAGTACAAGGCCCATCGCGATGCCTTTCCCGAGGACCTTGTCCCGCAGCTTGCCCGAATCAAGGAGCTGATCTCGCTCATGGGGCTCGAGATGGTTGAAATGCCGGGATTCGAGGCCGATGACATTATCGGAACGATCTGCAAACGTGAGAGCAATGATGGTCATGAGATCCTTTGTGTGACTTCGGATAAGGACTACTTCCAGCTGGTCAACGACAAGGTCAAGATCCTGCGTCCGGGCAAAGATGTCGGCGAGTACGATGTCTTGGACGCTGTAAAGGTCAAGGACAAGTTCGGCGTGGGCCCCGACCACGTCATTGACGTGCTGGCACTCATCGGCGACTCCTCAGACAACGTCCCGGGCGTAAAGGGCGTCGGAGAGAAAACCGCCATCCCGCTGATCGAGCAGTTCGGCTCCCTGGAAGCACTCTACGAACACCTTGAACAGGTCGAGCGAGCCTCTGTGAAGAAGAAGCTCGAAGAGAGTCGAGACATGGCGTTTCTCTCAAAGCAACTCGTGACCATCCACACAGATGTGCCGATCGATGCAAAGCGCGTGGCCCTGGTGCGCAAGCCCATGGACGGTCTTGCCATCGATTCCTTCTGCGAAGAACTGGGCTTTGGAACGCTGCGCCGAAAGTTTGCCAAGTACGCACAAGCCAGCGGTGGCGAAGCATCAGCAACGTCCGACGTATCGGCACGACATGAGAGTAATCTCTCACCGGCAGAGCCCACGCATCATCTGACGATCCTCTCGGACCTTGCGCACGACTACACCCTGGTTGATACGCCCGGTGGGCTTGAACTGGCCATCACAGAGTTGAAGGGATCTGCAGAGCTCTCGTTTGATCTTGAGACCACCGGTCTCGATGCCATGCGCTGCCGCATCGTTGGTGTTGCACTATCTGGTATTGAGGGCAAAGCCTACTACATTGATGTCGATGATCCCGATCCTCTCGAAGGGGGCTCGCTTTTCGGTGAGCACGGCGGTGGACATGGTCTGCCGGTGGCCGACGTATTGAAGGCCATCAAGCCCCTTCTCGAAGACCCGTCGATCGAGAAGCTGGGTCAGAACGCCAAGTTCGATATGCTGATTTTGAGTCGGTATGGCGTTAGCGTAAGCCCCCTGGCATTCGACAGTATGCTTGCCAGCTACGTGCTGGACCCGGACAGACCACACAACTTGGACGCACTTTCCGAGCGGTGGCTACAGTATGCACCGATCTCGATCACCACGCTCATCGGCGAGAAGCGCGGTCAGCAGCTTTCAATGCGGGAGATCGACCCGGCGCGCGTGTCGGACTATGCCTGCGAGGACGCCGATGTAGCTCTGAAGCTGCGTCATACCCTGCAGCCAGAGCTGGAAAAGTCAGAGCTGCTGGACTTTGCACGACGCGTTGAGTTTGCTGCCGTGCCCGTGCTTGTAACCATGGAGCGCAATGGTGTGTGCATCAATACCGAGTCGCTCGGTGGACTCGGTGAGTTCATGCGCAGCGAGGCTAGACGTCTTGAAGCCGAGATCTGGCAGGAGGCGGGCGAAGAGTTCACCATTGCCTCGCCAAAGCAGCTGGCCGAGGTGCTGTTCGAAAAGCTCATGCTGCCGGCATCGAAGAAGACCAAGACAGGATTTTCCACCGATTCGTCGGTGCTGACGGAGCTGGCA
Source organism: Chitinophaga pinensis (assembly GCA_943372295.1). GTDB lineage: Bacteria > Bacteroidota > Ignavibacteria > Kapaibacteriales > Kapaibacteriaceae > UBA10438. The sequence goes on from CALRYC010000011.1 coordinate 40,833, forward strand.
GATTCGTATCCCATTGCGCAGATGATCCTCGACTACCGTCAAGTGGAAAAGCTCCGCTCGACGTACGTCGAGTCCTTGCCGAAGCTTATCAATCCCGATACAGGGCGCGTGCACACAACGTTCAACCAGACGGTTGCCGCTACAGGTCGCCTTTCATCCACCGATCCCAACCTTCAGAACATTCCGATCCGCACCGAACTTGGACTGCGCATACGCAAGGCCTTTGTGCCACAGCGCAAAGGATGGGTGATGGTCTCGGCCGACTATTCCCAGATCGAACTGCGCATCATGGCGGCGATCTCAAAGGATGAGAATTTGCGCTCGGCCTTTGCTTCCGGTGCCGACATTCACTCGGCCACCGCTGCGATCCTGCACGACGTGCCGATCAGCGAGGTGACCTCCGATCAACGCCGTGTAGCCAAGACCGTCAACTTCGGTATCATGTACGGACTCGGTGCGTTTGGCCTTGCTCAGCGTCTCGGCATCCCCCGTACGGAAGGCCAGAAGATCATCGAGAGCTATTTCGAGAAGTATCCCGGCATCAAGCGCTACATGGACGAAACTATTGAGTCCACGAGGGAAAGGGGCTATGCGTCCACCATCCTCGGACGCCGCCGGTACTTCCCGATGATCAATGCCGCTAACCGCGGACTTCGCACCGCCGCCGAGCGCGCTGCCATCAACATGCCTATTCAGGGAACCGCTGCCGACATGATGAAGCTGGCCATGATCCGCGTCCACAACCGCATGCAGACCGACGGATTCTCCACCCTGATGCTCCTGCAGGTGCACGACGAACTCGTGTTCGAAGCCCCCGAGAGCGAGGTAGAATCTCTATCGGAAATGGTCAAGCACGAGATGGAGGCGGCTCTGCAGATTGAAGGGGTTCCCGTCGTTGTCGAGACCGGCTTCGGTCCGTCATGGTACGATGCACATTGAGCAGAGTATTTTTGCGCCCATGCCCCTTTTCACTGCGGTCATTCTCGGTATCATTCAGGGACTCAGCGAGTTTCTGCCGATCTCCAGCACTGCGCATCTGACGCTTGCTGCAAAGGTCATGGGTGTGCTGGACCCGTCCCATCCGGAGCGGTGGACGTCGTTCATGGCCACCATTCAGCTCGGAACACTTGCTGCGGTGCTGTTCTACTTCCGCATAGACATCATGCGTTCCGTAACGGGGTGGGTGTCCGAGAACATTGGCTCCACACGCAGGCCGTTTCGCGAGCAGGGGGCTGATGCACGTCTGGCCTGGTTCGTGATCATCGGCACGATCCCGATCGTGGTTATCGGTCTGGCTTTTAAGGACATGATCGAAGGCGCACTCACCAAGGATCTTCACGTGATCGCCGGTGCGCTCATCGGCGTCGGGCTGCTGCTATGGCTTGCCGAGCGGCGGGCCTCATTCACCCGGTCGACGTCTGACCTGACAATGACCGATGCGGTGGTGATCGGAGCAGCACAGTGCCTTGCCCTTGTGCCTGGATCGTCCCGCAGCGGCTCGACGATGATGGCGGCCATGTTCCGTGGAATGACGCGGGAGCACGCCGCACGGTTTTCGTTTCTGCTCTCCATCCCGTCAGTTCTCGCCGCCGGTCTGCTGCAGTTCTCTAACGAGGTAGACCATTTTTCGGAGGCAGGCAGCGGCACAACGCTTGCTGTTGCCACTCTCGCGGCCTTTGCGAGCGGATACTGGAGTATCGACACATTATTGAAGTTTCTTCGCACGCGTACCATGGCCGTCTTCGTGATCTATCGAGTGGGTCTCGGTCTGGTCATTCTCCTTGCCGGCTGCCAGCCGAAACAGCAGCCCCCTGTCGAGATCGTGCAGCAGATCTCGCCCCCAGCTGAGACACTGAGCGTGCCGCCGATCGATTCTCTTTCGAGCGCCGTGGCTACGGATACTGTGGACGTTGTGACGTCCAAGGGAACGATCAGCATCGAGCTGTATGGCCGTGATGCACCCAAAACGGTTGCCAACTTCCTTACTCTAGTGGGGCGGAAGTACTATGACGGCACGCTGATTCACCGCGTGGCGCGGGACTTTGTGGTTCAGATGGGTGATCCCACTACGCGCGACCGGAAGGCCCGGAATGAGTGGGGAAGAGGGGGCGAAACAGCCACAGGAGAGCCACTCATGGATGAATTGAACGATTCGGCTCCTTCGGCTCGACGCGGCTACCGTCCGGGCATCGTTGCCATGGCCCGAAAGTCGGCTCCCAACACCGGAACCAGTCAATTCTTCATTTGCCTCGAAAAAGCTTCGGCACTTCCGTATCAATACACGATTTTTGGCAGCGTCATAGACGGAATGGAAGTCGTATCGAAGATCGGAAGCGTCGACGTTGAGCCCGGCCCTCTGGGTGATACCGACGGCACGCCAAAGAGTCCGATCGTCGTCAAGAATGTCCGACCGCACGTGAGTGGCAAGAAATAACACCGAATCATCAATTCTCATGGAGAATCACATCATGCGCATCACATCGCTGATCGTCGCAGTTTTTTGTTCACTGCTCGTTTCAAGTGGCTCAATGAACGCACAATCCCAAACCACCGCAAAATCTGGAGGCGCACCGATGAATACCTACACGATCGAAGTCACCCAAGGCAACACCAACCTCGGCAAGATTGTTATCCGTCTGTGGCCAGACGTCGCGCCAAAGCACGTAGCATTCTTCGATGCCCGTGTTGCAGAAAGCCACTATAATGGTACGGCGTTTCACCGTTGCATCGCCAACTTCATGATCCAAGGGGGCGACCCAAACAGTAAGAGCGGTCCGCGCAACTCGTGGGGTTCAGGCGGCCATGAGGACAAGGTTGTTGCCGAATTCTCCGACAGGTCACACCAGCGTGGTGTGCTGTCGGCAGCTCGCACGCAAGATCCAAACAGCTTCAGCGGTCAGTTCTTCATCTGTGTAGCCCCTTCCCCATGGCTCGACGGACAGTACACTGCCTTTGGTGAGGTCGTCAGCGGTATGGAAGTGGCCGACGCGATCGTTGCTGCTCCTCAGGATGCCGGGAACAATCCGCTGGAAAAGATCGAAATGAAGATCACGAAGAACAAGTAATTCACCGCTTCTGATGTTCACCATGATGACTCCTGCTGTGCAACGCTGCCTGCTTGCCCTCCTTGTAAGTGCAATGGTTATTGCGTCGGGCTGCGCAGACGAGACCGATCCGACTGGGCCCATCAACCCAGGTGACGGACCAATGTACACTATCGAAGTCACGCAAGGCACTGCCAACCTCGGAAAGATCGTTCTGCGTCTCTGGCCGGATGTTGCACCAAAGCATGTGGCTTTCTTTGATGCCCGTGTTGCCGAAGGCTACTATGATGGAACTGCATTCCACCGCTGCATTGCCAATTTCATGATCCAAGGGGGCGACCCAAACAGCAAGAACGGTCCGCGTAGTTCATGGGGCTCCGGTGGTCATAGGGACAAGGTGCAGGCGGAATTCTCGAACAAACCTCACCTTCGTGGAGTGCTGTCGGCAGCTCGTACGCAAGATCCGAACAGCTTTAGCGGCCAGTTTTTCATTTGCGTTGCAAAGGCTGACTGGCTTGACGGGCAATACTCGACCTTCGGTGAAGTTGTCAGCGGCATGGAAGTTGCCGACGCCATTGTCAGAGCACCTCAGGATGGCAGCAACAACCCGTTAGAGAAGATTTCCATGAAGATCACCAAGAACAAGTAAGGGTGTTGCCTCTTGAACACTCTGACGAAGACGATCTCCGCTGCATTGCTGGCCATCACCTTTCCGGTGATGGCCACCGCATTTTCCGGCGCAGACACCACGTTGCGGTCAGAGTCGCTGGGCAACGGTGTAAACAGTTCGTACGATGATCTCAAGCCGGTGATATCACCGGATGGACGCACGCTGTTCATTTGCCGCAAGGGCTCACCGGACAACATTGGAGGTGGGGGTGAAGACATTTGGGTGAGCGAATTGCAGGACGACGGCACCTGGGGCGAGGCGTTGAACATCGGTGGCGTATTGAACAACCGCGGCAATAACAGCGTGTGCTCGATCTCTCCCGATGGGAAAAGCATGCTGCTGATTGACTCGTACTCCGATCCCTCCACCAAGCTCAGGAGCGTTGCATTGTCAAAGCGCACATCCAGTGGCTGGTCGGTACCGAAACCCTTGGAGATCGCTGACTATTCCAATGAGAGCAAGTACTCGGAATTCTGTCTCTCGAACGACGGTGAGGCCCTTGTCATGGCCATCCAGCGTTCTGACACGCGAGGTAATCGCGATCTGTACGTGAGCCTACGTCGGCGTGACGGATCGTACGCGCCACCCATGAATCTCGGTCCGGTGATCAATTCTTTTGGCCAGGAAGCCACACCGTTTCTGGCGTCCGATGATGCCTCTCTGTACTTCGCTACCGATGGACGCGAAGGCTATGGGGCGTTCGACGTCTATGTGTCGCGTCGACTCGATTCGACGTGGAAGAATTGGTCCGAACCGGTGAACCTGGGGCCGACGATCAATACGGCGGACTGGGACCTTTCGTACACGATCCCAGCCGATGGCAAGTATGCCTACTTCGTTTCGTACGTCGACACGCTCAGCGGGGACATCTTCCGTGTTCGGCTTCCGGAGAAGGTACGCCCACGTCCGGTGGTGCTGTTATCGGGAAGAGTGCTGAACAAGAAGACGAAGGGGGCCGTTGCGGCCGACATCATCTACGTGAACCTGTCCACCGGCACGGAAGTAGGCCGGTCGCGATCGGCAGACCTCTCCGGTGAGTATGTGATCACTCTGCCGGCGGGAATCTCCTACGGCCTGCGTGCCGAGGCAAAGGACTTCGGGGCCATTAGTGAAAGCATTGATCTCACGGCTGACACGGCCTACGCCGAGCGTCAGCGCGACCTTGAACTCGTTCCGCTCGAAAAGGGCGTCGTGATCGAACTCAAGAACATCTTTTTCGACCGCAAGCTGGCAACGCTAAAGGCAGAGTCGACCACAGAGCTTCAGCAGCTGGTGAACCTCATGAAGGATAACCCGACGATGAAGATCGAGGTCAGTGGTCACACCGATGCGATGGGGAAGGATTCAGATAATCAGCAGCTTTCCGACGATCGGGCTCGTGCCGTCAAGGACTACGTTGTGATGGTGGGCGGCGTCGATCCATTGCGCATCACGGCGCGCGGCTACGGAGAAACCCGTCCGCTGGCAACAAACGACACTGACGAAGGGCGCGCTAAAAACCGTCGCGTCGAATTCACGATTCTCGAAAAGTAATGTCCGTTACCGATACCCTTGCCAGCCAAGAGATCATCGACCGTGAGCACGCGGTGGTGTTTCAGACCTACCGCCGTATCAGCGTTGCGATCGACCGTGCCGAGGGCATGCGCATCTATGACGTTGATGGCAAGGCCTACCTGGACATGCTGGGCGGGATTGCCGTGAATGCTCTGGGGCACAGCCATCGGCGTATCATCGAGGCAGTAGAGCAGCAGATCCGCCGATACATGCACGTGTCCAATGTGTTCTATCAGGAACCGCAGGTCGCACTGGCTGAACAGCTTGTGACGGCATCGGGCTACCCACGCGTGTTTTTCAGCAACTCCGGCGCTGAGTCGACCGATGGTGCCATGAAGATGGCCCGTCGCTTTGGAAGTGCTACAGGACGTTATGATATCATCGGCTTCTCTGGGGGCTTTCATGGTCGTACCTATGGTGCCCTATCGGTGATGGATAAGCCCCTTTACAAGGACGGAATGGGGCCGTTCCTTCCGAATACACTTGTGCTTCCCTACAATGACGTTGATGCTCTCGAGTCGCGCGTTGATGAGAACACCGCGGCTATCATGCTCGAGTTCCTTCAAGGCGAAGGGGGCATAACAGAGGCCACCCAGGAATTCATTGATGCGATCTGGCGTCTGAAGCAGCAGTATGGCTTTCTTGTGATCGCCGACGAGGTTCAGTCGGGCATCGGTCGCACGGGCGACTTCTTCGCATTCGAACGCTATGGAGTGCGGCCTGACGTTGTGACGATTGCCAAAGCCATGGGCGGCGGACTTCCACTTGGCGGAATTCTTGCAACGAACGAAGCAGCCGCGTTACTGGACAGGGGCATGCATGGTACCACCTATGGTGGCAATCCTGTTGCCTGTGTTGCCGGAAGCGTTGTGATGGATGAGGTGATGTCTGGCATGATGGATCACGTCCGCGAGGTTGGCGAGTATCTGCATGGTCGGCTGCGAGAACTGCAGTCAGCATTACCCGAGCTTGTCCGAGAGATCCGTGGCCGCGGCTGCATGCAGGGCGTTGTGCTTTCGCAGGATGCTGCGCCATTCATTCCCAAGCTGCTCGAGCGTGGCGTCATTGCTAATGCGACGGCGGGCACGGTCATCCGACTTGTACCGCCGTTTATCATCACACGCAGTGATATTGATGAGCTGCATGCTGCACTGACAGCCGTCCTTACCGGTGCATGACGTGCCGCCCGTTGTGTGGAGCGTGCTGCATAGCCCCTTCGATCACTTCTCCCATTCCCGGTATGCCGAACGGCAAGCCTGCCGGTGTCCGATGTGTGCAGCTGACGGATGATCTGCGCTGCATGCTCTTTGGTCAGCCGGAACGTCCGGCATTCTGTGGCACGCTGCGGCCACATGAGCAGATGTGCGGCACGACGCGCGCTGAGGCCATGCAGATCTTGACACACCTTGAAATTGAAACGCGGCCCACGAGGCCGAACACATGACCTATCCGATCCTGATAACCTGTCCGCGGGAGATCCCGCCGATACTTGCACGCGAGGTCGAGGCCCTCGGCCTTACAGTGAGTGCCGTGCTGCCTGCTGCCGTCGAAACCTCCGGCACGCTTGAAGACTGCATGCGTCTGAATCTGTGGCTGCGGACGGCACATCGCGTGCTCCTGAGACTGGGGTCATTTCAGGTTCGAACGGTCGACGATATGTATCAGGTGATCAACGGCATTGAATGGCACGAGTGGATCCCTGCAGACGGCTATCTGAGTGTTGTCAGCTCGATCAGCACTCCGCAGATCGATAACACCATGTATGCCAACATGCGATGCAAGGATGCGATCGTTGATCAGATCCGTGAGCGCAAAGGCCGGCGGCCCGATAGCGGACCCGATAACTCGCAGAGTGTGGTATTCCTGTACTGGCACGATGACTCTCTGATGGTATATGTCGATACGTCTGGTCAGCCCCTTTCCGACCGGGGATACAGGATGCATCCGGCAAAGGCACCGATGCGTGAGACGCTTGCTGCGGCCGTGATCCTTTCCACGAGATGGTCGCCCGAGTACCCCTTTGTGAACCCAATGTGTGGCAGCGGCACGCTGGGAATCGAAGCGGCACTGATCGCCACGAACACCGCTCCGGGATCGATCCGCAGGAACATGGGCTTGCAGCACCTACTGCCGTTTTCCGCTTCCGCCTGGCAGAAGCTACGCCTCCAGGCTCTCGAGCACGTGAAAGCGCCGGCCGGCAAGATCATGTGTTCGGACATTGATCCCCGCGTTGTGCGACAGGCACGTGAGAATGCCCGCGCTGCGGGTGTTCGACTCGACATTGCAGTGGCGGACTTCCGTGATGTGACCCCGGCAAAGTCCACAGTGGCAGGGGGCGAGCAGCACGGCCCGATCGTAATCCTCAACCCGGAATACGGATTGCGGCTCGGCGATGAACGCTCATTACGTGGGGTATATCACGACATCGGTGATCTATTCAAGCAGCGATTCAAGGGATATACAGGATATGTCTTCACCGGCAATTTCGCTCTGGCAAAGGAGATCGGACTGCGTTCGTCGAAACGCATCACGTTCTGGAGCGCCGACGTGGAGTGCCGACTGCTCGAGTTTGAGCTCTATGAGGGAACGCGAAAGAGCTACGGTCAGCCTACCTCGACTCGTACCACCGACGAGCATCCGTCTTCATCTGCACCAGCGAACTCTTGAGCAGATACATCATGTGTCCGGCCGGGTAATACGTCATGCTGATGTTGGGTCGCAGCGACGCCGGCAACCCCAGATGATCGAACGTATACTCAGTTCCATAGAACGGCGTTGCAAGGTCGTAGTATCCGTTCAGCACCCATACGCGTAGGGCCGGATTCATCTGCATGGCGTTGCGCAGCCGCGGAGCTACGTTCAAGTATTCGTTCTGGACGTTTGAGTAGTCCCACGGCCAGACGCGTCCGGTAAGCACTTCATACGGAAGAGTCGTGGTGACGTTGAGTTCGCGCGCCAGGTAATCGTTGATGCAGGTGGAAAAGCATCCGGCAATGGTCGGATGATGCGACGGGTCGCGCTCCATTGATTCGCCGAGTCGATCCGAGATCGTGCCCGTGTAACGACTGTCGAAGCGGCCGATCACAAGCCCCTTATCGCGGAGCAGTTCCTGACAGAACCGGAAGATCACCGGACGAAGGTCGGCCTTGTCGATGTATTCGCGAGAAAGGCCGGTAAAGCGTGAGATCTTCTCGATGATGGCCGAGCGTTCGGCATCACTCATGGCGCTCCCCTTCATCAGGGCAAGAGTGTAGTCGCCCATGGCAAACTCGCGGGCGCGGGAAACAACGTCTTCGAGCTTCAGGGCCTGCATCTCGGGAGCGAGCTTCTTGTGGTACCAGGCCGAGGCGGCATACGTCGGCAAAAATGTCGCAAACGGAAGGTCGTTACCGTCGGCGAAGTCTATGCTCTGAAAGTTCAGAACAGCACTAACAAGGATCACGCCGTTGAGGTACATGCCGTATCGGTTCTGAAGATGCTCCGACATCGCACTGGCACGGGTGGTTCCATAGGACTCGCCGATGAGGTACTTCGGTGATGCCCAGCGTTTGTGATCGGACGTCCACCGGCGGATGAACTCTCCGACCGACTCGATATCCTGATTGTAGCCGTGGAACTGCTTGGCGTCCTTTTCGTCACTGGCACGGGAGTAGCCCGTACTGACCGGGTCGATGAAGACCATGTCGGTCATGTCTAGCCACGACTGATCATTGTCAACAAGTTTATAGGGAGGGGGCAGGGCAGCCCCTTCATCGGTCATAAGGACGCGGCGCGGACCCAGCACGCCGAGGTGCAGCCACACGCTTGATGAACCCGGCCCGCCGTTGAAGGAGAATGTCAGGGGGCGTTGAGATGGATCGGTCACACCCGTCCTGGTGTAGGCAATGTAGAAGACCTTCGCGCGGGGAGTACCGTCTTCTTTGACCAGAGTTAGATGTCCGGCCGTAGCGTCGTAGTCGATCTTTTTTCCGTCGATGGTAATGCTGTGTTTTGTCGTGACCGGCTTCTGAAAGATCGCAATGTCGGACTTCGTTGAATCGGCTGCAAGACATGGTGCCGCAACCATGGTGAACGTGGCTGCAATGAACAGCATTGTGAGCGTGCGGATCATACCAGATCTCGTGTTGTTTCTTCGTGAATGTACTTGGCCACTTCGGTCAGACTTCCTGTTTCGCGGAACACCCGCAGCTGACGGTCAGCACCGGAACCGTTCTCGAGGATCGTGTGGATGTATTCGATGTGCTGTCGCGACCCGAGGTCGTCGACAACATCGTCGACGAATTCCAGCAGTTCACGGATCAGATCGCGTGCCGGCATTTCGCGCTGACGCCCCCAATCGATGAGGTTGCCGTCAAGGCCATAGCGCACGGCGCGCCACTTGTTCTCCATCAGCAGAGAGCGGCGGTAGGTGCGGAAGGACAGGTTCTTTTCGTACAGCGAAAAGAGCTTTGCGGCAACGGCCTGGCAGATGGCGGCGATGGCCACTGTTTCTTCGATACGCATCGGCAGGTCGCAGATGCGCACTTCGAGTGTTGGAAAGAATGGATGAGGACGGATGTCCCACCAGATCTTCTTTGCGTTATCGATCGAACCGGTCTTGACAAGCAGGTTGACATAGTTCTGATACTCACCCCAACTGGAAAACGCGTCCGGCAGGGCAGTGCGGGGGAAGCGTTCGAAGATCTTAGAACGGTATGACTTCAGTCCCGTATCGATGCCTTCCCAAAACGGGGAGTTTGTGCTGATGGCCAGAATGTGTGGCATGAAATACCGCATTTCATTCATGAGCTGGATCTGAGTTTCCCTGTTCTCAATTCCGATGTGGACGTGCATGCCGAAGATCAGCAGTGATCGGGCCAGCACCTGCATGTCTTCAACAAGGATGCGATATCGCTCGTCGGGGTAGATCTCCTGATCCTCCCAGCGGGCGAACGGATGCGATGACGACGCACCGATGCATAGACCATTCTGAGAGGCAAGGCTGGAGACGATGCTGCGGATCTTGCGGACCTCGTTGAAGGCTTCCGTTGTGTTCTTGCAGATGCCCGTTCCGATCTCGAGCATCGAGCCATGCATCTCGGGTTTGATGTGTTCGTGCAGGACCTTTTCACCCTGACCAAGCAGGTCGAACTGAATGTGCGATTTCAGGTTGAAGGTAGTTGGATCGAGGACCATGTATTCCTCCTCGATTCCGAGTGTAAAACTCGGCCGTTCATAGGGGTTGGCCGGATCGAACCAGATCCCGACCTCGTCGGATGCCATGGTGGTGTCTTTCAACAATGAATACGCCGAGAGTATTGCCAAGATAGGCAGTCAGGGGGCTGACTGCAACGAATCACCTGGTGGTACGTCGTATACTTGCCTTATGCCAGAACTCAGTATCGAAGGGAATGGCCGTCTGGAGCGGACAGCCATTTACTACAATGGACAACAGCTCGACAAGGTCCGCGAGATCTTCATCCATATCAGTGAAGACGGCGACTTTGACGCACTGATCATGTATGTCGGCTCGGACGGCCAGCACTACACGAAGAACCTCTTTGCGGACTATCTAGACAGCGTTCTTACCGAGCCCGCTGGTTTTACGCACGAGGAGGCCGCATCGCTGCAGATGCTCACGCTTGAGAGCGACGGAACACTTGAGTTGACGCAGCTGTTTCGCAACGGCGAGCAGCAAGAGGGGGTCGTGCGGCTCTATGTGCACATCAAGGCCCCAACCGTTGAAGAGGGCAGGGGATTGCGCTCCTGGTTCGGCGGTTCGAAGAACATCCCCGAGCGCGTTGAGTTTGCTGCCGAAATCACTTACCGAGAACTTGACGGGTCGCTAACGACAGAAGGAGTATTCTAATGATGAAACGTTTTCTCGTCCTTTCGACACTTTTCATTGCCCTGCTTGCATGGGTGATTCCGACCGATGCTCTTGCGCAGCGCCGCGGTGGCGGTTCGTTCGGCGGAAGTCGCGGTGGCGGATACGGCCGGAGTTTTGGCCGAAGCTCACGCAGTCCAAGCAGCGGACGCTCCTTTGGCGGGTCGCGCACGCGTCAGACCCCGCCCCCTTCACGCAACGCACCGGGTTCAAGCACGTCGACAAACCGATTCGGAAGCGGCCCGACGTCGCGTAACGCATTCGGGGGTAGCCGTATGAACCGTCCGGCCGACTATACCGGGCGCTACGGCGCACCGCGTGCTACCGAGCGCCAGAGCTTCCGGGGTCAGTCCGGAACATCAACGAACTACGTTGTGAATCGCTACGGCGGCATGGGAGATGGGTTCATGATGGGATACATGATGGGCAGCATTCCCTGGTACTGGTCGATGCCCTTCCACCCGGCCTTCTATTTTTCGCGTCCATACACGCATGCCAATCCCGATGGGTCGGTTGGCGTCTATCCGCCAACATTTCAGTGGGGCACGCTGATCATCACGCTGCTTGTGGTAGGGGGCTTGCTGTTCATCGGTTATGTGTGGCTGCGCAACCGTCGTCGACGTATGGCATATACGACATCCGGGACGATGGCCGCGTCGTATGACGACGACGAACGTCCCGGAGCACAAAGTTCGTTTATGTAGGGGCGAGACCCCCCGCCTCGCTCTGGGCAGGCCTGTATCGCGCGCTGAGTCTGCCAGGGAACATGCGTTGGTCGCTACGCTTTTCGGAAAGACGCGGCGCAGCGCGACGACACCACAATAGGATTGGCATATATTGACGAAATGAAACTTGCTGGCGTCGTGAGATTGTCGTACCAACTGTCAAAGTTCACTGTAAGCAAATAGAGGTATCGCGTGACTACTACCCCCCCCCCCCCCGGAAAGAGCTAATTGCTCGCTCGGCGCACGATGTGTTGTGTTTGCCGTTGCAGGGTTTCTGCTTGTACTTGCATGTACCATGCAAGCGACTGCGCAAAAGCCGAGATTGAAACTTCTTGACTACGGTAAATGGGGCGATTCAATCGGAATACAATGCCGCCCCGGATTGTATATCGACGATACTCTTGAAGTTAAGCCTGGAACACTTGTAGACAACAGCGAGATATACTCCACAGATAGTTGGTTCATGAGTCATGCATCGACGGTGGCCGACGTTGATCGATTCCGTGAACGCAAGGTGGATACCATTGACGTGGGTTCATGGGAGTTTTTCGACGATAGCGTTCGCAGTCGCCTTCAGGATGCCATGGGCAAGTTGGGGAGATTTCGGCTTGTCTCACGCGGTTCGATGCGTTTTTTTCGTAATCCACGATTGTATTACCAAGTTGTCTTCGACGAACCCGTAAAGTATGCCGTCGCCGAAGCAACGTTTGAAGATGAAGGCATCTACAAGTACCCACAGTTTTCGTTCGAGGGCGTGCCTGCCTGCCTTATTCCGGTAAGCGTCGATAACGACTCATTCAGCAGTGCACCTTCCAGGCCCACCGCCGTCAGTCATGGGAATATCCAAGTGACAGGCTTTCACGGCCCATACACACTCTACGACATCAGCGGCCGGATTGTAACGCACGGCGAGCTCTTTCAAGGCGATGAGAACCGGGTCTTGCAGGTCAACCCCGGCGTGTATTTTCTACAAAGTGCAACGAGTGTAAAGACTTTTATGGTTCTGCCGTAGCATCAACTTCGAAATTCGCTTGCGTGCCCGATGCGGTGCTCTCTCGTGAAGAACAAGGTACCAACGTAGCCATCGACGGTAATCCGTGGAACGTCAGCCAGGGGTATAACCAAGTGTGCGGCATCGAAAACGAAACGCCGACATGTGTATCTTTCAGCATTGATGGGGAGTCGGTGTTTGGAAAGCGCAGGCTAGAAGACTCTGAATCAACTGCTGGCAGTGCATACGTGCCAATGAGCACGGCTACATACGTCTACGAGCAGGCCACGGCCACCGTCGATGCTCTCGGTCGTAAGATACACATGGCCTGCAACGGCACCCCTGCAGAAGCCACCTATGAGGTACACGCTGTAACAGGGCAGGCACTGGTCGCGTCGAACGTGCCAGAGCTTTATACGCACCTGCAGACCGTCACACCGGGTATATTTTCGCTTCGCGTGTACAACCCACAAACCGCTACCTGCTCGGTACTGATACTTGTCGTTCGATGACGCATGTTTCCCATCCAACACAAATTTGACCATGTTTCAAAGGAGCTGTTATGAACTGCATACGTACCATTCGCTTGCTGGCCACCTTATGCACCGTCTTGCTGCCGATTCTCCTGCCCAGCCACGCATTGGCGCAGCGGAAGCTGGTGCCGGTCAAATGCAATGCCGAGGAGTTGGAAAATGGCTGGGTGTGTCTTGACTCTCTTTTTGTTGAGGAAGGCACTGTTCCGCCGGATTCGTGTGAGAGGTTCATGTTTTGGTCTGAGGTTCGGCCCGATCTTCCGTGGAGACTGCTGTTCACGAATTTTCGCATTTCCCTTTCCTTCACAGGACAGGACGCTTATGCGGATGAGTTTCGTGAACTTTGCGAATCTAGAGGTGTAATTGATAGTTCCAATACCTACCTGCTCGACGCACAAGTGCGTGCGTTCGCAGCGTTACTGCAGGATGAAGTCGGTTTTGATCACGTTGTGGCTAGAGCTATTACACCCAGAGGAACTAAGACTCCTCCTAGGTTTTCTTGCACTATCCCGAATCCACGGTATTACAACTACTGGAAGGTGAAGCAGTTGTGGGCATTGTCGCGTGGCGCGGACACGACAGATCCCGCGGCTGTTCTGGCTTCTCAAAGAGGAACCGACCCTTATGGTATTACTGCAATGGAACTAAATCTAACGAGTCCATGCTTTATTCTTGTAAGTGTCAAAAACGATTCACCCAGCAGTACACCTTCCGGGCCCACCGCCGTCAGTCATGGGAATATCCAAGTGACGGGCTTTCAAGGCCCATACACACTTTACGACATCAGCGGTCGGATTATAACGCACGGCGAGCTCTTTCAAGGCGATGAGAACCGGGTCTTGCAGGTCAACCCCGGCGTGTATTTTCTACAAAGTGCAACGAGTGTAAAGACTTTTATGGTTCTGCCGTAGAACAAGTCAACGGGCGAGACTGCGTCTCGCCCCTACTTTTTCACCGCCCATTTTCCGGGGTTGATGAGCGCGATGGCAAGGAATCCGATTCTCGTGGCCCTATACAAGCATAAATCCTGATGGAACAGTGGGTGTTTATCCGCCAACATTCCAGTGGGGCACGCTGATCATCACGCTGCTTGTGGTTGGAGGCATCGCCTTCATCCTCTTTACCTGGCTGCGCAATCGCCGTCGTCGCGTTCAGGGGGCTTTTGCAGGCAGTGACAGCCCACAATGGAACGAGCCGCCGTCGGATGACAGCGGCTCGAAAAGTAGCTTCTACTGACCGTCTGCTTGGGAGTTCTTACTCGACGATCACTCCGATGGCACGGACGCCGAGCCCGCGCGTGAGGACCAGTCGATAGGCGCCTGTGGCAAGACCCGATACATCGATGCTGGTTGTACCAGCATCGGTCGTCCATGATCGCACCGCGTTGCCGGCTGCGTTCACAAGAGTTGCCTGGGAAGGGGCTTCGACATACACCGAAAGAGATGACGTGGTTGGGTTAGGCCAAACGCGGATCGAACCCATGGCCGCGACGTCCTCCGAGACGGACGTCGGCACCTGCACTGTTGCCAGTAGCTGCATTTCCACGACGGACGGCGTACCATCGGTGGTGACGCGGAGCTTAGCACGGAATGTACCCGTGTCGGGTGCGACAAACCGCAGAGGATAGGTTATCGTGCCGCTTGCCGGAACCGTGGTCTTGGGCAACGTCGTGATGATGAATGCCAATGCAGGTGTCGCCCCCTCCGGCACGATCTCTACCTTGTTGACCGACAGGTCCGATGCGCCATTGTTGCGCAGTGTTGCCGTGCGTGAGCGTGACTGACCCATGTCGACCATTCCGAAGTTGACTTCGTTCGCGGTGAATGCCGGCAGCTTTGAGCCATTAGGTCCGGCATAGCGATACTGAATGATGCCGACCTCTTCACCTGAGAAGATCACAACAGGGCGGCCCACGACGTTGGCTGCTGCCGAGAGTACGCCGGCAACCGGGCGCGAGAGCACCGTCTGCCAGTCTGTGCCGTTGTTGTCCGACGCATAGAGTTCACCATTCGAACATGCCAGAAGATGATGTCCTGGGTTGGCAAGCAATCGAACGGGTGTGATCTTCATGGCCGTATTGATATCTACCGTACCGGCTTTCCAGTTCAATCCGCCGTTAAGTGTTGTGGCGATGCGGAAGGGCCCGCTGGCGGAGGTGCGATA
>CALRYC010000012.1:0-48867 GCA_943372295.1 Chitinophaga pinensis
GGCTGAAACGGTAGCCAGTGGAAATAACACAGTAGCATTTCGTCGGTCGTGCTCTCACCCCATCGCACAGTCTTTGGCGGACTGTTGGGATTCTCGAGGTTGTTGATCGTGTTGTCGTATGACGCCTCATAGAAAAGCTTCGATCCGCGTGGTATCCGAACAGGGTTCTTGTAGGTATAGCCCCCTTGCCAGTGAAAGTCCCACTGCGGTACCGAGATCAGCCGTATGGTGTCGCCCTTTGGCGTCGTGGCATAGGCCCGACAATCCCTGCCCAGCAGGTGCATGTGCGGTGCGATACCGATGACGCTGATCTCATACGGCACGGTAAAGGATGTTGTGAAGGCCTGAACCTTGTTCGGTGGAATCTCGAACCTCTGACCCTGTGGAAGGTTCCGGATATTCATGGCTAATTGCTGAACCTGACGAACTTCATCACTTGGGTGAAAGAAGACATTCAGATGAGAACGGTCCGTCTGCACGGTCGTCGAGGGTGCGTAATGGACCTGGATCACGAAGTCGGAGTTCGCGTACATCTTCGCGCCGATCGTGGGCGGGTAAAATCGCGTCTGAGCACCCGGAACCCATCCAAGGAATGATGCGGCCGACTCAAATCCGGGATCGCCGAAACCGCTGTATCCGGGTAGAGGATCCTCGGCATCCTTCTTTCGGGCAGTACCCGATGTGTCCATGAAGTACAGTACGTGATGAACAACGGCCGCATTGCCTGGACGGAACTCAATGGCCTTGACGTTGCGGTCCTGCAGGAGCTTGGTCGGAAGTACGAAGTATCGGTACACGTCCTTGTTGTTATCCTGCACCGTCCACGTCTCATTCATCGTCAGCACCATATCCGGCGTACCCAGCTGTGATCCTTCGGGAAACGTTGGCGGCTTCGGTGCTGACGTAAGGTCTCCAGCGGGCATGCCGCCATCAACCCACTTCGCTATGGTTTCAACATCGGCGTCGCTCAGCGATCGGTTGCCTACAAATGTGCCGTGACCCTTGGCAGGGGGCCAGGGGGGCATCTCCCGCTTTTCGACAGCGCGCTTGACGGAGTAGCCGAAATCCGACACCTGTTCGTAGGTCTCCAGCGCGAAGGGGGCTATCTCACCAGTGCGATGGCAAGGCGTGCAGTTGGTGTAGATGATCTTCGCCACGTCGGCTGACCACGTGGGTGTTTCAGCGGCGATCGATGAGACCGACCCCGTGACGCAGAGGACAAGAAGTAGAAGAGTCGTTAGGCGCATGGCGGATTCCCCGGAATAACATTAGGCGGCACAGACCGCTGCGCAATATCTGAAGTTTAATCCGCCCCCTGACCGTTTTTGGATGATGATGAAACCCGTTGGTAATCTCGGTGTCCAAGAATCCATGCAGCCACCTTCTCGATTTGTACCGCAATGCCGCCCTGCGACAGCGCTGCGGTCATCTACCTGTATGCTGATCATACTGTTGTCAGTGCTTGCTCACACCGGGTCGGCGATTGCATCTGATGATGCTGTGGTTCTTGCCGGTGTGATCGTTGATTCGCTCACCGGTGATCCGATTGCCGGCGCATCGATACGCGCCGAAGGCCGTTCCACCGGCACATACACGGGGAGCAGAGGGATGTTTCGCCTGCCCCTTCCGAGCGGCACGAAGCACCTCATCGTTCGCAGTATCGGATATCACGAACGGCGCATTGCCATGCCATCTTCGCCGATGAATGTCCGCATTACCCTTTCTTCGGCAGGCGTATCGCTTCGTGGTGTGAATGTCTTGGCAGATATCACGCCGGAAGAGGTCATCCGACGTGCCGTTGAGAGACGCGACGCCAATACCCGACGTATTCGTACGGTGGTAAGTTCCGTCTATTCCAAGGTTCGCTTTGCCCTCGACCTTGGTGGCGTCGGACGTTCAAATCAGCAGCAGCAGGATGTTATTCTGGAGACCTTTTCGACGATCAGCGAGCGACGCCAGCCAACGTATCGAAAGAATGTGCGCATTGAGCAACGTCGGCAGACGGCCAATATCCCGGCGCAGGAAAACACGGCGGTGTTCGATGAGTTTTTCGACTTCACCATGGATGACGTAACGATCCTGAAGACAAAGCTGGTCACGCCTCTGGGCAAGGACGCACTTGATAAGTACACGTACACGATCACCGGTAGGAGTACGCTTGATCAGCAGACCATCTATGAGCTTTCATTTGCTCCGCGTTCACGACTCTTCCCTGGCTTCGAGGGAACACTCAGCATTGTGGACGGAACGTATCAGATCATCGCGGCAACATTTGCCCCCTCACAGGAAACATCATTCCCGTTTCTCAAGGGGCTGACATTTGAGCAGCGGTATGACCGTGTGACCGATAGCATCTGGATGCCGACGTATCAGCAGACCACGGCCTCGTTGCGGATCAATGTCGTTACCGGAATCATTTCAGTGAAGGCCGATGTTTCGGCGCAGACCAATGTTCGTAACGTCGATGTGAACGTTGAGATACCAGACAGTCTGTTTGCGCCCAAGAAGCTTTCAACAGCTGATTCAATTGCGCTGGCCGAAGCCATTGATGCTGCCGGCGGTGTGGAAATAGATACGCCGAGCGTTCGCGTCGACGTTGATTCGACGGCTGACTCGCTACGTCCGGAGTACTGGAAGGCCAACGCCTTTGCCGAACAGACGGAGGAAGAGCTCAAGGTCTATGCGCAGCAGGACAGCATACAGAAGGCCGGAGGTGCAGAGAGCAACGAGAGCAGTGGCCCGCTGTCGGGGTCGATGTTTACACTTGCCCGCCTTGGAGATGCCACCATCGGACTTGATCCTTTGTTCAACTATTCTTCGATTTCGCGGACCATCTATGGCGCGTCGATAACTGCGCGGCTCTCGCCGGTGCGTCTAGTGCTTTCCGGTGGTGTCGGCTCGGGCGACACACGCTTCGGACGAGTCGCCATGGACGCTACCGTGTACCGAGTCCGACGCACATCACTTGGTGTTTCCGGAAGCCTATACTCTTCGCTGGCAAGCGTTCAAGCGGCAAAGAGCACGCAGCTTAGTTTTAGCAACATTGATGTGGCCAACCTCCTCTTCCCTGAGTATCAGGATTTCTATCGTCGCGATGGATTCTCGCTCGGAGCGCAGCTTCGAACGCGGTTGTTCTCGGCAACGATGGAAGGTTCGTGGTCGCGGCATATCAACATGCCTCTACTCGACTCGCTGACTCGTCCACGCGTGCTGGCTGCGCCGGGCGATTATCAGGTACTGTCGCTCACGGCCCAGGGTCCGCGCACGAGTGCGCTTTCATCCTTCTTCAGTGATCGTTCCGATCCTGTCTCCGGGATGGTTCACGGCGTTATCGGACGCGAAACCGCCTCGGGCCTTTCGTTCTGGTCTGTGGACGCTTCGACAACACTGCGTCTGGCCACCTACGAAACGGGATACGCTCCCATGCAGCTGGAGCTCACGCTTGCAGGGGGCGTTCAGGATGCCGTTACACCGAATCAGTATCGGTTCGTTGCCATGCGTGCGTTCCCCGTGTTCGGCTCCCTGGCGGATATGGCCACCATCAACATCAATGCATTTGCCGGTACGGAGTTCGCACGCGTAGGGGCCGAGCACAACTTCACGGATCTGTGGTGGCGTGCTCTCGGCCTGCCCGCGGTGCAATTCGGCCGCGGCGTTGATCTGATCGGCGTTTTCAATGCTATCAGCACCACAAACCGCGCCGGTGCAAATGTTCCCGGAGTCAGCTTTGAGAGTACCAACGGCGTTTACATGGAAGCAGGCTTTGGTCTGGCGCGCATTCCGACGTTCATCAGTGACTTCCTTTTGCTGCGGGTGGATGCTCGCTGGCCCGTTGGACCACTTATGAACCGTGGCGGCTTCGGCTGGATCCTATCTCTATCGAGCCCCCTGCAGTAGAACACCATTGCGCAACGTGCGTAACGCAAAATGCGCAACGCAAAATGCGTAACGCAACTTGCGTAATGAAAACGACGGTCGTAGTTTGTCGGTATGTCGAATGAACTGGTAAATCCCTTTCCACTGGTCGGGTATCACGGTGCAGCGTACTTCTGTGACCGAGAGACCGAGACAGCAAACCTCGAGACGTCGATTCAAAGTGGCGTCAACGTAACCCTGGTGTCGTTGCGCAGAATGGGCAAGACGAGCCTGTTGTCCCATATCCAGGCACGTCGAACGCGCAAGAAGCAGCCAACGATCATTGTTGACTTACAGGCAACCACAGGTCTTGGTAGCCTAACCGAGGCACTTGCCAATTCGGCTGTGCGCGCACTTCATGGTCCCGGTCGGAAGTTCATGGATGGGATGCGTGAGGTTGCCTCTCGAATTGGTGCATCGGTCTCCGTGAACGCGCGTGGCGAGGCATCGCTTGTATTTGCTGCCCAGGACCGTCGAGTTAGCATGCGCGATGATCTTCAGCGCGTAATGGCAATGATAGAAGCTCATCCTCTGCCTGTCCTAGTTATCATGGACGAGTTTCAAGAGATAGGTGGTTACGCAGATGACAACGCCGAGGGCATTCTGCGCGCTGTAACTCAGACGATGCCGCGCACACGATTTATCTTTTCCGGCAGCAGAAAGGCAATGATCGAGAATATGTTTTCCGATCATCGTCGTCCGTTTTACGCCAGTACTCGGCATATGGAACTCGGTGCGTTACCGGATGAATCATACAGAGAGTTTGTCCGTGAGTGGTTTCAATCAACTCGCCGAACCATCTCCGATGAGGCCTTCGCGCTAATACGGATGATCACAGAGGGTCGAACGTTCCACATGCAGCTTGTTGCGAATCGGCTATGGGATGTTCCGGGTAAATCGATTGATGTAGAACGGGCACAACACACAATCTCCGATATCGTTGCTGAGCAGTCGCATCTGTTTATTGGTTTCCGTTCGTTACTTACTACGGGTCAATGGAGTTTGCTCGCAGCGATTGCCCGTGAGCGTAGGGTGGCCATGCCGCTAGCTGAAGCATTTCGTCGTGAACATGCACTGCCCGCGGCCAGCTCCTTGAAGCGTGCTTTGCAGGCACTCACGGAACGTGAGCTCGTCTATGCCTATGCCGATGGATACGGTGTGGAGGACCCATTCTTTGCGCAATGGCTCCGCACAACCTTTGCACGACCCTGACGCCGTATCTTTGCGCCATGTTTGACCCCCAAAAACAACAGGTAAGTGAACTCCGCGCCCGTGTGGACCAATTGCGGAGGTTCCTTTGACATCGATCGTAAGCGCGACGAGATAGCCGAACGGGAGATGCTCTCCCAAGCCCCGGACTTCTGGGATGATGCCCAGAAGGCGCAGAAGATGATGCAGGAGGCGGCAAACCTCAAGGACTGGGTGCAGACCTGGGAGCTGGCGCAGGACAGTGTGGGAGACGTCGAGGCGCTGATCGACCTGGCCGAAGAGGCTGATGACGCTTCGATGGAGTCCGACATCATTTCCGAGCTTGGGCGCTGCCAGACCTCGGTAGACGAACTGGAGCTTCGGAAGATCTTGTCGGGTCAGGACGACAACCGCAACGCCATCCTTACGATCAACGCCGGTGCCGGTGGTACGGAAGCGCAAGACTGGGCCGAGATGCTTATGCGCATGTATACCCGGTGGGCCGATAAGCATGGCTTTGAGGTTTACCTCGCAGAAGAGCAGGAGGGCGACACTGCCGGCATCAAAAGCTGCACGCTGGAGATCAGGGGGCGCTTTGCTTACGGTTACTTGAAGGCCGAGAACGGTGTCCACCGTCTGGTACGTATCAGTCCGTACGACTCCAACGCCCGACGTCACACATCGTTCGCATCCGTCTTTGTGTATCCGGAGGTGGAGGACGACGTCGAAATCGTGATCAATCCTGCCGATGTCGAAATGGATACGTTTCGCTCTGGCGGCAAGGGCGGACAGAACGTGAACAAGGTCGAAACGGCCGTGCGCCTGCGTCACATCCCCTCGGGCGTGGTCGTGGCCTGTCAGCAGGAACGTTCGCAGCTGCTCAATCGCGAGCATGCGATGAAGATGCTCAAGTCGCGCCTCTATCAGATCCGGCGTGAAGAAGAAGAAGCCGCCAAAGCCGCCATCGAGGGCAGCAAGAAGAAGATCGAATGGGGCTCGCAGATCCGCAGCTACGTCTTTCAGCCCTACACCATGGTCAATGACCATCGTACGGAGACGAAGATCACGGATGTGCACTCGGTGATGGACGGCGATCTTGATGAGCTTATCAAAGCATACCTGCTTCTGGACGACGAACTGAATTCGGCGGCATAGGTGGACACTCAGATCGAACGTGTACGTGAGCTTATCGGCACGGCAGCGTCGATCGCCGTGCTGACGGGAGCTGGCGTCAGTGCTGAATCCGGCGTAGCTACCTTTCGCGATCCAGACGGGCTTTGGGCGAAGTTCTCGCCCCGTGAGCTGGCCAGCATGGATGGATTTCTGGCCAACCCGGAGCGTGTGCGCGAGTGGTATGCACACCGCAAAGCGATCGCCACATCAGTCGAACCCAATCCCGGTCATTACGCACTTGCGGCACTTCAACAGAAGACGACAGGCACCTTTACTCTGGTCACGCAGAATGTAGACCGGCTTCATCAGCGAGCCGGCAGCCGAAATGTGCTCGAGGTCCATGGCAACCTCATCGAGAACCGCTGCAATGATTGTGGACGTATTCGCGAGGATGATCTTCTGACATGTCCCGCATGCTCCGGTGTGATGCGTCCGAATGTGGTGTGGTTTGGTGAAGAGCTTCCGCAAGACGTGTTTGCCGCAGCCGAGCAGGCAGCGATGTCCTGCGATGTGATGATCGTTGCCGGCACGAGTGCCGAAGTCTGGCCCGCCGCCGGCCTGCCATACACGGTAAAGCGATACGGTGGGGTAGTGGTCGAGGTTAACCCTAATCGCACCGACTTGTCGCTAGAAGCACATTATGTTTTGAATGGAACAAGCGCACAGATCCTACCTCAACTTATCGGAGATGCGTCATGATCATCGGCATTGGCACGGACGTCGTTGACGTTCCGCGTATCCAGGCAGCCTATGAACAGTACGGCGAACGTTTCCTGTCCAAGATCTTCACCCCTACGGAGATTGCCTACTGCGACCACTTCGGCGATACGCGGTTTCTGCATTACGCAGCCCGCTTTGCTGCGAAGGAAGCCTTCTCCAAGGCCATCAAGACCGGTATGCGCGAGGGAATGTCCTTTAAGCTCGTCGGCATCGTGAACGAGAAATCTGGAGAGCCCCGTCTCGAGCTCTTTGGCGCTATGCTCGAGCGATGGGGCTCCTGCAAGATCCATGTGTCTCTGAGCCATACCGCCGCCGTCGGCCTTGCCGTCGTAGTGATAGAGGAGTAGGTACCCAGTACCCAGTACCCAGTCCCCCGTATCTTCGCCCATGCTACCTTCTCTCTCCTTATCCAACAAGCCCCTTACCTTAGGAATACTGGGTGGCGGGCAACTAGCGAAGATGACTGCATCGGAGGCCTATCGCATGGGACTGCGTGTGGCCATTATTGAACACGGCGAAGATTCGCCGGCGGGAGTGATGACTAAGCTGGAATTTCCCGGCGGGTGGAAGGACTCTGATGAACTCGAGCGGTTCATTCAGGCGTCGGACATCATCACATTGGAGAACGAGTTTATCGATCCCGACATCCTCGATGCGATCGCCGAGAGGCGGCTGGTGTTTCCGTCGCCCGCAACAATGCGGCTGGTGCAGGACAAGTACACGCAGAAGCTCACGATGAAGGGGGCAGGCATTCCCACGCCGGAGTTTGCCGAGATCGCTACAAAGGAAGACCTGCATGCATTCGGACGTCAACATGGGTATCCGTTTGTGGCCAAGACGCGAAAGTTCGGATACGATGGATACGGCAACGCCACGATCAAGCGGGAGACAGAGATCGATATGGTGTGGCGTAGGTTCATGGAGGGTGAGGACCCACGTCCTCTGCTGGCAGAGTCCTTTGTGACGTTCACCAAGGAACTTGCCGTCATGGTGGCTCGCAACAAGCGTGGGGAGGTGGTCGTGTATCCGTGCGTGCAGACCATTCAGCAGGGACACATCTGTGTGACGGTGCTGGCGCCGGCACCGATCGAAGAGCACTTGCAGCGCAGGGCCCAGGAGATCGCAATTGCCTGCGTCGAGGCGATCAACGGTGTGGGCGTCTTCGGTATCGAGATGTTTTTGACAGTAGCCGACGAGATCGAATTCAACGAGATCGCCCCGCGTCCGCACAATAGCGGACACTACACCATCGAAGCATGCATAACATCACAGTTTGAGAACTGCATCCGTGCCGTGACCAACATGCCCCTTGGCTCTGCGGCCATGCGCGTGCCTGCGGCCTGCATGATCAATCTTCTTGGCGAGCGCACCGGCAGCGGTGTTCCCGACAGTGTGATCGAGATGCTGAAGGTCGATGACGTCGCGCTGCACCTTTATGGCAAGAAGGACGTGCGCATGGGCCGCAAAATGGGCCACCTAACGTCCACCGGGTCTACGGTTGATGAGGCCTTCGCCCGAGCCGGTGCTGCCTTGAACAAGTTTGTTTGGTAGGGGGCGAGCTCCTTACCGCGAGTTGACGCGGAGGGTCACTACGGCAGCGATAAGACCGATCGTGGCGTTGCCTACCCACATTGCAACTGCCGGCGTCAACAATCCCCTATCGGCAAGCTTCTCGCCACCGATCATCGAAATCCAGTAAAGAACGTAGAAGCCAAGCGATAGAAGGGCGCTTGATCCGAAGCTTCCGCCCTTTGTCAGAATTCCCATCGGACACCCAACAAACACAAAGAGCAGGCAAGCGAACGGGATCGCATATTTTTTGTGAATCTCGACCAGATACTTGTTGGCCACGGAGAGTTCACCGGAGCGCCGAAGGCACTCGGACTCGAGAATCGACCGCGTAGATACAAAGATCGAAGTTGCCCGTTCGATGCGTTCCATCCATGTCCGCCCCGATGTGTCAGCCAGTGCATCGTCATGCAGTAGGTAGGTCAGGTGCTGTGTGAGCGTTGTATCAAACCGCTGCTGCGCATCGGACATCTGCCGTTCGGCGCGATCTACCACCAGGCGCATATCGGCGATGCTCATCTCGCGATCGGAGCGTGATGTGCCCGTTACGTCCGAGGCCTGATACATCATGTTCTCGGCCGGCAGCGTCATCTGATAGCCGGCGAACTTGATCACACGGTATTCGTTCGGGTCGCGCTGGACGCGCTGGTGGATCTCACCGTTATAGAGCTGCACGACCAGTCGTGTGAGCGATGGTGAGAACTTCAGACGACCCGAGTCGG
The DNA here is from genome assembly GCA_943372295.1 of Chitinophaga pinensis. Classification (GTDB taxonomy): domain Bacteria; phylum Bacteroidota; class Ignavibacteria; order Kapaibacteriales; family Kapaibacteriaceae; genus UBA10438. Next base: position 9,288 of record CALRYC010000012.1, read on the forward strand.
CCGAAATGACGTTTTGCGATTCGCCGCGCGACCGGTCATAGATCGTCATGCCACGCATGCGGCCGTTCGTGTCGACGTGACGTGCCAGCACGGTCACTCCGTCGAGGTACGAACTGAACTGCCCTTCATCGACGGCGAACGTCGGTTTCGTGCGCTCAATATCGCGCATCATTGCCGACAGGCGTGCGTTGGTCTCCGGCAGTACCGCGTCGGTATACCAGAACACAAAGCCCCATAGCACGCATCCCGTGAACACTACCGGCAGCATCATGCGAAGCAGGCCGACGCCGCTGGCCTTCATCACGGTCACCTCATGCGTTGCCGACATAGCACCAAAGGCCATGATGGTGCTGAATAGCACGCCGACCGGTATCGCAAGAACAACGATCCACGAGAGGTTGAGTACTAGAAACATGATGATGGTAGAAACATCCAGCCCCTTGCTGGCAAGCTGGTCGAGCCATCGCATGATGTACTGAAGCAGAAACAGCACCATGATGACAACGGTGCCGAAGAGAAAGGGGGCTGCGTGCGTCCGCAGAATGTACCGGGCAAGCAGCATTGGCCCTACCCGCGCTTACGCTCGCACTCGCGGATGAGAGCCTCGTAGTGTTCCTTGCGATCCGGCTTGCGTGTTATGAGCGTTTTGAACGCCTCGATTGCCAGATCATACGACTGCTGCTGCATGTATATCGTCGCGATAGTGTCGGTGACAAGTATTGGCTGAGGCAGCGGCACTGGCTCAGTTCGCGGGGCCGGTGCGTCGGTCATACTCTGCCGCGGCATCTTAGCATCGATCAGCCGTGCGGCAAGTTCTTCAAGGTTCACCGGCTTGCGTGCCGGAGCCGGTTCGGCCGGCCGCTGCGGACGGCGCACCGCGTGAAAACTCCGAAAGGCAGGGGGCTCAGGCAGCGACCCGATGCCGCGACGTCCACGGGAACGCAGTCCCTCAACCCGCAGCGTGGTGAACTCAAGTCCCGGAATCAGCCGAACACTGCTGCTGCGGATGATGCGAGCATCATCGTCCACGGGTGCGGTTTCGATCATGCGAAGAACATATGTCGGCCCTGAAATCGGGGTGACAACGACCTCGTCGGTCGGGATGTCGTCAGCGGTGTCCTCAAACTCGTCATCGACGGCGCCCTCGAACTCAACGTCATCGGCGATCTCGACTTCGACGATATCCTCGACCAAGTCTTCAAGAGACTCTTCATGTGGGTCGACAATGTTGAAGTCGCTAACCGGCCAAGCAGCTGGGTCTTCGGCTGGCAGAACTTCTGCGTCGGGAACCGGCAATTGCACACGCACATAGGGAAAGCGCCGGGTGATGTCGCGCACCAGCGCTTCGGCGTCATCAGATCTGCCCAGGGCTGCGTAGGCCTTGGCCAGCATCACGTAGCCTCCGGCGTACTCCGGAAACTCCTCGATTCCGCCGATGCACAACCGTATGGCATCCAAGGATCGTGAGGAAGCTAGAAGCTCACTTGCCTCGATGGCAAAGTCCGGGTGCAACCGTAAGGTGGTCATCAGCTCATCGCTCAGCAGATCGCGCTAGTCGCGATTACCGAACAGACGCAAAAGGTACAGGAACAGGTTGATGAAGTTCAGGTACAGCGACAGAGCGCCAACGATCGCCCGCTTGTTGGCGAGTCCCTCGCCGGCATACATGACGATCGCCTGCTCCTTGATGCGACTCATATCATATGCCGTAAGACCGGTGAAGACCAGCACACCGATAACCGAAACCGCAAACTCCAGAGCGGAGCTGCCAAGAAAGATGTTCACGACGGATGCCAGGATCAGACCGATGAGCCCCATGAACAGGAATGACCCCATGCCGGAGAGATCCCGCTTCGTCAGATAACCATACGCAGCGGCTGCGGCATACATGCCTGCACTGATGAGAAAGACCTGGAAAATGCTGCCGAGGTCATAGACGAGGAAGATCGCTGCGAAGGAAAGCCCGTTTGCGATGGAATACGCAATGAAAAGACCTGCCGCTGTACTCGGCTTCATCTGGTCGACACGCGCAGCAAGGAACCAGACCATGGCTATTGGGGCCAGGAGGACAACCCACTTCAGGGGCGTACCGAAAATCGCGGCCAGTAGAACCTCAGAGCCGGAAACCATGAATGCCGTAGCGCCGGTCAGAAGTAGACCGCCAACCATCCAGGCGTATACGCGCTGGACGTATGTTCGAATCACGTCGGCGGAGATCGCCTGCGAAAAGCTGTTTGCACGCAGTAATGACATAGACTGTGCCTCCTTGGATTGTGATGACGTGACTATGACGTACGTGTGATGACAAAATTAGCAAAGTCGATGAGGGCCGATCGGTACACGGAGGGGGCGAGTGCATCAAGCTGGCTAACTGCCTGCTGTTGCAGGGTTTCGGCTTTTGCCTGAGCATCAGTAATGCCGCCGTGCCGCTCCGCAAAATCCACCACCCGTGCCACGTCCTTGCGGTCGGCACGTTTTGATTTGACGATGCCAAGGATCTTCTTCGCCTCTGAGCGGTCGGCCTTTGCCATGGCATAGATCAGCGGCAGCGTGACCTTGCCCTCGCGGATGTCATTGCCAACGGGCTTGCCCAGAATGAACGTTCTCGACGTGTAATCGAGCACGTCATCGCGGATCTGGAATGCCAGTCCCACCAGCTCACCGTACTGCGTAAGTGCCTCGCGAAGTGCCGCATCATCGGTCGAACTGATCGCTCCGACGGCGCAGCAGGTTGATATCAGCGACGCCGTCTTGTCGGAGATGATTCGGAAATACGTTTCCTCATCGATGGTTTTCTGACGGCTCTTCTGGATCTGCAGGAGTTCGCCTTCACTCATTCGGCGCACCGCATCACTAGTTACCCGCAGGTAGTCGAACTCGCCATTGTTCACGGCTATCAGCAAGCCCCTTGACAGAAAATAATCGCCAACAAGCACGGCCACCTTGTTTTTCCATACGGCGTTGATCGATGCCACGCCCCGGCGCAGCTCGGCCTGGTCTACAACGTCATCATGCACCAACGTGGCCGTATGGAGCAGCTCAACCATGGCAGCACCAATGAAGGCCCGCTGTCCAATACCGCCGCAGGCACCCGCCGCCAGAAAGACCAGTGCCGGACGCACCCTCTTGCCTCGCTGACGCATGATGTAGCGTACCACTGTGTCGAGCAGTGCCGTCTGAGATCGCACCTGTTGGCGCAGGTAGCCATCAAACTGCTCGATCTCGTTCTGCACGGGAGCGCTGATGGACTGAATGGAATGACTGCTCATGTGGCTCGGGTAGGTGGTGCAGATTTCGGATACGAAACCCGGGCGATCACAACGCTGATCTCGTACAGCACCCAGAGGGGCGCTGCAACCATCAGCTGTGTGACAGGGTCGGGAGAGGGAGTGATCACCGCCGCAGCGATGAGTATTGCCACTATGGCGTGGCGCCGATACTTCTTCATCGATTCGTGAGACACCATCCCCACACGCGCTAACACCCACGTCACCATGGGAAGTTCAAAAATCAGTCCCGATGCCAGGAGCATGTTGACCAGGAAGCTGAAATAGCTGCCAATGGCAATGTTGTTTTCGATGTTCGGATTGGCGAAATCAGTCACATAGCTTAGCATGCTGGGGATCAGGAAGTAGTAGCCGAACGATACCCCGATCAGAAAACAGATACTGGTAATGACGGTGATTCGCAGTGCCCACTTACGCTCTGTCATGTACAGGCCAGGAGCCACAAATCGCCACACCTGGTAGAGTATCCATGGAAACGCAAGGATCAGGCCACACAGGAGGATGACCTTGAAGTACAGGAAGGTCTGTCCGAAAGGCTCGATGTTCTGGAGCTTGACCCGCGATTCAAGGGCCGGACGCAATAGAACGAGGTTCATGACATCGTCGCCATAGACCCCCACAATGCAGCACGCAACCAGTAATCCGGCCAGGGCCAGCATGATGCGCTTGCGGAGATCCTCGAGATGGTCGAGAAACCCCATTTCTGCCGCAGATTGTGTGTCGGCTTTAGACACTACCGTGGGTTGCTTCAAACATTGACTGAATGACGAGGGCGAAGATACGGACTGCTCAAGCCTGACAGGCCTTTTTCCCTCATCCGCTATACCCCCTCCCACGTTGCAGATTTTGTCGGAAAGCGGTTACGAAATCAACGCGTCAACACCAAACAAAAAAAATTCACACCAACCGCATTTTTCGCTTGTGAAGCATGTTATCCACAGCCCATATTCGCAGCCCGTCTTGCATCAGTAAGGGGGCTTGGCGTCACAGTCTAAGGGGAGGCTGGCCAAGCTTCGGTGCGGTGACGGGGGGGCCTAGCAGATGGGGATAGCGTAGTACAACCTTGTGATGTGGAAGGGATAAGAACTGGTGAAAAATGACGACGCTCTCAAGCTTTTTTCAGCAGAGCGCCCCTTGGGACAGAATGCGCATCCTGCGGGCAAGCCCGCTCAGCGTGTCTCCAAGACGGCCAATGCCGACGTCGAGGCACTCTGGGCTCAATGCCTGTCAATCGTGCGCGACAACGTATCTGATCAGGTCTTCAAGACCTGGTTTGAGAAGATGCATCCGACGAAATGGGACGGCACGCACATCACGCTCGAGCTTCCGAGTCACTTTTTCTACGAGTGGATCGAACAGCATTACTCCAATCTCCTCCAGAAGACCGTCCACCGCGTGCTCGGAGCCAAGGCGAAGGTTCAATTCGAGGTCGTCGTCGATGATAACGCCCCCGCATCGGATCAGCGCACGGTAAAGCTTCCAACGATGCGCACGGGCATTCAGCCGTCACTCCCGTTCACCGAAGCACGTCCTCAGACGCAGGCACAGGTGCGAACAACGCATTTCCCGACGTACTTCAACCCCCGATACACATTTGACAATTTCATCCGTGGCGAGAACAACCAGCTGGCAACTTCGGCCGGTATCGCTGTGGCTGACAATCCGGGACGGACGAAGTTCAATCCGTTGGTGATCTACGGTCCGACCGGTCTTGGGAAGACTCACCTTGTTCAGGCGATTGGAAACCGCATTCTTCAGCGTAACCCAAGCGCCAAGGTTCTCTACACGAACTCAGAGAAGTTCACAATGGAGTACATCAACGCGATCCAGACGAACAAGGTCCCCGACTTTACGAGTTTCTACCGAGGGGTTGATGTTCTGATTGTGGACGACATTCAGTTCCTGGGCGGCAAGGAAAAGACGCAGGACATGTTCTTCCACACCTTCAATGCCTTGCATCAGGAAGGCAAGCAGCTGATCCTGACTTCGGACAAGCAGCCAAAGGACCTTGCCGATCTGGATGAGCGTCTGATCTCGCGTTTCCAGTGGGGACTTACAACGGACATCCAGCCACCTGACCTTGAAACACGCATCGCCATCCTTCAGCAGAAGAGTACCGAAGAAGGCATGGATCTGCCGGGTGACGTTCTCGAGTACATCGGACGTCATGTTACCAGCAGCGTACGAGAGCTAGAAGGGTGCCTTATCTCACTTCTGGCGAAGGTTTCCCTTGACAGCCGTGAGCTGACGATCGAACTTGCCAAGGAAGTCGTGCGAGGCGTTTCCAACTCGTTTGGTGCCCGCACACTTACCATCGACGAGATCAAGAAAGAGGTCTCCGAGTACTACACAATCGACGTCGCATTGCTTTCAGCCAAGACCCGAAAGCATGAGATTGTTCTTGCTCGTCAGATGTGCATGTTCCTTGCAAAGCAGCTGACGCAGACCTCACTAAAGAGCATCGGTCTGCACTTTGGTGGTCGAGACCACACGACAGTGCTGCACTCCTGCCAGCAGATCCTGAACTACATCGATACGGATAAAAAGATCCGTCAGGATGTGGACGTTCTGAAGAAGCGTCTGCGGGGTTAAGCCCCCTTCACGATCATCTCAAACTCCTGCTGCGTAAGCGGCAGTACGCTCAATCGTGCCTGACGCACGAGGGCCACGTTATTCATGTCGGGCATGGCTTTGATCTCCGCAAGCGTGACGGGCTTTTTCAGGGGGCGGACGGGCTTGAGGTCGACCACGACCCATGCAGGCTCGTCGGTCGTCGGATCGGGATAAGCGGTCTTCACGACTTCAGCTATACCCACGGCGGCTTTGACGTCGCTCGAGTGATAGAAGATCACCTGATCTGCCTTTTCCATAGCCTGCATGTTGTTGCGAGCCTGGTAGTTGCGAACGCCGTCCCAGAACGTGCGCTTGTCTTTGACGAATTGCTCCCACGAATAGACTTCGGGTTCCGACTTCACGAGCCAATACTGCATGGTTATGCTCCGTTACGGTTTGCAGCGTACGATGACGTTGAACATGGCAGGACGGGGGCTGCCGGAGTGATTGACGGTGAACTGCACGGTATTGATGCTATCCTTGAAATGCTTCGCGTTGATCTGCACAAAGATCTTGGCGGCTGTTGTGTCGTGCATGAGTGGACGCTGCACCGATGCCGACGCACAACTGCAGGAGCCCGTCACACCCGTAAGGCGGATCGAATCACCGTGATCGGCATAGACGTTGATCATGGACTGAACAAAACCACTCGCGTCGCGATCAACGATCAGCGTCGGTGGATCGAAGCGGACGCCTCCATGCGGCAGGGGGCTTTCACTGCGCAGCATGCCGGCGGCGGCGAACAAAGTGATAGAGATCAGAAAACCTGTTGCCACCCTCATGATCTGTCGGTTCATGGCGCTACTGTGCCTTGGGTAAGTGAATCGATGATGTCACTGACGTCGTAAAATCCTTTTCGGTGCTGTATCCATGAGGCAGCCAAGAGAGCCCCCTGAGCAAATCCCCGGCGGTTCTTGGCTGTGTGCGTGATCTCTATGCTCTCGTACGAACTGTCGATGGTAACCTGGTGCCGTCCGATAACTTCCCCGACGCGAGTCGATGTGACATGCAGTGCAGACGGGTCGATCCGCTCATGCTGCGTTTCACTAACTATGTGCGTCTTCCGCGGAAGAGCCTCGAGAATGTTCTGAGCCGTGCTCAGAGCGGTGCCGCTGGGGCTGTCCTTCTTTCTTTGATGGTGCCACTCGTGGATGGCTATGTCAAATCCTGCGTGCGGATCGATCAGCTCTGCCGCGTGGCGAACCATGCGAAGAAAAAGGTGCGTGCCGATGTTGAAGTTTGAGCCCCATACGCAGCCGGTCTGTCCGGATTCAACCAGCTTTGCGACCTCGTCCATACGGTCGTACCAGCCCGTTGTGCCGATCACGATAGGACGGCCCAATGCAGACACGGCGCGGACGTTCTCAACCACGGCATCGGGCCAGGAGAAATCGATGGCAACATCGAAGGCCTCGCCGCCTGCTGTGGTGACCGGACGCGTGGCGTCAAAGATCTCTGTGATCGTCATGCCAAGGGGTGAGGCTAGACGTTCCACCTCGCGTCCCATCGCCCCGTGACCTATGATGGCAATGCGCGTCATGCCGCCTCCTGCAGAGGTGAAAGTCGACCGTCGTGCATGGTATACCGCTGGCAATCAGGAACAACACCGGCCAGCGTTGCATCGGACGTTGTGATCACCATAGCAATCTCGCGTCTGCCTGCCGCTATGACGACACTGTCAAGCACCGAGCGGAGCGTTGGCTCATCAAGGCCGACAAATGCATCGTCGATCAGCAGAATCTCAACCGGACCTATGAAGGCCCGGGCAATGCCGACGAGTGTTCGCTCGGCATCCGAAAGCTCATTAACTCCATGCTGCCGCCGGTGACTCATGCCAACGTCGGCCAGTGCCTCCAGGGCCGCTGAGGTCGCCTGCTCGCGCGTGAGCCCCCTGGCAGCACCGGCCAGAAGAATGTTCTCGAACACCGTAAGATCCCGGTCGAAAACCGGTATTTGTGCGATCACGCCAATGCGACGCTGGTATGCCCGGACCTGCTTGCCTGAAGTAAAGGAAAGGGGGACACCATCGACCGTGACGCTACCGCAGCTCGGAGCGGCTGAGCCGCGAAGGACGGACATCAGGGTGGATTTGCCGCAAGAGGCAGGACCCGAGATCACCACGCGAGACGGTGATGAGATCGACAGCGTGATGCCGGAAACGATCGGGCCGTGCCGACTGTCGATCGTGATCTCATTGAGCTCGATGTGCATGCGCAAAGTTAGGACGCAGCAGGCTCTTGGAGGTCGACAGCAGGGGGCTCTCCGGCACCCATCAGAATGGCCAGCGGACGAGTGGATTCGACACTTCCGAGGAGGGCCTTCGCCACGGCCATGATGGGAATGGACAGGACCATCCCAACGACGCCCCACATCCAGCCCCAGAAGATGAGAGAAAACAGAACAACCACTGGACTGAGGTCTAGTCGGTCGCCCATGACCTTTGGTTCGATCGTGTTGCCGATTACGTTGTGCGCCACGGTCAGAATCGCCGTCAGCAGCGTGACCTGGGCGATGTCCCTTGTCTGCAGCAGAAACAGCAACGACGGGATCAACGTCGATATGATCGAACCGATGTTGGGAATGTAGTGGAAGATGAAGGCCAGAAGTCCGATCAGAGGCGCAAAGTCGACTCCAAAGACCTCCAGGATGCCCCACGTAATGAAACCATTTAGGAGGTTGAATCCGGTCTTGACGATCAGATACTTACGAACCTTAGTGTTAAGCGTGCGAAACAGCGCCAGCACCATCGTTCCGCGTTCATCGGGGAACGCCAATCGAACCTTCGCGGGAAAGGTCTCGTGTCCCAGCAGCATGAACACCAGATACAGCATTACCATGAAACCATCACTGAGCACCGAGAAGATAGCCGTCAGTTGCGACGTTGCAAATGACGTGACCCGCTCGGCAGACGCGATGTCGCCCCAAGTAATACTCCTGATCCGCGCCTTCCTAAGCATCGGAGCGATCGATTCATTGACCGACGTGATCACGCTCTGCAACTGCTGAGAATAGTATAGTGACCGCAGCTGAAAAGCTTCGATTCCGGCGGCTACGATGACGTAGACTCCCCACAGTGCCGTTCCGGAGATCAGCAGCACCAGCAACAAGCAGATGACCATGGGCACGCCCCTCGACCGGAGCATCTGCACGAAGGGTTTGAACAGGATCGAAAAGAATCCTGCCAGAACGAACGGGATGAGAATGCCGCTCAGATTCTTAAGAGCGATGCCCGTGGCGATCAGCGCAAGAAGGGCGGCCGAGAATCCGGTTACCCGGGACCAGGGAATGAGCTGTACCATGTCGACAATATAGCGCACACCCCTCTGTGCAGTAGCCGATCCGTGGTAATTTTGCCCTCCACTTTCGAACATGGAGCTGACATGCAACGGGGACCGATATCACAGTTTATCGAAACGAATTACCTGCACTTCAACGCTGCGGCCCTGGTCGATGCAGCCAAAGGCTATGAAACGCATCTGGCCGAAGGCGGTAAGATGATGGTCACGCTCGCCGGCGCAATGAGCACGGCAGAGCTGGGCATCAGTCTAGCCGAGATGATCCGCCAGGACAAGGTGCAGATCATCTCCTGTACCGGTGCGAACCTCGAGGAAGACATCATGAACCTCGTGGCGCATTCGCACTACAGGCGCGTGCCGAACTACCGCGACCTGTCGCCACAGGATGAATGGCAACTTCTTGAAGGGGGCTTTAATCGCGTCACGGATACCTGCATTCCGGAAGAAGAGGCATTCCGTCGTATACAGAAGCACATCTTCAAACAGTGGAAGACGGCCGAAGAGGCCGGCGAGCGGTACTTCCCGCATGAGTACATGTACAAGATGCTCCTGAGCGGTGAGATGGAGCAGTACTATGAGATCGACCCGAAAAACTCCTGGATGATCGCTGCTGCCGAGAAGAATCTGCCGATCGTTGTGCCGGGCTGGGAAGATTCTACAATGGGCAACATCTTTGCCTCGTACTGCATCAAAGGCGAGCTCACATCCACGACCATGAAAAGCGGTATTGACTACATGGTGTGGCTCTCCGACTGGTACCGCAAGAACTCCGAAGGCAAGGGCGTGGGCTTCTTCCAGATCGGCGGGGGTATTGCGGGCGACTTCCCGATCTGCGTCGTGCCGATGATGTATCAGGATCTCGAGTGGCACGACGTGCCGTTCTGGTCGTACTTCTGTCAGATCTCCGACAGCACAACGTCCTATGGATCATATTCGGGCGCTGTCCCGAACGAAAAGATCACATGGGGCAAGTTGGACATTACCACACCGAAGTTTATCATCGAGTCCGATGCAACGATCGTTGCTCCGCTCATCTTCGCCTGGCTCTTGGGCCAATGATGCCAGGGGGCTGATTAGCCCCCTGACGGACTTTACCGAACGATCATCGCTTGGGCGTTGTGATTCTGCTGTTGAAGGATGTACATCCCGGTTGGCAGGTCTTCAATGCGCTGCGTCGAGCTGGACGTTGGCAGAAATGCCACTCGGCGCCCCTGTGAAGAATACACCGACACATCGGCAGTGCCCGGCGCAACCGTGATCGTGTGGCCGTCACAGGTCCACCACGATGTACCGTCTGCGTCATCGACCGATGCGGGAAAATCACCGAGGACCACATCCACGTAGATCGGCAGGTGATCTGAGGCGCAGAGCAAAGCAGCAGCCATTTCCGCGCTGACCTTCTGGTTGGGCGGATCGTTGATGGACCTATTGAAGCGCACGGCGCCGTCGTTACCAAAGGCCGTATACGTCTGCGTCAGCACACGTGGAGAAAACTCCGCGCTTGGCAGGATGAAGTCGAACCGGTCGTCGATGCCGCCATCAACGCCCCCTCCACAACCGGAGATGATCGTTGCCCGTGTGCACTGGGTATAGTAGGAAGCGAAGGACGCGTCGTTCCTGCGCCAGTTCGTTCCCAATGGATCGATGAACCTTCGCGGTGCGGATGGCCCGATCAGGGCCTGCATGGACGATTCACCTGGACTGTAGACGTTAAAGTCACCGCAGATGAGCACCTTGGCAATGGTCGTCATCCGAGCGTTCATGGAGCTGACCTCGCGTTGTCTCTGCGCTTGATCAGATGACGATGATGAGGCTTTGAGGTGAAGGCCATAGACGACGATGGTGTCGTCGGGATCTCCCTCTTCATCAAGATGTTCAAGGGTCGCTTCGAAGATGTCGCGCAGCTCTGTCGGAATTCTCTTGGTGCCCAGCAGACGCAGTACTCGCTGGTTGTAGAGCACCGTGATCTCCGTATCCGGTCCGTCGTAGTAGGGCGTGGCCGCAAAAGGCTCATACGTCAGCACCTCGGAAACAAAGCGAGGTCCGACGGACGCGTCATCTACTTCCGAGCAGACAACGATATCGGGTCGGATGCTATCAAGTATCCGCTTGAACTGCGGAATGCGTCCGCCCTCGTTACCCTGACTGAACTTGAGTAGGTTGTACGAGCAGACGCGAACGGTGTCGGTGGCGTAAGCAGCGCAAGCCCCGACAAGCCATGCAGAGATGATAATGCCTCGGATCATTCCTGCAAATTACCCACCGAAGGGTGCTGGCAGTGCGGCTCAGTATTCCCCGCCGATGCGACGCTTGTTGAGCTTGTCTGAGACGAACCGTGGAAGCCTTGTTGGCACCACAATCTTTAGTGACGTGTCGGTGAGCGCCTCCATGAAGGCCACCAGATCCTGCGCGTCCTGCTGAGTCAGGTCAAGGCGATCAAACGGCAGCGTCTGATGCGGCAGATCAATCCCGATGCCTGCACCGCCCCCTCTGTGATAGAAGTCCACCACCTGACTGAGCGTAGTGTAGGACCCATTGTGGAAGTACGGCGACGTCAGCGCCACGTTGCGCAGCGTTGGAGTCTTAAATGAGCCGCGGTAGATGGGCGAGTTCTCGCGCATGATGCCGCCCGAGCGGCCCACGTCGGGGTCGGCAATGGCGTTTGCTGTGTCGGCCCGCAGCGGAACGCCGATCACTTCCGACTCCGACTCGAGAAAGGCCGGAGGAACATACCCGGCGTAGGTTGGTGGGAAGTGACACGTTGCACAGACTGCTTTGCCCATGAATAGATGAAAGCCGCGCCGCTCTGACGCGGAGATCGTAACGCTCTCACCGCGTAGGTAGCGGTCCATCGGTGAATTGAAACTGACGAGTGAAGTAAGGTAGGCCGCAAGAGCCAGAGAAACGTTTGTTGCGTCGATGGCCGACGCACCATTGGCACCAGTGACCTGCTCAAACAGTTGCACGTATTCATCAGATTGTCGGAGTCTGCCCACAACGTCCACCAGCGTGGAATGAAACTCCTGTTCGTCCGTGATCACGTGAGAGACAACGTCGTTGATTCGCATCGCACGCAGGTCGTAAAAGAAACGGCGTGAAAACACCGCGTTGAGCACGGTTGGTGTGTTGCGTTTCAACGATCCCTGATGATCGATGGCCATGCCCTGTTTGAATCCATCGGTGAAGGTCTTGTTCGGATCATGACAGGAAGCACAGGCACGCTGGTTGTTCGACGAGAGAACAGGATCGAAGAACAGCGTCCTTCCGAGATCGACAAGCGCCGGCGTGATACTCTTGTAGTGAAGTCCGCTGGATGATGCCGGCATCAGTGTATTGGAGGTGAACATGCTCTCTGCCGTCGGGTTCACGACGGGCTGGGCCGGACCTGCCTCGGTGGAAAGTTCGATCCCGAGAGACAGCTGCAGGCGCGCGACATCTCCGTAGAGTGGGTCGAGATACCGACGAATCAGTTCGACCTTATCGATGACGCTGTCAGGCGTAAGCAATTCAGTCAGTGCTCCATCGATGTGCCGAAGAATATCATCATGAACGGCAGTGATGTTCGAACGAACACAGTCACCGTGAAAGGTCATCATCAACGCGCGAATGGTCTGTAAGATGGGTCGCTGATCAAGCAGCGATGGCTCAGTGCCCGGACGATCAAAGCTTGACAGCCCCATCATCGAAAGGCGCATAACACCAGTGCGAGCCGATTCTAGGATAAGCCGGTCAGTCCACAATGTCGACCGCAGAAGAGCTCCGGCCGAGGCGATGTTCGACAGAAGATCGTCTGCCTCTTCGATCAGCGCAGACTTATTGCCCAATACGGTATCGGCCGCCTGTCCGATCATCTCATCGATGACCTGTAGTCCGTGCGGCTCGAGAACGTCAAGAAACTGTGATTTCGCATCAAGCTTGGGAAGGGGCGCACCGTTGAGAAACATCGACACCAATGAGGGATCAACGTGCTCGATAAGGGGCTCCATGGCTTTGTAGCTCAGCCGCAGTAGCTCGTAGGTTTCCATGAGCCGCTTGACTGAGTCGGCGTCCTCGATGCGTGCTGCATGATCACGAAACGATCTTGCCTGACGTTCGGCACGGCGGGTTACGTGTTCAATGATGGCTGCAGTGCTGCGCCTTCGATCATCGGCACCATAACGAACCTCATAGCCAATGAACATTGGCAATGTGGCCAGGATAGCGGCAAACAAGAAGCGATTCATGGTGAGACCTGACGTGTCGGTTGTGAGAAAGAAAAACGGGGACCGATGGCTTGCGCCATCGATCCCCGGATTGTAAAGCGATTCTAGTGCAGAGGGCTTATCGGGGACCGATCAGCGTTGGATAACGATCTGACGCGTTGTACCGTCGACGAAGCGAACGTAGTACACACCTGATGCCAGGTCGGCGATGTCCATCGACGTTGCTTCGCGAACAACACGAACACGAGCTCCAGTGGCGTCGTACAGAGCGGCATCGGTTGCCTCGGAGAACTGCACTTGCGATGAAGTTGGGTTCGGGAAGACACGCACACCCGGCGCGGCAGGCGTTTCGCCGTCATTGTCGATGCTGCTCACGAGTTGCTTCAGACCGGTGATAGCAAACGTGAGTGAGTTCTTAGCTGCCGCATCGCTGATCGATACGTTGTCCGGGTGCTGACTGTTCATGAGCACTACGTTGCCATCATCATAGGAGGCAAAGCCGGTGACTTCCGAACCGTACTGAGAGATCGCCAGACGGTAGAGATTGTCAATTGTCGGTGCCTTTGACATGTCCAGAAGCCATGCTTCACAGTTTGTACCGCGCATTCCCGTGTTCGGCATCCGCCCCCAGTTGACGCCATTGAGATCCTCTTCGATCACCATGAACGTCTTTCCATTCACGTAAAGGAAGCCAAGACCGTCAGGGTTGGAGAGGTGCTTTTCCGGGTACCGGCTCATCACGGAGTTTGCGTCAGTTACGTATGGTCCACCTTCGATGTACGAGCGCACAGAGTTGTCCTTCGGATCCAGAACCAGCACGCGGCCGTAGTAATCCCAATGTGCAGAGCTATCTACCGATACACCTTGCTCCTTGGCACGATCGTACGTGTGCTTCGGAAGCGTCCAACCTTCGGCAAGAGCCGCCTTGTAGCGCGATCCTGGACGGTCGTTACCGGTCTCCGTGATATAGATCTTACCATCGTTCTTGTTGATGGCACCCCACTCCAGACGCGTGAAACCGGTGATACCCTTGGTCTTGGCCCAATTGTGAGGGGCAACCATAATGTCCCAGTTTGTTGCCGGATCATTTGGAACTTCAACCCATGTGCCGGTGAAGGCATTAGCGTCCTGCTTGTAGAAGTACAGCTTACCCTTTGTGAAGTCACCCGGCTGATCAGCGACGAACTTCGTCAGAAGCGACTTGCCAACTTCGCCGTCTTCGAACAGATAGACAGTCTTGTTGTCGTCCATGGTTACGCCCGACTCAAAGCCCTGACGTCCCCAGTTGTACTGCTTGCGAACGGCCTTGGCCGTCACTGGATCGATCTCTACCATCCAGTTTAGATTCTGCCAGCGCTGAACCTTCTTGCCATCAAGACCGGGGAAGCCCGAAGGCTGCATCTTGCCGATCTCGAAGTCTGACGTATCGCGGAAACCCTTACCGTCGGCGAAGATCATCTTATTCGTGGTCTGGTACCATTCCTCAGCGGTCCAAACGCGGTTGCTAAAGGACATGCCACCGCAGTTCATGCCGGTTTCGCCGACGGTGTTCTTGAAGTCAACGTTGAAGAACTTACCCGTGCGGCCGTCGGCAAGTGTCTGCGTCAGCACTTCAACCGTGCCATCTGCCTTCTTGCCGAGCTTGAACATCGTCATACCACCACCGTCGCCGATCCGGTCGTTTGACTCGATCATTTCGTGGTTGACGATCGCATAGCCGAGGGACTGACCTGTTGGGTCTGCTGCGTAACCGATATAGTCGTGCCACTGCTTGGCCACTGCCTTACCATCCTTGGTCTCGACCGTGTCAACGGCTCCGACGAAGATGTTCTGGTACTTCAGCGGTGATGGCGGAATCACAACACGTCCCTGTAGATACGGGATGATTGTGACTGGTTCGATGCGAACAGGAAAGTCCTGTGCGCTTGCCGCCGTAAAGGCCACGGCAGCAATGAGTAGAGCATAACGCAGGATCATGGTGATCTCCGGTGAATAATAAAACATGGATTTTTCTGACATCGCCACGCCGTGCAGAGGCGACGCGAACCTATCCATGCAGTTTCACCACACTGCAACCACCTTGTTAGCTTCCTGTTAAAGAATCGTTACCAAAGTTGCTGATCTTGTCAACGATCACCGTACGCCCCTCGAGGGCCTGGCGAGCCCCCTGCAGATCCATCACGGTCACTACCACGGATTTACCGTTGGTGAGCCAGACCTCGATGCCTTGCTTGCCGTTCCAGACGTAGCCCATCTTCTTGCCCAGGTTCCAGCGGATGCCCCAGCCGCCGAACTCGCCGAAGGGGCTCACCTTGCGGATCGTTACCGATTCGACTTCATTCCAGCGGATCGTTCGTTCGCTGAAGAGATGGAAAGGGGGCATGCGCAGACGTATGCCCTTTTCGTCGATCCAGATCTTGAGCCTGGTCTGCCAAAGGGCGGACAAGATGGCTGCGGTAACAATACCACTAAGGGCTGATGGAAACCCATCAAAGGTCTCTTTGCCACCCGAGTCCAGGTATAAGAGCCAGCTGATGCCGAGCGTAACAACGACCTGGAAAATCATGACTCCGATCATGAGGTAGATGATCGCTTTCGGCGCCGGTTGTCGTTCGTAGAAGTCCATAGCGCAAATTTGCATGATGTGGGCTGGTTTCTAATCGTAGTACCCCGCAGTTACTAGATTTGCGCTGATAGAATTCCCAAGAGCCATCCATGTCGGTTGATCCACTGAGTTCATACCAAAATCCGCAAGATTCACGGCGTACAACGCTCAAAGAGCAGGACATTGAATACGGTCTGCTGGGCGTGCTGCAGGGTCTCAAGTACGACTATCGTAAGGACATTACAGACCGCGCATCCCTGGAGAAAAACTTCCGCGAGAAGTTCGAGGCACTCAACCGCGTGACGCTCTCTGATGCGGAGTTTGCGAGGTTGTTGGATGAGATCGTTTCGCCGGATGTGTTCGCGGCGTCGAAGACGCTCCGCACCTATAATTCCTTTACCCGCGATGACGGAACGCCACTGAACTACTCGCTGGTGAACATCAAGGACTGGTGCAAGAATCAGTTCGAGGTCATCAATCAGCTGCGCATGAACACCGACAACAGTCATCATCGGTACGATGTCATCCTGCTCATGAATGGCATCCCGGTAGTGCAGATCGAACTGAAAACGCTCGGCGTCAGCCCACGTCGGGCTATGGAGCAGATCGTCGAATACAAGAAAGATCCTGGCAACGGCTACACCAAGACGCTACTCAGCTTTCTACAGTTGTTCATCGTGAGTAATCGCGATCGCACCTTCTACTTCACGAACAACAATACTGCACACTTCGCATTCAACGCCGACGAGCGCTTTCTGCCGGTATATGAGTTCGCCGACGAGGACAATCGTAAGATCACTCACCTCGATGAGTTTGCTGACCGGTTTCTGAAGAAGTGTGATCTGGCCCGCATGGTCAGCCGATACATGGTGCTGCTAGCCGGCGAGCAGCGTCTGATGATCATGCGTCCGTATCAGGTGTATGCCGTGCAGCACCTGGTGAAGTGCATTGACGAGAATAACGGGAATGGCTTCATCTGGCATACGACCGGCAGTGGAAAGACGCTGACGTCGTTTAAGGCCTCGACGCTGCTGAAGGAGAACGAGAGCATTCACAAGTGCGTGTTCGTGGTCGACCGAAAAGACCTTGACCGTCAGACTCGTGAGGAGTTCAATCGCTTTCAGGAGGGCTGCGTCGAGGAGAACACCAACACCGCTGCCCTTGTGCGACGGTTGTTGTCGGAAGACTACGCGGACAAGGTAATCGTAACGACCATTCAGAAGCTGGGGCTGGCACTCGACGACACCAGCACGCGCAACAAGCAGCGCTCTCAGAGCGGACAGACCACCTACAACCAACAGCTTGAATCGCTGTCCGGCAAGCGCATCGCCTTCATTTTCGATGAGTGCCACCGCTCGCAGTTCGGGGAAAACCATAAAGCCATCCGCGACTTCTTTCCGAAGGCACAGCTCTTTGGCTTCACCGGCACTCCGATTTTCGAGGCCAACGCCTCGTCACACAAGATCGAAGACGAGCAGGCATCGATGCGAACAACGATGGATCTGTTCCAAAAGCAGCTCCATGCGTACACGATAACTAATGCCATTGAGGACGGGAACGTCCTGCGGTTTCAAATCGACTACTTCAAACCCGAGAGCCCAGACGTCAAAGTACCGGCACCTAAGCCCGGCGAAGCAATTGCCAAGCGTGCAGTTGTCGAAGCCATCCTCAGCAAGCACGATGCCGCAACGGCCGGACGTCGCTTTAATGCGATCCTGGCTACAGCCTCAATCAACGACGCCATCGAGTACCATGCCCTGTTTGCAGCGATGCAGGCCGAGAAGCGTGCGGTCGACCCCGAATGGGTGCCATTGAACATTGCCTGCGTGTTCTCGCCCCCTGCCGAGGGCGACCCTGATGTAAAACAGATTCAGGAAGACCTGCCACAGGAGCAGGAGGATAACAAGGTCGACCCCGAAGGCAAGAAAGAAGCACTCAAAGGCATATTGTCCGACTACAACGCACGTTACGGCACCAACCACCGCATTACCGAGTACGACCTTTACTACCAGGACGTGCAGAAGCGGATCAAGGATCAGCAGTGGCCAAATACCGACTATCCCGCATCGAAGAAGATCGACATCACTATTGTGGTGGACATGCTGCTGACCGGGTTCGACTCGAAGTATCTGAATACGCTGTACGTTGACAAGAACCTCAAGCATCACGGTCTGATTCAGGCCTTCTCGCGCACCAACCGCGTGCTTAATGGCACCAAGCCCTACGGCAACATCCTTGATTTCCGTCAGCAGCAGGATGCCGTTGATGCCGCTATTGCCCTGTTCTCGGGAGAGAAGACCGCCGAGCAGGCGCGTGAGATCTGGCTCGTGGATAGCGCGCCCGTGGTGATCCAGAAGTTGGAAGCAGCGGTGCAGCAGCTGAGTGAGTTCATGCACTCACAGGGCCTGGACCTCTCGCCTTCGGATGTTCCGAACCTTAAAGGAGATGCGGCCAAGACCACCTACTGCGTGCAGTTCAAGGAGATACAGCGATTGCGGACGCAGCTTGATCAGTACACCGACCTTACAGAGGAGCACAAAGCGGCCATCGAAGAGGTCCTGCCCGAAGAACACCTTCGCGGTCTGAAGGGTCAGTACCTCGAAACAGCCAAACGTCTGCGCGAACACCGCAACCGCGATGACGACCACGGTGGTGCGCCCAATCCAGCCGATCAGCTCGACTTTGAATACGTGCTCTTTGCCTCTGCCGTGATTGACTACGACTACATCATGGGGCTGATCGCGAAGTTCTCCGAGCAGGCACCCGGCAAATCCAGGATGACGCGTGAAGAACTCATCGGCATTATCAGTGCTGATGCCAAGTTCATGAACGAGCGCGACGACATCGCAGAGTACATCGGAACGCTCAAGGCCGGTGAAGGCCTCAGCGAAACAACCATTCGCGAGGGCTACACACGCTTCAAAACGGAGAAGTATGCCAAGGCCATCGCTGAAATCGCTGCAAAACATGGTCTTGCACCAAGCGCTCTTCAATCGTTTGTCGACGGCATCCTTGAGCGCATGATCTTCGACGGCGAAGAACTCAGCGACCTCATGGCTCCGCTCGATCTCGGCTGGAAGGCCCGCACACAGGCAGAGCTCGCACTCATGCGCGACCTTCTGCCACTGCTTACCAGGCGTGCCAACGGACGCGACATCTCAGGACTGAGCGCTTATGAGCAGTAAGAAGACACCTAAGCGGGTCAGCAAGAAGAACGCCTCGGCTGTTGTAAGCGACTTTGACGCTCTTGTTTCATCCATCGTCGAAGTCCACCAGCAGACCCAGCACTTTGCAGCCAAAGCCGTTAACATTGCTCTCACCTTGCGAAACTGGCTCATCGGTTACCATATCGTGGAGTTTGAGCAACAGGGAAACGACCGTGCTGCCTATGGAGAAAAGCTCTTGGCCAGGCTGTCTCAGCGTCTTGTGGCTCACGGTTTGTCGCACGTCACACCACGTGAACTTCGCCGCTATCGACAACTCTATCAGACGTACCCTCAGATTTGGCAGTCAGTGACTGCCAAATTGCGTTCTGAGATAGGCGTTATTGGAATTCCATCTTCGATTCGGGAGTCAGTGACTGCCAAATCTCGCGTGCCCGAGAAATTGTCACCCCAATTGATCCAACGCCTCTCTTTTACCCATCTCGCCGAGCTGATGCAACTCCCTGACGACACTCAACGCCGCTTCTACGAGATTGAGTGTATCCGTGGCAACTGGTCCGTCCGCGAACTGCGTCGTCAGATTGCCAGCCTCTATTACGAGCGCAGTGGACTGTCAAAAAACAAGGCTAAACTTTCTATGATGGCCAACGAGGGGGCGGAAACGCTCAAGCCCTCTCATATCATTCGCGATCCGTACATGTTCGAATTCCTCGGTCTGCGCTCCCGCGATGTGATGGCAGAATCAGATCTGGAAGACGCACTCTTGGACCGCCTTCAGGACTTCCTCCTCGAATTGGGTCACGGTTTCTGTTTCGAGGCCCGCCAGAAACGTATTCTGATCGGAGACGAACACTTCTTTGTTGACCTCGTCTTCTACCATCGCATGCTGAAGTGCCACATCCTGGTGGAGCTCAAGACCGATGCCTTCCGCCACGAGCACCTTGGTCAGCTCAATACCTACGTGGCCTATTACAAAAAGCACCAGATGACGCCTGGCGACCAACCACCTATCGGTATTCTTCTATGCACACGCAAGAATGACGCCCTTGTCGAGTTCGCCCTCGGTGACCTGAGCAACAAGGTCTTCGTCTCCCGCTATGCCGTCGAACTGCCCAAGAAAGAGGAAATGGAACGCTTCATCGCTCAACTCACCGAGGAGGCAGGCGAATGAGACACGCCCATAAAAACGCTGCCACGAACGAAGAGCCCAAACCCTCACTCGTGCCGAAGCTCCGGTTCCCGGAGTTTGAGGGCGAGTGGGAGGAGCGGAGGTTGGGGGAGTGCGGCGAACTATTGTCATCCCTAACAGGTAAGGCAGGCGCTGATTTTGATGTGGGAAGCGCGCGGTTCATCACCTACATGAATGTGTTTGCAAACATATTTGCGGATGCGAGTGCTTTCAGGCAAGTGAATGTTGGCGACGACGAGAAACAGAACAAGGTTGCTCGTGGCGACGTGTTTTTTACGATTTCATCTGAGACCCCGGATGAAGTCGGCATGTCCAGTGTTTTGCTAGCAGACATTGAAAATTGCTACCTCAATTCCTTTTGCGCACTGTTTAGGTTTCATACGATAGGTCGGCCAAACTCACTCTTCACCGGCTACTTGCTTCGCCAGCCTACGGTTAGGAACTACTTCGCAAAAAAGGCTCAGGGCTCCACGAGATTCAACCTATCAAAAGATGCATTCAGGCTTCTCCCGTTATTCATCCCCTCCCTGCCCGAACAACAACGCATCGCCTCATGCCTTAGCAGTCTCGACGAGCTCATTGGTGCGCAGGCACGCAAAGTAGACGCGCTCAAGACGCACAAAAAAGGTCTGATGCAGCAGCTCTTCCCCCGCGAGGGCGAAACACAGCCCCGCCTGCGGTTCCCGGAATTCCAAAACGCCCGTGAGTGGCAGACGACGACGATCGGTGACTTGAAGCCATTTGTCACCAGTGGCTCGCGTGGCTGGGCACCATTCTACGCTGAGCAAGGCGTGTTGTTCGTGCGTATCACTAATCTCTGGCGCGACTCCATTTTTTTGGACCTGACGGACTGCAAGTTTGTCCAGCTTCCGCCAGGAGCGAATGAGGGGGTTCGGACGCAGCTCAAAGAACACGATGTGTTGATCTCCATCACGGCTGACATCGGTATCATCGGTTACGTGGATGAGAGCGTTCCGTCGCCTGCCTATATCAACCAACACATTGCGCTTGTTCGGTTCGACGAAGGTCAATTGTGCGGGAAATTCGTCGCCTACTTCCTCGCCTCAGAAGAATCTCAGCGTCGCTTCCGTGCGTCAATGGACACCGGTACAAAGGCGGGAATGAGCCTCATAGGTATCCAGAAAATCGGACTCATTTTGCCCTCCCTTCCTGAACAACAACGCATCGCTTCTTGTCTTTCCTCCCTCGACGAGCTCATCACCGCGCATGCACAAAAAGTAGAGGCGCTCAAGACACACAAGAAAGGGTTGATGCAGGGGTTGTTTCCGAAGGTGGATTCATTGGGAGAATAGGGCATCTCCAACTATTTAGCCCCTTGAGAACGTGCTTCTGTCTAAGGGAACATTGAATGTGGCAAGTTACACGCAATTGAAAATGGCAACGGCTCGGTTGATTACCGGTCCTACTTTCCATTGCTATTTGGTTAACTCCAAACGATCGGCTTTACGAAAGGGCGACTAACATGAGTCAGCACGAGATGATAGAAAGCATTGGAAAGTTTCTGGGCTGGGCAGCGGCTGGAGGTGCCGGCGTGATTGCGTTGTTAGCGTGGCCCGTGAAGATTTGGGTTGAGAGATCCATGGAAAAGGTGAAAGCGGAACATACAAAGTGGCTGGATGAGCATAAAAGTCAGTTGACTCGGGATGTCGAAAGCTTGAAGATGAAGCTCGCAAAGTCACAGTTTATGTTTGAGAAGGAATATGAAGCCCTGTCGGCTTTGTTAACCTTGCAGCAAGAACTCTTACCACCACATAGTCATCCAGACATGAATTGGTATGACGCGTGTGATGAAATCGCACGCGATTTCACAGATATCGAGCGAAACATTGAAAACTACCTCATAAAGCATGGCGCAGTTTTGCAAAAGGACATTCGAGATTTACTGAGCGAAGTAATCTGGCTTGCCGGTTCCAACAAGTTCGAGCTTCTGGACAACAACGCTGTCCCTACAACAGCAAACAGGGCGGCTGACCAACTCTTTGATAAACTTCAAGAGGCAGCAGCTCTTATAGAAAGGAACTTGAAGGAACAGTATGATCTCCGGGCATAGAGCAAGTTGAATATGGTGCTGTGTCACCATTGTTCAAATGGTGAAGCCAGTTCTTTGTGGCTATCTTCCTCGGATCAAGTAGACGGTTAAGCTGTGATTGCGAATGTGACGAATTATGGCCTTCGCCAACCAAAAACAACTCGATAGGACCCTCTGGGCCATCGCGCACCAGTTTCGTGAGGCGATGGATGCGGATGAGCTGCTTGACAGAAATCCACTATTAAACACAGACGATGTTTCCATCTCGTTGAATGCCGACAAAAAAAGTCGAAAGGTAGAGGATTGAACGGTAAACCGACAATCACACGGCATGGAGCCGAGTTTCACCTTTCGACATCGCAAAAGTATGCCGCCTTGGTCCATACCGCATACTTCAAGCTGGAGCATCGCTGAATCATGAACAACCTCATCCTCTACTCCACCGAAGACGGCCGCGCTCAGATACAGCTGCGCGCTGATGATCAGACTGTGTGGCTAACGCAACGGGAGATGGCAGAGTTGTTTGCCGTAAGCACAGATAACATAGGGCTGCACCTAAAGAACATCTTTGCGGATTGGGAACTGGATGCAGATTCAGTTACCGAGGAATCCTCGGTAACTGCCGTGGACGGTAAGAACTACCAAACCAAGCTCTACAACCTCGACGTAATCCTTGCCGTGGGCTATCGCGTGCGCTCGCCGCGAGGGGCACAGTTTCGACGAGCTTATCACGAACGAGAGCAACAAGCTCGAATCCTACAGGACCCATAAGTTGGGGTTGATGCAGGTACTTTTTCACTACCAATAGGAAACGAACACATTATGAAAGCCAGTGAAATCAATCTGAACCGCTTTCTATCGCAACCCGACACCCAATTTGTCATTCCGGTTTATCAGCGGAACTATGATTGGACGGAGGCACAGTGCAAGCAGTTACTCAACGACATTCTTGCTGCCGGTAGTAATGAGAAAGTCACAGCACACTTCATTGGAAGTATCGTATACATACATGACGATATCTACTCAGCGTCTGGCATCCGTGAGCTTTCCATCATAGATGGTCAGCAGCGGCTCACCACAATCATTCTCATATACATAGCGATATACCGATTGCTGAAAACGATGGGTGATGAACAAAAACTGACGCGTATTCATGAGACATATCTCATTAACAAATTCGCAGCTGAGGAAGAAAAACTCAAGCTCCGTCCCACTGAAAACAACGATCGTGCAATCAAGCATCTACTATCGGGAGATGATGAGGACTCCTTCGAGGGTGGCTTTTCTCGAATCATCAATAACTACCGCTTTTTCTGGGGCCAGATCAATGAAGACAATATTGAGACGGTTCTCACCGGGATTGGAAAGCTAATGTTCGTTGAAGTATCCTTGGAGCGGGACAAGGACGATGCACAGCGAATATTCGAAAGCTTAAACTCCACAGGTTTGGAGCTATCCCAGGCTGATCTGATTCGAAACTTCATTCTCATGGGGCTAAGCCGGAAAAAGCAAAACGACACATATGTAAAGTATTGGCAGAAGATTGAACTCGCCGCTAAGGAACTCACTACTAATCAGAGCCGAGTTTCCGACTTCATTCGCGACTATCTGACTCTCAAAACAAAAAAGATACCAAACAAGAGCAATGTTTACGCTCAATTCAAAGAGCGCTTCCCAGCTTTGCAGTATGAAGATTTGGAAACCCTTTTGGAAGAGCTAAAACTCCTGTCGAGACACTACCACAAATTCGTAAACCCGGATCAAGAGCCTGACAAGGATATCCGCGGGCAGCTTCACAATATCGAAATGCTGGAGATTAACGTCTCCTTTCCGTTCCTACTGCAAATATTTTCGGACTACGAAAACGAACTCATTAGTAAGGATCAGCTACTTGGTGTAATGGAGCTGATTCAGAGTTTTGTCTGGCGCCGGTTCATTCTGGGCCTGCCGACGAATGCTCTGAATAAGATATTCATGCGGTTGTACGAAGATGTTGATTCAAGAGACTATGTAAACAGCTTTGCTCGCTCCCTGATGAAGAAGAAGGGCCCGCAGCGGTTTCCGAAAAACGCTGAAGTCTTCACAACTGTTATCGAGAAGGACTTCTACAACATCAAATCAAAGAACCGCGCATACTTTTTGCAACGATTGGAGAATCACAACAACAAGGAGCCTGTGCAGATTGACGGCAACAGCGACATCACGATTGAGCACATTTTCCCGCAGTCTCCGGACCTCAAATGGAAGAACAATCTGAGTGTCGATGCCTTTCGGATGTTTGCCGAGTCTCATCTCCACACGATCGGCAATCTCACGCTCTCCGGTAACAATGGCAACTTGGGGAACAAGACTTTCGCCGAGAAAAAGCACATGAATCTTGATGCAAGGGAACAGGGTTACGTATTCAGTCGGCTCTGGTTGAACCGTTATCTCAAGGATATCGATGAATGGAACCTCGAAACTTATCAAGAGCGATCCCGACTGCTTAGCGAGCGCGTTTTGGAGATCTGGCGTTATCCAGACATGGAGATTGGCGATGTAGCGGCCAATGAAGAAGTAAGCATCTTTGAAGCCGAAGACCCCACCGGAAGGAAGTTGGAATACGCAGTGTTTGCTGATGAGCGACGCGAGATAACAACTTTTTCTGATCTGTACTTAACGGTTATGCGTGAACTTTACGTTCGAAATCCAGAGCCTTTCTTCACTTCGTCGCTGCGTGAACGGCTCCGAGTCACAAAGGTTGCTAGCGATTGCCGAAATGCAGTTGAGCTGCATGGAGGATACTTCATCGAGGGTAACCTCTCGAGCCTCGCCAAGTTCGAGCGTATTCAGGAAGCACTAACGCTGTTCGATGCTGAAGATGATCTTACAATTCGCTATGCCAACTAGGAAGAATGTAATAAGTCGCATCATGACATCCTCCAACCAGGAACAACTCGGCAAGACCCTGTGGGCTATCGCGAATCAGCTGCGCGGCGCGATGGACGCGGATGACTTCCGCGATTACATGCTGTCATTCCTGTTCCTACGCTACCTCTCGGACAACTACGAAACGGCAGCGCAAAAGGAGCTTGGACGTGACTATCCAGAAGTAGTCGATGCCGCACGTGAGGTACCACTCGCAGTATGGTATGCCAACAACCCAAGCGACGTGCACGAATTCGAAAGGCAGATGCGACGCAAGGTGCATTACGTTGTAAAGCCCGAGCATCTGTGGAGCAGCATCGCCAACATGGCGCGCATGCAGAATGCGGAGTTGCTTAGCACACTTCAAGCGGGATTCAAGTACATCGAGACGGAGTCGTTCGAGAGCACGTTCCAAGGTCTGTTCTCTGAGATTGATCTCAGTTCTCCGAAACTGGGGAAGACGTATTCGGATCGTAATACCGTCCTGTGTTCGGTCATCCAGAAGATCAATGAGGGTCTGGCTGAGTTCTCGACTGATATCGATGCACTGGGCGATGCCTATGAATACCTGATCGGACAGTTCGCTGCAGGGTCCGGCAAGAAGGCGGGAGAGTTCTACACGCCGCAACAGATCTCAGACATCCTCTCGATGATTGTCACGCTCGACAGTCAGGATCCTAGGACAGGCGCAAGAAAGCGGATTGACAGTGTCATGGATTTCGCTTGTGGTTCGGGCTCGCTCTTGCTGAACGTACGCAAGCGCATGGGATTTAAAGGCATCGGCAAGATCTACGGTCAGGAGAAGAACATCACCACCTATAACCTCGCTCGCATGAACATGCTTCTGCACGGGGTGAAGGACACCGAGTTCGAGATCTTCCACGGCGACACGCTCGTCAATGAATGGGATACATTGCGCGAGCAGAACCCTTCGAAGAAGCCGAGCTTTGATGCGATCGTCGCGAACCCGCCGTTCAGTCTGCGCTGGGAACCAAGCGAGGCGATGGGCGAAGATGTGCGCTTCAAGAACCACGGTCTGGCCCCGAAGTCAGCCGCCGACTTTGCATTCCTGCTCCACGGCTTTAACTACCTCAAGGAAGATGGCGTAATGGCCATCATCCTTCCGCACGGCGTGCTGTTCCGCGGTGGTGCCGAGGAACGCATCCGCACCAAGCTGCTCAAGGATGGCCACATCGACACTGTGATCGGTCTGCCGGCAAACCTGTTCTACTCCACCGGCATTCCAGTGTGCATCCTCGTGCTCAAGAAGTGCAAGCAGCATGACGATGTGCTGTTCATCAATGCAGCCGAGCACTTTGTCAAAGGTAAACGACAGAACCAGCTGTCCCAGGAACACATTGACAAGATTGTCTCAGCGTATCAGCAGCGCAATGATGAGCCCCGCTACTCACGTCGCGTTCCCATGGACGAGATCGAGAAGAACGACTACAACCTCAATATCACCCGATACATCAGCACTGCGTCAACCGAAGAAGAAATTGATCTTGAAGCTACTCATCGCAAGCTCGTAGAGATCGATGCTGCTGTGAAGGCAGCAAAGGATAAGCACAATGCCTTCCTCCGGGAACTAGGGTTGTCGGAGTTGTTGTAGTTCTATCCGACGGAAACTGTCCACTGGCTTATTTGACGTCGGAACGGGGGGGGGGCAGTATGCTCCCGAATCTCTACGGTTGACGTTCATAGAAGTCCATGGCACAAATTTGCATGATGTTGCTCAGTTGGGAACATCAGTCGAAAGGCCTCAAGCACAGCGACGTCAGGATTAACGTCGGGGAGAACTTGGGGCTTTTTCGGGATGCGCTTTCGATCGGTTTGTGGATCGTCCATCAGCAACAAATTCGTTTGTGGAGCGTGAAACGGGAAACAGGCTCCACAAAAAATGAGTTTGTGGAGCGTAATACCGCTTTTAGGCTCCACAAATCGACTTGTGGAGCATAGCCGCTCCAGAAGCGCACAACGAGAAGACCGATGAATCTCGCGTTCGAGACTCAGATCTTCCGGACATATCAACCACTTTCACCCGCAGTTTCGCCCCTTACCATGCTATCCACACGCGACGTTGTCAAGTTCTGGGTCCCCTTAAGTCTCACATGGCTGATGATGGCCATCGAGGGGCCCATCCTGACGTCGGTGATCGCCCGGATGACCAATGCCGAAGTGAACCTTGCGGCCTATGGCGTAGCCCTTGCCCTGGCCATGCTCATAGAGTCGCCCGTGATCCAGCTGCTGAGCACGTCCGTGGCGCTGGCCCGCGACCGGCGCTCGATGCACACGCTGCGACGCTTTACGCGTCGCGTCAACATCGCCGTTACGATCGGCATGGTCGTTGTGACCCTTCCGTGGGTGTATGATGTTGTGGCCAACGGTATTCTTCAGCTACCGAAAGAGGTGAGCGCTCTGATGCGCGATGCCCTGGTCGTTCTCATCCCCTGGCCGGCCGCCATCGGCTATCGTCGCTTTTATCAGGGTCTGATGATCCGCAATGGCAACACGCGCCTGGTAGCATACGGCACGGTGGTGCGCCTGCTGACGATGATGGGTTCGGCATGGATGCTCGTGGCTTACAGCGGTCTCAATGGTGTGGTGATCGGCGCAGCCGGCCTCACCGTTGGAGTGATCTGCGAGGCCATCGCAACACGCATAATGTGCCGTGACGTTCTAAGGACCTATGAGGAGATGCCCGACAGCGATGTAGTGCTTACCAATGACGACATCCGGCAGTTCTGGATGCCCCTTGCGCTGACGTCGCTTATTGGCTTTGTGGTAACGCCAATGCTGACGTTCTTCATGGGTCGGGCGCCGCTAACACTTACCTCTCTGGCAGTCCTGCCGGTGGTGGACTCGCTGGTCTTCATCTTCCGCAGCTTCGGCTTTTCCTATCAGGAAGTCGGTGTAGCCCTCATCGGCGACCGTTTCCAGAACTACGAAGTGGTGCGACGCGTCGGCGTGCGCATCGTGATCGTTACTACGGCGGTTCTTGCCCTTATCGCCACCACGCCCCTTCTGACGATGATCTACGTGCACATCTACGGTCTGCGTCCGGATCTGGCAGAGTTTGCCCGCGTGCCCACATACGTGCTGATGAGTCTGCCATTCATCGCCGTGGCCTACTCGCTGTATCGATCGGCCCTTATCACGGCCCGTCAGAACGTTAAAGTGACCATCTCCACGATGATGGAGGTAGGGGGCATTGCCGGTACGATGATCATCCTGGTCGGGATGACCGAGCTGAACGGGGCTCTGGCTGCGGCGCTGTCGATGGCTGCCGGACGGAGTTTCTCCACGCTTTACCTGCGCTGGAATGCCCGACGGCTGGTGGCAAGCATGCGTTCGTAAAGCCCATTTCGGCCCGGCCAGGATTCGCCTTCACAGCGTGGTTGAGGCCGGCCAGTTGGGTATCTTTGACGCCTATGCAACCGTTGCTTGAAGTCCGAAACCTCGTTACGGAGTTCCGGTCGGACGTCTACGACGTCAAGGCCGTGAACGACGTCTCTTTTACCGTGCACAAGGGTCGCACCCTGGGTATTGTTGGCGAGTCCGGCTCGGGGAAGTCCGTGACGAGTCTCAGCGCCATGCGTCTGATACCGTCGCCTCCGGGACGTATCTCGGGCGGTGAGATCATCTTCCACGAAGCCGACGGAACGACGACGGACCTTCTGAAGATCACCGAGGAGCAGATGCGCTCCTATCGCGGCAATCGCATCGCGATGATCTTTCAGGAGCCAATGACCTCGCTCAATCCGGTCTTCACGTGTGGCGACCAGATCATTGAGGCCATCAAGCTGCATCAGAAGGTATCGGTCGAAGAGGCCGGCTCCCGCACTCTCCAGCTGCTCAACGAGGTCAAACTGCCACGTCCGGAGCAGATGATGACGTCCTATCCGCATCAGCTCTCGGGCGGACAAAAACAGCGCGTGATGATCGCCATGGCGATGTCGTGCAATCCGGATCTGCTGATCGCCGATGAGCCGACCACAGCGCTTGACGTAACGGTGCAGGCAACCATTCTCGATCTCATGCGCCAGCTGCAGCGTCAGCATAACATGGCCATGATGTTCATCACGCACGACCTTGGCGTGATCGCCGAGATCGCTGATGACGTGATCGTGATGTACAAGGGTCGCATCGTTGAACAGGGTCCGGTCCTGCAGATCTTCGAGAACCCTCAGCACCCTTATACCAAGGGGCTCCTGGCATGCCGTCCACGGTTGGATCGCAAGCTGAAGGTTCTTCCAACCGTGCGCGACTTCATGGACGAGTCTGAAAGCGGTGTCATTACCGCCCGAACTCGCGAGACTGTTGACGAACGCATTGACGAGGTTTCGTTCTCTTCTGAAGAGATCGCCTCACGCAATGCGCGGCTTGCTGAAGAAGCCCCCTTGCTTGATGTAAAGAATCTTGAGGTTCACTTTCCCATCAAGTCCGGGTTCTTTGGCCGCACGAGCGGCGTTGTGAAGGCCGTGGACGATATAACCTTCAACGTCAAACCCGGCGAGACACTGGGTCTGGTAGGCGAATCGGGTTGCGGCAAGACTACCACCGGACGTGCCGTGCTGCGTCTTGTAGAGCCCACCGGTGGACAGGTGATCTTCGACGGGAAGGACGTCCGCGCACTTGGCGCATCGGACCTCAAGAAGATGCGCCGCGATTTCCAGATCATCTTTCAGGATCCGTATTCATCGCTGAATCCGCGTCTGAGCGTGGGCAGTGCGATCATGGAGGTGCTGACGGTGCATGGGATCGGCGACAACGAGAAGGAACGCAAAGAGCACGTCATGTACCTGCTCGACAAGGTCAATCTTCTGCCGCGGCACTTTTCAAACTATCCGCATGAGTTCTCCGGCGGACAGCGTCAGCGCATATGCATTGCGCGCGCCCTGGCGCTAAAGCCAAAGCTTCTTATCTGCGACGAAAGCGTGAGCGCGCTGGACGTGTCGGTGCAGGCCCAGGTTCTGAACCTTCTGGTTTCGCTGCGTGATGAGTTCAAGCTCACCTACATCTTCATCTCGCACGATCTGAGCGTTGTAAAGTTTTTAAGTGACCGTATTGCCGTGATGAATGCCGGCAAGATTGTCGAGATGAATACGTCGAACGAGCTCTATGAAGCGCCGCGAGACCTATATACCAGAAAGCTCATTGATGCGATCCCGACCGGGACGCTCGAGGTCATTCGCTCAAGGATGTCTTCGGTTGTTGGCGCATGATTGAACTGCGTACCATCAAGAAAACGTTTGGCAGCAAGGTCGTCCTCAATGGCGTCAGCTGTGAAATCCCAACGGGCAAGACCACCTGTATTATTGGCCGCTCGGGATGCGGCAAGAGCGTTCTTCTGAAGCACATCGTTGGCATGCTCAAGGCCGATTCCGGTAGCGTGCTGATCGACGGACGCGACGTCGATACGCTGTCCAAGCAGGAGCTGTTCGATATGCGCCGCCGTATCGGCTATGTCTTTCAGGGGGCTGCCCTGTTCGACTCGCTGAATGTGTATGAAAACGTCATCCTCAGTCTCGTTGAGCACGGGGTGACCGATCAGAAGCATATCGATGCCGAGGCCCGTCGTGTGCTGAGCGCCGTCGGACTGCTGCCTCCGGTCAACGGCAACGGCAGTGCTGAGTATGAGCGGGAGTTTTCCATTCTGGCAGCAAAGAAGCCCAGTGACCTCTCGGGCGGAATGCGCAAGCGCGTTGGTGTTGCCCGTGCACTTGTTGGTGAGCCGGAGTACATTTTTTATGATGAGCCAACCACGGGGCTTGACCCCGTGACATCGCAACAGATCGATGATCTTCTGCATGAACTTGCCGGAAGGTATCGTACCACATCGGTGGTGATCACCCACGACATGTTCAGCGTCTATAACGTGGCAGATCATGTCATAATGCTTCATGACGGCATGGTGCGTTTCGTCGGCTCGGTTGATGAACTCCGGGCATCGACCGATCCTGTGGTCGTCGAGTTTCTCGCTCGTTTTGTTACGGCTGCACCTGTGGTGTAACGAACACGTCGGCTTACGCGTTTACTACACA
This sequence comes from Chitinophaga pinensis, assembly GCA_943372295.1. GTDB lineage: Bacteria > Bacteroidota > Ignavibacteria > Kapaibacteriales > Kapaibacteriaceae > UBA10438. The sequence continues at coordinate 40,645 of CALRYC010000012.1, forward strand.
TGCCATCACCACACCATATGAAAAGCCCCCTTCTGCATCGTCTGTTTTATGGGGCTGGTCTTGCTCTCTTCTTCGCTGCCGCACTTCCTGTGTGGCTTGCTGCACAAGTAACGATCACTGGGGTAGCCATTCCGGGTGCCGGGTCGTTCATCGATGCTTCGACGTTCCCACAGGTGACCGTGCGCTTTCGTGCAACACGCGCAGGTCAGCCGGCTGCGCTCACCGCGCAGGATGTGTACGTGCAGGAGAGCAACCGCTTCATGCGAATCACATCGCTTACTCCCGATGGGTCGGGTACGTGGCGTGCTGTATTTACGGCATCGACATTCACCCCCAAGATCAATGTGTTTCCGACGCTGAACGAGGGCGGTGCCACGCTCTTTGCCGTCTCGAACGGCGAAGTCGGTATTCTCCCCCTAACGTGGTCGATCAATCCCAACCGCGGAGGCACGGTGTTCATCTGCGACAGTTCGTTTCGGCGACTGCCGCTGTTTCTCGATCTCGGTGATGTTGCCGTGGGGAGCGAATCGCTGACGAAGCTTAACCTGCGCACGTTCGCCTCCACACGTGATGCTAACGGCAACGAACGTCGGCTGTTTATCGACTCGCTGATCACCACCTCCGGCGACATCTCGATTATCTGGAAGCGCACGTATGGTTCAAAGCCTCCGCCGGTAGAGGTCGACGTCGGCACCGACTACCGCTTTGATCTCGTCTTCCGTCCCTCCAAGTCGGGCCCCATAAGCGACGTCCTTACGGTGGTGTTTGAGGGCGGCCAGCGCTTCACGGTGATGTTGTTTGCCAATACGCCAACCTACAATCCATCGACGCTACTGCAGGTCATCAGCCCCAACGGCGGCGAAAGACTCGCCCCCTGCCAGAGGATACCGATTCGATGGAAAGGGGCTATCCAGGGCTTTTCCTCCTTCGTCGAGTTTTCCACCAATAACGGCCGCACGTGGAATTTCATCGACTCAACGGTCGACTCGTCGATCGTCTGGGACGTGCCTCAGACGTACTCCGACAGCGTTCGCATCCGGGTGTACCAGAAGCAGGGGGCTTCGGATGCCCGCTGGCTCCTTGGTGAAGCATCAAAGGCAACAAATCTGGCGTTCTCGGCCGACGGACGCTATCTGAGCACGGTGTATCAGAACGGAACCGTGATCGAGTGGGACGTGGTCACGTCCGTTGAGCAGCAACGCTATGTGATCGACGGCACCACCCTGCCGGGGGTGAAGGTCTCGGCGCTGAGCTATGCCGGATCGACGCGTAACCTTCTGGCAGTTGTTAATCGGCCGGCACCGGCACGCGACCAGATCGTGCGCCTTGATTCCGGTAACGTTTCGGCCCGGGCGGTTGTCGATGCCGACATTCCCGAGGTCACCGAAGTTTGCGCCAACGCCGCAGGAACAACCGTCTATGTTGCCGGACCGCTTACGGCCAGCATTCGCGTTCTCGACGGTACGACGCTGGCGTCACGGTCGACCATTACACTTGATGCGCCGATCTCGGCCGTACGGTTTGTCGACAGTCTCATCAACGTCGCCCTCATCAGTGGCGACGTTGTAAGGATCTCACCCGAGACCGGCGCAGAGGCCATGCGCTACCGGACGGACCTGCTGCGCATGGGTGCACCGCTGATGCAGACGCTCTCCGTATCGCGCTCCAACGGCCTGATCGCCCTTGCCGGTGTTGCCGATGCCGGACGCAGCAATACACCGCAGGAGCAGCGGACGTTTCTCTACGATACGCGCACATCGGCGCTGATCCGGGTGATCTACCGCGAGGGCTCGAACATCGTCGGTGTGACCATCAATCCAAGCGAGACATTCGTGACGCTTGGTGCGCTCGGACAGCCTCAGATCCAGCAATACGATGTGCAACGACGTCAGATTCTCGGCGGCATACCAGGTATGCCGGGGCATAGTCTGCTCATGAATGACATCGAATACGGTCCTGATGGCTCGACGCTTGCCTCATGTTCCGATGACCTGCGTGAGAATCTTCTTGTGCGGCGCATCATCAATCCCGAAACAGATCTCAGCGACGGCGCATTCGCGATCATGCCTCCGGATATGTCGACTCCGACGATCTCGTTCGGCGATCAGCTGATCGGATCGCGAATCGATACGGTGATCTCCGGCGAAGTGTGTAATCGTGGCTCGGTAGCAGCGATCTTCAACTCGGGTGGACTAAAGGACTCGCTTTGGGTCACGATGCCCGAGGCATTCCGCGCCGATACGATCGCTCCGGGCGAGTGTCTCCCGATCAGATTCCGAGCAGTGCCGCTGGACACAGGATTGCTGATCGACACCTTTGAGCTTCGGGCGTGTGACCGCACGATCAAGGTTCCGCTCCGGATCCGGTCGGTCGACAGAAATCTCACCTCGTTTGGCGATCTGACGAACTTCGGTGATGTATGCGTCGGTGATACCACGCGCAGAACGTTCATTGTTCTTCGCAACAATGACCCCGTTCCGGTGGCGATCGACGGGATGTTCATGCGCGGCGGCACAAACTCTCAATTCCGAGTGCGCGGGTTCACCCCCGGCCAGCAGCTGGCATCGGGCGCAAGCCTGGAGATCGAAGTCCTCTTTGTTCCGCGCCGACGCGGTAACGACACCGACGAAGTCGTCATTGCCTATGCTGGTCAGAATGTTATTTATCGGTCCATCCGCGTTGTGGGCCGCGGTGCCGGTGACGAGATCTCCGTGTCTCATCCGGCGCTGGCCTTCATTCCCGAGCGACCCCAGCGCACGGTCACCCTGTGGAACCGTTCGGTAACGCCCGCTTCACTTGCAGAGCTGACGCTCACTTCTGGAGCTCCGTTTACCACTGATCTGACGGTGCCGACGGTGATTGCCCCGGGCGATTCGGTTGTCTTCACCGTCACGCATACCGGGGCTCCGATCAGTGGCAACGATGTGCTGTCGTTCCGCTTTACCCCGTGTGCTGCCATCACGCAGGTGCGGCTCCTTGCCTACACCGGCACGGCTGTGGTGAGGCCGCAGAGTGTAACGGTCGACCCGAGAAGCATCGTCCGCATACCCATCATCACGACGATCACTGAGAACGTGCGGTACGATGGCATCCGCCCCTTCGAAGCGATCATTGAGATGGATGAACATCATTTCCTTGCGCAGAGTATCGATGTGAGAGGGGGCTCGGGTGAGATCATCTCGCAGGAGTTCTCCGCTGGCAGGCGTCGCATCCGGTTCCGCGTGGAGCGATCCTTCAGCAGGCAGGATACGGCCATCTGGCTTGTTGGGCCTGCCGGTATCGGGCAGCAGGATTCATCGATCATGAACATGGATAGCACGGCGGATGCCTTTGGTGCGGCCGTGGTCACCACGTATGTATCGGCGCTGCTGCGCATTGCCAACCCCGATCCGACGCGTCATCTGCGGTTTGTCCGCGGTCCGATCATCGCTGGTGTGTTCCCGAACCCTGCCTCAGATAACGTTGCGGTTGCCATCCGATCTGAGCAGTCTTCGCAGGCGCGCCTTCGAGTTGTCGATGCGCAAGGACTGGTCGTGAGCGACGAACTGCTTGGTCTTGCAGGTGGGGAAAATCAGCATACGCTGGACTTGCAGCTGCTGCGCTCGGGAGCATATCGTATCGTGCTCGATTGCAACGGATATGTTTCATCGTCACCGCTGACGGTCATCCGATGAAGCGTATCCTGGTGGCGGTGGCCTGCTTGGCAGGCGTGTTCGATGCTGCTGCGCAGTCCGACACAATGCTTTCACGCTTCGGTATTCAGGCCGATATGTCGGCAGGGATCAATCTGCACACGGCTGATTTCCAACGCATTGATCCGCGATTTCCATCATGCTGCGCGACCTTCACCGGAGGTAGCGGCTTTGGATACAGTCTTGGTGCCGCATTTACGGTCGACCTTGCCTCGACGCTGAACGAGCAACCCATCAGATTCGGTGCGCGGATGTCGTGGACCGATCTTTCGGGAGCACTCGTGGAGGATGAGTTCACATCCTTCGCGATCAGTGGCAACACTTTCACCAAGGCCATCTCACGTCACAGCATTGATGCCGCATTTGGCGTGTTCGGGATAGAGCCGTTCGTCAGCGCTAGCCCCTTGCCATCACTGCCGCTGCGCATGCGCGTTGGTGCCTTGATCGGCATACCGATGTCATCGACATTTTCACAGCGCGAAGAGCTGATCGAGCCGGCAGACGTCTCGTTCATCGATGGCGAGCGACTTCGAAATGTTTACGAAGGCGACCTTCCGAACACATCAACACAGATGCTCGCAACGCTGGCTCTGTCGTGGCCGCTCACGTCTGCATCCGGTCTGGAGATCTCACCGGAGATGGCCGTGATGGCGAATCTTATGAACCTCACATCGTCGCTCACCTGGAGCGCGTCCGCGCTGCGGCTTGGTGTTTCCGTGCGATATGCGATCCCGAAGCCAGCTACTCCTCCGGCGCCACCTCCTCCAGCGCCACCACCACCTCCAGATCCGGCGGTGCGTGTACCAACGGTTGTGTCGAGGATAGAGATGCCAACGCGGGCCGACACGATCGTGCTGCCGATGCTGCGTCGGCGAGAACTGCGGCGCCTTTACGCCGTGCCTTCGGTGATGTTCTTTGAAAGGAACTCTACGTCGCCCCTTTCCGGCGAAACAGAGCGCGAACAGGTCCAGCAGCGCGTGATCGATGCTGTCCGCACGGCGATGAATGACGATCCGACGGCGCGCCTGACGGTGATCGGTTCGGCTGCTGCGGATGAGCCTTTTGTTCTTGCACGTGAGCGATATGCTTGGGCGATCCGCAAGCTTGACGTTGATATCTCTCGCATCTCGGTCAAGACCGAGAATCCACCCCAGCCGGAGGACCTTCCTCTACTTGATGAACAACGCAGTGTGACGTTCCTGATCAATGACCGTCCGGCGATGCTCACATCGGCGGATGCTACCGTGCAGGTTTCGCGAACACCCGCCAGCATCAGTTTCGCACACGTGCTAACCTGCGACACAGCATGTTCGGAATCAGTGACGGCCATGCTCAACGGCCGGCCACTCGAGGTTATCGGTAAGGGGCCAGCATACCGTGTGGTCATTGACACCACGATGCTCTCCGGTTCTGCGGCAACACTTGAGCTTCGTTCGAGCGCGTCCGTTGGTGATGTTCGATCGAGTGACGCGGCGGTACGGGCGGTGGTCGAAGGTATAGCCGATGAGTCCGTTGAGGTGCGCCGTCTTGATGGGCGTCAGGGCGAGGACCTCGTCACGCTGAGCTACTTCGACTTCAATAGTTCATCACCACGTGCGGTCAACCAGTCCCAGCTCGACGTTGTTCGCGCTGCCGTGCGCAATGGGTCCAGCGTGACGCTTGTGGCATCGACCGACAATATCGGTACTGAAGAGTCCAACCGTCAGCTGGCGCAGAAGCGGGCCCAGGCAGTACTGACGCTGCTGGGCGTGCGCTCTGACCGTTTGAGCATTCGTATCGACGTGACCGAAGACGACGCCAACCGGTCGCCAATGGGGCGCGTGTCTAACCGCAGTGTTCGTGCCTCCATCTCCAGATAGCTATGATGCCTGATCGACGCGACTTCCTGCTTGACGAGAACGTGATCTTCCTCAATCACGGCTCATTCGGGGCATGCCCACGCGTGATCCTCGATGAGCAGCGCCGCTGGATAGAGCGCCTTGAACATCAGCCGGTGCTGTACTTCCGAGAGCTCATGTTCCACATGCGCACTGCACGTGAGGCCCTTGCCGCCTACCTGGGGGCCGACGCCCGCAACCTCGTTTACGTGGCAAACTCGACCTATGGCGTAAACACAGCCGCGCATGCCTTCGGGGCAATGCTCAAGCCGGGCGACGAGATCCTGACCACCGATCATGAGTACGGGGCCTGCGACCGCGCATGGAAGCAGTACGCCATCAGCAAGGGGGCTGTGTGGAACCGCGTAAGCATACCAATGCCTGCCCCTTCACAGGCAGACCTGTTGGAGCTTATCTGGTCGGGCGTGAACGAGCGAACACGGTTGCTGTTCATCAGTCACGTCACCAGTCCAACGGCACTACGCATGCCCGTCGAAGAGCTCTGCAAGCGTGCAAGGCAGGCCGGCATCATTACCGTTATTGACGGGTCGCACATACCGGGTCACATCCCGTTGGACCTATCAACACTTCAAGCAGACTTCTATACCGGCAATTGTCACAAGTGGATGTGCACGCCGAAGGGCTCGGCGTTCATGTGGGCATCTGAGCAATACCGGCACGTTCTCCCTCCACTGGTGGTAAGCTGGGGAGCCGATATTCCGACGGTTGGCGATGGGGCGTTTGTTGACGAGAATGAGTTTCTCGGCACGCGTGATCACAGCCCGTTTCTTACGCTACCTTTTGTGCTTGACTGGATGCACCGCTCTGACTGGGCTGCTGTGCAGCGTCGATGCCGAGAACTAACAATTCAGACCGAGCAGCAGTTGGCGGCTCTTGATGGGGTGCGCTCAATACGAGCGGAAGGAGCAGACCCTTTGCTTCAGCTCGGGACCGTGCTCCTTCCGGATGATGTCGATGTTGCCGCAATGAAAGACTGGCTCTACGACCAGCGCGGCATTGAGGTGGTTGTTCACCGGTGGAATAATGCGCCGATCCTGAGATTCAGCGTCCATATCCACACGTCGGAGAACGACCTTCAGAGACTCGTCGCTTCGGTGCGCGAGTATCTATCGGCGATCACTTCGTGATGTTCTTCTCGCTGCGGATGTGTTCGATGAACGCATCCATAAAGCTCAGTGAATCAGGAAGATTAAGGCTCATGACGCCCCCTCCCTGCACTTCAATGTCGACGTAGATCTCCGCTGTGTTAAAGCTGCAGTTGACGCGAGCATTGAGGATGTCGGCATAGGGCACGCTGTGATCGCCGAAGTGTAGAATGGTCATGGTGGGTTCCTTTCAGGATGAGTTGTTATAACGTTCCGAACAGACGATCGCCGGCATCGCCAAGGCCTGGAACAATGTAGCCGAGTGAATTGAGCTCGCGATCCGCTGCAGCGCAGAAGAGCGCAACATCAGGATGCTCCCGCTCGATGATCTCGATGCCTTCAGGAGCGGCGATCAGGCAGGCAGCCATCAGGCGCTGATGTGGTAGGGGGCGAAGCATTGACAGCGTAGCGCTCATGCTTCCACCGGTTGCAAGCATCGGGTCGAGCACGATAAATGTCGTTGCCGGATCCGAGGGAGGAAGGTTACGGTAGTATTCGTGAGGCTCAAGGGACTCTTCGTTGCGCTTCAGTCCGACAAATCCCACCGATGCCTGCGGACACAGGGCAATGAACGGATCGAGAATGCCCATGCCGGCCCGAAGGATCGGCACAAGTACGACATGTCCATCGATGACCGAGCAGGTCGTGGTCTCGAGAGGTGTGGCAACATTCACCGAGCGGGATGGCAAAGCATTCAGCGTTGCCGAGGCAAGATGCAGACCAATGCGGTGCACCGCTGTGCGGAACACGTCGATCGGAGCATCCTTTGCGCGGATGGTCGCCATATCCGTCGACAGTGCAGTGCCGGTAAGGATGACGGCCATGATCAGAAGTTCGGATAGAACAGGATCGTCAGACGCGGGATCGAGTAGATCGTCGTGATGTCGGCCAGATCCTGCGAATACCTGTTCGTTGCCTGATCGTAATACACCTGCGTTCCGGAGTTTGGAGCAAGCGGGTCGGGCCGCGTCATGGAAGGGTCAAACCACGTCTTGGACTTATCCTCTTCATCAACAAACTCGGTGCGCACGACCTGCCTCAGGTCCTGTCCAAGCATGAAGTTGAACCGCACGTTGAACATCGGGTAGAACGTACCGAACGAGGTCGGGATCGCCACTCCTGCGCCAATTCCACCGACAATACCCAGCTTGGATGTGGTCTGAATGCCGTCATCGGTGTATGCATATGCCATACCGATCTGAGGGATGAAGTTGACCTTGTTATACGGATTGAGCGCATAAAGCATCGTGGCCTCTGCGATATGCGTCGTGATGATCGGCAGGTTGTAGAGCTCCTGCTTGCTAGCGTTTCGGGTGTTGACATACGTGGCCTCGAGCATCAGCCGGTCTGCGGCCTGGAATGCCACGGTGCCACCGAAGCTGAGGATCGATGGATAGGAGAACGACGTGACAGAGTCACCGAAGTCAGAGGTGTCTCTCCAAAAAGGACCTTTTGCCAGGTCACGCTGATAAATCTGCTGGTACACCC
>CALRYC010000013.1:0-47020 GCA_943372295.1 Chitinophaga pinensis
TATCGCGTTCACCGCCGAGCACGCAGCGTGCTTCCTGACGTCCGATCTCGATATACGAGAGGATCTTCTCGCGCTGACGTTCGTTGATCACCGGGCCGACCTGTGAGCCGGCCACCCGACCGTCGCCAAGCACGATCTTCGTTGCCGCATCGGTCAGACGTTGCACGAACTCATCGTGAATCGCTTCATGGAGGATCAGCCGGCTTGTGGCCGTGCAGCGCTGACCTGTAGTTCCGAAGGCTCCCCACAGCACACCGTCGATGGCCAGGTCCATGTCGGCGTCGTCCATTACGATCTGTGCATTTTTGCCGCCCATCTCAAGTGAAACCTTTTTGTTAAGGTGACCGCACCGGGCGACAATGGCCTTGCCGGTGTGCGTCGAGCCAGTGAAGCCGACAACGCGCACAACCGGGTGTTCAACGATAGCCGAACCGGCTTCGGCGTCGCCATGGACGACGTTGAAGACGCCTGATGGAAGTCCTGCCTCAAGTAGGATTTCGGCGAAAATGTTCGCGCTGTGGGGCGAATCATCACTGGGCTTGAAGACAACGGTATTCCCGGCTGCCAGAGCCGGCAGGATCTTCCAGGATGGAACGGCAATAGGGAAGTTCCAGGCAGTAATGATGCCGCAGACGCCGATAGGCATGCGGAAGGACATATTCATTTTGTTGGACATTTCCGAAGGGGCCGTGTATCCGAACAGGCGACGTGTTTCCGTTGCCGCATAGTAGGCCGTGTCGATAGCCTCCTGAATATCACCTTTGGTTTCGGTGATGGTCTTGCCCATCTCCCTGGTCATGATCTCGGCCAGCTCATCTTTACGTCGTGTGAAGATGTCGCCGGCACGACGAAGTATGTCGCCTCTCTTCGGAGCGGGCACCAAGCGCCATTCGGCAAACGCCCGTGCTGCGGCAGAAACGGCAGCTTCAACATCGGAAGCCGACGACAGAGGGAACGCACCGATCACATCATTGGAGTCGGCAGGGTTCAGGTTGTCGAATGTGCGTCCGGTTTCGGACGGCTGCCAGGTGTTATTGATGAAGTTGTTCATTCAGGTTTGAGGTGTGAGGTGTGAGGTGTGAGGTTTGAGGTTGGCCGTAAGGGGATGCGTCAGTACTTACTCGGTGGCGGAAAAGATGGGGTACTCGGCGTCGAACTGGCCGCGGGCGATCTTCTTGAGCTTGCCATTGCCGAGGGTGCGACGTATCGGGGAGAGCCGCTCAAAGAAATAGATGCCGTTCAGGTGATCGATCTCATGCTGCATAACGCGGGCCAGAAGTCCATCGACTTCCATGACGTGTTCCTTCATGTCGGCATCGTGGAATCGCACCTGGATGGCACTGGGGCGAATCACCGTATCGCGATAGTCCGGCAGCGAGAGGCAACCCTCTTCGAACTCCTCTTCATTGTCGGAAAACGCTTCGATCACGGGATTGATCAGCACTAGCTGTCCGGGGTCTTCTGATTCATCACGATCGGCCACGTCAATGACTGTCAGACTCAGCCCCTTTCCGACCTGATTGGCGGCCAGACCGATGCCATTAGCCTTGTACATGGTCTCGAACATGTCCTCGATCAGACTGCGTAGATCATCCGACATGTTTGCGATCTGCGCTGTTCGCTGCTTAAGAACCGCGTGGTTGTAGGTATAGACCGGCAGGATCATGAGACAATGTCGAGTAGTTTCTTGATATCGTCAAGGACGAAGTCCACGTCCGACAGATCCTGGTTACCGAACGAGTCACCGTACTTGGCAAAGGCTGTCCGCATGCCAACGTTCTTCGCACCACGCATGTCGCGCTCGGCCCAGTCGCCCACCATGATGGCATGTTCCGGGGAAACGTCAAGACGCTGCAGCACGGTTTTGAAAGGCAAGGGGCTTGGCTTTCGTTCGCCGGTATCGTCGAAGGTCACAACCACATCGAAAAAGTGGTGGAAGTTGATGAAGCACAGCCGCAGCCAAGCCTCACGAGTGGGCGCATCGCTCAGGATGCCAAGCTTGATGCCGCGGCGGTTCAGTTGCATGAGCGTGGCCGTCACATGAGGGTACGGTTTCAGGGCGGCCTCACGGGCTCGGCGGTAGGCAATGATGCCTGCAGAGATGATCCGCGGATCGACGTATCCTAGAACATCCGTTAGCAGGCGATCGAACACCTGTTGGTATTCGATGCCAAGCTCTTGATAGATCTGATTGATATGGGTCTTGACCTGATCGTGAGTCAGGTTCAACCCGGCATCCATCATGGCGGCGATAGCTGAATCAACGGCCTGACGCTTCATACCCATGAAGTCGACCAGGGTGTTGTCAAGATCGAAAACAACGGCTTTGATCATGATGCAAAGATAGCACCGCGCCTTTCCGCCCGTCGATTTGGACGAACCCGTGTCGACCGTATTTTGCCGCTGCCTTAGCCCCCTACAATAGGGCTGGCGATCTCATAACTACTCTACCGAGTTTCATGATGACACTGACGGAAAATGTCAACGAGCAGATCAAAACGGCCATGAAGTCCGGTGACAAGCTTCGACTGGAGACGCTGCGTTCGCTTCGAGCCGGAATTCTTGAGTTTGAAAAAAGCGGTGTTGACCGGGCGATGATGCCCGATGATGAGTTCAAGATCCTGAACTCCGCCGCCAAGAAGCGCAAAGATGCTATCGAGCAGTATGATGCTGTTGGCAGGGCAGATGTGGCTCAGCAGGAGCGAGCTGAGCTTGCAATCATCATGGAGTTTCTTCCGGCGCAGATGACCGAGGAAGAGATCCGCGCAGCCGTTGCCGAGATCGCCGTGCAGGTCGGTGCCGTGCAGCAGTCGGATTTCGGCAAGCTCATGGGGGCAGCAACAAAGGCCCTCAAGGGTAAGGCCGATGGGAATATGATCCAGCAGGCTGCTAAGTCTCTACTGAGTGGTTCATAACGTGTTGGTCACAACTGAACAGGACCTTCTCGAACGGGCGCTGGAAGAGTTGGAGTTTGCCCGCGTGCTTGACGCCGTTGCACGCAGGTGTATAACACACGCCGGCGCAGATCTGGTGCGTACTCTCAGGCCGTTTACCGACCCAAACCGCTTGCGAACTGAGCTCGAGCGAACCGATGAATGTCTGCGGCTTCTGCTTTCTGCAGAGGTCGTTCCCCTCGACCGGCACGATGATATACGCCAATTGGTCTCGCGCTGTCGTATCGAAGGAAACTTCATCAGCGCGCCGGAGATGCTTAGTGTTCTTGATGCGCTGCAGACATCGCGTCGATTGAAGAGCTACTTCCGGGAGCGGCAGGGGGCATGTCCGTCTCTTGCGGATCTTTGCGAGCCCCTCGTCGAAGACCGTTTCCTCGAAAAGCACATCACTGACGCGATCGACGAGACGGGAATGGTGCGTGATAACGCCAGTCGGGAGCTCTTGTCGATTCGACGCGACATTCACGAGCTCAGCGCCCGTTTGCGGCTGCGCCTGCAGCGGATTTTGAAAAAGTTCGGTGAAGAGGATGTTCTTCAGGACGAGTTCATCACCCAGCGTGAGGGGCGGTTTGTTCTTCCGCTTCGCGTAGTAAGCAAGCGCGCTGTCGAAGGCATCATTCATGGCGTTTCGCAATCCGGGCAGACCGTTTTCATGGAGCCGGCCGAAACGTATGACATGAACAATGAACTGGCTATTCTGCATGGACGCGAGCAGCGTGAGGTCATTCGCATCCTAACCACGCTTTCGGCTGAGGTCGGCTCGGTTGCCGAAAACATTCTTATGGCCGTGAGCGTTCTGACGGAAGTAGATACGGTACTGGCGCGTGCCCGCTTTGCGGTGGATTTCAATGGGATCAAGCCGACCATCGTCGATGATGATGAGATCGAGCTCACAAACGTCCGTCATCCGCTGCTTGCCATGCAAATGGGGCAGGCAGGCTCTTCCGTGATACCCCTCAGCGTAAGATTTGATGCGCAGCAACGGGGCATTCTGATCTCCGGGCCTAATGCCGGCGGCAAGACCGTAGCCATGAAGACCATTGGCCTATCGATGGCGATGGCCATGAGCGGGATCTTTCCGCTGGGAATGTGTTCGATGCGCCCACGTCGGATCATGACTGCCATCGGTGATCATCAGAGTATTGAGTCGAATCTCTCTACGTTCTCTTCGCAGATCATCCGGTTGCGGGATGTGCTTTCGCATTGTGATGACTCTGCCCTTGTGCTGATCGACGAGATCTGCGCCGGTACCGATCCTGCCGAAGGGGGCGCACTGGCGGCGGGCATTCTCGATTCACTGCTTGAGCGCAAGGCCTGTTTTGTGGTCACGACGCACCAGTCGTCGCTGAAGCAGTATGCGCTGACGCGTCCGTCGATCACCAACGCATCGCTTGAGTTCGACCAAGAGAAGCTTCAGCCGACGTTTACCTTTCTCTACGGCGTTCCGGGTAACTCCTATGCATTCGTCTTGGCATCCTCTGTCGGTCTGCCACAGGTCGTCATCGATCGTGCCCGCGGATACCTCGGTCAGGGTCATACGGAGCTGGAGGAAAGCATCAATGCCATCCAGCAGTTTCGCCTGGAGTCCGAACGCATGAAGGGGGCGGCTGCGGCCGACTACGAAACGGCGCGCCGCATGCGCTCAGAAGCCGAGGAACGTCTGGCGGAAGTCCGCAAGAAACGCTCCAGCATTGTAACCGATGCCCGGCAGGAGGCAGATGAGATCCTTAGAAAGGCAAACTCACTTGTCGAGAATACCATCAGACAGATCCGTGAGCAGCAGCGTCCGGTGGCTGAGGTCAAAATCGATTTTGAGACGGGGAAGAAAGACATCCGTGAATCATCGGGCCATGAACTTTCGCAGTCTTCGTCGGCAGGTGTGCTTTGCGTTGGCGATGTCGTGACTATCAACGGCACGTCAACAAACGGAACCGTGATCGAGATCGACGCCAAGGGTACAACGATCATGATAGAAGCTGGCGGAATACGCTTTACCGTGCCTGCGGCCAGCGTATCGATCAGTCACGCGGGCTCGCCGGAACAACGGCGCAAAACATCCCGTCAGGGCTCGAGTGCCGACTACTTGAAGTTCGATGCTTCGACATCTCTGGACATGCGGGGAATGCGGGTGGACGAGGGGCTTCGTGAGCTTGAGAACTTTCTCAACAGCGCTATTCTCGGCACCGTAACGCATGCAACGATCATCCACGGCAAGGGAACCGGCGCCATGCGCAAGGCCGTGCACGAGTATCTCACCGAGCATCCGCATGTAGGGAGCTTCCGCATCGGAGCCATCCAGGAAGGGGGCGACGGCGTTACGGTAGTCGAGATTCGATAAACAGCCTGCCGTGCGATGTCAAAAGTTATCTTTGCTGCATGTTCAAACGAGTGCTGATCGCCAATAGAGGGGAGATCGCATTGCGGGTGATGCGCACCTGCAAGCGACTGGGAATCGAGACCGTTGCCATATACTCCGACGCAGACGTCCGTTCGCCCCATGTCACCCAAGCCGATCATGCGATCGGCATCGGCGGCTACACGCCGCGCGAGTCTTACCTGATCGTTGAAAAGGTCCTTGATGCCGCCCGAGCATCAGGAGCTGATGCCATCCATCCCGGGTACGGGTTTCTAAGTGAGAACGCCGAGTTTGCCAGAGCAGTTGCCGCTGCCGGCATGACGTTCATTGGCCCATCGCCTGAGGCCATTGCCATGCTGGGCGACAAGACAGCGGCAAGGGACCTTGCGATCCGTTCGCAGGTTCCCATTTCTCCGGGAAGTGACGGAGCCGTTGCAACGTTTGAAGAAGCGCGAGCAGTGGTCGACCGTATCGGCTTTCCGGTGATCATCAAGGCGGCGGCCGGTGGAGGGGGCAAGGGCATGCGCATCGTAGAGGCGGCCTCCGAGATCGAGTCGGCCTTTCGTTCGGCGCAGAACGAAGCACTCTCGGCGTTCAATGACGAGCGTGTCTTCATTGAGCGGTACATCGTTGAGCCCCGACACATTGAGATCCAGATCCTGGCCGACACGAACGGGACCGTGCTGTACTTCCCCGAGCGGGAATGCTCGGTGCAGCGCCGTCATCAGAAAGTCATCGAGGAATCCCCGTCAACTGCCGTTACACCGCAGATCCGACAGGCCATGGGCCAGGCTGCTGCACGACTGGTAACGGCGGCCAACTACACCAATGCCGGCACACTGGAGTTTCTGCTCGATGCCAGCGGTGAGTTCTATTTCATGGAAGTCAATACGCGACTGCAGGTCGAGCATCCAGTGACGGAAATGATCAGTGGTGTTGATTTTGTTGAGCAGCAGATTCTGATAGCTTCTGGCAAGCCCCTTGAGATCAAGCAGCAGGATGTGGCCGAACCGAAGGGTGCTGCCATTGAATGTCGGGTATGTGCCGAGGATGTGTTTAACGACTTCCTGCCCGATACTGGAGTGGTATCGTTCATGCAGCTGCCGGAAGGTGATGGAGTTCGGAACGACTCGGCCCTTTATGAGGGGTATGAAGTAAGTGTTCACTACGATCCGATGGTAGCCAAACTTGTCGTTCATGCTGATGACCGTCAGACGTGTATTGAGCGCACCATGAAGGCTCTCGATGAGTATCACATTGTCGGCTTCAAAACGACGATACCGTTCTGTCGACTGGTTCTCGATTCAGCACCTTTCCGCAGTGGCCAATACAGTACGTTCTTCGTGAAAGAACACTGGCCGGTCGCTCAATCCGATGATTTTAAGGCAATGCTTTCATGTATATCGGCCGCAGGGTTTGCAGCCGAAGACGATCGCAGGGCACCAAGGAATTCCAATGACTGACATGACACCGCACAGTGAGATATCCGTCACAGTTTCAACGGCCAGAGAACTTGGCCTTACCGAACCGGAGTACGATAGTATCTGCGGCGTTCTCGGACGCACGCCAACCTATACAGAGCTGGGTGTCTACTCGGTGATGTGGAGTGAGCACTGCTCCTACAAGAATTCGATCCTCCAGCTCAAGACTCTGCCCCGTTCGGGAGGACGAATGCTCGTAGCAGCAGGCGAAGAAAATGCCGGCGTGATCGATGTGGGAGGGGGCTACGGGGTTGCCTTTAAGATCGAATCTCATAATCATCCTAGCGCTGTAGAGCCGTTTCAGGGCGCTGCAACGGGTGTTGGTGGGATCCTGCGCGACATCTTTACCATGGGTGCGCGGCCCATCGCGGCGCTGAATTCGCTGCGGTTCGGAGAACTCGATACCGCGCGAACGAAGTACCTATTCAAGGGCGTTGTTTCCGGTATTGGTCATTACGGAAACTGTTTCGGCGTGCCGACGGTGGCGGGCGAAGTGTACTTCGACCGTTGTTACACCGATAATCCGCTGGTTAATGCCATGGCTGTAGGCGTACTCAAGGCCGATGCGATGGCATCGGCAACGGCGAAGGGTCCGGGCAATCCGGTGTTCATCATGGGATCCAGTACGGGTCGGGACGGAATTCATGGTGCGTCACTGCTTGCTTCCCGGGAGTTTGACGAAGAAACCGAGAACATGCGTCCGACTGTGCAAGTGGGCGATCCGTTTGCCGAGAAACTCCTGCTCGAGGCATCACTCGAACTGATCAATGCTAATGTTGTTGTGGGCATGCAGGATATGGGAGCAGCGGGAATATCCTGCTCTACCGCCGAAATGAGTGCCAAGGGGCAGGTGGGTATGCGCATCGATCTTGATTGCGTACCTCTTCGAGAATCGGATATGTCGGCCTACGAGATCATGCTTTCGGAATCACAGGAACGGATGCTCGTGGTCATTGAAAAGGGCAAGGAAGACGCCGCCGCTGCTGTCTGTGCCAAGTGGGACGTGCCGTTCGTGTGCATCGGAGAAGTGACCGATGACGAACACGTGAGCATCTTCCGCAAGGGGCAGCTGGTGGCGCGCTTACCTGCGCAGTCACTTGTCCTTGGTGGTGATGCGCCGGTGTATGTGCGCGAGCAGAAGCGTCCGGAATACCTCGACGAACTTCATCGCCATGTTGATAAGGGTCCCGTGATGGATTCGGCGGATGTCGCCGATGTTCTTCTTCGACTTCTTGCCTCGCCAACGATCGCCAGCAAGCGGTGGGTATACGAACAGTATGACTCGCAGGTGGGAGACAACACAGTGATGCGAAGCAGCGGTGATGCCGCTGTTCTGCGTATCAAGGAACTACCGGGTAAGGCTGTGGCAGTGACTACCGATTGCAACAGTCGCTATGTGTATCTCAACCCTTACCGCGGCGGACTTATCGCCGTTGCCGAGGCGGCGCGTAACTGTGTATGTGTGGGTGCGGAACCGGTTGCGATAACAAACTGTCTGAATTTTGGCAATCCGTATGACCCCGAGGTGTATTACCAATTTGCCGAAGCGATCCGTGGCATGGGCGAGATGTGTCGCGCGCTCGACACGCCGGTAACCGGCGGCAATGTCAGCTTCCACAATGAATCACAGAGTCACGCAGTCTACCCGACGCCAACTATAGGCATGCTGGGTCTGATCGACGACGTCACCAAGATCATCGGCAAGGGCTTCTCGGCTGAGGGTGATGTGGTTGCACTTCTTGGATGGCATCGCAGTGAACTGGGCGGATCGGAGTATCAAAAAGTTGTCCAGGGACGCATCACCGGCGACGCCCCATGGATCGATATCAACGAAGAAGTGCGTCTTCAGAAGGTCCTCCTCTCGGCCATCCGCAGCGGCGTTATCAGCGCTGCGCATGACTGTTCTGAAGGGGGCCTGGTGGTTGCCGTGGCAGAGATGGCAATGGCCGGCAAGTACGGAGCTCAATTGAACTGGCCTTACGATCGGCATGCGGCTGATCTGTTCGGAGAGGCGCAGAGCCGGGTTGTGGTAACTCTTCGACCTGAGTCCTATGAGGCCTTCGAAGCGGAGTGTTTTGGCAACAATGTGCCCATTGTCAGACTTGGATCGGTCGGCGGATCGTCAATGTCTATCTGGAACGGCGGCAGTATGAGCGTCGATGATCTGCGCGTTGCCTACGAGGGAGCACTGCCATCGATCATGGCAAGTTGAGATCTCCGAGTTACCGAAATCGCAATGCTGTGGCTGGACTCACCCTTGCAGCGATAAGCATCGGGATGAACGACGCCATGACGCTCACGGCCAGGATCAGCAGGGTCGACGTCACGATGATCCACGGGTCAAGTGCCACCGGAAGGTGACTTACATAGTAGATGCCGCCATCGAGTTTGATCGGCTTCCACGTTCGCTGTACGCCGATAAAAGCCAGCGATAAGCCAGCACCAAGTGCAAGGCCGGTGAGTGTGGTCGTCAGTGACCTCAAGCCCACAACGCCGGCAATCCGCCACCATGACAGGCCGAGAGTGGCTAGGATGGCCATCGATCGTGTCTTGGCGACGATAGCCAGGATCAGCGACGAAACGACAGTAAATACCGATACGATAGTAATGAGACTGAGGATCACCGGAACAGGCTGCCGCTGCAGTTCGATCCAGTTCCAGATCGGTGCAAGATGATCACGGTAGGTTAGGACGGAAAGCCGATCACCATACGTCTGTGCAACGTGTATTCTGATCATTGGGATGACATCGTCACCACTACAAGTGACCATTACCGAAGAGCTTTGTGTCGATTCCGAACGCAACACTTCTCGCGCATGTTCTATGCTTGTCAACAACACATGATCATCGTATGTGGCGATTCCGCTCTTGAAGATACCGTCGATGGTCTGGCGAGATATTGTTGGCCGATCACCTGCGGCCGTGCGTGTGATGAGCGTCACCGTATCGCCCACCTCTATGCCCAAGCGGTCGCTTAGGCCTGATCCAATCATCATGCCGGCACCATGTTTGGCTGAGCCGTCGATAACAACGGGGCTGAAGACGTCGGCTACCATCGAGCTGTCAAGACCCGTGATCACTGCACCATCGATAGCAGACGCGAACTTGATGAGAGTTTCCTGACGCAGCACCGACCTGGTGGAGGTAACTCCTGGAATCTGTTCGAGAGATCTCCTTAATGGGCCGGCATCGTCCAATGGTAGGCCCATTGATGACTGTACGGTGACGTACATCCCAAAGCGCTGCGCCGTGGTTTGGATGATTTCGATATAGCCGGCAAGAATGCTCTGGGAAACACACAATGCGATGAAGCCTAGACTTATGCTGAGCGTCGCAACAACAGTGGTAAACCTGGCAAATCCATCGGCACGCAGTGACCGTGCAAAGCGCCGCGAGATCGTCCAGAGCAACATCAAGTTCAGATTGTGAAGCCGCCGCCGGACTTCTTGCCGTGCAGTCCTGCGTCGACGTACTGTTGCTGCAGCAGTGACGGAGTGAAACGAGGCTCATTGAAAAACTGAGACCACTGTGACTTCGTAACGTCCAGGTTGACGTCGACACCAATCAGATCCATGAGCTCAAAGGGGCCCATTTTGAATCCGAGTCCTTTGATCAGTTCATCGACCTGTGGGATCGTGGCAGCCCCTTCCATAACGATCCGTTGTGACTCGTTATAGAAATTTCGGGCAATGCGGTTAACGATAAAGCCCGGTGCATCGGCGGCAACAACCGGCGTCTTGCCGAGTCCTTTGGCGAACTCAACGCATGTCTGAATCACCTCATCGGACGTGCGAGGCCCCTTGATGACCTCGACAAGCTTCATGATATGCGCAGGATTGAAAAAGTGCAGTCCGACAAACCGTGCGGGCTGGGACAGCACTCTTGCCAGTGAAGCGATGCTGATGCTCGACGTGTTCGATGCCATGATCGCAGTGGGCCCAACGACCTTTTCCAACTCGGAAAACAGTGCGTGCTTGATGTCGAGTCGCTCGGCGATGGCTTCGATCACGATGTCGACATTTCTCAGAGACGCGAGCTCTACGGAGGTTGTCAGCTTTGTGCTCGACGCGTCTAAAGCTTCCTGGGAGAGCTTACCTTTTTCGACAGCTTTGCGTAGCTGCTCGATGACATTGCTACGGGCCGCCTCTACTGCCGACTCTGCAATGTCAAAGAGAACAACGCTATGACCGGCAGTAAGTGAAGCAATGGCAATGCCACGTCCCATCGTGCCGGCGCCGCAGATTCCGACGATCATGAGATTACTCCAAGTTCTCGGCCAACAGAGCCGAAGGCCGCTATGGCACGATCGAGATTTTCACGCGTATGTGCTGCCGATACTTGAACGCGAATGCGTGCCTTACCCTTTGGCACGACCGGGAAGAAAAACCCGATCACATAGATGCCATGATCGAGCAGCCTGTCGGCCATCTTCTGGGCAAGGGGCGCATCATAAAGCATGACGGGCGTAATCGGATGTGTTCCTGCGACAATGTCAAAACCGAGTGCCGACATGCCGGCACGGAAATAGGCGGTGTTCTCCTCGAGACGATCGCGCAACTCCGTCGTCGAGCTCAACAGGTCCATGACCGCAATACCGGCACCAACGATCGATGGTGGAAGCGAGTTGGAAAAGAGATACGGACGTGAACGTTGCCGCAGCATGTCGATGATCGGCTGACGCGCCGTGGTGAATCCACCAATGCCCCCTCCGAGTGCCTTACCCAGGGTACCCGTGATGATATCGACACGACCCATGACGCCACAGTGTTCAACAACCCCGCGACCATGCGCACCCATGAAGCCCATCGAATGACACTCATCAACCATCACCAGTGCGGAGTATGCATCGGCGAGGTCACAGATCTTGTCAAGGGGCGCGATGGTCCCGTCCATGGAGAACACGGCATCGGTGACGATCAGGATCGACCGTGCGCCATCTGCCCGTGCCTGCTTGAGTTGCGCTTCGAGATCCTGCATGTTGCAAGACTCGTACCGGTAGCGCTTTGCCTTGCAAAGCCGCACACCGTCGATGATCGATGCATGATTCAATGAATCGGAAACGATCGCATCTTCTTCACCGAGAAGAGGCTCGAAAACTCCACCGTTGGCGTCAAAGCATGCCGCATAGAGGATCGTATCGTCGGTTCCACAGAATCTCGCGATCTTCTCTTCAAGTTCTTTATGGATATCCTGCGTGCCGCAGATAAATCGAACACTGGACACTCCAAAGCCATGCGAATCAAGGTACTGCTTGGCAGCATCGATCACTGACGGATGGGATGAGAGTCCGAGATAGTTGTTCGCACAGAAATTGAGCACCGGCTCGCTGCGGCCCTGCACGTAGATCTCCGGTCCCTGATGAGAGGTAATGATCCGTTCGCGTTTGTAGAGGCCCGCTTGGTCGATCGATTCGAGTTCGCTGGTAAGGCGCGAAAGAAACGCTGCATCCATGAAAATCTGCTCCGGTGGGTGATTCGTTGCCGGCAAATATCGGTCGTAAATTGCGGAACTCTGCAAGCACGTAAAACGATGTACGTCTTGGCCACAGGACGCTGTGACTTTTTCATCAAAACCGGGTTCTTCTGTACATGCGTAACTACAGACACACCATACTGGCATTGCTGTGCACAGTTTCTCTTCTTCCGCTGAACATGTTCGGGCAGGGCATGTTTGAGGAGGCACGTGTGCAGTATCAGGGTATGCTAGAGCGGCCCGGCAGTGACGGAAAGCAGAAGATCAGCAAGCAGTTCCGCCGCTGGGAGTGGTTCTGGCAGGGACGGCTGCAGGAGGACGGGACATTTCCAACACCGGCGATGTACCTGCAAGAGCTGCGTAAGGTCAGCCAGCAAAAGGGTGTCGAAGACGCTCAATCGGTAAAGACGTGGAAGGAGCTTGGTCCGATCGCGCCAGACATGCCATCAGCGCTGGCTTCCTGGAATGGCATTGGCCGTGTGAACTGTATCGACTTTGCACGGCGCGATCAGAACGTGATGTTTGCCGGGTCGGCTGCCGGAGGAATCTGGAAGACGACCAATGCCGGGCAGCAGTGGCAACCGATCAACATTCCGAACATCCCTGTGATCGGCATCAGTGACCTGGTAATCGCACCCTCGGATGACAACATCATCTATGCCGCAACTGGAGACGTCAACGGTTCGATTGCCGGACAGCTTTCGAGGTATAACGGCTTCACCTATGGCATCATCAAGTCTACGGACGGCGGAAACACGTGGTCGTTGTCGGGACTGTCGAGTGACCCGGCTGAGAACGACCTGATCGGTCGGCTGTGGGTTGACCCTGCCAATCCCAACATAGTCGTTGCGGCATCCTATGGAGGCATGTACCGCACGACCAATGGAGGCAGCAGCTGGACGCAGACGGCCTCGGGGATCTTTCGTGAAGTGATTCAAAATCCCGTTTCGACCGTTACGCTCTATGCTGCCACGTATTCTATGAACGGTGGAGCCTCAATTCACCGAAGCACGGATGCCGGACTTACATGGAACGTGATGTTCACGATACCGGAGGCGAATCGCATACGACTTGCCGTTACCAAGGCAAATCAGAACGTGGTTGTAGCCTTGGCGTCGAATTTCCAGACACAGGGCTTTGAGGGTCTGTTCAAATCGACCGACGCCGGAACGAGTTTTTCTGAGCTACGCACGAGTCTCAACCTCTTGGGTTGGTCCGCCTCCGGCAATGACCGCGGAGGGCAGGGGTTTTACGATCTGGCCTGTGAGGTTTCACCAACGAATGCCAATCACATCTACGTTGGCGGGGTCAACATCTGGCGCACAACGACAAACGGTTCTTCGTGGGAGCTGTCCGCCCATTGGACTGGCGACAGGGGGGCACCCTACGTGCATGCCGACCAGCATTTCTTCAAGTTCCATCCTGCTCGTACGCACCTGTTTGCTACGCATGATGGCGGCATCGCCCGCTCGACCGACGGCGGTGTGACCTGGAGAGACGTCTCGCGTGGAATGTCCATACAGCAGTATTACGGCCTGGCCGTGTCGAACAGCAATCCAGCGCTAACCATAGCCGGAGCGCAGGACAATGGAACAGCTCTTTCGAAGAACAGTGGTGCGTCCTTTGTGCATACGCTCGACGGAGACGGAATGCTCGGAGGGATCGATGCAGTGAACCCGAGTATCATGTACGGAAGTCAGTACTACGGCAACTTCTGGAGGACGTCGAACGGGGGGTCGTCCTGGTCGTTCATCTCCAGCGAGAATCTGCGTTCGGAGTCCGGTTCATGGGTTGCTCCGATTGCGGTCGACCCGAGACTCTCAAACACTGTCTACGTTGGATACCGGCAGGTCTGGAAAAGCACCACCGCCGGAGCCACCTGGGACCGCATTTCCAATATCTCTGCGACCGCTTCGATGCGCATCATTGCTGTTGCGCCGTCAAATCCAAACTACATCTACGCGGCCTACAACACGGCTCTGCACTTTACCAGCAATGGTGGTCAGTCCTGGCAACAGCAGGCCGGCATCAATGGCTTCATCATGGGCATTGACGTCGACCCGACACGTCCGGATCGTATCTACGTTGCCATAGGAGGGTTCGCTCTCGGACAGAAGGTGCTGATGGTGGACAAGGGCGTGGTGAGCAACCTTACCGGCACGGGACTTCCCAATGTGCCGTGCAATAGTGTTGTTTACCAGAAGGGTACCGCCAGCAATAGGATCTTCGCCGGAACGGACATCGGGGTTTTCGTCATGGACGAAGGCACGAACTTCTGGCAGTCTTATGGCAGAGGGCTGCCACCGGTGATCGTTACCGGTATGCGCTTGCTGCCGTCGTCGAACGCACTTCGCATCTCCACCTACGGCAGAGGCATTTGGGAGATTGACGTCGCGCAGTGTGCGGCCAGCAGGCCAACGATCACAGCGGTCACAAAGACCACGATCTGTGCCGGTGATTCCGTCGTTCTTGAGGCTAATGCCGGCTATTCCGCCTATCGTTGGTCGAATGGTGACACAACGCGGCGCATAGTCCTGACCAACAACGTTCAGACCGGCATCTATCAGGTCGGTGTTGAAGATTCGAAGGGGTGTCGCGCGGTCTCGTCGTCGGTGACCGTTACGATCAACAAGTTGCCATCAAAGCCCCTTGTCACGAAGATCGCCCGCGACACAATCCGCTCATCGGCACTCGGTGGTGTTTCGAAGTTCCAGTGGTTCAGAGACGATGTTGCGATTGCTGGAGCAACAAGCCGCAATCTGCCGGTCACACAAAGCGGTACCTACCGGGTTGTGGTTTCCGATGCGTCATGTTCGAACACATCCGATGGGTTCAATTTCACGTATGAGCCTGCTACCAGTGTCGATGAGCAGGAATCGCCGTTTGCCGGGTTCTCGGTCGTACCGAATCCCATTGAAGACGTTTTGACGCTGCGCCTTCAGGGGATTCAGGGGGCGTTGATCACGATCATGGATATCAATGGTCGTATGGTCTTCACGTCGCATCAGGACGGTCCGACAGATGAACTGCGTGTGGATGCTGCAGGATGGAGCGCAGGGATGTATATCGTGCAGGTTCGCTCAGCCGGCGGTGTGTGGACGTCGAGCGTTGCGAAGAACTAGCACAGTCGCACTGGCTCAGCGTTCCGTGTAGGGACGACGTCCGAGCAGGGCGTCGAATCGTTTCTCCATTGACAGCCTGCCGCTTATGAACGATTCGTAACCGTCGTGCCGCTCGCGCATGGCATCGCTACGCAGGCTGTCGCGCACATTGGTGAGCGCATCGGAGCATATTGCTTGTACGTGCCTGATGGGTGCGCCGGATTCGATCACAAGGGGCTCGTCAAAACGTACCCAGCAGGCCGGACGTTGTTCTCGCAGAAGCTCATAGCGCATTGCCACCGGAAGGATTCTGCACGTTCCTACAAGGTGCGACAGGATGCCGATTCCCGGCTCGCATTCGATGCGCGCAACGTCCTGGTGAATGAGCTCGCCCTGCGGATACATCCACAAGAAGCGGTTGCTGCCGCGGATTCTGCTAGCCCCGTAGCGAAGTGACTTCATCGCACTGGAAGCATCTTCACGAACGACGCTGAAAATGCCGAGTCTCGAGAAGAACCTATAGCGCGTTAGCTGCTTGTACTCCATCATGCCGTCCATGTCGAGGCTGTGGCGTCCCCATGCAAGCGACATGGCCACCGCTGCATCCCACCATGACGCGTGGGTTGAGACGACGATGGTCGGAATGCCGTCGGTGGCAGATTTCGCCCGCAGCAGATGTTGTTCACCGAACATGTAACCATGAGCGAAATGCCGCTTGAGCATAAGCGAGAAGTACCGACCCCAGAACAGACGGTCAAGTTTCCGGGGCCTTGCTTCGATGAAGGGTGTCTCAGACATGGTAGTTTTGCATCTCTAACAGGAAAGCTAGCACGAGTGGAACGGAATTCAAATCGAGTCATTGTCGGAATGTCAGGCGGAGTCGACTCCAGCGTCGCCACCGGATTGCTTGTTGAGCAGGGCTATGAGGTCATCGGCATCACCATCAAGACCTACAAATACGAGGACGTTGGTGGAAACGTCGGCAACGACTCGACGTGCTGTTCACTTGACGGTATCAACGATGCTCGGCGGGTAGCGCTGGGGCTGGGCGTGCCGCATTACACAGTGGACTTTACCGAGACCTTCAAGGACCAGGTGATCGATTACTTTGTTCAGGACTACCTCGAAGGCAACACTCCGAATCCATGTGTCAAATGTAATCGGCAGATCAAATGGGCCGAAATGCTCAAGAAAGCAGATGCTCTTGGAGCGGAGTACATTGCTACAGGACATTACGCAAGCATCTTGCATGACGAGTCCACACAGCGGCGATGGATCCGCCGAAGTCCAGATGCGCAGAAAGACCAGTCCTATATGCTTTGGAGTGTACGGCAGGAGCACCTTGCGCGCACACTCTTTCCTTTGGCCGGCTTTACAAAGCCCCAGTCAAGGGCGGAAAAAGAGCGTCTATCTCTGGATCTGGGTCCTAAGCCGGAATCGTACGAGATCTGTTTCATTGCCGACAATGACTATCGCCGGTTTCTGCGTGATGCCGTTCATGACATCGACGAACGCATCGGCTCGGGCGACATCGTTCTGGATGGGCGAGTGATCGGCAAGCATGAAGGGTACCCGTTCTATACCGTTGGTCAGCGAAGGGGGCTCGGCATTGCCCATCCCGAGCCGCTGTACGTGCTGAACGTGCTTCCATCGAGTAACACGGTTGTAGTTGGAACGGAAGACAATCTTGAGTCAGCGTCACTAACAGCTCACAGCGTGAACCTGCAGAAGTACGCCGACCTGAATGATCCTAGGCAGTTCATGGTCAAGGTTAGGTACAAGGACGAGGGTGCCATTGCTACCTGCCGCACCGACGAGCAAGGGTTTCTTCAAGTGGAGTTCGACGAACCGCGCAGAGCCATCGCTCCCGGCCAGTCGGTCGTACTCTACGAAGGCGATGATGTCGTAGGCGGAGGGATCATTCAACGACCTTCTCGGGACGTCTGATCGTGTATCCTGTTTCGCCCCTAAACAATCCTTTTCGGCTTGTGGCAACGTGCGCTGACAACGATGCGCGTGCCGGTGAGCTCGTTACCGATCACGGTGTCATTCCAACTCCGATATTCATGCCCGTCGGCACGCAGGGGGCTCTAAAAGCCATGGACCATCGCTCGCTTCGAGAGCTTGATGTGCCGATCATTCTTGCCAACACGTACCACCTGTATCTGCGTCCCGGCGTCGAAGCGCTTTCAAAGCTGGGCGGGCTACATAGGTTCAGCACGTGGGACAGGCCCATCCTGACAGACAGTGGCGGGTTTCAGGTCTTCTCGCTTCGTGATCTACGCACCATGAGTCAGAAGGGTGTTGAGTTCAGGTCGCACATTGACGGCTCAAAGCACCTGTTCACACCCGAGAATGTTGTAGACACGCAACGGGCCATCGGCAGTGACATCTTCATGCTTCTCGATGAATGCACGGCCTATCCGGTTGAGCATGAGGTTGCACGCCGCTCAATGGATCTGACACTCCACTGGGCGGAACGGGGGCGGGCACGTCATCTGAGCACACCGTTTCACTATGGCCACCGTCAGTTTCAGTTTGGGATCGGACAGGGCAGTGTGTACCCGGACCTCAGGCGCACGTGCATGAGCGCACTCGTAGACATGGGGTTCGACGGTTATGCCATTGGCGGTCTAAGCGTTGGTGAGCCTGCAGAAAACATGTACGAGATCGTGGCCTGTTCAACAGAGGTCATGCCCAGCAAGAGTGCCCGGTATCTGATGGGTGTTGGCACACCGGAGAACATCCTCCGGTGCATCGGATTAGGCGTGGACATGTTCGACTGCGTGATGCCGACGAGAAATGCCAGGAATGGCACGCTCTTTACCAGCACGGGGCGCGTCAACATCAAGAATGCGACATGGAAACAGCGCGACGAGCCCATTGATGTGAATGTAGGATCTGCAAGCAGCCGAAACTACTCCTTGGCGTATCTTCGCCACCTGTTCAACGCTGGAGAGATCCTCGGACTCATGCTGGCTACCGAGCAAAATGTTGCTCTCTACAGGTGGCTGGTCAAAACAGCACGAGAGAAAATTCTTGAAGGGACGTTCCGTCAATGGGCGGCGGAAACGATCGACATTCTAAATCAACCACGAACTTGAACATCATTTTCCAGGATTGAACCATGCTCCTTATGGCCCCACCACCGTCTGCCGGTGCTGATCCAACCGCACAGCTGATGCAGACGCTGTTCATGTTTGCTGCCGTCATCGGCATCTTCTACTTCATGATGATCCGTCCGCAGCAGAAGCGTGCGAAAGAGCATCAGAAGCTCCTGTCGAACCTTAAGAAGGGTGATAGCGTTGTGACCTCCTCAGGCATCCATGGTACGGTGCACGAGGTCGACGAGGCAACCATTTCGGTGACAATCGCCTCGGGCTGCAACGTTAAGTTCGACAAGGCATCGATCGCTACGGTTGTCCAGAAGTAATCGATAACAACCATCCTGTCTATGTTCGACACCATTACGACTGCCGTCGAGGCACTTCAAGCGGGTCGGTGCATCATCGTTGTCGATGATGAGGATCGTGAGAACGAGGGCGACCTCGTCTGCGCCGCGGAGCTGTGCTCGGAGGAGAATATCAATTTCATGGCGTCACATGGCAAGGGGCTGATCTGCGTCAGCGTGACCGAAGAGAGGGCACGGCAGCTTGACCTTCCGTTGATGGTGCGAGACAATACGGCCCTGCACGGTACGCGTTTCACGGTCAGCATCGACTACGTTCACGGAACGGCGAGTGGTATTTCAGTCAGTGACCGCACAGCAACGGTTCGCGCAATGGCTTCTGAATCTTCCGCTCCAGAGGATTTCGGCCGTCCAGGGCACATTTTCCCTCTTATTTCGGTCAACGGTGGAGTGCTTCGCCGAGCAGGACATACCGAAGCAGTGGTAGACCTTATGACGCTGGCGGGCCTGAAACCCGTCGGCGTTCTCTGTGAGATCCTCAAAGACGACGGATCCATGGCCCGAGTGCCCGATTTGCTGACTATGGCTAAGGAGCAACATCTGCCGATCATCTCCGTGCAGGACCTCATTGCCTACCGTCGCAGGATGGAGATCCTCGTGCGATTCGTGGCAGAGGCAAAGCTTCCGAGTGAGCATGGAAACTTCGTCGTCAAGATCTTTGAGAATACCGTGGACGGTAAGGAGCATGTTGCTGTTGTCAAAGGTGACGTCTCAACATCTGAACCTGTCCTAGTGCGCGTCCACAGTGAGTGTTTAACCGGCGATATCTTCGGATCATTTCGCTGCGATTGCGGACCTCAACTGCATGCTGCCCTCGACCGGATCGAACTGGAGGGTCGTGGTGTGGTGCTATATATGCGGCAGGAGGGAAGGGGAATTGGTCTAACCAACAAGATCAAGGCCTATGCTCTGCAGGAACAGGGACTCGACACCGTCGAAGCCAATGTTCATCTGGGTTTTCCACCGGATCCTCGAGATTACGGCATCGGTGCGCAGATCCTGCGCGAGCTCGGCATCCAGAAGATGAAGCTGATGACAAACAACCCGAAAAAACGCGTAGGTCTGCAGTCCTATGGCCTAGAGGTGACCGAATTGCTAGCGCTTGAGGTACCGGCAACGGCTGAAAATCAGGGTTACCTAGAGACAAAGAGAGACAAAATGGGACACATTCTACGGCATCTTTAGAGAAGCGGTTGCACCGACGTACGCAGGTGCGTAGTTTCGACTCACAAAAAACAAAGCCGCTGGCGGCTTTGTTTTTTTTATCGCCGAGCACCATCAACCATCGACATCTAATCGGAGTCTTCCCATGGCTGGGGATGCCGTCTACGTAACAAAAGAGTATCTTCAGCAGGTTCAGGCTGAAGTGCTGGAACTAACCACAAATGGGCGACGCGAGATAGCGCAAAAGATCGCCGAGGCGCGTTCGCACGGTGACCTGTCTGAGAATGCCGACTACGATGCTGCGAAGCATGCTCAGGAATTGCTTGAGATCCGCATCTCCCGCCTGCAGACCATGCTCTCGAAGGCCCAGGTTATCGAAGCAAAAGACTTTCCGGACGACAAGGTTTACATTCTGTCGAAGGTGGAGCTTCTCAATAAAAAGACTAACAAGAAGATCGAGTACCTGCTTGTCTCACCCGAGGAGGCAGATTTCGAGCAGAACAAGCTTTCGGTCACAAGCCCCATTGGCAAGTCACTTCTCGGTAAGGTCGTTGGCGATGTGATTGAAACAAAAGTCCCAGCAGGCGTGATCCAGTATGAGGTGCTGCGCATCGGGAAGTAGTGACTCGTGCGATGCTAAATCGGACTGTTTTCGCCCGATAAGTAGTTGGTTCTGCAGGGTCGTCAAGATCGGCATGCGTGTTTCGAGGTCAGAACGATGGCCTGAGAATGTTCAGCGGTGAATGGCTTTCCTGGCCCGTACCGTCTTTCAGGGACCTCACCTTGTGACAAACGTCGAAGTTGAAGCCATGGCGTTTGACAGTATTCCTGCAGATGCGGTCAGTGTTGCAGATGACGTCAAGCAGAAGTTTGATAATGCAGTTACCTGATTAGGTTAGCCCCCTTACCGCAGCCACCGAGGTCGACGCTTTTCCGTACTTTTGTGAATGGCTTGGTTCCTCCGCAAGAATAAAAACATCACCACCGAGACGCAGGCCCGTGAGATGCCCGACGGCCTCTGGACCAAATGTCCGGATTGTTCCACGGTGATCTACCGCAAAGAACTCGAAGAGAATTCGTTCACCTGCCCGTCGTGTTCGCACCATTTCCGGATCGGAAGTGCGAAGTATGTTAAGATCCTGTTTGATGAGGGAACGTGGAGCGAAGCTGATGCCGGCGTTCGATCGGCCGACCCTCTGGAGTTTGTAGACACCCGTCCTTACAAGGCGCGTTTGAAGGAAGCCTACAGCAAGAGCGACCTGCCAGATGCCGTTACCACCGGTACCGGGGCCATCGATGGCATCTCGGTGTCTTTCGGATGTATGAATTTTGGCTTCATCGGCGGTTCAATGGGCTCGGTGGTTGGCGAGAAGTTTCTCCGTGCAGGACGAAGGGCACTTGAACAAAAGATGCCGTACGTCTTCATCTCCGCATCGGGGGGTGCACGAATGCAGGAGGCGGCCTTGTCACTGATGCAGATGGCGAAAACAAGTGCCGTTCTTTCTGAACTCGCCGAAGTAGGTTTGCCCTATGTTTCGATACTGACTGATCCCACAACAGGGGGCGTATCGGCATCCTATGCCATGCTTGGTGATGTGATCATCGCCGAACCAAAGGCGCTGATCGGCTTTGCCGGTCCCCGGGTGATCGAACAGACGATCCGAAAGAAGCTCCCGGAAGGATTTCAACGATCGGAGTTTCTCCTTGAAAAGGGTTTTGTTGACCTCGTCGTGCCGCGTCGAGATCTGAAGAGGACACTTTCGACAGTGCTCGGACATCTTCTTAGTCGGACAACGTAACACGTTGTTGTAGAAAGTTGTTATGCGCAAGTCAAACACCGTTCGAGTGCTCGGATTTCCCATAGACCTAGGTGCCGACCGTCGAGGTGTCGATATGGGACCTTCGGCTCTTCGCATTGCAGACGTTGATCTCAAGCTCGAGGCCTTGGGATATCGCGTGCTCGATGAAGGCGATATACCGATCCGGAATATTGAGGTTCAGGAACTGCAGGATCAAAGACTCAAGTACTTGCCTGAAGTGGCCGCCATGAGCCATATTCTCTCAGGTCGGGTGAAGTCCATTCTTGATGACGGACATTTCCCGTTGCTCTTTGGTGGTGATCATTCGATGTCCGTGGGTTCAATTGCTGGAATCGGTGCTCATTGCCGCGAGCGTAATAAGACCCTAGGCGTGATCTGGATCGATGCGCATGCCGACATGAACACGGCTGAAACGACACCTACCGGAAACATTCATGGTATGCCATTGGCCGTAGCAATGGGTCTTGGGCACCCGTCATTGACGAAGATTGGCATCGAGGGCCCTAAGCTTGATCCACGCAATCTGGCCATCATTGGATTACGCAGCATCGATCCCGGCGAACGTGATCTGATAAAAGAACTTGGTGTTGCGGCTTACACGATGTTCGATGTTGATCGGTTGGGCATGTACGAAATCGCCGAACGCGTTCTTGAGGATATGTCACGAAGCGTTGATCATTTGCACATTTCGTTTGACGTCGACGGGGTCGACCCGGCTGTTGCCCCGGGCGTCGGCACGCCGGTACCAGGTGGTCTTACCTATAGGGAAGCCCATGTGTTCATGGAACTGATCTCACAGATCGACGCCTACGCATCGCTCGAGGTTGCCGAGGTGAACCCCATCCTCGACGACCGAAATAAGACCGCAGAGTTCGCCGCAGAGATCATTGCCTCCTCGATGGGCAAACGTATCCTCTGACATTCGCCCAAACCCGTGCACAGGCGCTTCGGCATACGACAACCAGCCGTGATGACCCTCGTCTGCGGTGCAGTGTATATGTGCATTCCGGCACTGCTCGTTCAGGCACAGTCTGTCGTTGCCGAACCACGAGTACGTCTAGAGGCAAGCGTGCTCTGGACCATGGGCATACAGGCCGCGGATTTTCTCCGCGATTATCAGGGCGTGCTTGGCGGCACAGTTTCATCGTTCGGAGTACCGATCGGCGCTAGAGCGTCCATCAATCAGTATCTCACTGACGAGATCTCCGTCGGTGTGTCAGGGGGCTTTTTTCGCGCCACCATCCGAGAGAATTACACGTACGACCCCAAGCCACCAGCCACGCCACTGGGGCCACCGCAGAACGTCACGCAGAACATAGAGGTAAGCACAGTCCCGGTGCTTGTGACCCTCGATCTGTTTCCTGCACGTCGGCAGTTTACCGGGTATCTCGGAGTTGGTGTTGGCCTCGTTTTCGGCACTGTCCTTTGGACCGAAGAGATTCAAACTTCGAGACTGCTCGGGGCCCGCCGCGGTGGAACACGCTACGAAGGTTCTCTTATCGCTCCCACGGCCAAGCTGCGCGCGGGAGTTTCGTTAGGGTTTGATGGATCAGCGATGGCGAGAACTGCCACGGGGATCCGTATCGAGGTGGGGTATACCTTCGCCCCCTTACGGGACCGCTACTTTGCAGGACAATTCGATTCGTTTGCCGTGCCCCCGCCGGAGAGACTGCGTCAGGATTATCTGATCGATGCGGGAGGCGTAAGCATCGAAATAGGAATTTCTCTCCTTCTGCGTCAACGCAAATCGAACTCCGCACTTCAAAGTCGCTTCTAATCACGTCTTTGTTTATGTTCGGAGTCGTCGGTCGTCAATAGTCGATGTTTCACCGTTCTACGAAAGGGTTATCATGGACATCCACATCAAGACACGGCATTGTGAGATTACCGATGCCGAGTACGATAGCGCAGTCAACGCCGCCAGACGATTCGAGAAGTTCAATCATAACATCGTGCGTACGGATATTCTCTTCGAGGAAGTGCCCTTAAACAAGAGCTGTGAGATTACGCTTCGTATTCACGATCATCTGCTTGTAGCAAAGGAAGTGGCAGCAGACTTTTCCAAAGCTGTGCACGATGCTGGACTCAAAATGGAACGCCAGCTCTCGAAGGTGCATGATAAGTTAGCTACCGTGCGCCCCTGAGGTGCGCTCACCACTTCAGCACTCCCCAACATGCGCATACCAGAGTCTACTCGAAAACCCTACATCACGGTTCGCGAACTTCTTGACGGACCTGTGCAGCTGCGTCCGCTTACAGACCAGATCGGACTTGACAACCGAATCACGGACAAGAGCCTTCACAGGCCGCAGCTAGCCCTGACGGGGTTTACCGAACTGTTCACCTACTCGCGCGTTCAGTTGTTCGGCAACACTGAATTCTACTTTATCAAGAGCTGCGAACAGTCCAAGCGGCGGCAGATGTTTGCCACGATGTGCGACTTCGACATTCCGGTGATCGTTTGTGCCAACGACCACGTGCTTGATGACGACCTGGTGGCCCACGCCCGAGAGCGCGGTATAGCCGTGCTAACGACACCGTTTGATACGACCAAGACGATCTACGTTCTCGGTGAGTTTCTCGATGATCAGTTCGGTGAGCAGGTGACGATCCACGGGTCATTTGTCGATGTCTATGGCGTCGGCATGCTGTTTGCCGGCTCTAGCGGCATCGGAAAGAGCGAGATCGCACTGGATCTTGTTGAAAGGGGCCATCGGCTCGTCGCGGATGATGCGACGATGCTGACAAAGAAGCGTGAGAGTATTCTCATGGGCACCGGATCGTCACTCGTAAAACACCTTGTCGAGATCCGCGGTCTAGGTCTTATCGA
Organism: Chitinophaga pinensis; assembly: GCA_943372295.1. Classification (GTDB taxonomy): domain Bacteria; phylum Bacteroidota; class Ignavibacteria; order Kapaibacteriales; family Kapaibacteriaceae; genus UBA10438. Next base: position 24,648 of record CALRYC010000013.1, read on the forward strand.
TATCCGTCAGATGTTTGGCATCAGGTCCATACGTTTCCAGAAACGACTCGAGATCGTGGTCGAGCTTGAAGTGTATGATGAGGCCAAGATGTACGACCGACTGGGTCTTGATGAGTCGACCATCAACATCATGGGCGTGGACATCCACGCCGTAAAGCTTCCGATCTTTCCCGGAAAGAACATCACTGTCATCTCCGAAACGATCGCCCTGAACTACCTTCTTCGTACGTACGGCTATCACGCCCCCAGGGTCTTTTCGGAGAATCTCCAATCACACCTCAAGAATTCCGGTGATTCGGGGAAATCACGCGATCTTCGCAACGTTTCCTACTTCCAAAGCGATGATGAGTAACACCATGCACCTCTCCTGCGTATCAACTCTGCTTTCCTCCAACCGCCTTCTGTCAGTTGTCGTGGCTGCCACGATGCTCTTCTCCTGCTCTGGTGGGGGAGAGGGGGCTTCCACCGCCGATGACGGCACCCCGGTCAAGGGAGACTGGATCGTCGTGCACCTTCTTTCCGACCCTGAAGGTCTCAATCCGCTGGTGACCAACGACGCCTCATCGAGCGCGATCTTCAATCACGTTTACGAGAAGCTTCTGGATTATGACTTCGAAACCACAGACCTTTATCCGGTGATCGCCGAGTCGCGTCCTACGGTTTCGGATGACCACCTGATGTATACCTTCAAGCTCAAAAAAGGGGTGACGTTCAGTGATGGCAAGCCCCTTACATCCAAGGATGTGATCTTTTCCTTCAAGGCCGTCAAAAATCCGCTCATAACCGATGCTGCCGCTCTCAGGAATTACTACGAGTCGCTGTCAGACATTACAGCACCTGACGATCAGACGGTCGTCATCACCATGTCAAAGCCCAACTTCCTGGCTGAGCACTTTCTCGGTGGGCTCTGGATCCTTCCAAAGCACATCTTCGACAAGGAAAATCTGACCGACGGATATACGATCGCTGAAACGAATGACATGGCAAAGGCTCAGGCGAACGCATCGCTGAAGAAGTTCGCCACATGGTACAACACCCCCGAGGTTAAGCGCGATCCAGCGTTGAATGTTGGATCGGGCCCGTACACATACGATGAGTGGAAGACCGGCGAAAGCGTATCCATTAAACGAAATGACCGCTGGTGGAATGCCAGTAAGGACAAATGGAATCCAGCGTATGCCGACAAGGTTATCTACAAGGTGGTGAATGACCGTAGTTCGGCCGTTGTCGGCGTGAAAAACGGAGAGATGGACTTCATGGAAGCCGTGCCGCCAGCAAAGTTTGTCGAAGAGATCGACACGGTCGCAACGCCTTTTCTGTCAAAAGCAACCTATACAATGCAGGTCTACACGTACGTTGGTCTGAATTGTCAGAACCCAATCCTAAGCGATAAGAACGTACGTCGTGCGCTGGCGCACTGCCTCGATCGGGATGCTCTAATCAAGCAAGTTGTCAGGGGGCTTGCCACCCCGGTCAACTCGCCTGTGTATAGTGACCGGAAAGAGTACGACAAGTCAATCGCACCAGTGTCGTATGATCCGGCAAAGGCTAAGGACATCTTGGCAAAAGCCGGCTGGTCAGACGTCAACGGAGATGGTGTGCTCGACAAGAACGTCAACGGCAAGCTCGTTCCGTTCGTTGTGTCCATTCTTGTCAACGCCGGAAATGAATCCCGTGAAGCCATTGCGGTAGCCTTCTCCGATGAACTTCGAAAGATCGGCGTCAAGCTGGAAGTACGGAAACTTGAGTGGAGCGTTTTTCTGGAGAACCTCCGCACCAGGAAGTTCGACATCTCCATCGGCGCATGGGTCAACGATCCATTGCCAAGCGATCCTTATCAGATCTGGCACTCGAGTCAGATCGGTAACAAAGGAAGCAATTATGCCGGATTCTCCTCCCCACGGGCAGATCAGCTGATGGAACTCAACCGCATCGAGTTTGATGAAGGCAAGCGCATTGCCTACATGCAGGAGTTTCAGCGCATCGTTGCCGATGAGCAGCCGTACATTTTCCTCTGGAGTCCACAGTATCCTGCGATCTACAACAAGCGCCTCCATGGCGTGCGCTTCAGCCGCGTGCGTCCGGGATACAACCCGGCCCAATGGTGGGTTCCCGCGTCGCAGTGGAAGTACTCGCAAGCACAGTAAGAGAGACCGTCCAACAATTTCATCCGGCTCATGCCGGAACGTCTATGAGACGCAATGAACTGCGTGATCTGATCGGGTCAGGCGAGTCCTCGACGCTGGAGTTTAAGCGCAAGTTCACGACGGTCGAGAAAATCGCCCGAGAACTGATTGCGTTTGCCAACACCACGGGCGGACGACTACTGATTGGGGTTGACGATAGCGGCAAGGTCATCGGTGTAGACTCCGAGAAGGAGCAGATCGATCAGGTGCTGGTGTCTCTCAGCTCCATAGAACCGCCACTGGATCATCATATCGAAGTCGTTGAGATCGAATTCAAGGACGTGATCGTCGTCACGATCCCATCCAGCAACCGGCGGCCTCATCATTTCTCGCATCCGGACGATCCTGCACGACCGCATGACAGACCGGTCTTCATCCGCGACGGGGAGCAGTCGGTGCAGGCCAGCCGCGAGATGACCAAGATCCTGCGTGGCATGAATCCGGATTCACCGCCCATGACGCTCTCGATCGGGGACCGCGAGCAGCGTCTGTTTGCCTACCTCGAGAGGCATCAAAGAGCCAGTGTTGCAGACTTTGCCCGACTTGTCAATATCTCCCGTCGCCGGGCCTCGCAGATATTGGTCAAGCTCGTACGCGCCGGTGTGCTGCAAATACGTCACGATAACGGGCACGACTTCTACACGTTGGTCTGAAGCCCCTTTTCATCGATGTATTGGATGATCAGCCCTGCTAGGTCGCGCAATGGTATTGGAAAGAGCAGATGTTCCGGGATATCCCCTGCATCATGGGTCATGCGCTTGAGATAGCGTTTTGTTCGGGCACGAACCCTTGGGTCGGACATGTCATAGTGCGACACAACCCGCAGCATGGTGATGAAAGCACGAAGCGGATCAGCGGCAGGAAACCGAAGTTTCCGAGAGGCCCGTACCGTGAGGTTGAAGACCTTACGTTCGACCACCTCACCTTGACCTTTGACCAGATAATACAGGATCTCGAAAACAGCTATCTGGATGTTCAGTCCCGAATGGTCCTGGCCAATCACCGAGACAGAGTTCAGAAAGGTTGTGATCCTCGGCATCCGCTCGACCACACCATGTGAGTGCAAGCCCATCTGCCGGGAGATCCAGAAGAAGCCCTCAAGAAGGAGCATTCTCTGCTGCTCGTACTCGTCGGACGCTTCCTGGTTCATCAGTCGAAGCTCAATGAGCTTTTCGGCCGCAGCATTCCACTGACCTCTGCGCATCAAGCTCATGAGTTGCCACCGGCATACCTCACACTTCAGATGCGGCCTGAGTTGGTTCGACGCAGTACCTGCATCATTTTCTGCAATCGCCTCAAGCTGAACATCAATGGCAAGCTGCGCACGCATACGCGCGCTTGCAAGCCACCCCGTTAGCCAACGGTATCCGTCAGGGATGCCTGTTGAGTGGCGGCGCAGTGTGGCGGTCACGGTAGTGATGATCATATGGTTGTGGCCGGCTACCTGACATCGTCGGATCTTTACCACACTCGATAGCAGACGCTCGGACGCGCGCGTCATGGGGCTCTGTTGAAGCAGCAGGTCATTCCACATCTGGTCGATGTGCTCAAGAAGCGATGCGTCTTCGCGGTATCTGCGATCGACCAGAATGTCTTCAAGGAATGCGGCGATTGAACGCTGCTGAAAGTACCGGTCACTCCAGCGGCGAATATGCCTCTGCAGCTGACGACGAACCGAGATGGATCCTTCGGCTCCCTGCAGTCCGTCTGCAAGGTGCAAGGCCTGCAGCACGGCAAGGGGCTCATCGAGTTGTGCCGATCGGCGAATACAACGCTTGACGATCACAAGCGCCTTTTCGTAGTGGCCTGCCGCGATCAACCGTACCGCAACGATCATATCATGATAGCAAGAGATAATCGGAACATCCGGAACTGTCGGTAGTCGCGTCTCGATGGGAACTGAGGCTGCCTCACGATAGAGTCGCTCGGTGAAGCGCGACTTTCGGGTATGCGTCCGATGATACGTGCGCGCATGCATGCGATCTTTGTCTGACGTCTCGGTCTGCCTTCGGTTCGGACGTTTCCAGAGCATCGGATCTTCGTAGTCGCTCCCAAGCTTGGCGATAACCTCATCGCGGTGGCGTCCTGTCAGGGCGACCACCACGTCTGTCAATGCTGTATGCAGTTCAATCTTCTGCATGTGATCAACAACCAGTAAGTGAGTAACAACGTATGGAGCCAAGCTAGGATGATTATACTTTGCTGTCAATAGGCCAACAGCAAAAGGGGCGATCCAGTATGTGAATCGCCCCTTTGAGTATGCGGATGTGAAGCTGTATTAGAGCTTGATCAGCGGTAACGAGACCGATGAGCCCGTCACGGAGGATACCACCACCGTGTAGAGTCCTGGTACAAGATTGACGGCCGAAGAAACAGCCATGTTGCTGCGACCCGAGGAAACCGGCTGACGCACACTGAGGACCTCGTTACCGCCCATGCTGAAAATGCGCACGTTAACCACATCATCGGACGCGCTTTGAACGACGATGTTCAGCAGATCGACTATAGGCTGCGGTGAAATGATCGCATCAAAAACCTCGTTATCGAGCTCGTTTACACTCGTGACCGTCAGCGAGAACTGCAATGGGGTGGACCAGCCACTCATGCCGCAGGCATTCTTCGGACGAACCTCCCAGGTGAATCCGCCAGTGCCAAGAACGCTAGCCTTAACGTTCCTACTCGTCCCGGTAGCGGCCGAGTCTTCGAAAACGATGGTGAACGGAGACGCACTCTTCTTGATACGCAGGTGATACGAAGTTGCCTCTGCTGCGGCCGACCAGATGAACGTCACGTTATCATTCGAGCCAGCCAGCGCATTCCCCTTAGGCGATGAGCCGCTTGATGAGGTTGGCATCTTTCCGCCGGTGGTGAAGGAAAAGACACTGGACCAAACACCGTTGCCAACATCGTTGATACCACGCACGCGCCAGTAGAACCGAGTATTGCAGGCAGGCACTGTAGCAGAAGCCGAGCGCTTCGCGGTTTCTCCTTCGGCAATAACACCGGCTGTTGTGAACTGCTGATCCTTCGATACCTGATAGAAATACTTGTCGGCCAGCGGTGCAGATCCCCATTCAAGCGTTACCAGTGGGGTGACGTTGGTTGCGTTGTTTGCGGGCTTCGAGAGCGTCACTGCTCCCGGACCAGCCGATGCCGGGACGAAGTCAACCTTAACGTTCTGACCCGATACGTCGACAGTCTTGTTGATAGCTGCCGGAAGTCCGCCACCTGATGCTGCGAGGCTGATCGAGCCCGTTCCTGTGTAGGGGATTGCATAGCCCCCTGATGCACTCGAAACAGCATAAAATGAGCCCCGCGACGGTGTGATCTTCACACCTTCGACTCCTTCGCCAATGTCGTAGAAGCCGTTATTGTTCTTGTCGATATACACTACGCCAAGGATATAGCGCTGAGAGCGGATGCCGAAGTTCTGGGTGACCACGTACGGCCCGACCCAGCCCTGCATCAGTCCACGTCCGTTGTATGTGATGCCGATGCCTATTTCGGTAAAAACCGCATTCTCATAGTTCATGATGTTCTTTCGGTGACCAAGCACACGCTGGTTCTCTTCGCCCCAGTCCACATTCAGGCCGCAGTGTCCGTGCCAAACTGATTCGCTGTAGGCCGCCACGTTCTCACCGTACATGCCCATGGACGCGTAGCCTGCCTTCACGTAACGCTGCCCAAGCTCGTCGCCATTCGAGCTGGTGTGCCCCTGAAAGTTCTTCTCGTCCATGTCCTTGGTATGGTTGCGGGACGATTCGATCAGCAGTGGATGGAAGGCAAGAGGCGGGCGCTCCGGATAGCCGGCAAAGGCCTGCTTTGTCTTCGCCGCATCGATCTTGAAATAGCTGTACGCACCCTGCACGGCTGGATCCTTTGTATCCATCATACGGATGCCCTCTTCGGTGGGGTTGGCCCGCCCGCGATTAATGTACTCGAGCATGAGCTGCTCTTCAGGTGTCGGGTCGCCGTGACTGTAGACTTGGGTCGGCTGGGCAACAAGCTGGATGCCGAACATCGCAAGACAGACACATGTTGTCACAAAAGAACGCATTTACAGGTCTCCTAACTGAGGTCGAATGATCATTTCCTCGATCATCACCGCAGGATGATCGTAGCGTAAAATTACATCTCGAGCAGCTAATGCCACGTCCGAAGGGGAAATCATCCGGTGCCGATGCTCCTCGAGCATTTCGGCCGACCAGATATCTGTGGCCGTAGCACCAATGAGCAGGTCAACAACCTTCACACCGTGCTGCCGCACTTCCTGCCGTAGCCCTCGTGTATAGGCCAGTAGGCCTGCTTTGCTGGCCGCATAGGCCGTGCAATTCTGAAACGTCGTCACGGAAGCAACGGAGTTCATGGAGAGGATCATGCCACGGCGCCGGCGCATCATCTCGGGCAGCACCAGCTGCGAGCACCTCACTGCACCAAGAAGGTTTACCTCGAGATGTGCTGCAAAGTCCTGCATGGATGTCTGAATGGCCGGCGAGAACATCGCGATACCGGCATTGTTGATGAGCACATCGACCGGTCCGAACTTCTCGACGATCCTGCCGTGTGCTTCGGCGGCCGATTCGTCGATGGCCACATCACATGCCGCAACGCAGGCGCTGCCAGTGCCCAACTCATTTGCAAGTTCATCAAGGGGCTCCTGCCGACGTCCAGACAGTGACACGAAAGCAACTGAACCGAGCTGACGCGCCATTGCGGCGCCAAGCCCAGATCCTGCGCCGGTGATCCAGACATGCATACGCTCAGACATCGCGCTCTCTCACATCGTCCAAAAGCTCACGATGTCTCTCGGACAGCGCATGACCGCGGCGTTGCATCATTGCATCACAGGTATCAAATGCATGGCTGCGGTCGTACGCAACTCCCGCTTGCCATACGAAGGATCGCACGTTCGATGGTGCCAGACCTTCGGACATAACGTGTGAGCAGACACCGTAAACACCACCGGTCGGGAGCATGGTGCCAATGGCCGTGCGCGTGAAATCACCGATCATCGACCCGAGAAACAGCCGTCCAGATGTCTCTCGACCCCAAGGCATGGTTGGCCTGACGTCGTGGTAGGTATTCTTAAGGTTCGAAGTTGTCGTACCCGCTCCAAGATTAACCCACTGGCCGATGATGCTATGTCCAACAAAGCCGTAATGCTGTTTATTGGAGTAGGCCTGAAAGATAGAAACCGAGATTTCCCCGCCTACCTTACAGTAGGGCCCGATAACGGAATGTGTGATGTGGGCATGGGGCTTGACAACCGCATGAGCACCGATGCTGCACGGACCCTGAAGCACCGCCATTGGTCCGATCACTGCCAGATCATCGATAAGTATAGCCCCCTTCGACTCATCAATGATGGCCGATGGATGAATCACTGCGGTAGGGGAAACACGCGAGACAGACAGTTCGGCGTCCCAGGCGATGGCCTCATCGATCATGTCGAGCACATCCCACATGCGCCGAACCTGACGGGCGGTGACGGAAACAAGATCAACGTCTTCTGCAGCAACAGTATCCAGCGCTGCAATGACATCGTCGAGACTCTCCGGCGTCGTTGGCAGAATCGCCCCGATGGTGACATCAGCGCTGTTGATCACGCATGGTCGCACGGCACTCGTGGTGCGTTCGGCGAGCCCCTTCATATGTTCCGTGGAAAGCACAGCCGTAGAGAGCAGCACCAGCAAAGGGGCAGAATGATCAAGCACTCCGGCCGCGACGTCTTCACCATAGAGCTGCTGGTGGAGTGTACGATGAGTGTGCACAACAACATTGGCATCCGGCAGCACATGAACCCATCGTTCATGGATCGTGTGACGCCCTGCGCGGATCTGCCATGAATTGCACGTCAAGGCAAACGGATACAGTTCTTCTATGGCATCGTCCTCTATCAGGATGATGTTGATGCCCATGTTAGAGATTCTCCTGAGCTAGAGCCCTGGCCGCCTTGATGAAGGCAACGAATAGAGGATGTCCCGTGACGGCGCGAGACTTAAGTTCCGGATGGAACTGCACACCGACAAACCAGCGATGCGAGGGAACCTCTACGATTTCGACAAGTCTGCCGTCTGGCGAGGTGCCGGAGATCTTCAGTCCAGCCGCCGTGAACGCATCACGGAAGTCGTTGTTGAATTCGTAGCGATGACGGTGGCGCTCACTGATATGTTCAGACTTGTAGGCAGCAAATGCCTTGCTCTTTTTCTCAAGTTGACATGCAAAGGCACCGAGGCGCATCGTCCCACCCTTGTGGGTGATCGACCGCTGCTCCGGCAGCAGATCGATCACGCTGAACTTGTTGCGCTTGAACTCCGACGAGTTAGCCGCAGCCATACCCAGCACATTGCGCGCATATTCAATGACGGCGCATTGCATTCCGAGACAGATGCCGAAAAACGGAACGTCATGCGTGCGTGCCCAATTGATGCTGGTGATCTTTCCTTCGATGCCACGGTGGCCAAAGCCAGGCGCAACAAGGATGCCATTGACGCCACTGAGCATCTGCTGAACATTCGCGCCGGTAACCTCTTCAGAATCGACCCATCGGATCACCACACGTGTGTTGTTGATGGCTCCGGCGTGAGTGAGAGCTTCAATGATCGACTTATAGCTGTCGGGGTACTTGTTGTACTTGCCAACAAAGCCGATCTCCACCGAGTGTAGGGGTGACTTGATGCGATGGACAAAGCGTGACCATGTTTCAAGGTCACGTTGTGAGCGCTTCAGATTGAGCTTCTCGCAGATGATCGTATCGAGCTCGTGCTTTGCGAACATCATCGGAACTTCATAGATCGTTGGCGCATCGAGTGCTTCGATCACCGATCGTTCCTCGACGTTGCAGAACAGGGCGATCTTAGAGCGAATATCCTTACCAAGCTTCATCTCAGCACGGCACAGCAGGACGTCTGGCGTGATGCCAAACTCCATCAGAGTCTTGACAGAGTGCTGTGTCGGCTTGGTCTTGAGTTCATTTGCGCTCTTGATAAATGGCACGTACGTCAGATGAATGTCCATGGCATTGCCACGGCCAACTTCAAGACGCAGCTGGCGGCAGGCCTCAAGGAAAGGCAACGACTCAATGTCGCCTACCGTACCACCGATCTCGATGATGACAATGTCATACTTGCCATCGAAGGCCCGCATGCGATGCTTGATCTCATCGGTGATGTGAGGAACAACCTGGACTGTCTTGCCCAGATAAGCCCCCTGACGCTCACGCATGATCACGTCATAGTAGACCTGACCGGCAGATGCCGTATTGGCCTTCGACATGTTCTCATCGAGAAAGCGTTCGTAGTGACCCAGGTCGAGATCCGTTTCCGCGCCGTCATCGGTTACATACACTTCGCCGTGCTGATAGGGATTCATCGTCCCTGGATCGACGTTGATGTAGGGATCCATCTTCTGCACGGTGACGGTAAAACCGCGCTGACGCAGTAGCAATCCGATGGAGGAAGAAGCAATGCCCTTTCCAAGAGAGGAAAGGACGCCGCCCGTGATGAAGATGTACTTCGACGTCTTCGGCACACGACACCCGTAGGTTGATCAAAAATCAGTTCGGTGCTGCGCCGCCGTCCCATGGGGTCGGCTGCCAGGACGGGCTCAAAAGTACGCACAAAGACGGACTTTCGAGCGCCCTGTTCCGTAGTTTCGATCTATGCATTCGACATTCAACCCGCATCGCTTGATCGTTGTCATTCTTTTGATAACCATCGGGGTCTTCTCGGCCTGTCAACCGGAAGGTCAGCATCAGCAGGGGGCTCCCACGATTCGTTTCTGGCACTTCTGGAGCGAGCCTGGACAGAAGACGGCTTTGCGCGAACTTGTTTCGGTCTTCGAAAAGGCCAACAACTGCCGTGTTGAATTGACCGAACTGAGCTGGAACGACGGCAAGGCGAAGCTGCAGGCAGCGTTCAATTCTGGCGCGCCCCCTGACGTTGTGGAACTTGGTTCGGACTGGGTCGCACAGTTTTCCGGCGCCGGCGTGCTTTCACCTCTACTAAGTGTCGACACGACGGCCGTGCTGGGTTATACGCTAGCTCCGGGACGTCATGGTGGAACGCTTTTTGCAGCTCCTTGGATCGTTGATACTCGGGTATTGTTTGTCAATATGCAGCATGCATCAATGGTGGGTCGAGACACGGTGCGCTCGCTCGATGACCTGCAGGCACTGGCAGAAGCGATCCAGGCAAAGGGTCACTTCGGTTGGGGGGCAAATGGTGCTGATGCTCATCGACTTTACAAAAAGATTCTGCCGTTTCTTTGGACGTTTGGTGGTGATGTCCTCGATAACGCAGGGCTCTGTGTGGTCTACTCACCGGAAAACGTAAAGGCCCTGACGTGCTATGCTGATCTGTCACGAACAGGCATCATTGAAACTCAACGTCAACTTGATGCCACGTTCCTTCAGGGTCGTATCGGTGTCTGGAATTCCGGCTCCTGGCTCATTAAGAAGATTCGCTCCAATGCCAATCTCACTGTGCGTGCAATGACCTTCCCCGGAATAGGTGGCAGGCCTGGCGTGTCATTCGCTGGTGGGGAGTACCTAGCTACTCCAGCTGCTTCGTCACAGAAGGATCTGGCGGGAAAGCTGATCCGATTTCTTGTCGATCCTGAAAATGCCAAGGCGTTCTGCTCGAAGGTACCCGAGGCTGGATTCCCGGCAGCTACTGCTGCCTACGATGATCCTGCATTGCGGTCTGATCCACTCAAGGCCGTCTTTGCGGCACAGCTGCGCAATGCGCGCATGACGCCGGTCCACCGGCGTTGGCTGGATATCGAATCGGTTCTGGAGAACGCCGTCGTGCGTGTGTTACTCGGTGAGGCAACACCAGATCGTGCGCTACGGGAGGCGCATGGAGAGATTGCTGAGATCATTGGCTCGTAATCCCGTGCGCATTGTTGCGCTGATACTGACGTTGCAACTGACGTGCATTCTGTCCCAGGCTGGTCAGGACGTAACAATCCGTGGCACGGTAACCTCGTGGCAAACAGGCGAAGCGATCCGTTTTGTGACGGTTACCGAGCTAACGTCGCGCCGTAGGGTCATGACCAATAGGTCCGGCGCGTTTGTCATGTCAATCAGGCCAGTGGATGAGGATTCATCCAGTAAATCTCCGCTCATACTGGTTCTGTCATGCATTGGATTTGAGCGCGATACGATTGAGCTTCGCCGGGCGGATACGACCATTAGTGTGACACTCCGAGATCGTCCTGTCTCAGGCAGAGAAGTTGTCGTTACCGCAGAAGATCCTGCTGTAACGATCATGCGACGTGTTCTTGAGCGACGACGATATCAGCGCGACGCACTCCGTACCTACTCATACACGCTATACACCAAGTTCATCGCCATGACCGACACGACCACAGCCTTACGAAGCTCGGGTCGAGGCGACACTACGGTCAACAGCATCCTCGAGTCCTTCTCGCGTGGCTACGTTCAGCAGCCCGATCAATTCCACAACGAGATCTTTCAAAAACGCCAGACGGCTAACGTTCCTGCGGAGGCAAACTTTGTTTCATTCGGGACGAATCTCAACATCTTTGATGACGTCGTAACGATCCTCGGCGAAGAGATCACATCGCCTCTTGCGACAAATGGCATTGATGTATACGACTACGTGCTCATGAGCAGTCTGGATGACGATACCGTCAAGCTGAGCGTAAAGACGAAGTCGACACTGAGAAGGGGCTTTGAAGGCATCATGTATGTCGATCAGCGGCGTAATGTGCCGATCGAAGTGCAGTTTGTTCCCAATGGAGCGGTTAATCTGCCGTTCGATGCTCGCTTGAGCTACCGGCAGAATCTCATGACGGTTGATTCCATGGTAGTTCCGGAGGCACTATCGATCAGCAGCAGTCTCGAGGCCTCGATCCTTTACGTGGTCTCTCCACGGCTCGATATTGATATCGAGACGTTCTGTTATGACTATGCGATCAATACTGAGCTACCGGAAGGAATCTTTGATCGACGTCGTGTTGAAACCACCACCCAGGCGGCTGTCTTTGATTCCAGCTACTGGCAGCAGAACCTTCGTCTGCCTCTTCGACCGCAGGAGCAGCGGGCATACGACGAGATCCAGATGATCCTGGAGAATCCAGACAGTCTTCAGAACTCGATGTTCGAACAGATACTGGGACCGGTATCGCGCTTTCTGCAGCGTCTTGGACGTCGACCCTTCACCGGGTTCGATGATATCTTTCGGTACAACCTGATCCACGGACCATACCTCGGTATAGGTGTTCGGGATCGCCCCGACACTTCTATGCTTCTTGCCTCGCAGGCAGGCTACGGATTGGCTGATCACCGATTGTATGCTTCGGCATCTGCCACGTGGTTCCCGGACCTAGACCAGAGATGGAGTCTCGAGCTCTCACTCGGCAGAACCCTTCAACGCAGAGACAATCCGAACATCGTCCGGACATCCTTCATCACACTGACGTCCTTGATCTCCGGTTCCGATTATGGCGACTACTACCTTAGCAATGGTGGCCAGCTTAGTGTGGGTTATTCTTGGGGGCAGCTTCAGTTTGTCCGCAACGACCTGTGGACGCGCCCGAACACGATCCGGCTAAGCTGGCGCAACAGTATCGACGAGTCGGTACAGCAACAGACGCAATGGTCGCTCTTCCGTTCGGGAATGATGCCAAGAAGCAATCCGCAGATTGCCGACGGACACATGAACACACTTGGACTGGACGTTTTCCTTTCCTATTCGCCCCTTCGCAGAGTATCACGCACTGGCATGGCTCTGTCCTTGGAAGCCGCACGGCCTGACATTCTCGGTAGCAATTTTGAATTCGTGCTTGCTACATGGAATGCCTCGGCGCGCATGCACACACTGCCTCTCTGGACACTTGATCTCTCGGCTATGGTTCGCTGGGGATGGGGAAGTACCCCACCGCAACGTTTCGTTTCGTCCGAGTCAGGATTTGGTGGCCTTGTGGTCGGCACGGCATTCCGCGGAATGCGCATCAAAGAGTTTTACGGCGACCGGATGGCATCACTGCAGTTCAGTCACAACTTTGGAGAGGTCATCCCGGGTGTTCTGCGCATCCCGAACATCGCTTCGTTCGGGATTGAGTTTCTCCTGTTTGGCGGCGTGCAATGGACGTCATTCAGCACAGAGACCCTGCGTCAGTTTCCGACGCAGCTGCCAACGACGGACGCAACGGTCGACCGCACGTACTTCGAGTTGGGACTCGGCATCAACCGGATATTGCTGTTCTTTCGACTCGACGTCAATGCGCGGCTATCGCAGCGAGACACGCCCGAGCTGCGAATCACCCTGACGAACGCTTCGTTTTAAGTCGACGTCAGTTAATGGCATCGTCGTTCGTGATAACACGTACACACTCCGCAACCGTCCGGGCGTGAGCACGCAGAGACTCGACGTCCGCATTCGGATGACCATGCGTTAAGGCGACCCCCATGCGACGGTAGCATCGGGTGGATGGCTTGCCGAAAATGCGCACTTCACTGTCAGGCAAGGCAAGCGCCAATTCAAGTCCCTCGTATGTAGGTTGCAGAGGGCTCTCATGGTCGGCAAGGATCACCGCGGATGCACCGGCTCTTTCAAGCTCTAGACTTGGAATCGGATACCCAAGGACGGCACGCGCATGCAGTTCGAACTCAGACAACGTGGTTGTTCCGGCAAGTGTTACCATTCCGGTGTCATGCGGCCTTGGAGAGAGCTCGCTGAAATAGACGTGTTCACCGGTCAGAAAGAACTCCACGCCCCATATGCCAGCGCCTGTCAACGCTTTCGTCACCGTTTCAGCCATCTTCTGTGCCTCGGCCAGCAGGTCTGGTCGCACATTGTGAGGCATCCACGACTCTTGGTAATCTCCTCGTTCCTGACGGTGTCCGATCGGTGGACAGAACAGTGTCGGCCCGTCTTTCTGCGACACTGTCAGAAGCGTGATCTCACTGTCAAACCGAACAAACTCTTCAATGATCACTTCTTTTAGGTCACCACGACTACCCTCGATGGCATAGGTCCATGCACGTTCGACATCGTCTATCGTCTTGATCGTGCTCTGCCCCTTTCCACTCGATGACATAAGGGGCTTAACAACGCAGGGAATACCGATGCCGGCGACGGCTGCCCGGAACTCCTCGAGAGTGGTTGCATAGCGGTACCGGGCGGTGCGCAGACCAAGCTCAGCCGAAGCGAGATCACGGATGGCTTTGCGATTCATAGTCATGTTCGCCGCACGTGCGCTGGGAACTACATGGATTCCTAAATCCTCGTAGGCAAAGAAGCGTTCAGTGCGAATGGCCTCCACCTCCGGCACGATGATGTCGGGGCGGATCTCGTGGACCACAGCGTCAAGTGCGATGGCGTCAAGCATCGATATCACCCGCCGGTCATCGGCAACCTGCATTGCCGGAGCATCGTCATAGGAGTCGACAGCGATAACGCGATGACCATAGCGTTTGACAGCAATGACGAACTCTTTTCCTAGTTCACCGGAACCGAGCAGGAGAATTGTCTTGACTGACATGGAAGAACGCCTTCAGGAGTTGGACCGAGCGAACCTATGATTTTTCTGTGTGCCTATCGTGAAACGTGGATAACTCCCATTAGAGTTGACCGCTGGCGTCGATGTCGACACTCACTCGCACGTCGCGACAGGCGTATTGATTGTGATACGTGTCAAGCACCGATCGCAGAAGGCCACGCATCCTCTGCCCGGATGGATCTTCGGCCTTGTTGTTTCGGATCACGATCATTCGCCGGTAGTGATTGCGTATGCGCCCAACTGAAGGCGTCAGCACCTCCGAACGTTTATGATAGGTAGAACCCTCGGGCAATAGAGCCCGGATAACACCGGCGTGACTGTCGACGCGCTGCTGGTCCATCGACGAGATCTCGATAACGATGAAGCGCGTAAACGGGGGGTAGAACACTTCATTTCGAAGTGAGAGCTCCTCATTGATCCAGGCACGCACGTCTCCATCCAGGCGCTCGCCCTTGGAAACGACACCGATCACGGGGTGGTCGGGGCTTGACGTCTGAATGATGACCTCACCGGTCATGGATGCCGCCCGACCGGCTCGGCCGGCCACCTGCGTCAGTAGCTGAAATGTCCGTTCGCTGGCTCGAAAGTCGCTCATATGCAACGAATGATCAGCGTTGACGACAACGACCAGTGTAACGCGCGCAATGTCAAGACCTTTGGCAATCATCTGTGTGCCGACGATCACGTCCAGATCTCCCTGGACGAAGGACTGAAGCGTCGAACGAAGCATGCCCCGACGTGAGGTTGTGTCAGCGTCCACTCGCGCAATACGTCCCTCGAGGCCACTACGATCACGCAGCGCCTGCTCAAGCTCGGTCTCCAGACGCTGAGTTCCGGACCCAAGTTCGACGACATCCACAGAACCGCATTCGGTGCAGCTTTTCACGAGGTGGTTGGCATAGCCGCAGTAGTGGCAACGAAGTGAGGACGGTACCCGGTGATAGGTCAGCGAGACATCGCAGTTCGGACATCGCGGTGTGTAGCCGCAATCCTGGCATTGCAGCTCGCTGGAGAAACCGCGCCGGTTGAGGAAGACGATCGTTCCCTGACCCGCCCGTATTCGTGTCGCTATGGCGTCGATCGCTTCATGACTGAATCCGCCGATGATACTCTTGAGCTTATGATTACGGCGCATGTCAACGATCCTGATCACCGGTGCAACGGCTCCATCGGCACGCTCGGGGATCTCGAGGCACGAAAACCTGCCCAGTCGAACATTCTGCATGGTCTCGAAAGACGGTGTCGCCGAGCCGAGTACAATCGGACACCGACATATCTGGGCCCGCATCAGAGCAACATCCCGCCCATGATACCGGGGCGCCGGATCGTCCTGCTTGTAGGAAGGTTCGTGCTCCTCATCGACGACAATCAGGCGCAGGTTCGGTATCGCGCAGAAAATGGCAGATCGAGGACCGATCACCACTGAAACGCCGCCCTCGGCTATGCGATGCAGCTGATGAAGTCGCTCGGCGTCGGTCAACCGAGAGTGCAGAATAGCGACACGTTCGCCAAATGCCGCCGTGAATCGGTCACCAAGCTGAGGCGTCAGAGAGATCTCCGGCACCAGCACAATTGCAGTTCCTCCGAGAGCGATGACACGATGTAAGGCATGCTGATAGACCAGCGTCTTGCCCGAGCCCGTCACGCCATGCAACAGGATCGGTTCAAACTGATTGCTGGTAAGCCCCCTGACAATCTGATCTGCCGCAGCCTGCTGCGAAAGCGTCAGTGGTAGCTGCGACTCATCGGTGCGCGTGTTGACGTCAAGATGCGAGATCGAGGGTGTGTGACTCACCGTCAATGCTCCGCGCTCAATGAGCGAATCGACAACGGAAGCCGATACACCCGCCGTTTCCACGACGTCTGCAAAAGGCATTGCCGTGTCACTGCCGGTGGTCTTCATCCAGACTGCTGCGAGCGCGAGAGACTGCTTCGGTGCACGCTTATCCAGCAGGTCAAACAGACCCCTCAGCGCGCTTTCATCCGTGCGGTAAGAATCAGCCACCGAGACCATCCGCACCATTCGCAGTGAAGGGGCTGAGGGCGTGCGTGTGAAGAGAGAGATATAGCCGTCGCGAACAAGCGCATGCAGTTGATCCGAAACCGACGATGTGCGCAGTTTCTTCTGCAGGTATGTCAGCGTCACGTCACCGCGAACTGCATCGATTACCTCCAGCAGGGCCGCACGGCGCGGCGCACGACGCTTCATCTCGTCAAACTCGGTGACAGAAACAGCCCGCTCGCGGCGGATGCTGATGGTCGATGAGGGTCTCATCCATGATGGAAGCGCGGCCGAAAGAACCTCTCCCCATGAACACAGGTAGTACTCAGCCACACGCCGCGTAAGCTCCAGCATTTGCTCGGAGAATGTCGGAGTCTGATCCAGTACTTCAAGCAGCAGCTTCATACCCTCGACACTCGGGGCATCGATCTCAATGATCGTGCCGGCCACAGTGCGATTGCCGAGTGGCACCAGAGCCCGCATGCCACGTTCTGCTGTCACCCCAGGTGGCAAATCATAGGTTAGAGGCTCGAGGCGGGGAACAGGAAGCGCAACAAGGACTGGCATGCGGCAATTTACCGACCCGTATTCGCAATAAATTGCGCTTCGATTCGACGATTCACCCGCCGTATGAAAAACACTCCTATTCAACGATTTCTGGCAGCACTCTGGCTGTCACTGGCAGCGCATCCCATGTCGATGCTCGCTACGCCCCCTTCGGGGGCCTATGCCGTTGCCACACAAGAAGACATCGGTCAGGGTCGCCGCAATGCGATCACGCGCGCCGTGACACTGTGTTCGCCGGCAATCGTCGGTATCAACGTCACGGAGACACGCACGCAGGTGTACCGTGATCCATTCGAGGGGTTCTTTGCTGACCCGTTCTTCGATCAGTTCTATGGTGACCGCTCACGCAGTTACACGCGCGATTACGAAGTGCGCTCGCTCGGCTCGGGATTCCTCATCAGCAAGGACGGATACATCGTGACCAACGATCACGTCGCCGGAGGGGCGACCAAGATCGTTGTCACCCTTACCGATGGAAGCAAGTACGACGCTGCTGTCGTCGGCACGGACATGGTCACCGACGTTACACTCCTCAAGATCGATGGATCCGGATTCCCGTTCTTGGGTCTTGCCAACAGCGATGATATCGCAGTGGGTGAATGGGCCATTGCCTTCGGCAACCCATTTGGTCTGTTCGATAACAACTCGAAGCCTACCGTGACGGTGGGTGTCGTCTCCAACCAGGGCGTGAGCTTCATGCAACCGGCGCAGACGGGCGAAGTGCGCGTGTACCGGAACATGATCCAGACAGACGCAGCCATCTCCTCGGGCAACTCCGGAGGTCCGCTGGTAAATGCCAATGGTCAGGTGATCGGCGTCAACACCGTCATCTACTCAACAGCGAATAGTTCACGCGGCGCCGGTAGCATCGGCATTGGTTTTGCCATACCGATCAACCGTGTCAAACGGATCGTAGATCGGCTCAAGTCAGGGGGCGTCATCGACCGCGACTTCTGGACCGGTATGAAGCTCGAGACGATCACCGAGAGCGTGCGAAAGTACTTTCAGCTGAAGACCACCGATGGCGTACTTGTTCATCAGGTCAGCGCCGATGGTCCTGCCGAGCAGGCGGGAATCGAACCCGGGGACGTTATCATTGCCATCGATGGCAAGCCTACGCTTCGTGATGAAGACGTCGATATCGCGATACTCGACGGTGAGGTGAACCAGAAACTTGCTCTAACGGTGCGCCGTGCCGAGCAGGAGAAGTCCATGACGTTGACCCTGAAGAAACGACCACGGAGCGGCGGTGTCCGAAACTGACAAAAAAAGTATCCTCAAGGCAACAGGCCTTAGAAAGGCCTACAAGGGTCGTGTTGTCGTGCAGGGCAGCTCCATGGAGGTGCGTCAGGGCGAATGCGTAGGGCTACTCGGGCCGAACGGTGCCGGCAAGACAACGACCTTCTACATGATCACCGGCATGGTTCCGCCGGACAGTGGCTCGGTGCACTTTGACAACGTGGAGATCACCACGATGCCTATGTATAAACGTGCTCGGCTCGGTCTTGCTTACCTGCCGCAGGAACCGTCGATCTTTCGCAAGCTCAGCGTTGAGGACAACATCATG
Source organism: Chitinophaga pinensis (assembly GCA_943372295.1). Taxonomy (GTDB): domain Bacteria; phylum Bacteroidota; class Ignavibacteria; order Kapaibacteriales; family Kapaibacteriaceae; genus UBA10438. Next base: position 43,498 of record CALRYC010000013.1, read on the forward strand.
GCTATCCTCGAAACGCAGAGTTTGAGCAAGGCCCGACGTTTGGCCCGGCGCGAAGAGCTACTCGAGGAGTTCGGCATCGGTCATATTCGGACAAGCAAAGGTTACATGCTCTCCGGAGGCGAACGGCGGCGCTGTGAGATCGCCCGCGCTCTTGCGACGGAGCCGAAGTTCATTCTTCTTGATGAGCCCTTTGCCGGGATCGACCCTATCGCTGTTGAGGACATCATGGAGATCGTTCGCAAGCTCAAGCACAAGGGCATCGGAGTGTTGATCACAGATCACAACGTGCATGAAACGCTGAGCATCACGGACCGCTCGTACATTTTGATTGACGGAGCGATCTTCGTCAGCGGTACAGCCGAGGAGATCGCTGCGAACGAGGAAGTGCGCCGACGGTATCTCGGCGAATCGTTCTCGCTTGGACGCTACTCAGAGCAACTCAGCGGAACTCAGCCTGGAGTAGGAACGCCCTGATGGGCCCTAGATTGCCGATCGATTCGGTATAGGCATAATTGGCCAGGTTGCGGCCGATGAGCCCGATGCGCAGATTCGCCGAGGCATCAACAAACACGCGGGCATCGACAACATGCAACGGCACGCGAACGTCGGCATCGGTGATAAACAGACTCAATCGGTCATCGATGGCCTGCACGCGATCCTGATAGCGATACTCGAACTGCAGGCTTACCGACGGTGTCGGCGACCACATCATCCGGGAGTACCAAAGGATCCTGTTTCTATACTTCAGAATGCTACCAAGCGTTAGATCTCGTGGATCCATATATGTTAGCCCCGTTTCGGCCATCAATCCGGGTGAAAAAGCAACCCTGATCGTTGTCTCAAGTCCGAGGATCCGTGCCCGCGTGATGTTCTTAAACACGATCGGAATCTCCGGCGCTGTGAGGTCAAACGTAGGCTCGATGAGACTGAACAGCTCGTTATCGAAGAGCGCAATGTCAAGTTCGAAGGGGATCACCTGTGTGTTTCGCCATGAACCTCCGATCTCTGACGACAACGAGCTCTCGGCAAGGACGCTCGGATTGGGTCGCACCCGGAAGGGCCCATACTGAGTGTTCGCATAGCGCTCGGCAACCGTCGGAGCTCGGAAGCCTCGACCAACCGAGCCGCGCAGTGACAGTTCGGGTGTTACGGGCCACGATACTCCGAACTTTGGCGAGAGTTCGAGATGGGGCTCAAGGGTGAGTGTTTCCTCACGGTCGATACGCAGTCCGGCAGTCACTATAGCACCGAGGCCGATATTGATTTCTGCCTGGGAAAATGCGCTAACAATGTGCTGCAGGGTCTGCTGATAGATCGGACTGGTAACGGTGTTGACCCTAGCTGACACTCCAGAGGTGAGCGCAAGTTCACTCAGAATCGACGCGGTATGCTGAACATCGACTGAATGCGCTACGGCGCTGGACTGCTCAGAACGGCTATCGTTGTTGACATATCGGTTGGCAAACACTGTGCGGAAAGCCCCGTAGCGAACGATCAGCGACGAGACATCCGAGAGGATCGACGAGTACTCCAGACCTACCGCAGTCTTCGATGTCACGACGCGTTCGTTCGGATCCTGCGCCGCAGGAGCGCGTGTTGCGCTGTCGAGACTCTTCCAGTAAAGAAAGTTCTGACGTTCATCCTCGGCATGAAACAGGTTCAACCGTAGTGATGAAGACGGACTGAGCGCATAGGACAGCTTACTGAAACCAAATCCGCGGACGGCCCTGTCGAAAGCCCGGAAGCCCTCATCGTAACGATAACCGCCGCTGACGCTATAGGAGAGATCGCCAACCTTCTGCGCCACGCGAACGTCCGCTCCTCCCATCAGTGGATAGCCGTCCATGTATTCCCACTGCGAATATGGCTGTCCGGTGTAGCCTCCGCCGTAGACGCGAGCTGATGCCGTGAAGGTCTCTGTCGGCTGCTTGGTCAGAATGCTGATGACTCCACCGAGGGCTCCGGTTCCGTAGAGAGCAGACCCGGCACCCTTTATTACTTCGATACGCTCGATATCAGCCACGGGCATGACATCGAACTTGATATCGCCATTGTCGCCGGAGATCAGCGGAAAACCGTCCATGAGCACCATCGCACGGCTGCCAACGCCGAGGGCGAAGCCCGAGGCACCTCGGATATTGACCTGGTCGCGGGCAATACTGATACCACTGACGTAGCGCAGTGCTTCATCTAGTCGAACGATCCCGCGCTGATCGAGATCCTCACTCTTAACGATCGAGACGCTGATCGGCACGTCCTGAACGGCCTGAACACGTTTGTTGGCCGATACGATCACCTCTGCCTGACGTCCAGCCGAGGGAACAAGTCCGATCGCCGGGAGCTGAATCGGATTGGCCTCAGCGGCAAGCTTCACAACAAGTGGCTCATAACCGACGAAGGACACGCGCAGGGACATTGAGTCCATGCGACGCAGACGAACGGTAAACGAACCGCTGAGATTCGTCACCCCTCCACGGTTAGCGCCGATCTGCTGGATCGTTGCTCCTCGAAGCACCTCGCCGGTGCGAGCATCGCGCACCGTCCCGCTCACGGGCAACAGCGCGTCATCGGATCCCGACGTTGTCTGCGCCGACAGCACGGCCACCGAGAAGGCGCAGAGCAGAAGGGCCAGCCGTAGCCTCTCAAGAGTATGACTCATGGAAACGGCTGGGGAGGAAGGTTTGTGAAATCTACCCGAAAGTCTAGATCGATAACACCCGCCGAGGGTACGAGTACACGTCCCGGAACAGAGGGGTCGCCCGTCGGAGCATACACATCGAGCATGAGCCAGTTCTTGAGAAAGTCCGGTCCATTCTGCAGGGCAACGACGACGTACTCAAAAGAACGAGGCGTAGCCAGCACCTCCAGCACATATGGCGTAGAGTCTTGCAGCGTTGGCAGCATAACCGGACTGAATGCTGCCGTCTGCTGGACGATCGCTGCCAGCACATCTTCGGGCACCTGTGGCTTTTTTTCAAAAGCAACCACACGAAGGTCATATATCGAGTCAGCCGGCCATGCCTGCGTGCCCCCTACATAACGAATCGTGCCCCGCAGACCGGAAAAGGGGCGCACGGCATCGGGATCGATCCCTCCACAGCCTGCCGATAGGACACACAGTGCGATCACAAGAACAGCACCGCAGAAATGCAGTATTTGCAGCGGCTTCATGCGACGAACTTACAGCCATGCAGACGCATCATGCAACCGCCTTTTGTCAGGGGGCTATATTGGCATTTCATGATTCGCCTATACACACCTGAAGCGTCGCGCCGTCTCGACGCCGAATGCCTGCTCAGCGGCATCAGCGAGGCCGATCTTATCGATCAGGCATCCGCAAGCTGCGCCGAGGTTGTACGGGATATCTTGAGTTCGACGATATCACATGCAGATCGCGTTTCACTTCTGATCGTCTGCGGACCGGGAAACAACGGGGCTGATGGGCTCACGGTTGCGCGGCTTCTTTCACAGACCTGCAACGTCACGGTGGCCGTGCCACTCGACTCGGCCAATCTGTCAGAGG
>CALRYC010000014.1:0-45983 GCA_943372295.1 Chitinophaga pinensis
TCCATCGGCCGGGTGGTCAACCTGGAGGTCGACGATGAAACGATCATCGCCCGCCTGCTGCAACGTGGCCGCGCCGACGATACGGAGGCCATCATCCGTGATCGCCTGAATGTGTACAATAATGAGACCGCTCCGCTGCTGGAATACTATGAAGAAAAGGGGCTCCTGTACTCCGTTAATGGTATCGGCGACGTTGAGGAAGTCTCCATGCGCGTGCTCGTGGCCCTGAACTGATCTGACGCTTTCCACATACGAGTTAGGGAAAAACGCCCTTGAAGTAAGTTTCAAGGCGTTTCTTGTAAATGTATGTTTTTCAACGGTTTGCGGCGCCGACCCGAAGTTAGTGTTCCAATCAATCGGTAAAGTTTGGAATGATTTTTGATTATCTTATCCACGTCAATCCACACTGTTTTCCACAAGCTGGTGAGTGGCTGTGAGCACGTTGATCCGCGCTGTTCGTGACGTGTGCATACTCTCGGTCCTGATGTTGACGCTGGTGCAGGCCGCCGGCGGGCAGGGTCGGTTGCGCCAGGTACAGGGTGCGCTTTTCGGCGGTGCGCTCAAGTATCACGGTGAGCAGACCGACGACATGTTTGGCGTGGCAGGGGGCGTATCGCTCGGCTATGCCGTGATGGACCGGCTGCAGCTGGATGCGCGGGTGCTCGTTGGAGAGTATCGCTGGAAGATCACGCCGACCAAGATCGCGGCCCTGCCGGAGTACTTCGGTCCGGGCGCACGCATCGGCGACCGGTATCCGGGCACGCAGACGCTGATCGATTCGCTGAACGTCAGCAGTGCAACGATGGTTGACCTGACAGCCAGCTATGTTATCGTTCCGGGGATCAGGGCTCGACCCTTCATAACGGCCGGCGTGGGCCTGCTGGCCTTTGCCCCTTCAAACGCATCGGAATACGCCCCCTTACCGAACAATCTGGCAGGGGAGTACAGCACTACGGTCGCCAGCCTGATACTCGGCGGCGGTGTGCAGTTGCCACTGTCACAACGCGTTGGCCTGATACTGCGCGGTGAGCGCCGCATCGTGTTTTCGCAGTTTCTCGATGACATCAATCCGAAGCGCACCAACGATGCGCTCTCGATGGTGTCGGTCGGGCTGACGTACACGTTCAATTCAATGGCGCCCAAGCCACGGCGTCATTCGCACGAGGACCGATCCGAAGCCTGTGACGCTGAAGACCCCGACAAGGAATGCATCCCGCATCGCGGTGCTCCGCCGGGCTGGGACAAGGTCTTTGAAGAACAGGATGAACTGTGCTTCGAGTGCACCAGTTGCACCATGTGTCGGTCATGCTACGAATGCGTCCACGTCAAATGCAACATCTGCCTCTGCTGCTACTGCCGCAGCTGCTCGGCCTGTTGCTGCATGCCCTGTCCGATGCGCGGTGGTAAGGGCGGCGACGATGAGGAACCTGCAGAGGGGAAGGGGGCTGCACCGGAACCGAAGCCAGCGCCCAAGCCCCAAGAGCCCGAAGAGCCCGAAGAGCCCCAAGAGCCCGAAGAGTCCAGGAAGCCCGACGGCGTCGAACCCATGAGCGTGCCATGTCCGGGTGGACAGCACCGCGAGTGCTTCGGTGCGCCGGGATTCGGCATCTGTGTAGATGATGAGCCCCCTCGGGGACCGCAAAAGATCCGCTGGGACCTGGCCCGAACCCTGGAAGATGGCAGTCTGCTGCGAGAATCAGAGGCCGATGGCCGCTGGTACCGCAGGCAGATTCAACCCGACGGGACGGAGCGCATTTCCAAGGGCACGCTTCCGTTCGAAGTGACTGATTGCAAAGAATGCAGGGAGAAGATGAAATGACGGAGTTACAGAGTTATGGAGTTACGGAGGTACGGAGTGACCTGTCATCCCTGCGAACGCGGGGATCAATCATCCTGATCCTGCTTCTTGTAACCTCGGTCATGCATGCGCAGAATCGGCAGGGAGATGTTCTGGGCTCGCTCAGCGTCAACTCCTACAAGTATCACGGTGAGTTTTCCGACGATCTCTTCGGCTATGGCGGCACCGTCAGTCTGTCGTACAATGCCATGGACCGGCTTTGGGTGGAGGCACGAACATCCCTCGGGCAGTATGGATGGCGTATCAATCAGGAGCGCATCAGCGCCAATCCCGGATACTTTGGTCAGGGGGCGAAGATCGGCGACGTCTATCCGGGCACTCTAACAAGGATCGAGGAGCGCAACGAGAGTCGCCTGACGACGGTGGACGTGATGGTGGGCTACGTGCTGGTGGACGACATTCCGGCCGTGCCGTACATCACCGCAGGGGTGGGACTGGTGGACTTTGCTCCATCCAATGCCAGCGAGCACTCGCCGCTGCCGAACAATCTCAAAGGGGAGTATTCGACCACCGTTGCCAGTATTCCGCTGGGTGGCGGCGTCATTTTTCCTCTTTCACAGCGCGTCAATCTGGCCCTGCGCGGCGAGTACCGCCTGGTGTTCAGCAGCAGCTTGGATGATGTTGACCTGACGGGCATGCGTGACGATCTGTCGTCGTTCTCGATCGGGCTGACCTATACGTTCAATGAGCCCCGTCGTCACCGACCGCACCGCCGCGCCGATCCGGAAACGTGTCCGCGCTGCAATTGCATCGTCGATGATGGCTGTTGCTGTGAAGAGGCCCCGCACTCACGTCGGCCACGTCGGGATCGTGCCGAAGAAGCGCCGATCAAGCCGCAGGGGGCTGCCCCTTCTGAGTCGACGCCGGAGTCCGCCCCGGAGCCGCCGGCCGATAAGCCTGTCGAAAGGCCGGCCGAGAAGTCGGCCGAGCAGTCGGCCACACCGGAAGTTACCCAGCCGGCTGCCGCACCTGAGCCGGAGATGCCGGTCTCACCACGCAAGGTGGCCTTCTCCAAGTCGATCAACTTCGTGGTCAATACTGACCAGCTGGATCTGGACGACGTGCAGACCGAGAAGAATCTGCAGGAACTCTGGATGTACATGAAGGGCTCCTGCGAAGAACTCCAGGTCATCATTGAGGGTCATGCCTCGGCCGACGGACCACCGGAGCGAAACCAGGAACTCTCTGAGCTTCGTGCACTGCGTATCAAGCAGTGGCTTCTCGATAATGGCATCTCCGCCAGTAAGATCCGCAGCGCTGTCGGACGCGGCTCGACCAGCCCCAAAGTCGTTGAGCCCAGCACCGATATGGCGAGAAAAATGTCGAAAGAGCAGATTGAGGCCATTCGATCAAAGAATCGCCGCATCGAATTGGTTGTTGTAAAGGATTGTAATAAATAACACTTACGTCCTGATGAACAGGAATTCATAGACAATTCATCAGCGTGGTCTGGGAAACCTGCATTTTTGAGGTCCTGATTTCGTCAGGAAGCCTACAACGGCTTTTCCATCTCGACGACAGTGTAGGGTAGCTGTCGATTCGAGTGAGATTTCCTCGAGCAACGCAGGAGGACCACCCTATGACAACGTATCTCTCGCAACGGAACATCGCACGTATTGCGGTGTTTCTGGTCGTAATGGCCATTATCATGTCGATCAGTCTTTTCGTCCAGGCGCACGATGCACCCGATGCGGTGGCGGCAACGCCCCGCCCGGCCGAGCGCGTTGTGATCATGCCGGAGCCCCTTGCCATGGTTGACGTGGCCGACGGGATCGCTTCGTGGTATGGAGGGATGTTCCACGGACGCCGAACGGCATCCGGAACCGTATATGACATGGACGCCTTCACGGCGGCGCACAAGACGCTGCCATTCGGCACACTGTTGCGAGTACGAAACGTTGAAACCGGCAAGGTCACCGTCGTCGAGGTTACCGACCGCGGACCATTCATCCGACGTCGAGTTGTTGACCTGTCACGAGCGGCGGCGCGATTCCTCGGCGTGTCGGTCACGCCGGTCGAGGTCGATGCCATCAGCAAGGTCGAGATACTGCGCGTGCTGACGTCTGAGAACGCCCCTGCACTGGTACTCGACGGCAACATGCAGCCAGCGACGATCGCCATAGAACATGTAGAGCCTATCAAGGCCGAGCGATCGCTGCGCGATGCGATCACGAATCTGGCCGACGGGCAGCATGTGCGCGTCACCCTCGGCCCCAAGGGTACCTACCGTTACCAACGCGTTATCCTGCGGGCACAGGAAAGCCCCCTGATCGCCTCCCGGTAAGGGGCTTTGTGGCACGGCTTCGGTCAGCTGGATGCTTTTTTGAATGCGCCTGTGAACCGCGGATGCACTGCTTCGCGTAGTTTTGGCATGCCTGAAAACTACATTTGAAACCTTGACGTCGTTGCCGTTGTCAAAGGCGGGTACTGTGATTTCACGGCACACAGATTCCCCCAGGACATTCACCCTTTCAAACTATGGAGCACCCCATGCGTCGCCTAACCGCACTCGTAACCCTTTTCGTTGTCATGGCCGCATCGGCATTTGCAACGGACGTTAAAGACATCATCGCAAAGAACATCGAGGCCAAGGGCGGCCTTTCGAAGATGAAGGCCATCAAGACACTTGTCCGCGAGGGCACGATGTCCATGGCTCAAGGTATGGAGATGAACTTCACGCAGTCATTTAAGCGTAAGAACAAGATGCGCATGGATATGGCTTTTCAGGGAATGAGCATCGTGTCGGCATTTGATGGCGAGACCGCATGGTCGATGAACCCGATGGCCGGTAACAAGCCCGAAAAGCAGTCCGCCGAAGAGTCGAAGCAGGCTCTCGAGCAGGCAGACTTTGACGGCGACCTTGTTGACTACCTCGAGAAGGGCAAGAAGGTTGAATACCTCAGCACCGAAGACATCGACGGCACAACTGCCTACAAGCTGAAGATCACCGCAAAGGACGGCAAGGAGAGCTTCCTGTATATCGACGCTACGACGAATCTGGAAATGCGCCTCGACACCAAGTTCTCGATGATGGGTCAGGAAGCTGACGTCGAGATGGTCTTTTCCAACTTCCAGGACGTCAACGGTGTGCAGATGTCTAACCTTATGGAAATGCGCTCCGACGGTCAGACGATGATGTCGATGACCTATACATCCACCAAGGCCAACGTCGACCTGCCGGATTCACGCTTTGCCTTCCCGGCTGAGACCGAAGGCGGCAAGAAGTAAGCCCCCTTACCCCCCCAAACAAGTTCAGGAGATGATCTATGGGACGCACGATCCGTCTCGTGGCCGCGCCATGTGCTTTGCTGGCCATACTTCTAGCCGCAGCATCAGTGCTGACGGCACAGGCCCCTTCGAGTAACCCGTTCTCGGCGATCCGCGCCCGGAACATCGGTCCGGCCGTCATGAGCGGACGCGTCAGCGACATGGCCGTGATCGACACGGCTTCGAAGAAGATCTATGTCGGTGCTGCCGGCGGCGGCGTCTGGAAGAGCACCAATGGGGGTGTGAACTTCACGCCGATCTTCGACGACTATCCGCAGTCGATCGGGGCGATCGAGATCGATCAGGCCCGGCCCGACACCGTGTGGGTGGGAACAGGGGAGCCTTGGACGCGGAACTCAACATCCGTCGGTGAGGGTCTTTTCCGCACGACGGATGCTGGCAAGACCTGGTCAAAGGTCGGCCTGGATTCGACCGAGCGCATTGCGATGATCGCGATCCATCCCAAGAAGCCGTCGACCGTTTTCGTAGCCGCACCGGGGCCGCTGTTTCATGACAGTCAACACCGCGGCCTGTATCGCACATCGGACTTCGGGGCAACCTGGACGAAGGTACTTGTCGGAGATGCGCGCACCGGATGCACGGACGTGATCATCGATCCCAAGAATCCCAAGGTCATGTTGGCATCGATGTGGTCATTCCGGCGCACGCCGCACTCATTCTCGTCGGGCGGTCCGGGCGGCGGCATCTTCCGTAGCACCGATGGCGGCACTACATGGACGAAGATGAGCAAGGGGCTACCTGCGGGCGACGTCGGGCGCATCGCTATCGCCATGTCGCCGGTCGACCCGAAGACTGTCTACGCCAGTATCGAAGCCAAGGAGTCCGGTCTTTACGTCAGCAGCGACGGCGGTGTGTCTTGGACACGCCGGTACGTCGGTGGTGCGGTGGACATTCGCCCCTTTTACTTTTCGCGTATTGTCTGCGATCCCAACGACAAGAACGTCCTTTACAAGCACGGCATCAATCTGTACCGCAGTGATGACGGTGGCCAGACATTTGGCACCGTCGCACTTTCGGCGCATAGCGATCACCATGCCGTGTGGATCGATCCGGCAAACTCTGAGCACCTGCTGATCGGCACCGACGGTGGTGTGTTCGAGTCGCTCGACAAGGGGCGCTCGGTGAGGTTCTTCGGCAACATCCCGATCGGACAGTTCTATCATGTCACCACCGATGATCAGCAGCCGTATAAGGTCTACGGCGGCCTGCAGGATAATAGCTCATGGTTCGGTCCATCACGCAAGCCCGGAGGCATCACCAACGGAGACTGGCAGCTGGTCGGAGGGGGCGATGGGTTTCACGTCGTGGTAGACCGTGGCAATCCCGACATCGTTTTCTGGGAATCACAGGGCGGTAACATCGTCCGCACCAACACCAAGACGGGTCAGTCCAAGACCGTTGCCCCGAAGCCCGACGACGGATCGATGAAGCTTCGCTACAACTGGAACTCGCCGATCGTGCGTGGTACCAAGGCGGGTGTCGTGTACGTTGGTTCACAGTATGTGCACCGCTCGACCGATCTGGGCGAGTCGTGGAAGCGCATTTCTCCTGATTTGACGACCAACGATAGCACCAAACTTTCGCAGGAGGCAAGCGGCGGCCTGACGGTCGATAACTCGTCGGCCGAAAACCACTGCACGGTATTCACCATCGCCGAGTCGCCCCGCAGCGAATCGATCGTTTGGGTCGGCACGGACGATGGTAACCTTCAGGTAACCACCGACGGTGGCGCTTCGTGGCGAAACGTTACGCCCAACGTTCCGGGTCTTCCCAAGGCCACTTGGGTGTCGTGCGTCGAACCCTCGGCACATGCCGACGCAACCTGTTTCGTAACATTCGACGGGCACATGACGGGTGATATGTCGACGTATGTCTACGTCACCACCGACATGGGGGCAACGTGGAAGCCCCTTGCCGCACCATATCTCAAGGGCTACGCACACGTTATCCGTCAGGACCCGCGTCGCAGCAGCAGCCTCTACCTTGGAACCGAGAGTGGTCTTTACATCTCCAATGATGACGGCCAGTCGTGGATCCACTTCCGCAACAAGCTTCCGATGGTTGCCGTGCGCGACCTTGCCGTGCAGTCGCGCGAAGAAGAACTTGTTGTTGCCACCCATGGCAGGGGGCTATACATCATCGACAATCTCGACGTGCTGCGGTCCTTCGATCTGAAGAGTCAGACCGAGGAGCTCAGCATCGTCCCACCACGTCCGGTGCCACGCACATTTGGCGTAGGGGGCAGCCGCTGGTTTGGTGGCGACGCCGATTTTTCGGGAGAGGACAAGTCTCTTGCGCCACGCGTGTGGTACATGCTCAAGGACAAGCACATGCGCGGCAACTTTGTTCTGCGTCTGAAGGACTCTGCCGGCGGCGTGATCCGCAGCATTCCTGCTTCGACGCGAAAGGGGCTCAACTTCATCGATCTGCCGCTGACGCGACTCGCGCCGATATCGCCGCGTTCCAAGGTAGGGGGCGCCTTCGGCACGATCAATGGCCCGATCCTTGATGAGGGAACCTATACGCTGGAGTTCGACCGTGGCGGTCAGATCAGTAGCGTTCCGGTGACCATCGTGACCGATACAACACTCGGATTCTCGGTCGAGGAAATGCAGCAGCAGAAGATGCTGATGCGCGAGCTGCATGTCATGTACGAAGACCTTGCCGTTACGACCTACCGTGTGCAGAGTGCCATCGATACGCTGGCCGGACGCACCGCCGGTGATCCTTCGTTGCGCGATTCGCTCGTTGCGTTCAATGCAACGCTGGTCAACACGCGTCCGGGGATGATGGGGCTTACCGGTGAAGAGCAGCTTCGTGAGGTCATCAGCGGACTCTATGGTGAGGTGAACGGCTACCTCGGACGTCCGGGCGATACACAGCTTGCGCTCGCGGCTAAACTTGCTGAACGTGTCACCAGCGCCAAGCAACGCGGTGAGCAGCTCGTGCAGGGAATCATCACGGAGTCACGAGAACAATCGGAGGCGTATCTTCGCACCTCTCGATAACTCCCTCGATGAAGGTGTGTGATGAAACGTCCGACGCTTGTTTATGCCGCTGCTGTGCTTGCTGCCGTTCTCGTGCAGGGGTTTCAGTGTGCATCAACCGAAGTCGCCAGCGCCCGCAAGGCCGTAGAACGCAAGGACTTTGCCAAGGCCAAGCAGCAGCTGACCACGGCTCTGGCCACCAACCCCGACAACCCTGATGCCATGATGTTGCTCGCCGGCGTGTACGATGCCCAGGATCAGCCGGATAGTGCAACGATCATGTATCAGCGTGTGCTGGGGTCGGCCACAGCCAAGCCACAGCAGCGCGAAATGGCTTCGATGAACCTTTACAATCAGTGGGCGGCCGCGTACAACAAGGGCATCTCTGCCTATAATTCGGCAATGACCACGGGCAAGGACCGCGGCAAGCTCGAAGAAGCGCGCGATGCCTTCTCTCGTGCCGTGACGGTCAAGCCCGAGTATACCGAACCCCTTGGCAACCTCGGCGAAACGCTCGAACGCTTGGGCGACACCAGTCAGGCCGTGGCGGCCTACACCAGGTGGTGGGATTCCGAGCGCCCGGGTGCGGAGGCCATGATGGCCGCCGGCGTGACGCTTGGTGCATCGCGCGGCAAGGTGCTGCAGATCTTTGGCACACCTGTTAAGACCAAGATGGACAGCATTGATGGCGGGGTGCTCTATGGAGACGCGTTCATGGTGCAGGGCAAGCGGGTGTACGTGTTCTCGTATGCCGAAAAGTCCGCCGACGCAGCCGTTGAGGGATGGCGCTACGATCCGTCGCCAACGCTCTCAACGCCCGAAATGGAACGTCCGCGAATTCTGTCGGTGAACCCCATCAAGAACCTGTCCTTTATTGCCTATGCGCGTGGCCAGCATGCCGATGCGCTTACGTGGGCCGATGTTGTTGCGGCGCTGAAGCCATCCGACAACGAACTTGGCCCCCTGCGGGCGCAGTGCCTCCTGCTCACTGGTCAGGGCGAAGTGGCCATCACGAATCTCAAGCAGCAGATCGCGCAGGATCCGACATCAACGCGGCTGCGCCTGCAGCTGGCCGTCATGTATAGCAACATGGAGCGCTATGCCGAAGCGCTCGAGCAGTACGAGCGGGTGCTGGCCGCTGAACCCGAGAACGAGGCCGCCCTGTACGACGGAGCCGCCTCGGCCAAGAACCTGGCCAGCGTCAAACAGCGCGAGCAGACCGAGCTCAGTGACAAAAACTCCCGGCACGTGATAGACACGACGTATCTAACGCTGCTGGAGAAGGCAGGCGGACTCTTTGAGCGTCTGCGTAAGGCATCGGCACGCTTCCGGGATGACTTCATCGTCATCGGCGAACTGGCCAATACCTACGAGGTCCGCAAAGTGATGCCGCGCGTGAAGGAACTCATATCCGAGCTCGAAGCGCTCGACGGCAAGTATGCCGGCAACCGTGATTATTACCGTGTGATGGAAGGGCTCTATGCCCGCAACAGAATGTTCGATAAACTCAAGCTCATCCAAGAGAAAGGGGCTAAGCTCGATGGCAAATGACCAGAATGAACAACAACAGATGACCATTGAGCTCGGGGAGAAAGAGGCCGAAGGCATCTATTCGAACCTCGCGATCATCTCGCACTCGCCAGCAGAATTCGTGGTGGACTTTACGCGGATCCTGCCCGGGGTGCCTAAGGCCCGCGTGCATGCCCGCATTGTCATGACGCCTCAGCATGCAAAGCTGCTCCTTCATGCGCTGGCCGATAACATCGGCAAGTATGAGAACCAGTTTGGTGAGATAAATGTCGACGGACAGCACAACCCCTTTCCACCGGGCGTAACGAATATCAACTGATCCGTTGTATATTTGACGTCCATTTTCAATCCAACGAATCTGACCCGTCGAGAATCATCATGAAACGTACGTATCAGCCAAGTCGCCGCCGCCGCGTCAATACCCACGGTTTCCGTGCACGCATGGCAACAAAGAATGGTCGCAAGGTCCTTGCACGTCGCCGCGCCAAGGGTCGTGCACGCATCGCTGTCGGTTTTGCCCGCTAAGGCCCGCGCCCGGCGCATCGGTGCTGCCTCATGGACTGCAGGCCACTGAAAGGATTTGGTGCTTTCGAAGAAACGCTTCGGTCTGGACGTCGTGTGATGTCCGGACCGTTGTCATTAACAGCCGCACCTTCGGCCGACGCTCTTGCATCTCCTGGACAGATCCAATACGGCGTAGGCATACCCAAGCGGGTTGCGCCGCTTGCCGTTGCCCGAAACCGCGTCAAACGTCTGCTGCGCGAAAGCGTGCGGCGCCAGGTTTGTCGTCGAGCCGACGAACTCTCGGCCCAGGGATTTAACCGACTGATCTTTCTCTGGCGTCAGGCACCCGCAGCCCCAATGCTTCTGCGTCTGAGCGACGTTGAGGCGCATGTTGAGCGGGCCCTCGAAAAGTTGATGAAGAAACCCGATTCCACCGGGCACACCTTATGAGCCGTTTGATCTCGACGCTCCTGATCGGCATCATCCGACTCTATAAGCGCTGGCTCTCGCCGATGCTTCCGAACTCCTGTCGCTTCCAGCCCACTTGCTCTTCCTACGCCATCGAAGCACTTCAGAGGCACGGTGCCCTGCGCGGATCGGTGATGGCCATCAAGCGCATCGGACGCTGCCATCCCCTGCATCCGGGTGGCTTCGACCCTGTGCCGGAGCGGAGGGAAGCCGAAGCGGAGGGAAACGCGCTGCGCTCGAGGGAAGCCGAAGCGGAGGGAAACGCGCTGCGCGCGAGGGAAGCCGAAGCGGAGTTTGACCTGAAACCTGAAACCTGAAACCCGAAACCTGAAACCTGAAACCCGAAACCCGAAACCTGTAACCTGAAACCTGAACCATGGACCGTCAATCAATCATCGGAATCGTCCTCATTTCGCTTGTCGTTGGAATCTGGGTGTTCATGCAGCAACCGGCCAAGCAGCCCGTGGCGCAGCCCAAGAGCGCCGTTACAGCTAAGGCCGTTCTTTCTTCTGCGCAGGGCAATGACGCATCACCGGTGCGTTTTCAGCCGACAGCGCAGCGCACGTTGACGATTGTCACGCCGCTGTACACTGTTCGACTGAGTTCGCACGGGGCCACGGTGCGTTCATGGAAGCTTTCCGACTACACTCCGTGGTACCGTCAGGAGAACCCTGCAGCTCGGGTCGACATTGTGCAACCCGGTGCGCATGAATTCGGCTTCTGGTTTCTGGCCAAGTCCGATACTATTGGTTCAGGGGGCGTGATCGACACCGTAAAGGCCATTGATGTGCCCTTTACATTTGACGTCAGCACGGACCGTGTGGACGTGCCGGCCGGAGATTCGATCATCGTCACTGCCACGGCCGTGACGGATTTCGGTGGGCGCATTGTGCGCACGTACCGCTTTGCGGCGGATCATTACGATGTGATCGCCAAGCTGCAGATGAGCGGATTTGAATCCGTTCTTCACAAGCGGGCGCAGTACGTGAACGTCGAATGGCGTGGTGGAATCCGCTATCAGGAGCAGAGCAGCGTCGACGAGTCGAACAACGCCACCGGTATCCTCTCCGAGGCCGGCAGCATCACAGAGTTCGAGGCAGAGTCATTCAGCGACACGCGTCGCGACACGTCGAAGGCCGCCGTTGATTTCGTGGCCACGCGCTCGAAGTATTTCGCCGTAGCCATCATGCCGGAGTCCGGCTTTCGAGGCAAGGCCATCGTCAGTGGCATCAAGATCGGTTTGCCCAACGAAGGCATCATGGAGCGCTATGGTTTGGGTCTGCAAGCGCCCCTTGCCCAAGGCAGTGGCGAAGTTACTTCCCGACTCTACGTCGGCCCCATGCAGTACGACACTCTCGCTGCTTATGGTCTGACAAGCATCATGAATTTTGGCTGGAAGTGGATCGTCAAGCCCATCGGCGAGTACTTCATGCTGCCGACACTGAAGCTTATTCACCTGGGCATCCCCAACTACGGCATCGCGATCATTCTCTTTGCGCTGCTCATGAAGATACTGCTCTACCCGCTCAGCATCGGTCAGACGGAGTCAGCCCGCAAGATGCAGCTGGTTGCGCCCCTGATTGCTCAGGCCCGGGAGAAGTATGCCGATGATATGCAGCGTCAGCAGCAAGAAACCATGAAGATCTATTCCGAGTATGGCATCAATCCCGCAGGGGGCTGCCTGCCCCTTGTGCTGCAGATGCCATTCCTGTATGCACTCTACTCGGTGCTCAACCTCAATATCGATTTGCGTCAGCAGGGATTCTTGCCGGTGTGGCTCACCGACCTTAGCGTTCCGGATGTGATCCTGTCGCTACCGTTTAAGGTGCCACTCTTTAACATCGACCAGTTCTCGGGTCTGGCCCTTCTGATGGGCGCTACGCTTTTTATCCAGCAGAAGCAGGCCATTACCGATCCGCGTCAGAAGGCCATGGTCTACCTCATGCCCGTCATGCTCACGCTGATGTTCTCCTCGCTCCCCTCAGGTCTGAACCTTTACTACTTCGTCTTCAACATCGTGGCCATTGGTCAGACCATCTGGCAGAAGAAGTTTTCGAAGAACCAGCTCACATTGGCCGACCTCAAGAAGATGCCCAAGAAGGAGTCCTGGCTGCAGCGGAAAATGCGTGAAGCGCAGGAAATGGCCCAAGCTCAGGGAAAGAGTATACCCGGACAGCAATTCAACAAGTCGACCGGGAAGCCATCCAGGGGTGATCAGGAGCGTCGCCCAAAGGGTAAACGCTGATTCGCCATTGAAATCACCGGGCGGCGCTTGTTTGCAAAGCTTCACACGCTATTTTAGGCAGTCGCAAAAATGACCAATCAATCACCGTTATATCACCAGTTCCTGAAAGGGGCTTTCATGAAGTCTCGCTTTACCATATCAATGCTTGCTGTGGCATTGATCGCGTTGATGGGTTCGGTATCCGCCAGCGCGCAAAACACGTACGACCGTATCTCGGTCGTCGAACAGTTCACCAGTGCAACATGTCCGCCATGCGTAGCTGCCGGTCCCGTGATGGGCCGCGTGATCTCGCTTGCCAACGGTTCGGTATCGGTCCGCTATCACATGAATTTCCCTGCGCCGGGTGATCCATGGAACGTCGCGAACCCTGCCGAAAACGCTTCACGTCAGACGTACTATTCGGTGACCGGAATTCCGACAGCGCGCGTCAACGGTAAGGCCACTGTTGATCCACGTAACGAGGCGTTGCTGACACAGTCGATCAGCACGGACAACGCCGCCAAGGCACCATTGAAGATCACGGTCACACAGGCCGGCACAGCCGTCAAGGTCAAGATCGAAACAAACATCGACCTCAAGTCGCACAAGCTCCAGGTGGCGCTTGTTTCACGCAGGACCGTCCTCGAGAGCCTTCCGGGAAGTCTCCCAAACTCTAACGGTGAAACAGAGTTTGGTGATGCCATGGTCGACATGATGCCAAACGCAGCGGGAACGGCACTTTCGATGGATGCCAACAGCAGCAAGGAGTTTGACTTTACGTTTAATCAGGGCCAGGGTGACCTTTGGCCGGTTGGTCAACAATATGTCGTCGCCTTTGTTCAGGCCAATTCGTCACGTGAAGTGCTTCAGGGCGGTACCAATCTCAACGAGGTCTTTGCCCGCCTTGAGTTCAAGGGTACCAAGTGGCAGTACATCGGTAAGGGTGAACAGAAGACCGCATCGATCACCGTCTCCAACCCTGGTAAGGAAGCAATGGAGGTCGAGCTGTCGGTGGCAAACGGACAGGCACTCGTCGATGCCGGCTGGCAAGTGGCGCTGAGCGAAGAAGTGATCGCTCTGGCTGGCGGTGCAAGCAAGACCATCACGGTGGCCGCAACGGCCCCATCTTCGGCAGCTTTCGCAAGCATCGTGCTCAATGCAAAGCCGATCAACGTGGCTGGCATTGCGCGCGATGGTTCGGTCGAACACGGATACCTGACGCAAGGCACTCGCGTAGCCGTGTGGTCCGGAATCTCGGGCGGTGCAGCCGGACAGTTCGTGTCGGCGGCGCAGACAACACACGCTGATGATGCCGCATACATCCCGGCAACCGAAGAGGCCCTTCAGGCATTCCCACCGACGGAGTTCGACGCCGGTGTGTTCTGCGTTGGCGTTGACGGACGCTTCAGCATCCCCGGTGTTGCTCAGCTGGCCATCCTGATGTCCAACCAGGGCAAGGGTGTGTACGTTGCTGCTCCGATGGGTATCTCGGTTGCGACAAACCCCCAGAACCAGCAGTTCGCCGGTTATCCGGAAGCCAATGCTTGGTTCACCGAAACACTTGGACTGAAGCTTCAAGGTACGGGTCCGGTCCTTCGCTATACGGGTAACACGCTCACGCCATACACGCTCAATGGAGTGGGTTCGGAGCCCCTTGGTCAGACAGACAAGAATGCGGCCGCCTCGTGGAACCTGAATCGTCCAACGCAGAATTGGCCGTTCTACTGCGAAGTGCAGGACGTGTTCTCGATCAACGCCGGCTCGAAGTCGGTATCGTGGGCATACTCGGACAACAAGAACACCAACATCGTCGGCATTCGCTGTGAGAACAGCGGTCAGGGCCGCGTTGTGTACTCGTCATGGGGTGTTGAGCACATCAACGACGCCAACGCTCGCAAGACACTCATGCAGCGCATTCTGGACTATCTCATGCCGGCAGGTGACCGTCCGGTGATCAGCGTCAACAACACGTCGCTGAACTTTGGCTCGGTTAGCGCCGGTTCGACCAAGGACATGTCCTTTGCGATCACAAACACAGGCAAGGCAAATCTGGAGATCTCCACCATGACCATCACCGGCGCCGGTTCTTCGGCCTTCACGGTGACGGCAGGGGGCGTTTCCGGCACGAACGTCGTGATCGCACCGAATGCCAGCCGCACGGTCACGGTGAAGTATGCACCAACGGCTGCCGGTACATCGGCGGCTAACCTGGTCATCAACAGCAACGACAGCCCTGTAACGGTTCAGCTGCGCGGCTCGAGCACGACCACGTCGGTCGAGACGGACGTCGTGAGCGAAACCGGTGCAATCGGTATGACGCTGGTCGGTGCAAACCCTGTCAGCACGTCGTCGGCCATCCGCGTTCGCGCCGCTGGTGACATCCGCGTTTCGGTGGTCAATGCCGCAGGTCAGGAAGTTGCCACGCTGTTCAACGGCATGGTCAACGGTACGGAACTGGTCAACGTCGATGCATCGATGCTGACCTCGGGTGCTTACAACGTGGTTGCATCTAACGGTGCAGACCGCGCAACACTCTCCGTGGTTGTTGCCCGCTAAGTCACACACGAATCAACAGAAAAGGGCCGTCCGGCATAAGCTGGACGGCCCTTGTTGTTTCTGATGTGTTCGGTGTGCGGGGCATCGGGATCAGCCCCCTTCAAAGACGCTATCGTTTATATCGATATTTAGCATTGCCCGGAAGACCGCTGCGAAGCCGGTAATCGCCAAATCCCGACGTGTCCTCGAAGGTGAACATGATATTGTTGGCATAGATCCAGCGTACGATGCGTGATATACCGTTCGGACTCATGAAACGCTCGGTGGTAAGGGGCTCACCATAGACGATGAACACACGCCCCATGTCCGTAAGCCATCCTTCGTTGTAAGATTTGAAGCGCTTGTTGGCTTCGTCGATACGTGAGTAATACTCGTCAAATGCCTCATTGCGGATCGTTCCGGGAGATGGGTCCAGCCCCTTCCAGAATTCCTCGAACATCGTAAGCGCCTCTCCCTCTGAGGGGGCTGCCAGGATCGCGTCGATCTGTCCTTGGTCGGCCACATAGATCAGCTGCTTGGCGGCCTTCTTGAGGTCAGCCAGAACATCTCCGGCAAAGGTTCGCGGCACCACGAATGAGCGCGAGGCAGTGGCGTCGGTCAGTGTGGTGTCTGTCTGACCCGATGTGCTGACTGGGTGGGCTGTGATGCGCAGCGTGTAGGTGCCGGGCAGGAGCCGGCCATCGATTCTGAGAGGAAAGAAGCTCTGTGTGGCGATCCGTTCGCAGTTGACCACGTCGCCCTGGCCACTTGCCGCAATACGTCCGTCTAAGCGCGTGAGCTTCCAAAGATGACGAACGGCACGGGGCTGACCGCTGATGTAGGTCTCGAGGAAGACGAACAGCTGCATCTCGTTGGACCAAGCTACATCACCTACAAATGGCGTGATGGCATAGCGTCCACCACGCTGCTCAATCTGACTGACGTACATCGGGCTGCTGAGCTCGACGCTTGCGCCGAAGTACTCCGGCACGCGAACGTCGATGCTGCCGGCATGGTCTTTCCGTCCGAATGCATCGGCAACTACGGTCTCGACGGTGTACCGACCACTGCGGAGCGCAAAGCGCCTTACGCTGTTGTCGGACTTGCCGGTTGTGCCGCGCGAAACGCTGTAGGACTCCTCAAGAATCGACCGTTTCGATGTCGTATCGATGATGCGCTTACCGGTCGAATCCCGTACGGTGATCGATACGGAATACTCGGCTAGCATCTTGCCGTTGTAAGCATTGAATTGCAGAAGCTGATAGGGAACCGAGACGTAAAGATCAACACGTGCGGCATCGCCGAATTGCGATCCGCGCAGCACGATCGCATCGGTCAGCACGCGCGCAACCGTCGCATCCGGCGGCTGCTGAGCCAGCGCCGGCAGCGACAGAATGCTGCCAAGGGTTAGCACCAGTGATGATGCGGTTCTCATCGCGCTCATAAACTTATGTGCCAGTGTTCGAGTGCCTCGCGCTCCAGGCGCTCACGATCGTCCGGATGGGCAATCGCCACCAGTGAGCGAGCACGCTCGCGGATGGTGCGCCCATGCAGTTGCGCAATGCCGTACTCGGTTACTACGTAGTGGACGTGCGCCCGTGTGGAGACCACGCCCGCGCCCGGCTTGAGCAGCGACGTGATGCGGGCAATGCCGCCGTTGGTACGCGACGGAAGAGCGATGATCGGCTTGCCCCCTGCCGAGCGCGCAGCACCACGCATGAAGTCCACCTGTCCGCCGACACCCGAATAGGGGAACGGACCAATTGAGTCAGCACAGACCTGACCCGTGAGATCTACCTCGATGGCGCTGTTGATGGCCGTAACCCGCGGATTGCGCTGGATAGTTGCCGGGTTGTTGACATAGGCCACATTAAGCATGGCAACGGCCGGATTGTCATCGATGAATTCGTACAGGCTCTTGGAACCCATGACGAACGTTGCCACGATCTTTCCCGGGTGAACGGCCTTGTGCTCGCCGGTCACCACGCCCCGCTCAATCAGGGGAAGCAGTCCATCGCTGAACATCTCGGTGTGCACGCCCAGGTTTCGGTGCGACGTGAGCTCGTGCAGCACCGCATCGGGGATAGCGCCGATTCCCATTTGCAGGGTCGCCCCGTCCTCGACCAATGAAGCCACATGACGTCCGATGCTATGTTCGATCTGGCCCAGCACCGGGGGCTGCACCTCGAAGATCGGATCGTCGACCTCGACCATGTAGGTGAGTTTGTCGCGATGCACCAGCGCGTCGCCGTGAGTGCGCGGCATTCGCGGGTTTATCTGTGCGATGACGATGCGAGCGCTGTGCAGTGCCTCGTGGGCTGCCTCAACCGTGACGCCGAGCGAGCAGAATCCATGCGCATCAGGGGGCGACACGTTGATGAGCGCTGCATCGATCGGAAGGATGCCCGAGCGAAACAGGTCCGGGATCTCCGACAGGAAGACCGGTGTAAAGTCCGCCCGCCCCGCCCGGATGGCCTCACGCATGTTGCCGCCGATAAACAGGCAGTTGACGCGGAAGTTCTCGGCGTACTCCGCGGCGGCATACGGGGCAGGACCCTCGGTGTGCATGTGGACGATCTCGACGTTGCGCAGTCGCGGAGCCTGGCGCATCAGCTCGCCGATGAGCGTTTGCGGTGCCGCTGCCACAGAGTGCAGATAGAGCCGATGTCCGGATTGGATTGCAGCAATGGCTTCTTCAACCTCGACGATGCGGCCCACGATGACTCCTGATGATCAAGAAACCACAAACATACTGTTTGGTATTTTTGCAGACGTACCGGGGGAATCTATGGAACTGAAGAACATTGTCTTTCTCATCGTTCTGCTGGCAGCAGCAGGCATCTTTGCCCGCAATGCCGCACGGCTGATCGCATGGCTCAACGTTGGTAAGCCCGATAATCGGTTCGACAGGATCCCCGAGCGTCTGCGCACGACACTGGTCGTGGGCTTCGGGCAAAGCAAGATCCTGCGCGACAAGGTCGCAGGGCCGATACACGCCGGTATCTTCTGGGGCTTTCTCGTGCTGCTGTTCTCGGCCACCGAGATGATCCTCGAGGGACTCAATGACGCGTGGTCGTTCAACTTCCTCGGTCCGGTCTACTCGGTCATAACAATCCTTACCGACATCTTCTGCCTGCTGATCATCATTGGCACGATGATGTCGCTCTGGCGCCGTTACGTCACCAAGGTCAAGCGCCTGCAGGTAGAAGCCGAAAAGGTCGAAGCCGGCATGATCCTGCTGACGATCTTCGGCATCGTCACGGCGCTGCTGGTGCAGAATTCGCTGCGTGGGCCCGTGCACGGTGAAGACTTCTCATGGGCGGTGCGTCCTATCGCGCACCCATTGGGCAAGGGGCTTGCAGCCGTGCTTGGCAGCGCCGCTCCGATAGTATTCCATGTGGCCTTCTGGATGCATGCTTTGCTGATCCTGGCCTTCATGAACTACTTGCCCTTCTCAAAGCACCTGCATGTTCTGACGTCGATCCCGAACGTGTTCCTCGGCCCCCTTCAGCCAACAAATGCTATGGCGCCGATCAACTTCGAAGAAGAAGGTGTCGAGAAGTTCGGTGTGGTCGACATCGAAGACCTCTCATGGAAGTCCCTCCTTGATGGCTACACGTGTACGCACTGCGGACGCTGCACGAGCGTGTGCCCGGCCAATCAGACGGGTAAGGTGCTCGACCCACGAGGGATCATCGTGGCGATCCACGACCGAACAATGGATAAAGCTCCACTGATCCTGAAGCAGAAGCAAGGGGGCGAGCTTACCGCCGATGAACAAGTGATATGGGATAAGAAACTCGTCGGTGACTACGTCTCGCCTGACGCGCTGTGGGCCTGCACAACGTGCGGCGCGTGTATGCAGGAATGTCCGGTGAACATCGAACACGTGCCGGCCATCGTCGGCATGCGCCGCTCAATGGTCATGATGGAGTCACAGTTCAATGACGAGTCAGCATTGCTGCCCGACATCTATGGCAACATGGAAACCAATTCCGTACCCTGGGGCGGATTTGGTCAGGCCGACCGTGCTAACTGGGCCGACGGGATGGGCATTAAGACCGCTGCAGAAGATGCCACGATGGAAGTGCTGTTCTGGGTCGGGTGCGCCGGCTCCTATGACGAGCGTGCGAAGAAGACAACCAAGGCCTTCGCTGAGCTTATGCAGATCGCGGGCGTGGATTTCCGCATTCTAGGTACGGAAGAGAACTGTACGGGCGACGTTGCACGTCGCACGGGCAATGAGTACCTGGCCGACATGCTGACGAAGACCAACGTGGAGACCTTTCAGCGCTACAACGTGCAGAAGATCGTGGCCACATGTCCGCACTGCTTTAACAGCCTGAAGAACGAGTATCCACAATACGGATTCAATGCAGAGGTCACCCACCACACGCAGTTCATCAAAGAGCTCATTGACAGCGGACGTCTAAAGATCGACCGCACAAAGATGGCAAGCCAGACCGTGGCCTATCATGACTCGTGCTACCTGGGTCGATACAACGACGAGTTCGAAGCCCCACGTGCAACGCTGGAGAATGTACCGGGTCTTACCATCCTCGAACCCGTTCGCTCGAAGGACCGCGGACTGTGCTGCGGCGCCGGTGGCGGCCGCATGTTCATGGAAGAACACGTTGGCGACCGCGTCAACATCGTTCGCACTAACGAGCTCCTCGAAACCGGCGCATCAACCATCGCCGTCAACTGCCCGTTCTGCACCACCATGATCACCGACGGCGTCAAAGCCGCCGATAAGGCCGACAGCGTCACGGTTCGCGATGTTAGCGAGATCCTCTTGGAAGCGGCACGATAGATGTGAGGCGCCTCACACCACTCGGGTGCTCATGGCAAACTGCTTTGCCAGCACTTCGGTGAGGATCTGACGGTTGAAGCCGTCAACGACGGTACTGTTCGGAGCGGGCAGAGAGCCTCGCTTGAAGAGCTCATACATTTCGACGATGCTCGTGGCGATCGCGTCAACGTCATTGGGGTTCGTGATCCAAGCAGCCCCATACCGCTCTGCATCCTTACGCAGGGCACCGTCGGGAACGCTTACCAGGAGGGGTTTTCGCGTGCCGAAATACTCGTAGAGTTTTGCGCTGGAGATCGTATCGGCGTTGCGGGTGTTGCCGACCATCATCCAGAGTGCGTCGCTTTGCATGAGCATGCCAACGGCCTCGCGGTGGGCGCAATAGCCATGGTCTGTGATGAGATCGGCAATGCCCATACGCTGTGCGGCCTTACGGTATTCATCGCGCAGCAGACCCACAAAGTGCAGATCTAGAGGAATGTCCGGACGTGATGCACGGAGTTTTTTGACAGCCTTGAAGAAGGGGATGGGCGTGACCACGTCGTAGAAGATTCCGGAATACGTCAGACGGAACCGTCCGTCGCCGCGCCGCGGTGTCGCCACTGCTAACAGGTCTGCCGGATCATATCCATGAGGGATGATGACCACTTCTTCGGACGTGAGAAAGTCATGACGTCGGATCAGATGCTCCTTGATGCGGCGGTTGGTGACCGTTACGCGGGAGGCAACCATCAGCACCTCGCGCTCGAGCTGCTGATGCTTGTGCGAATGCCAGAAGGTAGGGTAGAAGTGAAACTGATTCCCGTACCATAGGTCACGGTAATCCACTACCAGCGGGATACCCGTCTCGTGACTTAGCTGGGCGGCGGCTGTCATGGTAGAGAACGGCGGCCCGCTGACGAAGATCACGTCGAACTCATGCTCCTTCACCAGCTGCCGTCCGAGCTCGAGTGCCTGCTTGGACCATGCTTTCTTGTTATCGGGTACATAGAACGTATCACTGGCCTTGCGCAGGATCTTGCGGAAGAACTCGCGTGGCATGGCAACCGTGCCCTTGCCCTTGAGCTTGGCGTTGATATCAGCCCCCTGCGTACGATGGATCACCACGTCGCGTCCCTCGAGCTCTTCGAGCATGGAAGGATCATGCGCGTAGTAGGCTACCGGCCCCGTTGTGATCACATGCGGCTTCCAGCCGGAATCCGGCAGGTACTTGACGAATTTCGTAACGCGCTGGACGCCGCTCAGCCCCATGGGCGGGAAGTAGTAGGCAAAGACAAGAACCGAAAGCTGATGCATCGTTGTGCTTACACTATCACCAGTTCTCGTGGAGCAGTCGTCAGGATGTTCGGACCCTTGGGGGTGATGACCACGTCGTCCTCGATGCGCATGCCGAACTTGCCCGGCAGGTAGATGCCCGGCTCGATCGTGACGACGCAGTTCGTGGGAAGGGGCTCTTTGGTATTCACACTCGAGACGCGAGGGTTCTCATGGACTTCGTAGCCAAGGCCGTGTCCGAGAGAGTGACGGAAGTTATCACCATAGCCGGCACGGGTAATAACCGTGCGAGCGGCAGCGTCAAGATCCGAGGCGATTACGCCCGTTACGGCCGCATCTAGTGCGGACATGTGCGCTTGGTAGAGCACGGCGAACACATCGACGATTTTCTGCGAGGGAGTGCCCACGCAGAACGTGCGCGTCATGTCGCTGAAGAGTCCATCGACGCAACAACCAAAGTCCACCGTTATAACGTCCCCGGCTTTGATCTTGGCATCGCTGGCACGACCATGGGGCATGGCCGAACGTGCACCGGCGACGACGATGATGTCGAAGGCATCTTTCTCTGATCCCATCTCGCGCGTGGTGGTTGCCAGAAATGTGGCCACGTCGCGCTCGGTCATTCCCGGACGCACCATGCCGAGCATCTTCTCATACGCTCGGCTGGCCATCTCCGCAGCCGCACCGATACTGGCGATCTCTGCCGAACTCTTCGGCAGCAGCAGTGCGTCGACCACACCCGGAAGCGCCGTCAGGGTGGCCCCCTTCAGCTGCTTCTTCATGTGCAGGAACCCTGCATGTGTATGACGTCCGGGATCGAAGCCCACGGACTTCCACAAGGACGTAGCACCTGAGCGCACAATTGCGCCCCAGGGGTCGCGGTCAATCAGCACTTCAAGTCCATCGTGGCGGATGAGCTCCTTGCGCACCTGCACATCGTAGAGATCATTCGTAACGAAGTAGAGCTTCTTCTTTGTCACCACCAGCAGAGCCGATGAACCGGAGAAGCCTGTGATATAGCGGATGCTTGGGAGATGGGCGATCACGTACGCATCGATCGCATGCATGCGCAGCAGCGTGCGGATGGCTGCCAGACGACCTTCGGTCACAGCACGTTGGGAGGTTCTTGCCATTGTATCAGCGCGTATAGTAGTTCGGAGATTCTTTGGTGATGATGATGTCGTGCGGATGCGACTCGCGCAGGCCTGCGGCCGTCATGCGCACGAACTGCGCGTCGGACTTCATCTGCTCAAGCGAGCCACAGCCGCAGTAGCCCATGGCGGCGCGAAGTCCTCCCACGAGCTGATACAGTGTATCGGCCACGGGACCTTTATACGGAACCCGTCCTTCAATACCCTCGGGAACCAGCTTAGCGATCTCGTCTTCCACATCCTGGAAATAGCGGTCTGCCGAGCCCTGTCCCATAGCGCCCAGAGAGCCCATGCCGCGATATGTCTTGTAGGCGCGACCCTCAAGGAGGATCTTCTCGCCAGGCGACTCTTCATGTCCGGCCAGCATGCCGCCGACCATCACGATGTCAGCACCGGCCGCGATGGCCTTCGGCACATCACCGGTCTGCTTGATCCCACCGTCGGCGATCACCGGGATGCCATGCCGTGCTGCAACGGAGGCCACGTTCATGATGGCCGTGATCTGTGGCACGCCAACACCGGCAACCACGCGTGTGGTGCAGATCGAGCCCGGCCCGATGCCCACCTTGACGGCGTCGGCTCCGGCATCGATCAGCGCTTCAGCGCCTTCGGCTGTGCCGATGTTGCCGGCAACGACGTTCAGCGAGGAATACTTGGCCTTGATGGCACTCACCATCGTGATGACGCCCTTCGTATGACCGTGGGCCGTATCGACAACCACGACATCCACGCCGGCTTCGACCAGCGCGTCGACCCGGTCCATGGTATCGGCTGCGATGCCAACACCGGCACCAACGCGAAGACGTCCGAGCTCATCCTTGGCCGCGCTGGGGTGTTTCTGCTTCTTGGAGATGTCCTTGACGGTCATCAGACCAACGAGGTGACCCGATGCGTCGACGATCGGTAGCTTTTCGATGCGGTGCTGGTGCAGTACCTGTTCGGCATCTTCGAGCGTAGTACCAAGTGATGCCGTGATCAGCCCCTCACTGGTCATGATCTGCTCGATGGCATCGTCTGCGTTGCGCGCAAAGCGCAGGTCACGATTGGTAACAATGCCGACAAGTTTGTTTTCCTCGTTTATCACGGGAAAGCCCGACACGCGATAGCGCGACATCAGCTCGCGTGCATCACGAACAGTGTCGGTGCGGCGCATCGTAATGGGCTTGCGGATCATGCCGCTCTCGGAGCGCTTGACGCGATCGACCTCTTCGGCCTGACGCTCGATGGACATGTTCTTGTGAATGATGCCCATGCCCCCTTCACGCGCAATGGCGATCGACATGGCCGATTCGGTGACCGTGTCCATAGCTGCACTGATGATGGGGATTCGCAGCGAGATTCCGCGCGTGACCTTGGCGGCAGTATTGGTATCCCGCGGAAGAGTTTCAGAGTACCGCGGAATCAACAGGACATCATCGAATGTGATGCCTTCGGAGAGAATTTTTTCGATTCGCATGGGCAAAAATACGGCACGCATGATATAGTGTTCACGAGAAAAAAGGGGCTGTGCATAACACACAGCCCCTTGATCACAATTTCATGTTCAAGCGTTTATGCTCCGTCGCGCATCATCCGCACAGCGCGCATGCGGGCGGCTGCCCAGGCAGCTGCAGTGCGGGCAGTTTCGCGTGCATGACGGTCCTGTCCGGTGTTTGATGCCGAGTGCTGCTTTGTGTACTCGTTTTCGACGGCCTCCGCATCGATCGCTGACGCTGGGACGAGTTCTTGTACGATGATGTTGACATTGTTTTTGAGCACTTCGACGAACCCCTCACGCGAAGCGAAATAGGCGATGTGGTTGTACTCGTCTTCGATGCGGATAACTCCGGCATCGAGGGTCGATATGATCGGCGCGTGACTGTAGAGGATCTGAAAGGGGCTGTGCCCGCCCGGCACGCTCACAGCAAGGGCCTTGCCTTCGTAGGCCGTCTCCTGCGGGGTTACGATGCTGACGTTCAGTGTGTGGTCTGCCATGGCTTAGCCCTGAGACTTCTTATGTGCGTCCAACACCTCGTCGAGCGTTCCCTTGTAGCTGAAGAACGCTTCCGGTACTTCGTCAACATCGCCATCGAGGATGGCCTTGAAGCCCGAGATCGTGTCGCTGATCTTGACGTAGCGTCCGGGGAATCCAGTGAACTGCTCGGCAACGTGAAACGGCTGTGAGAAGAAGCGCTGGATCTTGCGTGCACGGTAGACGGTGATCTTGTCCTCGTCCGAGAGTTCGTCCATGCCAAGGATGGAGATGATATCCTGAAGGTCCTTGTAGGTCTGGAGGATCTTCTTGACACGCGTGGCCGTTGTGTAATGCTCGATGCCGATCACCAGCGGATCGAGGATCCGCGACGTCGAGTCGAGTGGGTCCACGGCCGGATAGATACCGAGCTCGGCGATCTGACGGCTCAGCACCGTCGTGGCATCGAGGTGAGAGAACGTGTTAGCCGGTGCAGGATCGGTAAGGTCGTCTGCCGGCACGTATACGGCCTGCACCGAAGTGATCGAGCCGCGGTCGGTGGATGCAATGCGCTCCTGCAGGGCACCCATCTCCGTGGCCAGCGTCGGCTGGTATCCCACGGCCGATGGCATCCGTCCAAGAAGAGCGGACACTTCTGATCCGGCCTGAGTAAAGCGGAAGATGTTATCGACAAACAGCAGCACGTCGCGGCCTTCTTCATCGCGGAAATACTCAGCCATCGTCAGTGCCGTAAGCGCAACGCGGGCGCGTGCTCCCGGTGGTTCGTTCATCTGACCGAACACCAGAGCCGTCTTGTCGATAACGCCCGACTCGGTCATTTCTGCGTAGAGGTCATTTCCTTCACGGGTACGCTCGCCGACGCCGGCAAACACTGAGTACCCGCCGTGCTGCTTGGCGATGTTATGGATGAGCTCCTGGATGATCACCGTCTTGCCAACACCAGCACCGCCGAACAGGCCCGTCTTGCCGCCCTTGGTGAACGGCTCAATGAGGTCAATGACCTTGATGCCCGTCTCGAACATTTCCTTCTGTGTCGACAGGCTCGAGAAGGCCGGAGACGGGCGGTGAATCGACCACCGCTTCTCGCTCTGGATCGGCGCTTTCTTATCGATACCTTCGCCGATAACGTTGATCAGGCGGCCAAGCACTGCCGGACCGACCGGGACAGAAATCGGTGCGCCGGTGTCGACGACTTCCATACCACGAACTAGACCATCGGTCGTGTCGATAGCAATGGCGCGAACTCGATCCTGACCAAGGTGCTGCTGCACTTCGCAGACAAGAGTCTCCTTCTCGCCGGTTTCGACCGAGCTGCGCTCGACCGTGATAGCGTTCAGAACTGGTGGAATGTGACCATTGGAAAATTCCACGTCGACGACGGGGCCAATGACCTGTACGATGCGTCCCTTGTTCATGGTATTCTCAAAGTGTACGAACGGAGTGAGCGATTCTGCCAACCGTGGAGCGACAAGCCAACCGTGGCGCGACAAAAATAGGGAAGTCATGCCATCGTCGACACGGGCCAAAGTGGTATTTTTGACAGCTTTTTCCACACGAGCACCATCCGTTTCATCGTCACCGTTACCCCAAAGCGCCATGTCATACATCTACTCCGCCGCTCGAACGCCTATCGGTTCGCTCCTCGGCTCTCTCAGTGATTTTTCCGCCCCGCAGCTGGGTGCCATCGCCATTTCGGCCGCTTTGGAGCGCGCCGGTATCAGCGGCGAGCACGTCGACGAGGTGATCATGGGCAACGTCCTTGCCGGCGGCGTAGGCCAGGCACCGGCGCGGCAGGCCACGATCTATGCCGGACTGCCAAAGTCGGTGCAGGCCATGACGATCAACAAGGTGTGCGGTTCCGGACTCAAGGCCGTGATGCTGGCCGATCAGGCCATCCGATGCGGCGACGCCCGGATCGTGATCGCCGGCGGTCAGGAGTCGATGACCAATGCCCCGCATGCCATGCTCGACTCACGCAAAGGCGTCAAGTTCGGCAACGCCCGCATGGTCGACCTCATGCAGTGGGACGGCCTGTGGGATGTGTACAACCAGGTGCCGATGGGCGATGCCGCCGAACTCTGTGCCAGCGAGTGCGCCATCAGCCGCGAGTCGCAGGACGAGTATGCCATCGAGAGCTACAAGCGGGCCCAGCATGCGCAGGCTCAGGGCTGGTTTGCCGACGAGATCGTTCCGGTAACGGTCAAGGGGCGCAAGGGTGACGTTGTGATCGACACCGACGAAGAGCCGTCGAAAGTCAACTTCGAAAAACTCACTGCCCTTAAGCCGGTATTCAAGAAGGATGGCACGGTAACGGCTGCCAACGCGTCGACGATCAACGACGGCGCAGCGGCGCTGCTTATCGCCTCTGAAGAAGCCATCAAGCCCCTTACTCCTCAGGGTCCACTGGCCCGTATCGTGGCGCAGGGATCGTTTGCGCAGGATCCGCTCTGGTTCACGACCTCGCCCGTTGAAGCCATCCGCCGGGTGGTCGATAAGGCCGGTCTGAAGCTCGAGGACATCGACCTGTTCGAAGTCAACGAAGCATTCTCCGTCGTGGCCTTGGCAGCGAAGAACCAGCTGGGTATCCCGCACGAGAAGATGAACGTGCATGGCGGCGCGGTGGCTCTCGGACACCCGATCGGGGCCTCGGGCGCACGCGTGCTGACAACGCTGATCTACGCCCTGAAGCGCCATAACATGCGCTACGGCTTAGCTACGCTTTGTATTGGGGGCGGAGAGGCAAGCGCCGTTGTCATTGAAAATCTCATGTAAGTGCCACTACCCGCCGCACGCCCCTTCATCACACAATCACGATTCGACACAACCAGGAACAGAACATCATCATGGACATTCGCACAGTAACGCTCATTCAAGGCGACGGAATCGGACCGGAAATTTGTCAAAGCGTCATCGACGTCTTCGCGGCGGCGAAGGTGCCGGTGCAATGGGAAATGGCCATGGCCGGTCTGGAGGCCATCGAGAAGTTTGGTAACGGCGTGCCTCCGGAGACGCTCGAGAGCATCAAGCGCAATCATGTGGCGCTCAAGGGGCCGACCACGACGCCGATCGCCGGCGGACATAAGAGTGTGAACGTGACGATCCGCAAGGCCCTCGAGCTTTATGCCAACGTGCGCCTAGCCAAGTCCATGCCGGCCGTCGAAACGCGCTTTGAGAACGTCGATGTGCTGATCGTGCGCGAAAACATCGAAGACACGTATGCCGGCATTGAGCACATGCAGACTCCGAACGTGGCGCAATGCCTCAAGCTTATCACGCGTCAAGGGTCGATGGCGGCCATTCGATATGCCTTCGAGGAAGCCCGCAAGCTTGAGCGCAAGAAGGTTACCTGCGTGCACAAGGCGAATATTCACAAGATCACCGACGGTCTGTTCCTGAACGTTTTCCGAGAGGTTGCGGTAGAGTATCCGGACATCGAGGCAAACGACATCATCGTCGACAACTGCTGTATGCAACTGGTGTCGCGCCCAGAACAGTTCGATGTGCTGGTGCTGCCTAATCTCTACGGTGATATTGTCAGCGACCTGTG
Source organism: Chitinophaga pinensis (assembly GCA_943372295.1). GTDB lineage: Bacteria > Bacteroidota > Ignavibacteria > Kapaibacteriales > Kapaibacteriaceae > UBA10438. Next base: position 28,150 of record CALRYC010000014.1, read on the forward strand.
CGCCGGTATCGTTGGTGGACTTGGTGTTGCTCCGGGCGGTAACATCGGCCGCGACTGTGCCGTGTTTGAAGCCGTGCACGGTTCGGCTCCGGACATTGCCGGCAAGGGGCTTGCAAATCCAACAGCCATCCTGCTGTCGAGCATCCAGATGCTCCAGTACATGGGCCTGATTGGTTACGCCACGGCCATCCAGAACGCTCTTGAGTCGGCCCTTGCCGACGGCGTCAAGACCCGTGACCTTGGTGGAACGGCGTCGACGTCAGAGTTTACGGCCGGAATCATTGCCCGACTAGATCTCGAGGGCGTTGAAGGCAAGACCATCGATGCGCGCAGTAATGCCGCCGCCAAAGCGCCAACACTCATCGCCGAAGACTGGCAGCTAGTTGGTGCCGACGTGTTCGTTGAGAATCACGGCCTGCCGCAGATGCCCGAGAAGATCGGACCATTTACGCTTCGCCTGATCTCCAACCGTGGCACCAAGGTGTGGCCGGGTGCCACGCCCGACATTCTGCTGGTCGATCACTTCCGCAACAGATACGTTGCCGAGACGTCTGTGACTCGCGCGGATGTTCTGGCACTCCTGCAGGAACTCACCGCGTTGGGCAAACACTGGTGCCACGTCGAGCTTCTCAATCAGGTTGCCGGCGAGGCGCGATATTCAAAAGCGCAGGGTGAATGACCGACAGCCGACCACAGACGCAGCAGACTCCTGAGCTGGCTCCACCACGGTGGAAGCGGCTCTTGCTTCTGCTCGCAAGGGTCGGCTACGGACTCGTTGCTACGATCGTCATCACCTCAGCGCTTGTGGTTGCTCTGGCACAGACGCAGATGGCACGAGACTTTCTGACGGCACGCTTGGTTGGTCTGGTCAACTCCAACATCGCCGGTTCGTTCCAGTGTGGTACGATCTCGATCGATGTGTTTCATGGCGTGGTCATCTCTCGCCCCCTGCTTTCTGTCAGGGGGCGTCCTCTCCTCTCCGCCGATGAGATATCGGTTTCATACGACGTTGCCGCTCTGGTTGGCAAGACGTTGGCCGTTAATCGAATTGAACTGTCCTCGCCGCGGATCAACCTGCAGCGTGGCCGTGATTCGGTGTGGAACATCTCACGGTTTCTCTTGCCTCCGGATACGACCACGGCTCCACCGCCGGATCTGGTGATTCGACTGCGGAGCCTGGTCATCACGCAGGGCGTCATCAACGAAGATGATCAAACGGCTCAGCGCCCCGTCGATGGTCGGTTCGATCCGCTGCATCTGGCGCTGCGGAACGTCGAGCTGCGTGCATCGGCATTGATTGATCTGCGCGCTCGTGATTACACAATCGGTATTGACCACTGCTCGTTTCATGATCTGAGGCAGGAGCCGCTGAACGTTCTCGAGCTCCTGTTGGCGGCTCGCATACGTCCGCAGGGCATCTCAGTGCCGCTGCTGTCGATCACAACACCAACGTCGCATGTGAACCTCAGTGCTTCGGTTGATGGCCTCGATGTTGAGGCCGACGGTATTGATGGCGAGACATTCCGACGGCATCCGCTTAGGGCCACGGTCGACGCTGGTCGCGTCAATGGTCGGGATGTTCTGTACGTGGTTCCCGGGCTCGACATCGTCGGTGAGTACTCGCTGAAGGCCAACGTCACCTATCGTGGAGACCGAGTTGCTGTTGACGCGATGGATCTTACTGCTGGCGACGGACGCCTGCGAGGAGCGGTGTTGGTTACGTCACTCAACGATCAAAAGAAACTCGGCCTGGATATCTCGCTGACGGAGTCGAGCATCCGATATGACGATGTGCGGCGTCGCATGCGATTCATCGGCCTGCCAGAGCTGCCGTTTCTTTCGAGGTCATCGGCCAAGTACATTCGCCTGAAGGGGCATCCGTCGGATTCGCTGCGCTTTGAAGCAGACATTGCCGATCGTCCGGGCCATGCTGTTGGTACCATGACGCTCTACCTGGGTGGGCCGCAGCTCGGATACCGCGCAAACGTTGAAATAACCGGGGGCGAGCCAGCGGTGTTTGTCCCCGACCTCGAGCGCTCTTCGATCAACGGTAGATTCGACGTCAGCGGCACGGGCTTTCTGCCGTCGGAACTATCGGGCGTCTACAAGTTCACGCTCCGTCCCTCGGTGGTGCTTGGTCGCAACGTGTCGTTCGCCTCCATGGATATGGTGGCCGAACGCCCGGGCGTGCTGACATTTAATGCGGCGGAAATGACCTTCGGTCTTGAGCGACCGGATTCGCTGACGGCCTTTTTTGAACCTGCCCAGCCTCGCTCGATTGATCTCGCCGGCAAGCTTGATCTGTCGAACATGGAACGTCCGATCTATCAGCTAACCACGTCGTTTACGTCCCTGAACCTTGCCGATCTGCTGCGCGATGAGGCGTTGCCGAACATTCTCAGCGGATCGTGTACAGTGGACGGATCAGGTGCCGAGCTCGACAGCATACTGGGTCGACTCACGGCACGCATCGATGAGTTTGCGCTCCGCGACCGTGCGTTGTTGCCGTTCGAGGTTACCCTTGTGAGCAGTCTGCAGGGGGCTGAGCGGCGCGTCGAACTCGCCGCCCCATTTGGTTCGGCCTCGCTTTCCGGAGATTTTCTGCCCAGCGCCCTAATCGAGGGCATGAGCGATGTGATCGGTGCCTTGGCCCAAGAGGTGGGTGTGCGCATGCAACCATTCAGTCGTCGCCAGGAAGCGCGTTTCATGCCCAGCAGGGTGGGCGCATTCACTCCTCTCGACGTGCGATTCGAGGTGGATGTGCGTGACGTCTCGCCAGTGAACATTGCCCTCGATGAGATGACGATCTCGACGCGAGCGCGCTGCCGTGGGCGTATCGCCGGGACGCCTGCGCAGATGGCTGTGGAGTTTGACGAGGTTGAGATTACCGATCTTCTTGTGCGGACCGATTCTCTGGTCATTGCCTCCGACCCAACGTCGTTCAGTGGACGGCTCTTGGTGGCGTGGCGCGACTCGTTAATGACTGTCGACAACATCCTTCTGCGCGCATCCTCGGGCGGTAAGACATCGATCAACGATTTGATGATCAAGCGGCCTGAATTCTGGCTCGAAGGTGGTGGCCGAGACTTCCGCATGCGCGCTGAGGCCGACGTCAACGGCATTGACGCCTATGCAGCTGCAGCCGTGATGTCGACCCCAGACTCGTTGCGTCTCGACGTTGATTCGCTGCACGTTGTGCTCGACGGGAAGAAGGGACTTGACTGGAGGAGCATTCGTCGCTCATCGTTGCGTGTCTCTGATGCAGAGATGACGGTGGCCGATCTGCTTATCCGTCGTCAGAATGCCGAACTGGTTGCCATCGATGGCTTGGTGTCTGCCGAGCGATTCCGCGACCTGCGCGTGCGCCTGTCGGGCTTTGCCATACCGGACCTGCGACGGTTTGTCTCTCTGCCTGATGGCCATCCGGTGACGTATCTCAAGGGCACGGTATCGAAGCTCGACCTCATCGTGAACGGCTCGTGGAAGCAGCCCGAACATCTTATGCGCGTCGATGCCGACGATCTCACATACAACGGTGAGCTCATCGGGTCGCTCGTTGCTTCGGCATCGTATCGCGATCAGGACATCGTAGGCACCATGACGATCCGCAACCCGCGGCTGCTGAATGAAAAGAGCGCCCTGATTGTTGCGATAAACCACATCCCCCTCGACCTTTCACTGTCAACGGTCAAACAGCGATGGGTAATGGATAAGCCGATCGATATTGACCTGACGGCAACCAACCTCGCCCTTGCTGCCGTCGAACCGTTCCTGCCGGCAGTCGAGAAAGTACAGGGTGTTGGTAACGGTTACGTCACTATCAAGGGCACACCACGCGATATCGAACTCGGAGGACGTGCGTGGTTCAAGAATGCAAGCTTCGTGGCATCGCCGACTAACATCCAGTATCGGGCTGAAGGTTCGCTTCACCTTGACGGATCAAAGCTGTTTCTCGATACGATCACGGTCCGCAACTACCCGCGTGATCGGCGCAACGGCATCGCTCATGCCGAAGGCACGGTAACCTTTGACGGATTGTCGGTCCAGCGCGTCGACTTTGAGGTGCGCTCACCCGGCATCCTGGTCATGAACAAGGGATCGCAGGCACGCAACCCGAAGATCTTTGGCGACGTGGTCATTGCCAACGGTAAGGGCGGTCCGATCAAGTTCTTTGGTGTACTCGATGAGCCGCATCTCGAGGGCGACGTCGATGTGCTGTTTGCCGATATCGTTTTCCCGCAAGAGCGAGAGGGGGCTAAGGCACGATACACATCGTTTATCTACAATCGATCGGCTGACTCGGTCAAGCGATTCAACAGCATCATGGACGTGCTGCAACAGGACACAGCCAAGATGGCGGCTACGCTGCTAAAGGATGGCTTGCAGGACGTAGGCAAGGTCGTAGAAAACGTTATCAAAACAACCACGGCATCGTTTTCGGACATACTCCGCTACGACCTCAATGTCTACCTCAAGGGTCGTACGCTTATGACCATGGTCTTTGGCGTATTCGAGATCCTTATCGCCGACCTCGAGCCCGTGGATGCGACCATTCCGTTGGTCTTCACCGGCCGCTTCGTTGATAACTCAACAAACCTCCGTGGTCGCGTGCGCGTGAAGGACGGCACCAGCACGTACAAGTTCTACAAGCCATTCCTTGCTAGCGGCACGCTCGACTTCACCCTAGGGGGCTTATCCAACCCAACACTTGATCTGACGGCAGTATACCGTGATCGACGCTTTGTGAACGAACGTCCGGAAGACTTTCGCGTCGAGATCGCCATCACCGGCACGAAGCAGAAACCAATTGCCAGATGGTCCGTGTACCGTAACGACCGCAAACAGCTGGGTGACTCGGCAAAGATCACCGGCGATGCCCTGATGCTCATTCTTCTTGGCCGCACGCAAGACGAACTCGTCTCCACCGGGCAGGGCAACCTCGTCGGCGAAGTCAACGCCTCACTATCGGCCGTCGCCACCTCCGCCCTTGGCGATCTGCTTAGCGGCATCGGCGGTATCGTTCAGAGCGTGCAGATGGACCTTGGAGCCGAGTTTTCCCAAACCCGCCTGACGGTTTCGGGGCAGCTCTGGAGCGACGTGTCCTACCGATTAACAGGCCAGGTCAGCGACTTCTCCGGCAATAGCACCATCACGGTGACGATCCCGTTCACCGTCATCAACAACTCCGACGCCATGCGCTATCTGAAGCTCGATGTGTCGCGCTCGGTCAACAATACCGGCAACATCACGCGCTTCCAACGCCTCTGGGAAATTAAGTTTGGCGCGCGACTCCCGTAGCGCTTACAGTCCCTTCTGCAGCTCGCGTGCGATCACGATGTGCTGGATCTCGCTGGTGCCTTCGTAGATCTCGGTGATCTTGGCATCGCGCAGGTAGCGTTCGACGAGGTATTCGCGGACGTAGCCGTAGCCGCCGTGGACCTGGATGGCTTCGAGGGCGTTGTGGACGGCAGTCTTCGATGCGTAGAGTTTGGCTTGAGCAGCGGCCTTGATGTAGTTCTGGTGCTGATCCTTCATGTAGGCAGCACGATAGGTTAGCATGCGGGCGGCCTCGAGTCGCGTTGACATGTCGGCAAGCTTCATCTGAATGGCCTGCAAGTCTGCAATGGGCTTGCCAAATGCCTTGCGCTGTGTTGAGTAGACGAGTGCTGCATCGAACGATCCCTTGGCAATGCCGAGCGCTTGAGCGGCAATACCGATGCGACCACCGTTGAGGGATTCCATGGCGATCTTGAAGCCCATGCCCACGCCGCCCAGGATCTGATCATCGGGAACGAAGACATTGGTCAGACCGATCGAACACGTGTCGCTCGAACGGATGCCCAACTTATCTTCCTTCAGACCTGGCTCAAAACCCGGCGTGGTCCGATCGATGATGAAGCATGTGATGCCCTTGTGACGCATCTCACGGTTCGTCTGTGCCATTACCAGAAAGGTGCTGGCAGTTGTGCCGTTGGTGATCCAGTTCTTTGTGCCGTTGAGCACCCAACCGCCGTCGACCTGTTCGGCCGTGGTGTGCTGCGACGTTGCGTCAGAACCGGCCTCCGGCTCTGAAAGACAGAACGCGCCGTGCACGACGCCGGTGGCTAGCGGACGTAGCCACTTTTCCCTTTGTTCGTAGTTGCCAAACGTCTCCAGACCCCAGCACACCAGCGAGTTGTTCACCGACATCACCACGCCCACTGAGGCGTCGACGGCAGAGATCTCCTCCATCGCCAGCACGTAGCTCAGGGCATCCAGACCCGAGCCGCCCCACTCCGGGGACACCATCATGCCGAGAAAGCCCAGCTCGCCCAACTTCTTGACGATCTCCGTGGGGAATTCACCCAACTTGTCGCGCTCGATCGACGTTGGGGCCACCTCGTCCTTGGCGAACTGGCGGGCCGTTTGGCGGATCATCTCGTGGGTCTCGGACAACTGCAAGTTGAAGCTCATGGCAGCGATGCGGTAATGTGATGGTAAGGGGCTGGGCGGTGCCGTGCGCAGAGAGCGGCATTGCCGTTGGCATTTGACCGGCGCAAAACTACGAAACGCACGTATCCGACAGAGAGTTCACGCGCGGGCAATTGTCCCCAAAACCACGGGGCGCTCGGCGCCGGTCACCGAGGGGATGTTGCCCGGCAGACCCTGCAGAGTGCGCCAGCCGAGGTAGGCAAAGGCCATGGCCTCTTTGGCAGCCCATTGCGTATCGATTCGGAACGTCCAGCGCGACGCCATCTCGGAGCTCAGGGCCGATAGACGCTCCATGAGATATGTGTTCTGCGAGCCCCCTCCAGAGACGACCACCTCGTCGGTCTCCGCGGCATAGCGTCGAAGGTGGTCGACGATCGACCATGCCGTCAGCTCCGTGAGTGTTGTGACGACGTCTTCCAAGGGGCTTGACGGATGCGAGTACTTGGTGACGAGCCTCTTAAGCTCCTGCATCGTGAACAGCTCGCGGCCGGTGGACTTCGGAGGATCCAACAAGAAGTAGGGGAGCGACGTGAGCTCGGCTAAAAACGGTCGCAGCACGCTGCCGGCTCTGGCGATCGAACCGTTGGTGTCGAAGGACTTACCGTAGGTCAACCGTGTTGCACCGTCGATCCAGACATTGCCCGGACCACTATCGAAGGCGATCACCCGCTCGGAGGAAACACCGGCCGTCAGAATGGTCATGTTCGCCATACCGCCGATGTTGAGCGCAACTCGGCTGACGGTGTCGTCGGCATACATGGCGTGATCATAGATCGGTACCAGGGGAGCCCCCTGACCTCCGATTGCTACATCGGCAGAGCGGAAGTCATGGATCACCGTCATTCCGGTAAGAGCCGAAAGCGCAGGTCCGGCAAAGGCCTGCCACGTTGATGCGGGCGGGTGATGCCACAGGGTCTGTCCATGCACGGCCACCACCTCGGGCCGAACGCCTGAGGCATCTATATGATCAGACAACCGCTCGGCAAACTCGCGCGCCAAGACAAACGGCACGTCGCATAACTCCTGCATGTTCGCATCGCCGCTCATGCAGCGATGGATCAGCAGACGCGTCTCTTCTTGAAAGGGGGCTGACGTAAACGACAAAAGGGAGATCGTCTGACGATCTCCCTTTGATGTGATATCACACGTTGCAATGTCGATCGCATCGACCGACGTGCCCGTCATGATGCCGGCAACCAGCATTATGGCGTCAGGATCAGATCCGAACGGCGAACATCGCCGCTATCCTTGCCGAGGTTCACGAGCTGAGGCTTCGACTGGGCCACTTTATCCTGGATGTACATGAGCGCCTTCATCAGGGCTTCCGGACGTGGAGGGCATCCCGAAACATACGCGTCGACTGGCAGAAACTGGTCAATGCCCTGCACCACCGGATACGAGCGGAACATTCCGCCTGTGGACGTACACACGCCCATGGCGATACACCACTTCGGGTCGGGCATCTGATCCCACACCTTCTTGACGACCCATGACATCTTGTACGTGACCGTTCCGGCCACGATCATCAGGTCGGCCTGACGCGGAGAGAACGAGAATCGCTCCGATCCGAAGCGCGATGAGTCTGCCCGCGGTCCGCCAAAAGCCATCATCTCGATGGCACAGCAGGAAATGCCCATCGGCATCGGCCAAAGCGAATTACGCTGTGCCCACGTGATCAGTGATTCAACAGTGGTCGTAACGAATCCGTCGCGAGCGATCTGTTCGTTCAATCCCATTTGAGTGCACCTTTCTTAAGAACGTAGAGGTATCCGGAGAAGAGAAGGATCATGAACAGCAACATAGACACCAGACCATAGCCTCCAAGTTCCCTGAACTGCACAGCCCATGGGTACATAAAGACGATTTCGATGTCGAAGAGGATGAACATCATCGCCACGAGGTAGAACTTCACCGTGAAGCGCTCACGGGCGCTCTTGAGTGGTTCCATGCCAGACTCGTAGGTGGTCAGCTTCGAGCGTGTACTCTTGCGCGGACCGAGGTTCTCGGCCAGAAGAATATTGCTGGCACCGAAGATCAGGCCGATGACGACCATGATCATCAGCGGCAGGTAATTGACGAGTGGGTCTGTTGCTTCCATGGCGTTTCCTTCTTTATCGCTGCAAAGATAGGAAGGCGCGTCAATACCCGTCGTAACTTCGACCCATGTTTTGCTTCGAATGCGGTCCGGTGGCAACCAATTGCTATCTCGTGGGAGACGATCAGACCATGACGGCCTTTCTGATCGATGCCCCGTACGGGTCCAAAGAGCCGGTTCTGCGCACGCTTGCCGAACGGGGCTGGCGACTTACGGACATTCTGCTGACGCATACGCACTGGGATCATACAGCTGACTGTGCGCCGATCAAGAAGCAGACAACGGCACGCGTTACCGTGCACGAGGCCGATCTCTACCGGCTGACCGATCCGATGGCGCATACCATTTGGCCCCTTCCTTTTGAGATCGAGCCCGTCGCGGACGTTGTGCTTCTCGATTCCGGGACGAGGTCCATCCGGCTCGAGAGCGGACGGCAGCTCGACGTGCTCTTCACGCCGGGGCATACTGAAGGGGGCATTTGTTTTGTTGACGTTGATGCTGGACGGGTTTTTGTTGGTGACACGCTTTTTAACGGCAGTGTCGGCCGCACCGATCTGCCCGGCGGAGACATGGAAACGCTGATCGCGTCGATCCGGTCGAGGCTGTTTCCCTTGCCTGATCACTATGTTGCGTGGCCGGGCCACGGACCCGAAACAACCATCGGCGCTGAGCGCCAGACAAACCCTTTTGCGGGCCTTGATGCTCGATCATAAACTCGATGAATAATGTTTCATTTTTCCGTCATCATGCTCACACCGATGCGCGTCTAGTTTCGCGTGTCGCTCTTGGGCTCATGGCGCTGATCCTCGCCGGTTGTTACTCGTTTCGTGGAGGATCTGTGCCAGAGCACATCACAACGATCTCCATCGCCTCGGTGATCGATCGAAGTGGGTTTGGTGATCCAACGTTTCGGGAGTTCGCGACCGACGTTCTGGTGACCCGGTTCAGGAGCGACAACACCGTTCGCCTTGTCGAGGATAACGGTGATGCGAGACTTTCTCCTGTCCTGGCCAAAGTCCAGGATCAGATCGCTGCGCTGCAGTCGGGGGATCTTGAGGGAAAGCGACGCATCGTCGTTGGTGTCGAAGTCGAGTACTTCGACGCTGTGAAGAACGTGGTGGTATGGAAGAAGACGTTCGAGAATTTCGACGTTTACGACGTCAGCGATCCCACACAGGGACGTCGGCTCGCTGCAGAGCGGGCCATCCGACGGATCGCCGACGACGTCCTGCTAGCGCTCGTATCCGACTGGTGAAGCGGTGATGTGACAGACATCATCAAGCAACGCTTCGTTCACCGTCCCAACCCAAACCGTTCATGGAAGATATTGTTCTTGCCGTGTACTTTCTGTCACTGTGTGTGCTATTCGCCTTCGGACTGCACGGACTTGTGATGATCTACTACTACCACAAGACGCAGAAGGTTGCGCATGTCAAGCCCGAGGCTCTAACGCAGGACCTGCCGGTTGTGACCATACAGCTTCCGTTCTACAACGAGCTGTATGTGGTAGACCGCCTCGTCGAGGCCGTCTGTGCCATCGACTATCCGAAGGACCGACTTGAGATCCAGCTGCTGGACGACTCGACGGACGAAACGGTGGAGATCTCACGTCGACTTGCCGATCGGTTCAGCGCCGAGGGCTTCGACATCAAGCACATCCATCGAACCAACCGTCAGGGCTACAAGGCCGGCGCACTCAAAGATGGTCTTGCTGTTGCCAAAGGCGAGTTCATTGCCATCTTCGATGCCGACTTTGTGCCGAAGAAAGACTTCCTCCGCAAGACGGTTGCGTACTTTGCCGACCCAAAAGTTGGCATGGTGCAGACGCGCTGGGAGCACCTTAACGAAGACTACAGCTTCCTGACAAAGGCGCAAGCACTTGCTCTTGATGGTCACTTCGTTATCGAACAGCAGATTCGTCACAAAGCGGGCTTCTTCATCAACTTCAACGGCACCGCCGGCGTGTGGCGCAAGTCCACGATCGAAGATGCCGGCAACTGGCATAGCGATACTCTTGCCGAAGACCTTGACCTTTCCTACCGTGCCCAGCTCAAGGGCTGGCGTTTTGTGTTCCTCAACGATGTCACCTCGCCGGCAGAGCTGCCAGCCGATATCAATTCGCTGAAGACGCAGCAGTTCCGCTGGACGAAGGGGGCTGTCGAGACCGCCAAGAAGCTTCTGCCGTCGGTCTGGCGGAGTGATCTAACGCTCAAGCACAAGCTTGAATGCACTGTGCACCTAACGAGCAACATCGTCTTCCCGTTTATTATTCTCGTTGCGTTTCTGAATGTTCCGATCGTCGTGATCAAGAACACCGCCGAGTCCTCGCCGTCGCAGCTGTTTGGTCTGATGTCATACAACGACTTCTACAGCATCATGTCGGTGTTCGTTCTTGCGAGCATCTCGACGTTTCTGTTTTACATGTATGCACAGCGCGCCATTCATCTGGACTGGCAACGTCGGCTGCTGCTCTTCCCGGTCTTCATGGCTGGATCAATGGGCCTTGCTGTGAACAACACGCGTGCCGTCATCGAAGCGCTCATCGGCAAGAAGTCGGAGTTCAAACGCACGCCGAAGTTTGCGATCCAGCAGAACAACGACCAGTGGAAGCAGAAGCGATACGTGCAACGCAAGATCAGCTGGATAGTCATCGTCGAACTAGCATTTGCCGCCTATTTCATCTTCGGCATCGGAAACTCCTTCCGCTACATGGAGATCGCGGCAATTCCATTCCAGCTGATGTTCCTTTTTGGTTTCGGCACGGTTGGCATTCTGTCGCTGCGCCATGCACTGAACCGTTAAAGCCCCTTACTCTGTACGCGCATGAAACTCTGTACGATCCTTCGTAATGGCCAGGAGCGCCTTGGCGTCCTGGTCGGTGACACTATCGTTGACGTTGCAGCCAGCGGCGTTGCCGGTGCCCCTGCCGATATTCTTACCTACTTGCGAGGGGGCGAATCAGCCCGCGCGCTGGTGGACAGCGTGGTGGCCTGGTACGGCAACACCGAGGCTTCCAATCGGGCAGCCTGCACAGTAGCCGTTGCCGAGGCGCACTTTTGTGCGCCGGTGCCGCACCCAACGTCGATGCGCGACGGCTATGCGTTCCGACAGCACGTCGAAGCAGCCCGCCGCAATCGCGGGCTTGAGATGATCCCGGAGTTCGACGAGATTCCGATCTTCTACTTCACAAATCATCAAGCAGTGTTTGGTCCGGGCGATATCCATGTTCAGCCCCTTCACTGTCAGCAACTTGACTTCGAACTTGAATGCGCCATTGTCATCGGCAAAGAGGGTCGCAACATCAAGGCCTCGGAGGCAGACTCCCACATCGCCGGTTTGTTGGTGATGAACGACTGGAGTGCACGCGTACTGCAGATGCACGAAATGAAGCTCAACCTCGGTCCGGCCAAGGGCAAAGACTTTGCCACCTCGCTCGGACCATGGCTTGTAACACTCGATGAACTCGCCGACGTAACCACCTCAACGCCCGTCGGCAACCATTACGACCTTGCCATGAAATGTGTCATCAACGGTCAGGACGTCTCCACTGGCAACGTCAAGGACATGTCGTGGACCTTCGCCCAGATCATCGAACGCGCCAGCTACGGCGTAACACTCTACCCGGGCGACGTTATCGGCAGCGGCACCTGCGGCACCGGCTGCTTCCTGGAACTCAACGGTAGTAAAGTTTATGATCCCGCCTGGTGGCTCAAGCCCGGCGATGTCGTTACCTGCTCGATCGACCGCCTCGGAGATCTGGTCAATACGGTTGTGCTAGACTAGGTACTGGGTACTGGGTACTAGGTACTGGGGACTGGGGACTGGGGACTGGCCGTCACTCGTCACTTGTCACTCGTCATCGGCTGATACTAACCGTCGCGCTGGCGCGGTGGTTGCTGAGAGCGTCATAGAATTCGACGCCATACAGTCCCGACGGCAGTAATGATACGTTGATACGCAATGGTAGGGGGCCATGGTGGTCACCCTGCAGAACGAGACGTCCGCGAACGTCGACGAGGCGCCATGAGGTTTGGCGTGCGGGCCAGTTCGATGTTGTAACTTCAATGAACTCGTTGCGGACGTCTGAGCGGACCAATGCTGGGCGCGCATCAGTGGTTTCATCCGTGGGGACGGACGTTGGTTCATCGAGGGCATACAGGCCGGTTGCAGCCGCTACATATACGCGGTCGGACGTCGGGTCGCACCGGATCACCCAGACGTTGCGGATGCTATCGTCGTTTTCGTTGACGCCCCACGGTACGTCCGTGAAACGTTCCCAGCTAGAGCCACCGTCGGTGGAGCGCAACAGCAGGCCATCGCCCTTGATCACGGTGTCCGTGTTAGGGATACGGAAGCCCCCTACGAAGATCTCGTCGCGACCATTACGTGAACGCACATCGACCGCCCAGAGGCTGGTGTCGGGGAAGGCAATGCGGTTCCATGATGCGCCGCCGTCGGTGGTGCGCAGAAGTCCGCCGTTGCCCTTGATGTTCTGCTCGATCACAATTGTCACCACGGCATAGCCCACGGATGGGTTACCCGGCGAGAAGACGATCTTCGGGATCTCACTATCACTGCGGATGCTCAGCGCGCCGTTGTTCACGGGGACGCTGCGCCAGGTGCGACCGGAGTCGTCGGAGCGGAAGATCTGACCGCCTATTGCTCCCACGAAGAGAATGTTTGTGCTGTCATAGCGCATGGCCATTGTGCAGAGTCGACCCGTGAGCTGGCGCGAAATGGTGCTGATGCTGTCCCAACTCAAGCCGTTGTCGCTGCTTCGCCAGATGCCGTTGTAGGTCGAACCGCGTGCGGCATAAAGTAGGCCGGGACGTGTGGGGTCTTCGATGATCGCTTCGGAAATGAACCACATGCGCGCATTGTTGATCGTATCGGTCAGCACGCGCTGCCATGACGCGCCGCCATCAGACGAACGGCGAATGCCGTCGAACCAGAAGCCCCCTGCAAGGATCACACCCGTATCGGCCTGCGTCACAACGGTGGAGGTGAGATAGTTGATAACGTTCAGGTCGCCCAGCTCCACCGTGCGCCACGACAAGCCGCGGTCATCCGAGCGGAACATCTGATTTGTCCAGTTACCCACGTACAGCTTGTTGGCGTCGAGTGGGTTGATCATGATCGTATGCGAAAGCGTCGGCGTCAGAACTCGCCAGCGCTGCGCCGGTGCCGTGCTGCAGCAGAACAACAGCACGAGCATGGTCAGGGTGATGCGAGCTCGGTACATGGACAACACTTCAATGCCTCCTTGTTCAGCGCTGAACAAGCGCCGTCGTAACACCCGTTGGATGCTGCACGCGCACGGCGTAGGTGCCGTGGGTCAGACCCGATGTCGAGATGCGCTCTTCGGCTCCGGCATTGATGCGTCCGGATGCAACGCATGTTCCCAGAAGGTCAACGATCATGTACGTTACTGCCTCTAGGCCGTCAACCCGGATGATGATCGAGGAGGGGGCTGAGCGGATCGATGCAGCGGCAGATTCTGATATGGAACGCACGCTGGTGACCGACGTTGAGCGGTACGTGCCGCCTTCGGTTGCCATGATCACCTCCGAAAGGCCATTACCGTCGCGCGCAACGGCAAAGCCCCAGATGTTGCTACCGACGTCTCCAAGTTCGTTGGTCATCCAGTCCACCTTTGACATATCCTGCCAGGTCGTGCCGCCATCAACCGAGCGCAGTACGATCGAGTCACCCGCAATGGACTTATCCGACAGAAACCACTGGCCGCCACCGATGAATATCTCGTCACCATTCTTGGTCGGGTACACCTCCAGCGACATAAACGACGTATCGCGAAAGCGCCGGTTCTCCCACGTCAGGCCATAATCGTCGCTGATCATCAATCCGGCATTGGTGACGTTGGTTTTGATCTGATACTGGCCGACGGCGTAGACGCGGCCGGGTTGTGTTGGACTCCAGCGGATCTGAACGACGTCGCAGTCCGGGTGTCCGGCCATCATCGTGCCGGTGGATGTCCAGGTACGACCGCCATCGGTTGAGCGGTACATCACCGATCGCCGTCCGCTGGCGAGCATGATATGAGCACTGTCAGGGTTTGGACAGACGGCCAGAGAATTCATGCGATCGCTCGTGGCAAGTCCGGGGATCACGCCGATGGAATCCCATCGAGCCCCTTTGTTCGAGCTTCGGTAGATGATTGCCGGAAAGGTCCGCAGCGCATAGACCGTGTCGGGGTTGCGAGGATGAAAGTCGATACTGCCGCGGCTATTGACCTCGAGTCGACGCGCTTGCGGGTCGTTGAGAACGTTCTTCCAGGATATCCCTCCATCGGTAGACCGGTCCACGCCGCTGAAGTTCACGCCCCCCGCAAGGATGACGTTGGTATCGCCGGGATTGATCACCACGGCTGACACCTGGGAGATTCCTCCCAGCTCGCCAACGCTCAGCTCCAGCCACGTTGCGCCACCGTCGGTGCTGGCATAGAGCGCGCGACCGTATCCGCCCGCATAGAGCGCGCGGGGATTGAGTGGATTGGCCGTGATCGAAAAGATCGCCCGTTGTTGAATGTTCGGAAGCCACAGCTGCGAACTGGCCGCTGCGAAGCCCACTAGCAATGTGAAAAGTACTGCTGTTGCGCGAGTAGCAATGTTCATGTCCGATAGTCTCCGTATAACGAGTCAGGGGCGCTCAATGCAGTGATCCGCCGAAAAAAAAGGGCTACCGACGAGTGTCGGTAGCCCCCTATTATACGAAGTTTTTACAGTCGGTACCGCCGTTGGCGGCGGTCGTGCCGAAGCCGATCAGCGGATGACGACGAAGGACTTCATCGAGCGCTGTCCATCGACGACCAGTGCGAGGTTGTAGGTACCTGCAGCGAGCACCGAAGCATCAACGTTCACACCATGCAGACCGGTCGAAAGGAACTGCGAATAGACCGTGCTGATCTTGTTGCCCATCAGGTCATACAGCTCTACGGTGGTTGTTGCCGGACGGTCCAACGTGAAGGTCACTTCGGCGGTGCCGGTCACCGGATTTGGAGCAACGTTGTTGAAGCGGAAGGCGTACGTACGCTCTTCGGAGTCGACGCTGGAGGTGAGCGGATTCAGCATGGAGAAGTCAACAACGGCCGTGCCACTCCAGACAAGCTGGAAGGCCTGACGTGGCATCGTGGCGGCAATGCCGGTGTTGCTGCCCATGATGCGAACCACCGGAATGCTGTCGAGTGTCGGCACGACGTCCGGCATGTACGTACGAATGGCCATGTCGGCATCGTCTGTACAGTTAACAGCCTGCTTCCACTGACCCGACCCTATGGGACGGCTTGTGATGTATACCTCAGTGTCGAAGTTGGTAGCATATGCATCGCCTTCGGTGTAGTTGCCGTTCGAGCCGGAGAAGGTGCGCACAGGGGCGAATGTGTTCTCGCGGTTCGGGTTGATATCGATGTACTTCACCACGAGGTTGTTGCCGTCGGCCGTGCGAGCGATCTGGATCTCATGTCCGCGCCCGTTATCAGCCACAAGCACAGCTGGTGCGTTGATCGATTGCGAGATCGAGTCCTGGATCTGCAGTGTCCCGATCGTCAGTGAGTTCAGGTTGGCAACTTCGTTGAGAGTCCACGTGCCGGACTTATATGATGCTTCGACGACCTGATAGCCGAGGATCGAGTCAATAGCACCTTGCTGCGTCTGACTGGCAAGACCGAAAAGAAGGCGGAACAGGAAGGAGTAGGAGTCTGCCCCTGTGACGATGAAAGCGCCGCCTTGATATGGCGACTGTCCGGGCTGGAATCCTAACTCGCCGCCGCGTGCCTTGATGTATTCGTCGATGAGTTCGCGTGGCATTTCGTTGAGTGCACCCCAGGTCTTACCGTTATCGCCGGACTTCGTCACCTGAACGCTGCGCTCACCAGCTTCCGCGTCGGCCAGAATGTTATTGAAGCAGGCGTAAACATTACCGTCGTCGTCGCCCGAGATCAGCACCGGAGCGTTGAACGACGAATTGAGCACTTCGCTGGCGCGCCAGCGGTCGAGCGCCCATGCCGACGGGATCGTTGGGGCGGTGCCGTAGTCTTCGACCACAAGATTGAAGTTGAAGTAGCCGTATGCGCCGTACTGCACGTTATCGGCGTTCAGCGTGCCGGCATAGTGCACAGCACCACCGGCATTGTCGCTGTAGAGGTCGCCCATCGCCACATCGTATCCGGCAGCCGGCTGACTCTGGTCCGACAGCGGAAGCTCGTACACGCCATTGGTTGTGCGGTTCCAAAGGCTCATACCCCCGTAGGTAAGAGCAGGGATCGGGTAGCGGATACCGTACATGGCCGTTGAGTACTTCGACGCGTCGGTCAACTCGTCCGGGTTAACCCATCCGAAGGTGGGCATGCCGTAGAAGATTTCCGTTGTGTTCTTGACAACGTCAAAGGCCCATGCGCGACCGCCATTGGTCGAACGCATGATGCCGATATCGACGCCCGTGATGGTATTGGTCTGGATTGCGCGATTCCGCGCCAGGTTCAGCGACTTTGACTTTTGGTCATACTTGAAGATGTCATTCGAGGCCGTGCCAAATGGCCAGTAGTGGAACTGACTGCGAACGTCCGTCGTAAAGATCCGACGGAAGCTTGCGGCCTGCGGCTGATCGTCAGGCTTAGAAACCGATGGTGGCGCCATAATGTCAGCTGGCGTTAGCGCGGCCGGGAACTGCATCGAAGGCAGCATGTTCGGCTCAGGCATAATCTGCTTCTTCTGCGCGAACATCGACGCCGAAGAGGCGACGACGAGTGCAACGATGAGAGCATTCTTCATGGTTGAGATCTCCGAAAGGAAAACGAAAGTTAGCGGTCGCGAAAAAATCGGTTGGAAAGATACGCAACCAGGTGACGAATACGGAGGTTTCCTGCGAAGCGCAATTGATCGGTAGATTTGCGCCCTCGTTCACAGACCGAATCACCACCTTCACGAACTCTCCACGAACTAACCATGAATAGCGCAGATATCGAAAGGTTACTCCACGCGATCATCGATCCAGACCTCGGCAAGAGCCTTGGCCAGTTGCAAGCGGTGCATTCCGTGGAGATCGCCGGCGACCGTGTACGGGTTTTCCTTGAAGCCATCGGCCCCCTGCACTGGATCGCGCGTCGACTCGACCACGATTGCAAGGCGGCCATTCAGGCGAACTTCCCGGCGGCAAGCGTCGACGTGCTGGTGCGCGAACGCATGGTTGACGCGAAGCGTTCTCCGGCACTGTCGGGCGTCAAGAATCTCATCGCCGTCTCTTCCGGCAAGGG
>CALRYC010000015.1:0-44539 GCA_943372295.1 Chitinophaga pinensis
TCCGAGGGAACGATTCCTCCGACGCAGTACTGCTTTTCGTATAACACGCTCGCGGAGGCGGACGTCAAGGTGACCGGCAAAGGGTGGGTTGAGGTCGACTTCTCCGCACACAACGTCACACTTGACGGTACGGAGCGCATCGTTATCCAACACGTGGTTCGCTCGGGCGGCCCTCTTTGGGGTCAGGATAACAACGGTCAGTCTCCCGTGACATCGTTTCAGTACGATCCGGTCACGCCGAATCCGAACTTCCTGAACATTCCGGGGATATACTACCAGGCCCGTGGCGACTACATGGTGCGTGTTGTCGTGGATCGTCCGTTTGATATGCGTCCGGCAGCAACGCTGATCGATGTCACGTCGACCGTTGGGCTTCTGGGCGCAGATGGCAAGCCCCTTCGCTCAGATCAGGTTTCGGTGGTCGACTGGAATGCTGACGGCTACGATGACGTCTGCATCCCGGGACGGTTCTTTCAGAATGACAGCGGACGTGGATTCCGTGCCGTCAGCATGCCAATGCCCGGCGCACCAACAGCGTGGGGTGATGTCGACAATGACGGCGATGTGGACGTCTTTGTCGCGCAGGGATTCGGAAACGATCAGCTCTGGCGCAACGATGGCAAGGGGCTTTTCAGCAACATCACGGTCGATTCCAAGATCGTCAACAACGCCCCGACGGTCACGGCCCTTTGGCTGGATATCGAGCAGGACGGAGATCTTGATCTATTCCTGGCCAACGGGCGCTCGACAGTCAACGGCAACGAGGTTTACTACCAGGACAAGCTCTGGCGTAACGATGGCGGCCTTGTCTTTACTGATGTGACCACATCATCGAAGCTTGCGCTTGGAGAGCCCGCGCCCAACTTCGACACGTGGGGTGCGTCACTATGCGATTACAACAGCGATGGACGCACGGACATCTTCGTTGCGACATATCGTCTTGCACCCGATCGGCTTTACCGCAACAACGGCGATGGCACGTTCACCGAGGTCTCATCGGTAACAGGGGCAATCGGCATTCCAACAACGCAACCACAGTACTTCGGACATGGAATGGGTTCGGAATGGGGCGATGTGAACGGCGACGGTCTTGTGGACCTGCTGGTTGGCAATCTCGGGCATCCTGATTCACGGGCTCAGTATTCGAATCCATCGCTTGTTCTACGAAACACTGCGACGGCATCCAATCCGCGCTTCACCAACTGGTACGAGATCTCGTCGAGCGGCATACTCGATTGGCATGGCATCAAGTTCAAGGAAATGAACGCCGGTCTGTGCATGGCCGATGTGGATCATGACGGCTCCCTCGATGTATGGCACGGGCAGATCTCCTATGAATCCTTTGGAGCCGGAGCAAACCGACCGTCACACCTCTACCTCGGTTCGACGGATCCAGAGAAGCCCTTTCGTGACGTAACCTGGCAGTCGGGCATGTTCATTCACGGTGCGTGGACAGCTGCGCGCCTGGATGCAGACCGTGACGGTGATATGGATCTGCTCTGCGCTAGCGGCACGGAGAGCGTGAAGCTCTTTCGGAATGATCTTCCCAAGAACGGCGCATCGGTGACGGTGCGCCTGCGCGACACGCGAGCAGGCAAGCACCTTGCGGGATATGGGGCTCGCATGGTCGTCGCTGCCGGACAGAAGCGCTATCACCGCTGGCTGCCCGGCACAGTCAGCGGAGGCCGTATGTCGCAGATGACGCAGGACCTGCACGTCGGCTTGGGCACAGCCGGCACGATCGATAGCATCACGGTGTACTGGCCGGGTGGCGCGGTGACCAAGCACATGGGGATTACTCCCCACAGTTACGTCGAACTGGTCAGCGATGGCACACATCGCCTTGTCATGCCACTTCGCCCCGTGAATCTCAGACCGGCACGCGGCAGCATCGGAGTTGCGTCGACCGATGACTTCGTCTGGGCCACAAATGCAACTTCGCCCGTTCGGCTGGAAATCACGCCGAGGTCGACACCGTCGCGGCCGGTGATCATCCGGGAGAATCTCACCGGCTTGCGCGCACCGATCGATCTGCCTCATGGCCTCTATGACTGGAAGGTAGTAACTGCATCGGGCGAGTCCGACACGTGGAGCCTGCACGTTGGAGATCCAATGCCTGCATTGCCCCGGATGCTGCAACCAGCCGTGTCCGATAACAGCGTACCGACAGCAACGATGCTTCGGTGGTCGAGCTCGACCTACTCCATACCGGGCACATTTGCGACGTCCTACCGTGTGCGCCTCTGGAGTATGGCCACAAAGACTCCGCTGATCGTGGTCGACACGGTGGTGGGCGACACCAGTCTGATACTGCCGACGCTGACGGCGTCAACGCAGTTTTACGGATCGGTGCGCGCTACGTACCGGACAGCCACAACGTCCGACTCGGCGCTTATCAGCTTCCAAACGTATGGCGTGCCCGCCTCGCCCCTGGCCGTATTCCCCGCCGACGGCGCAACAGGCGTGACCACCCGTCCGCGATTCCTGTGGGCGCGCACAGCGGCCGTGGACAAGGGCTATGAGATCGAGGTTGACACTGTGGCGATCTTCGCCACCTCAACCATCCGAAAGGCAAGCGACACCAGCCTCGCCTGGACGCCGCCACTTCGGGCAGGCAGGGTCTACTACTGGCGTGTTCGAGGTATCAATCTGGCCGGCACCGGTCAGTGGAGCTCGGCAGCCATGTTCTCCACGGCTGGCACGACAGATGTGGATGAAGGCCTCGTTGAGGGGGCCTGCACGGGTCGTACTGATATTTACGATCTGATGGGTCGACTCCTCTGGAGCAACCTCGACGGTAGTGCTACCGATCTGCCCCTTGAACCTTCCGGCCCGGTGCTCGTTGTAACGCGCAACGCTTCTGGCGAGGTGTGCAGGAGTCAGATGCAGCTGCGATAGGGTCAGCCACGCAGCGACTGCCGCGTCATTGCAGCCGGAAGTCGATCGGAACCTTCTTCCACACGCGAATGGGGCTTCCGTGGAGCATCGCAGGTGTGAATGTCAGCGCTGATACGCCGTACGCAGCGGCATCGCTCAGAAGGGGGTGTGGTGACTCCATAACGGCCAAGCGCTCGATCTTTCCATCGAGGCCAAGCAACACCGCCACCAGAACCGTTCCTTCGATGGCATTCAGGCGAGCGGCGTGCGGATAGACGACGACGTTTGCCAGCTGCTCATCGCTATAGGTGGGTTCTTCGTCGATCATCGTCGAATCATCGATCGGCGGATCGGGCTGCTGCGACGTGCTTCCGTCGGCGTTCTTCACCATTGGCGCACTGGACGCACGAACAGCAACTCCCGGCATCTTGCCCGGAGCGCTTACGGCCTCCGGCGTGAACATCCAGTCGCCGCAAAGGTCATTAGTCTTCCAGTGCTGAATCTCAATGTTGAGAACCGATCCGCCCTGACGCACGAGATACCCCTTCGGGAAGGCCACACCGTAGAGTGCCGTGTAATTGAGATAACGGATCGTCTCTTCTTCACTTGGATGCTCACGGCAAAGGATCGTTACCGAGTGCACGAGATACGTCGTGGTGTCGATGTGATACGTTCGTTGCAGACCCTGAGCATCAACAACCCTGATCGAGTGAACCGGAACTCCTTCCAATCTGGAAGATCCGACGTAAGACGCAGTAAGCCCCTTTGCATTCGCATCGATGAATTCCCCATCGATGTCTGCAAACAATTCAAAGTGGTCAGCCGAATGCGTCGGAAGGTACGTGGCAGACTTTTCCGGGATCATCAGCAGCCACGACCTCTGTCCATCGAACGTTTCGATGGTTGTCTTCCCTTCGTAGGTGTTGACGTCGCGCATCTTCCGGCCGCGCTGGATCACCCGCTCGATCGTCATCTGCGTGCCGTACTGCGTGGATACATCGGCGATCATGTGGACCGAGCGAACGGAATTGAGCGCCGAGCGTCCACCCCGCGCATGAATATGCCGAGCGACAATCTCGTCGAGCGCAACTGCCTCAAGACGCGCAGCGCCTACGAGCAGAAGAACCGTGCAGATTAATTGAAAGCTCAAAACCGCTCCACGTGTAAAACCCTCCGTACCCAGTACCCCGTACCCAGTACCCAGTACCCAGTACCCCGTACCCCGTACCCAGTACCCAGTACCCAGTACCCTACTTCCTCGCCTTCTTCACTTCGATCTGCACCGTACGACTCAGGAAGCGCTCTTCGGGTGTGCCGTATGATTCGATACCCGGCGGGAATCGATCAGTTGCGATGTCGTTGCATTGCAGATCAACACGCTTCCGAAGATGCTTGCGGATAGTGGCGCAGACCGACTCGGCGCGCTTCTGCGATAGCTTTTTGTTGAACTCGGCGTTGCCGAGCATGTCGGCGAAGCCACGAACGACAACTGTGGAACCGACAGGGACGTTTTCGACGAAGGACTTGATCTGTTCTTCGGCGACAGCGGAGATCTCGTCGCTGGCTACCTCGAAAAGCGTCAGTGTGAGACGTTCGAGCTCGATGTTTGCCGTGTCCTTGCGAACGTTGATCTTGGTCGTAGCCTCAGCTGATGAGCGGCGGATGCCCTTGACCTTTAGCTCGACATCGACCGGCATGCCACTGGTCATGAGCTCGGCCGTTGTCAGCGGAAGGTCCTGCGTGACAACTTCCGGGAGCCCCTTGCCGGACTTCGAAAACAGCTGTGTCTGTCCGCTTCGAGCCTCAAGCGTCCAGTCCGTTATGAACTTGGTGCTTGTTCCTGCAGGATCAAACTGAAGTCGCGGCGGATTGACCGTGCGCGCTTCGTTGAACCGGCGCTTAGCCACGGAAGCAAGAAGTCCAAGGTCATTTGACGAGATCTCGACGCGTCGGTTCTCCGCGTACCCTTCTTCCGACAGCCGACGTGTTACGCGGTCAGGCGCACACGAGCCGGACCCGGCCGCGATTGTGATGCGCGCATCCTCGATTCCCCATACGCGGGACAGGTAATCCTTAACGGCAACGGCCCGTGACCGGGCGAGATTACAGTCGGCATTCTCCGTGCTCGGATCAGCCGTGCCCCTCAGCTGGATGGTTACGGCCGGTGACAACTTGAGGCGCTCGCCAAGAATGTTCAGGATCTCCCGGTGAACGGATGTGGTTCTTGGCGGGACGCTTTCCAGGTCAAACTCACTGCCTTTGCTCACCTGACGATAGCGCGAAGAGATCGTGATCGACTGACCGTCGAAGAAGATCGCCGGCAGGATCGGCAGAGCCTCGGTAACGTACTGCGTGGTGACGTTGATCGTGAACACATCCATCATCGCGCCGTTTTCATTGATCGCTCTGGCCTTGATCGCCGCATTGATGACAGGGGGCTCCGGGATGTATACTGTGTCGATGCGTGACACCCGTTCGGTGATGACCACCAGGTCGGGGTCGACCACCGTGTCGAGCACAATCTTCTCCTGCCCCTTGGTCCGGTACTCCTCGGCATCTGGCGCGATGCGCACAATGAGCGAGTCGACGATCTCCTCGCGACGTCGATCGACCGGCGTCGGCGGTTGCGGTGCGTTGAGCGAGAAGGCCACGCTGGCACCAAGTCGCACCATGTTTGTTCGCCACGAAACGCCACTGATGTTGTCACCCAATGCTGCCGTATATAAAAACTCAGGTGTGACGACAACCGAGTGGTTCTCGGTTACCGGGATGTCGTAGCCGACGCCAAAGGTTGCGCCCATGTGGCTTGTGCTGACATTTTGCAGCTCGACGCCCTTCGACTCGTTGCGTGTGCGGCGGCCATTCTCAAATGTGCCAGTGCCCGGTTGAATGAGGTCCTCGCGCTGCGAGAACGTTGCCCCCGACAGAGTTCCGATCGTCACGCCGGCCATCAGCCGGATGGGATCGGCAACTCGCACATCGGCCAGGATCTCACCGCCGATAAACGTCATGGATGTTTCCAGTGTGGCGCGAGTGAGCCCCCTGATGGCGCCCGTGACAAATATCGACTGATCCTGAGTGAATGTCCCCGTCATCGGCACATACGTGCCGCGAAGGTTCAGACGGACGTGCTTGGTGATCTCCTGACGCACAAAGGCCGAGACCGACATCGAGCCGGCCGTTGAGCTTTGATACGGCTCGCAGCACATCGGTGCCTGCGGGAGCGAGAACCGCGCATCATGCATGAGGTACGCGCCATGGGCCGTGATACCGACCTGTGTCAGCCAGATATCTTCCGGAAGTGTGACCTTCCACCACTGGGCTGTAAGCGCCGGTGCTACCACGAGCACCGCAAGAACTAGCGTAGAGATTTGCTTGGTCATGGCCGGCCTCCGTCAAGGATCACGAAGGTAGTCGACTGCGTTGGCGTTGTCAGCGTAACGAGCCCTGCGCCGCTCAGCAGGTGCGCCGGCACAACGCGTCGCATTCGTCGGGACCGTTCCTCATCGGCAGTGGTACGATCACGCAGAATGAGCGCGCCGCGCAAATCATAGACCGAAAGTGTCGCCGTGGCAGACTCGCTCAGCGTGCAGTCAAGCGCAATGCCATCAGGCAGGGGGCGAGAGACGATCGCCAATGGCGCGCCATTGGCGTTGTACATGCGCGGACCATCGCCGATGCGGCAGATTCCGCGCACGAGGATCGTATCGCTGAGAACCTCGACGCGTGCTCCCGGACCCTTACCGATAAGGGCGACGTTATCAAATGTCAGCCGGGTAACGCTGTCCTGACCTAGTGTGGCCTGAAAGCTGACGGTGAAGAGATCCTTGGCCACCGTATCAAGCGGCACCGTGCAGATCAGGAATTGCTTACTGCGGCCATTGACAAGGTCATCGATCACACTCAATGGAATCGACGATGACGTTCGGAAGAGCATCGACGGGTCATAGGCTAAGCGCAGACGCACGCTGTCGATCTCGGCAAGACCCAGAAACTGCGGGTTCTCGGTGCGAACGGTAATCGTTGTCGTTTCCTCAATGTTCAACGTGTCCCCTGTGGCAACGAACCGAACAAAAGCCGGAGGGGGCGGAGCGATGGTGAACTGCTCGGTGGTATCGGATTGCAGAACGATGGATGTGACCTGCCAGATTCGAGCCGTGCCATCATTGGATGCCGTCAGTAGACGATCACTGGCATTCGACCAGCGCACCAGATTGACGTTATCGCGATGCTGGAAAGCGGCCTTCAGTTCGCCGGTGGTCAGGTCATGGATGCGGGCAAAGTTATCGTCGGAAGCACCGGCCAGGTAGACCCCGTCGGGTGAGAACTGCACCATGCGCACGTTGCCGCTGTAGTTGGTGAATCTCCAGACGAGGATCCCGCTATCGGCACGAAACACCTTGATCGATGAGTCGGCCATTCCAACGGCTACAAGACTTCCGTCGGACGAATAGGCAACTGAGCGAACGCCCTCACGTCTATCGGTCGCGTTCCAGAACTCGACGCCGGTGGCGGAGTTCCACATTCGCGTTGTCAGGTCACCACCTATACTGCACACGCGCGATCCGTCCGGACTGAATGCAGCTGCCTGAGCGCCACCGATGCCGTGTGCATTGAACGTCACCGGCAAACCGCCGAGCCGCGGATACACCCGTGCATTGGCATCGGCCGAGACCACAACGCGCGAACCGTCGGCATTGAGAGCGATATCCGAGACGTTCGATCCGATGAACAGCGTCGGCCCGCTGGAAACGGTCGGCCGCAGACGGTGGATCTGCACGCGTGGCGCAAGTGACTGGATGAAGATCGACGATGCGGTCGGATCGACTTCGACCTTCATGACCGACGTGTCGAGGTTGAGTGCCAGAGTACTGGTAACCGAGGCCACATCGAACACCTCAACTTTGCCGTCTTCCCCATCCTCGGATCCGGTTACGATCGTTGTCGAGTCGGCACTCCAGCGCACGGAGGTGAACTGCGTGCGGCCTCCTGGCAGGGCTGCCAGAGGATCAGATGTGCTCTGCATGGCATCCCAGATGTGTGCCTCGGCTGCAACACTCACCACACGGGTATTGGCCGGGTTCCACCATGCATCAACAACGGCACTGTTGTGACCGCTGTACACCACCTGGTCTTCGGCTCCCGGTGGACGCAGCTGTGAGACGCGCACGCGGTACGTTGACGTCGGCGTGAGTCCCTTGACGTTCCACGGATAGGTAAGCCCCCTTGCGCTATCCTCGATCACCGTCCAGCGACGTCCATTGTCAGTTGTATAGTCGAGTTTGACGGCCACCGTGTCATCGACTCCGCTCCAGCGGATCTCAATGATCGTGTCGCGCGTGGTGTAGAAGGTCACTCCCCCACGCGGCGCTTCCAGTTGAAGCACAGGATCCTGCGCCAGCAATGTTGCCGATAGAACAAAAAGGGTGCACATCAGAGTAAACAGGTACTTCATCACCGCTCCCAGAACTGGTAAAGTGGGTGGAATCTACGACGTGAATGGCGATCGAGACTCGACATCTGGACCATCAGAATGCCGGCCCGCCATGATCGATCATTCCTGCCTCAGGAGGCGCTTCAAAAGCATCACGATGGAAGGTAAGATCATGGAATGCGGCAAGCTCTTTCTGGTAGAACAGTCGCACGTCTCCGGTTGGACCGTTACGCTGCTTGCCGACGATGATTTCGGCAATGTTCTCTGTCGACCGGCCATCATCAAACGTCATGATCTTATAGTACTCCGGACGGTGAATGAACATCACCACGTCGGCATCCTGCTCGATGGAGCCGGATTCACGAAGGTCAGATAGCATTGGACGCTTGTCGGACCGGGCTTCAAGCGTACGGTTCAGCTGCGACAGGGCGATGACGGGGATGTTCAGCTCCTTGGCAACGGCCTTCAGGGCATGCGAGATCGTCGAGATCTCACGCTCGCGGCTTTCGGCCTTTGGCGCATGCATTAGCTGAAGGTAGTCTACCATCACCATGTCGATGCCGTGCTCGACCTTCATCCGCCGGCATTTGGCGCGGAACTCTACCGGTGAGAGCGCGGCCGAATCATCGATATAGATCTTGGCATTCATAAGGTCGTCGATCCGCGTCACAATCTCATGCATCTCGTTGCCGGACAGGCGTCCGCTGCGCAATGACTGCAGACCCACCTGGGCATCGGCAGAGATCAGACGCAGCACAAGCTGCTGGGCGGACATTTCCAGCGAGAACACGCCGACGGCTTTGCCGCGTCGTGCAGCTTCGCGGGCAATGGTCAGGGCAAAAGCCGTCTTCCCCATCGACGGGCGTGCGGCCACGATCACCAGGTCTGACGGTTGGAAACCGCTCAGGAGCTGATCAAGCTGCGTGAAACCCGACGGAACGCCGGTTATGCCGTCACTGTCGCGCGAGGACATCGAAAGAATGCGCTCGATGGCGTCCTTCGTCAGCTTCTTCATACCCATGTATGACCGACGCAGACGCCGTTCGGCGATATCGAAGATGCGCTGCTCGGCACGGTCCACCTCATCAAGCGCATCCGTCGTGTCGTCGAACGAGTCCCGGATGATCTCTCCGGCAACCTTGATCAGCTGACGCTTGAGAAACCTCTCCAAAACGATGCGTGCATGATGCTCAACATTGGCCGCTGAGACGGTCCTGATCGTCAGCTCCGTGATGGCATACATCCCGCCGACGATCTCCAAAGCCCCTTCACGCTGGAGCTGATCGGCCAGGGAGACGATGTCTATCGTCACCCCGCGCTCAAACAGCGCCATCATGGCCTTGAATATCCGCACATGGCGTTCGTGATAAAAGCACTCTGAATCGAGGACTTCGACGACCTTGGCAACGGCCTCCCGGTCGAGAAGCATTGCTCCGAGAACGGCTACTTCAGCATCAGTGGAATGGGGCGGTACATTTCCTAGCGGGTCCTCGATCGTCAGGACCGAGCCCCGCTGTGGCACATTTTGACTCATCCTTAAATCTAGGAATTCACCCGCAGGGGATAGGCACAGATTTTCCCCACGACATCCACGGAGGGAAACTGAGGCGGAGGGAAACCGAAACGGAGGGAAACCTGCGGAGGGAAACGCGCTTCGCGCGAGGGAAGCCGAAGCGGAGGGAAGCCGAAGCGGAGGGAAGCCGAAACGGAGGGAAGCCGAAACGGAGGGAAACCGAAGCGGAGGGAAACCGAAGCGGAGGGAAGCCGAAGCGGAGGGAAGCCGAAGCGGAGTTTGACCTCACACCTCACACCTGACAACTATTCCTGGAGCCACGCGATGGCTTGGCTGACGCTTTCTTTGAACTCGAACAGGTCATCAATTTTCGAGATGCGCAGCAGGTTGTGGACGTTTTCGTTCACGCCGACCAGGACGATGAAGCCTTCGTGTTCGTTCATCTGACGGCGGGCCAAGAGTAGAGCCGACAGGCCTTGAGTATCGCAGAGTTGGACCATCGACAAGTCGATCACCAGAGCCTTGACGGCCGGCTGACAGATGATAAGGATCTCACTTTTGACCTCGGGTGCAAGCACGGCGTCGAGGGTGGGCTCTTTGAGCGTGAAGACCACAAGTTCATCGTCCTGTTCTACCGAAAAGCGCATAGGAATGTCGCGTAAGTTGTGGGAATTCAGCCGCACAAAGATCGCAACTTTCACGCAATGCAGTCCATTCTCATTATCCGCTTGTCATCGTTAGGCGATGTCGTCCTTGCCACTGCACTGGTCCGTCAGATCGCCCTCTCAATGCCAGAGGCCTCGATCGACGTAGCAGTTGATGCACGTTTCGCCGATGTGTGGAAGAACAATCCCCGTGTGCGTAACATCCATGCAATCGATCGCGCGTTGCGGACAAACGAGCAGTTCTTGGAAGGGGCTCACAAAGCCCCCTACGACCTGATCATTGATTTGCAAAGGAATCGCCGATCGAAAACACTTATCGGATCTATCGCACCTGCGTCTACCACACGCATTGTGACCGTGCAGAAGCACCGTTTCGAGAAGCTCCTGCTGGTATGGATGAAGATCAAGCCCAAGCATGTTGTGCCGATCATGCGACGCTACTGGCAGACGGTCGAATCGCTGCAAGTCGCCTGGGATGAGTTTGGTCCCGAGTTGTGGTCTGAGAATGGACGCAACGCTCCGAATCAGCCGGGTCATTACATCGGCATCGCTCCGGGAGCGCGTCATGCCACTAAGAGGTGGCCGGCAGAGGCCTTTGCTCAGCTGATCGGCAGACTTGTCCGTGATCGGCAGCAACAGGTGGTTTTGCTGGGTGGACCGGATGACGTAAAACTGTGCGACCGAATTACGGAACTGACCGAAGTGCAGCTGATCCGCGCCGACGGAGCGCAAGATATCGCCACAACGATCAGCGCACTGGACGGATGTGCCGTCGTCGTGAGTAACGACTCGGCCGTGATGCACATGGCGCGAGCACGCCAGATTCCGGTTGTTGGCA
The DNA here is from genome assembly GCA_943372295.1 of Chitinophaga pinensis. Classification (GTDB taxonomy): domain Bacteria; phylum Bacteroidota; class Ignavibacteria; order Kapaibacteriales; family Kapaibacteriaceae; genus UBA10438. Next base: position 11,328 of record CALRYC010000015.1, read on the forward strand.
TCTTCGGTTCTACCGTGCGCGAGCTTGGCTTTGCCCCCGCAGGCGATCACGTGCGCATCGTCGAGCGCGATGACGTTACCTGCAGACCTTGCAGTCACATCGGCAGGGACCGATGTCCGAAGGGACACTTCGACTGTTTGCGCTTGATCTCGGCGTCGGATGTACTTGCGGCGATCGACGATGTGATGCGCCCGGCCCCCTGAGGCATCGGCACGGTTTTTGCATGCCAGCGCTCATGGTTCGGATCGTACTCGTCGGCGCAGGGAACATCGCGCAAAGCATTCACCTTCCACTCCTGAGCTCGATGAGCGGAGTGCGGATCGTTGCCATTTGTGACCGCAGCGTCTCCAAGGCTCGCATTCTGGCCGAGAAGTATGGCATTGAACATGCGTTTCGCTCGCTCGACGATGCGCTGCGTCTGCCGGATATCGATGCGGTGTTTGTTACCACAAGCACAGATGCGCACGCCGAGGTGGCCATGCAGGCCATCGAAGCGGGTAAGCACGTCTTCATTGAACGTCCGGCCGCTCGAACGCTCGCCGAGACGATCCAGATACGTGATCTCAGTCATGAGCGTGGAGTTCACGCCATGGTTGGTATGAATCACCGTTTCCGACCCGATGTCGTGAGCATGATGAATGCCGTCAACCGTGGCGATATCGGTCAGGTATACTACATCAAGGCCGGATGGGTCAAGCAACGCTCGACCGATGCACGATGGATCGCAAATGCCGATAAGTCAGGGGGCGGAGTATTGGTCGATCTCGGCGTGACAGTCGTCGACATGGTCTTGCAGGTATTGGGCGAAGGTCGCATCACGGAAGTAAGCGCTTCGACGTTCCATCACGAGACGAAGGCCGTTGAAGACGTCGTCGTTGCTATGCTAAAGTTTGAGTCCGGCGCCGTTGCCACCATCGAAGCAAGCTGGTCCCTCGTGCGAGCCGAGGACCTGTATTACTGTAACGTGTTCGGTAAGCGCGGCAGCACGTATATCAATCCGTTCCGACTTGTACAGCGAAAAGGCAATGTGATCGAAAGCAGCGCTGCCAACCAGAAACGCACGCACATGGAGATCTACCGCAAGAGCTACGAGTCAGAATTCAAGCACTTTGTCAATGCAGTCAAAGGCGTCGTCCCCATGATCTCTACCATCGACGAAGCCGCCGATCTCATGCGCGTTGTGGAGACGATTTATGGGGCAGCCCAAGAGCAGGTGTGAGGTTTGAGGTGTGAGGTGTGAGGTCAAACTCCGCCTCGGCTTCCCTCCGTTTCGGCTTCCCTCGCGCGCATGCGCTTCGCGCAGGTTTCAGGTTTCAGGTTTGAGGTGTGGGGTTGATACTCGCGCGAAGCGTGTTTCCCTCCGCTTCGGCTTCCCTCCGCCTCGGCTTCCCTCCGCTTCGGCTTCCCTCGCGCGCAGCGCGTTTCCCTCCGCAGGCTTCCCTCCGCTTCGGCTTCCCTCGCGCGAAGCGCGTTTAATCTTTCGGCGGCAGCGGCAGTGAACCGGGGATTCCCATGAGCGGGAAGTCTTTGCGGAGCGGGTAGAGCGGGGTGCCGTCTTCATCCATGAAGTCTTCCGGCATGAAGAAGCGGCGCAGGTCCGGGTGTCCGTCAAACAGGATACCGTACATGTCGTACGTTTCGCGCTCGTACCAGTTGGCACTCTCATATACGCCAACTGCCGTGGGCACGTGAGGGGCGTCTTCACGGACGGCTACCTTCAGGCGCAGGTGGGTTGCGTTGGCGATCGAGTATAGGAAGTACACTACTTCGTAACGGTCACCGGGCTTGGCCCAGTCGATGGCCGTAATGTCAAGGAGCTGATCGAACCGTGTGGCCGGGTTATCGCGAAGCTCGGCGAGTGCATCGAGCAGTTCGCTCTTTCCAACCTGGAGCGTATAATCTCCATGATGTTCCGTTGCTGTGCAGCCAGGGGCGACGCCCTCGACAACGTTCAGAATTGCAGCTGTTGAAAGTGCCATTTTTGAGTCCCTTCACGATTCGTCGAATGCGCCACTATTGAGGTCGGGCAAGCCCCCTGACGTGGATTGCTTTGCCGGTTTGGCCACGGCCCGCGTGGTCGCAAAGATAACGTCCCACAGCGGATTACTCACGCCACAGGCCGAACGGTTATCCGCGAAGTGATGGTTCATGTGGCATTACCAAAATTGTCCGGACGGTCAACGATCTGCACAGCCATGGGCGCGCACAGCAAGGGGCGTGGCAGGATACAGGTGGGAAAAGCACTCCGGGACGGGATTGCAGAACAGCTGCATCACTCACCACGATAATGTCACAGGCCGAGCGCTCGGTGCATGTCCTCGCCGTAATCGGTGAGGATCTCCTCCCCTTGTTTGATCCGTCGTGTGGCAACGATCCAGACGCGTCCCCCGAAGTTGACGTACTCGGCATTGGGCTTCTTCCCCGAGCCGTGATAATCACACGCATAGCGGGCCACTCCGGCATCAGTGCGGCGGGCATCGATCACGAACTTCTCCGATAGGGCAAGCCCATAGGAGCCAAGCTGATCGTTCTTGTAGCGACGCTCGTACTGATCGGTTGTAAGCTTTTCGCCGGTGTATTCGACGATGCGTTCGTCGACCTCAAACGCCCGTTCAGCGTGAAGCCCCAGACCAGCCTTGGGAATGGAACTCCTCTTCACCGACACTCCGAAGTGCAGCCGCGTATGCGGACCGCAGTACGGATGCGTCGATGTTGTCATTCTCTTACATCGACCCTTGTCACCGACGTGCGCACATCGTTTTGTGACCCTCACCACGTGTTGTTGCATGGCCGCGAATATATGTTGTCGGATGTGTGTTTTGGTGCTGCGTCAAAACTTCCACCGCAGGTGCGTCATGATGTTGCGCCCGGCCTGCACAAAGTACGTTGGTACAGACGCCCCTTCATGAACGCCGGAACCGCCATTTGTCACGATGAACGCATCAGTAACGTTGTTGATCGACACCGCAAGCTCGGCCTGCTCCGACACCGGATACACAACTTGCACGTCCAACCTTAGGAACGATGGCAATACCATGCCAGGGTCGTTGTTGAGGTCCACAAACGATTCACCCACATACCGCGCATTGGCGATGATGCTGCTTCCACCGGCGCGGTAGATGGCCGTCAGACCCGCCATGAGCTGCGGCGTCAGGATGGGCACGACGTTGGTGAAGACGGTATCGCGTCCGATGTTCTCGGGCTCGTAGCGCCAGATGCGTGCCGACATGATGGTGGCGTTAGCCGAGAGGTCGAGTTCGGCAAAGGGGCTGGCAGATGCCTCAAGCTCGAGCCCGAGTCGCCTGCTCGATGGAACATTCTTGCGCAGCTGCACGAATTGCTGCTCAATGAACGGTCCTATAGGGGCGATCTCATCGGTCATGAACATTCCAAAAAGATTCGCCTGAAGCCTCGTGCTGCCCGATGACCATCGCGTTCCCAACTCAATGTTGTCCACGATCTCAGGTCGCACGGTGTTGGGCCGCAAGAGTACGTCGGCGTTGGACGTGGTGATCTGCGTCGACCCAAGAAGGTCGAACCTGGTGGGCTCGCGGCTGGTGCGGCCGTACGACGCATAGAACTCCGTTGCCTCTCCTGCCTGATAGGTCAGACCAAGTCGAGGATTGACAAACAGCCACGAGTGCACCGGCAAGGTGCCCGCAATGCCCGTGCGCGGATCCTGAAAGAAGATCAGATCCACATGCCGCACCTGTACGTCCACGCGCGCAGCAAGCTCTCCGGCCTGATAGTCGGCGCGCATAAAGCCACTGGCCTCGTTTTTCTGCGTGCGATCGTCGTAATAGGGGGCGTCAGAGGCCGGCATGACGGATTCCCAATTTCGACGATCAAACCGGTAACCGTGCAGTCCTATGGTGGTGTTGAGGTCCGGCACGATGTTGTTCCATTGCAACGTCGTGATCACGCCCACGTGACGGTTGGCAAGCGGATAGTTGATTTGCGTGAGCGTTCCGATACTGTCGCGAAAGCCGGCGAAGTAGTCGCCCCCTGCATGACCCGAGTAGAGCGACGTCTCCCAAGTGACGCCGTCGGCGAGTGTTCGACCATAGGTCAGCTTCAGGAGCGACTGACCGAAGTCATCGCGATCGGTAGAATCGTTGAGGTTGGTTCGCGGATCGGACTCGGCAAGTGGCTTGGGCACGGGAAGGTAGCCGAGCTGGTTATCGGTGCGACCCCACAGAGCAAGCACCCGTATCATGTCGTCTTTACGGATCCACGATCCGGAAACGAGCACGGAGGTCGCATCTGTGCTGGTGTTTCGTCGGTACCCGTTGGAGCTGAGCCGCGTCACGCGCGCCATGGCACTGACGCCGTTGTCGAGCTGCCCCGTACTGATGGTCGCACTGCCCCTCATAAGGTCGAACGCACCATAGTCGAGTTGGGCCTCAACAGTCTGTCGCTTCGGCTGCGCGGCTGGTGTCTCAAAGTTGACAGCCCCGGCAAAGGCGGCCGTGCCATTGCTGCTCATACCGACGCCGCGCTGAACTTGGATCGACGAGATGCCACCGACAAGGTCGCCGATGTTCGAGAAGAATACACCCTGATCGATCATGTCGTTCAGCGGCACTCCGTCGATGGTGACGTTGACGCGTGTCTGATCGATGCCGCGCAGGCGAAAGGAACCGTAATTGGTCACTCCGGTTCCAGACTCGGAAAATGCCAGTACCGAGGGCGTTGCCCTCTCGATGAGAAACTGCGGGTCCTGCCCACGATGCCACTGTCGGATCATATCCGATGAGATCGTGGTATGCGTCACCGGGTCGGTGCGGCCGATGCGATAGCTCAAAACGTCAAGCTCTCGGCCGAGAACCGTCCGCAGAGAATCGGCGTTGCCTGATGAATCGGACTGCGCCATCAGCAGCACAGGGGCGACCGCAATGGCCGCTGTGAGCAATAAACGGAATGTGAACATGGACGCACCTCATTGTGGATGAAACACAAATGCAACGTCCGTTATGAGGGGTGATCGCCGTTTCCCTTCGCCGGCATTATCCGGATCAGGTACCAAAGAGTGTGATCTCAGCCGTGCCCATGGCACAGCACCTCTAACGGGAGTGCGAATTTACGCTGATGAATGATTCTATCTTTGCACATGGACAAGTTCATTGTGCGAGGGGGCACGCGCCTTCAAGGATCGGTCGCCATCTCCGGCGCGAAAAACGCTTCACTGGCCCTGATGCCGGCGTGCCTGCTCACGTCAGGCACGCTTACTCTTACCAACACGCCGAATAATCGCGACCTTGGAACGATGAGCCGACTGCTCTCGAGCATGGGCGTGGGCGTCACGCTCGACGGACATGTTCTGAAGCTTGACGCGTCGAACATCACGAGTCACGAAGCCCCCTACGAGCACGTCAAGCAGATGCGTGCGTCCATCTACGTCCTCGGACCACTCGTTGCCCGATTCGGCAATGCTCGCGTGTCCTTGCCCGGTGGCTGTAACTTCGGTCCACGTCCGGTGGACCTGCATCTGAAGGGGCTGGAGAAGCTAGGAGCGACGATCGACCTCAGCGGCGGATACATCAATGCCTCGTGTGACAGGCTGCGCGGTACGCACTTCCATTTCGACATCTCTAGCGTTGGTGCATCGGTGAACATTCTGTCGGCTGCCGTGCTCGCCAGGGGGCGCACCACGCTGACGAATGTGGCCATTGAGCCGGAGGTGACGGCGGTGGCGAATCTTCTTGTGAAGATGGGTGCCAAGATCGACGGTATCGGCACAACGACACTCGAGATCGACGGCGTTGATGAGCTTCAGCCGGTGACCGAGGCGACGATCCCTGATCGCATCGAGGCAGCAACGTTCATGTTGGCTGCAGCCATGACGCGTGGCGACGTAACGCTGACGAATGTGGACGCCGCTCACCTGTCGGCTGTGACGCAGTCGATGGAAGAATCGGGCTGCAGCATCGAAATCGAAGGAACCTCCATGCGCGTTCGCATGGACGAAGAAGCCGAGGCCGTCGATGTTACCGCGGCGATCTATCCCGGATTCCCCACCGACACACAGGCGCAATGGGCAGCCTATATGCTAACGGCGAAGGGGGCTTCCCGGATCAAGGACACGATCTACCCGACGCGCTTCGGGTATGTGCCGGAGTTGCATCGTCTGGGCGCTGATATCGAGACAGGTGAGGGTTATTGCGTCGTCAAGGGTGGTGCCCGTCTGACGGGAGCCACCGTGATGTCGAGTGACCTGCGGGCAAGCGTCAGCCTAGTCATGGCTGGCCTGGTTGCCGAAGGGCAAACCGAGATCCTTCGTGTGTACCATCTCGACCGCGGATATGAGGGACTAGAGCACAAACTAGGAGCTCTCGGAGCACACATCGAACGGGTACGCACGGAGGCCTACTGATGCTCCTGCGGTGGATTGTCTGCATCGGCTTTCTGGCCGCGCTGCCGGCGTCTATCGCGCATGCGCAGTCGCCTTCGGCCGGCAAGACGGACGAGCTGCGTCAGCTGCGTCAGTCTATCGAACACACCCGCGCCCGCATCAAGCAGCTTACCACGCAGGAGGGCTTGGCGCGCCGGTCACTGAAGACCTCTCAGCGTCAGCGTCTGCAGCTGCGCCGCGAGATCGTTCGCCTCGAATCCGAACTTCGCGTGCTGCAGGATTCGATCACAACACTCCAGCAAGTGGTCGATCAGACCAAGTCATCGATCCGCAGCTCCGAGCAGCGATGGCGTGCAGTCACGCATGCAGTGCATGCCTCACGGCTGCGTCGTCAGGGTCGACCTCAGACATCGCGCCTTACCGCGCTTGCATACCAGCGCACCACCGGAGCGGTGCGAGAGTTCCGTGACCGTATGACGATGATCGCCGACTCGCTGCAGACGCAGGCTCAACAGGTCGGAGCTCTTGCTGCTGAACGCGAGCAGCGTCTGGCCGACAATCAGTCGCAACGCGTCATGGTCGACCGGTCGATCCGCACCGGCGAAAAAGATCTGCAGAAGATGGCTCGCTCCAAGGCCGAACTGGTCGAAGAACTGCGAAAGAAGCAGGCAAGCGCGCGCCGCATTGCCGCCCTCATCCAGAGTCAGGTGCGCAAAGACGAGGAACGTCGCCGCGCACAGGCACGCAGTGGCAGCAGGTCCCGTCCGAAAGGGGGCTCCTCGCAGCCGCAACAATCGACGGCCGATGCCGGCCCCCTGCCCGAGCGTGGCATCTTTTCCCGTCGGTCGCTTCCGTGGCCAACGTCATCTCGAAGCATCGCTCAGGGCTATGGCATGTACCGTAATCCTCAAACAGGGACGACCCTTGAGAATCCCGGTATCGACATTCGATCGAAAGCCGGATCCGGCGTCGAGTCCGTCGCGTCCGGACGCGTCAGCACCGTTACATGGCTGCCAGGGTATGGCTCTCTGGTGATCGTCGATCACCTCAACGGATTCCGCACCGTGTACGCGAACCTGAGCGGCGTGAACGTCTCGGGCGGATCAACCGTGCAGGCCGGCTCACGTCTGGGATCGAGCAGCACAAATGCCGACGGCGAGGTGATGCACTTCGAGATCTGGAGTGGCAGCCGACGGCTCAATCCGCTTTCTTACCTGCGTTAACCGAACGGTCGATCTCGAGGAACTGCTCGGCACGCTTGGCATCGGCTTCACGGCCAACGCGGCGATACGCATAGATCATCAGCGTACATATTCTGTCGCGATACATTCCGCGCGAGGTTCGATTGCTGATCTGCATCCAGGCACGCTGCTGGTAAGCCCCTTGCAGAGCCTGCATCACTCCTACGGGACGTTTGGCGCTGTCGGCCACCGCGCGGGCGACCATTCGCTGAAGGCGCGCCTCCACGTTCGTCGGCGTGACGCGTGCCGAGTCCGGAATCGTCCGATCAACACGATACGAGATCTGACGATCCATCTCGCCAACCTTCGCACTGTCGAAATCATAAACCTGAAAGTGCTGAATATCCTCGGGCTTGACGCGCACCCACACGCGGTCCTTGCTCTGTGAGGAGAACCCCCGCTGACGTAGCTGCTCGAGCATCGACTGGGTGACGTCATAGGTGAGGTTAGTCTCCACAAGTGCCAGTGATGCCCGCATGGCAAGCTGCCCGAGTATGTCATCCGTGTTGTCGAACGTCCGCAACATGACCTGACGGATGAACTGCCCCTGGTTGTACGACCGTTGAAAATCACCGGTGGCATAGGCCTTGCGCGACCGAAGCACTCTGAGTGTTTGCTGGGCATTGTCGCGATATCCCAAAAGCTCAAGCAATCCCAGGGCCTGTGAGAAACCGAACTCCACCCAGTAATCAACCCTGGAAACACCGGCGATCTCTGCCACGGCCTTGAAGTATCCGGACTGTCCCCTGGCTGTGCGCACGTTGGCCAGCATGTTAAAGCTAGACGTATCCGGGAACCCGGCATCTGCCGGTGTGCCGCGCGGAATGGCGATGATCTCGACGCAGCCGGAGTCGAGAAAGATGCGCACAAGGTGATTTGCATCAGCCCTGCCACCACGCTCTCCGAGGCGGGCATCAACACCGGTAACCAGCACATTCACCACACGTCCGCCGGGCTTGGGATAGGTATTCGATCGCACCACGATGCTGCTGTCGGTGATCCTCATCCTCGATGTGTCAACACCTTCTGAACTGAGCTTGCCCGCAGGCGGAGCACTTTTCACGGTGTCGGCGCGAGTGTCTTCGACAACAGGTTCTTCCTTGCGGTTACAGGCTGATGAAGCGATCAATGCCAGGAGCAAAACAGAAGCAGCGAGCTGGCGCGATGTCATCGTTCAAGCCCCTTGGCCTCGTTCCAGTACGCATCCATCTCGGCAAGCGTCATATCACGCAGATCGCGACCGTCTTCGGCCGCACGCTTTTCGATGTGCTGGAATCGACGCATGAAGGTATTGGTTGTTCCCTGCAGAGCTTCCTCGGCGATGATACCCTCGTGCCGCGCGGCATTGATTAGGGCGAAAAGGACGTCGCCAAACTCACGCGATGCGGCCTTGTTGTCGCCTGTTTCCAGTTCCTGCTGCAGCTCGCCGATCTCTTCGTGGACCTTTGCCCAGACGTCACGTCGATCATGCCAGTCAAAGCCCACGTTGGCGGCCTTTTCCTGCACGCGCTGGGCACGCAGGGCAGCCGGAAGTATGCGAGGAACACCATCAAGTATCGATGTACGTCCCTCTTTCATCTTCAGGCGCTCCCAGTTCTGAAGCACCTTTGCGGAATCATCCGTCTGCTCATCGCCGAAAATGTGTGGATGGCGGTTGACCAGTTTGTCGAACTCGCCTGCCACAACCTCGCGCAGTGAGAAGGCCCCGCGACCTTCGGCAATCACGGCATGCATCACCACGTGAAGGAGCAGATCTCCAAGCTCCTTACGGAACTCGGCATCATTGCCGCTCTGAATCGCATCCAGCGTTTCATAGGCCTCTTCGATGAGCAGATGCGAAATACTCTCATGCGTCTGCTCGCGGTCCCACGGACAGTCGTCGCGGAGTATGCGCACAAGGCGGATAAAGGACTCAAGCTGCGAGAGCGTATCGGAGGGGTCCTGCGGGTGCGGTACTTGCCGAAGTGGCGGCACGATGCGTCCTGCCGTGGTGATCGAAAACAGTAGGCTGCAAAGCTACGGGATTGTTACCGCGTGACGACACGGAACGAAACGAGCCAACGGACACCTGTCCGATGGCTCGTTGAAGATACTGCGATTGCTCTGTGGCTCTGCGCGCTGGCTCCTATGACAGCGGCGCAACGTACGTGTCGGCAGCGCGCGCAAGCGCCTGGCGCACCCAGCGCCCGTTCTCTTCGGCCTTACGGCGCACGGCGAGACGCTCGGCATTGCAGGGGCCGTGACCGTTGATGACGCGCTTGAATTCGTCCCAGTCAGGATCGCCATACGACCACTTCCCGGTCTCTGGGTCCTTCTTCAACTCAGAATCCGGTATAGACAAACCTAGTTCGAGAATCTTCGGCACGTATTGGTTGAAGAACTGCTGACGCATATCATCATTGGTGGCCATCTTCACCTTCCAGCGCATAAGCTTTTCGGTGTGCTGACTGGCCACGTCCGGTGGACCAAAGAAGTGCATGATAGGCCGCCACCAGCGGTTGAGAGCTTCCTGAAGCATTTCGCGCTGCACGGCCGTGCCGGTAGCCAGTGCTACCACATTATCGTAGCCATACTTGAGGTGAAACGACTCTTCCTTGCAGATGCGGTCAAGCGCCCGGCAGTAAGGCGCGTAGGATCCCTTGGAATTGGCCACCTGATTGATGATCGCTGACGCGTCGATCAGCCATGCGATCACGGCCGTGTCGGCCCAGGTCACGGCCGGATAGTTGAAAACGTTCGAATACTTGGACTTGCCCGTGAGCAGGTCATCGATCATCTTCTCACGGGGCTTACCTAGCGTCTCAGCGGCGCTGTACAGAAGCTGGGCGTGGCCGACTTCATCCTGCACCTTTGCCATAAGGGCGATCTTGCGCTTGAACCCCGGAGCGCGAGTGATCCACGTTCCTTCGGGCAGAGCGCCGATGATCTCCGAGTGGGCATGCTGTTCGATCATGCGAATGAGCTGACGGCGATATTCCGTCGGCATCCAGTCGTGAGGTTCGATCTTCTCGCCACGGGCAATGCGGGCCTCAAACTCAGCCAGCTTCTGTGGGTCGTCTTGTATCTGCTCGCCCCCTGAAGGGCCGTCGACGATGGTGATGTTTCCGTACATGGTTGTTCCTAGTTCGTCAGTTTCGCGATGCGAAAATGGTAATAACCGATGGGAGTGTCTAATGTGGGATTCGACTCGGCATCCTTGTAGATGCTCGTGACGGAGAACTTGAAGAGCTGCCCGCCCCGGCTTCTGACGATCAACGTCTTGTCGGGGCTTGGTCTGAGGGTGTGACTGGCGATGTCGTAGATGAAGAAGGCATCAGGTCCGAGTACAGCCAGTGGGACTACCGGACGCGTTGTATCGTCCGTACGCAGCACCACACCGGATGGGATCTTTGACACAGTCTCAAAACGACCGGAAACAACGGCACCTGTGACGTTGCCTCGCCCGTTTGTACCCGAATTAAGCTGGATGGGGATGGACTTCGTTCGACCGCAGCAATAGATGTACGGTAGCCTGACATCCCAAGCCGAGGAGCTCGGGTCGACGATCTTCATGCTGTCAAGCGACACATAAAGCCACTTGACGATGCTGTCGGTCTGCACATTCGAGAACCGGAAGCTTGTTGTGTCGACAGGTGCGGACGGTTCTGTCGAGGTTGAGTCGCAAGACGCTGTGAGGGCTGCCAAGAGAGCAATCCCAATGATCATGAAAATCTGCAGTGTCGTCTTCATTCAATGATGATGTTATGGTCGAACGCGAACCCGGTCAAGAACCGCCTTGCCGATCACCGCGCCGTGTTCTGCTCCAGCGTCGCATCCACGGCGGTAATGGATGCCTCCGTAGAGACGACTGATGGAGGCCTCGACGGCTGCGGCGCGGAAGCTCGTAAAGCTCCTGACGCCGAACCCGAAGCGTGCCTCGGTGCTATCAACAAACGGCATATCTCCAAAGTACGACGTCAGCACCTCGGAGGCCGCTGCCGTAATCGTCGAGTGTCCGCTGGCGTGCTCGGGAAACGGCGGAGTCTGCAGAAAAGGTTCCCATGCCTTGTCGATGTTCTGATTGATGTACGTTACGGGGCGGATGAGATTTCCACGGAACTTCTCCTGCCAGCATGCCGTAAATCCGTCGAACAGCGAAAAGGCCAGCTTGGAGTACACTTCCAATGACGCCACCATTGGCGTGCGCTTCTCTGACATGACCTGTTCGGCGATGTTCATCCAGTGTCCGCCGGGAGAGATCTGCCGTGAGTTGAAAATGAAGTGTCCGTGATAGGCCGTTACCACCGGATTGTCGTTCCAGAACTCGGCGATTTGCCGTTGCTCCTTTGAGAGCGACCGGGAGATCTCGTACACTTCCTCTGCGGCCTTCCTAAATGCCGAGCCCTGATTCTTGCTAAATGGTATACTCGGCGGAACAGGAAACTCCGAAGCGCTTTTCAGCACGATCGTGCGCACCATTCCGCAGTACGGGGAAAGGGGCTTGGCAAAGTTCGGAGGGGTAGGCTGCCAGCAGGAATCACATCTCGGCCACTCATAATCGGGTAGTCCTTGCGTGCGGTTGTATCCGTCGGCCTTGGCGTAGACGTTGATCGCGGCGCCGACACTTTTACCATAGGCTTTGGACCGCTCGAACACATCTTCCGGCACCTCCCTGGCAAGACGTGCAAACTGAACCTTGGCTAGGCTGTCAGAGATTGAAATGCGATACAGAAGCTTGCTGCATGACGTCTGATAGGCTGCAACAAGGGCAACGCGCCAGTCGTAGCGGGTATCGGCTACTGGCTGCGGAACCCCGGTAAAGCCGTTAAGCATGCCGGACATGGAGCGGTAGACTGGGTCGGCGTGACGTGCCGCTTCGTAGCCGGCAAGATTCGAATAGGCATGGATGCGAGCAGCGATCGGCGGACCGAAGCCGTCCTCCATGATGACCTCGATGACCAGACGGTTCCACTCATGAACAAGTTCGGTGCCGTCGACGCCATCAGAAGCGTCCGCAGAGAGGGTCACCCCGAGAAGGGCAACCAGCCAGAGGCAGTTTCGTAACATGGGCTTCATGACGCGAAACTACGGCTTTTCACTTGCCGCCGGGAAGCGCAAAGAGAAATGCCCGGGCGGAATTCCGCGTTACCACAAGCATGCGATTGCCGGTCGCAAGGCGCACCACCGCAGCATCTCTGCCCTCGCCGTAGGCTACCAGTCCGCTCTGCCGCACATTCAGCGGTGTGAGCACTCCGCCGAGGTCATTACGCAGGACAAGCCCCATTCCCCCATCGTATCCGATGACATCGGAATCGGCCGTGCGGGTATTTCCCGCGAGGGTCAGATCAATGTCTCCATCGGCGTCGAGGTCCTCAGCCAGAATCTCTATCACCGGAGCCACCTGCGCCATGTCCGCGAATGGCCGGAAATCAAAACGGCCGTTGGTGTTGACGAGCACGCCCGACGCGTACTCGTGAATGAGCATCATGCGCATGGAAGTGGTGTCAAAGGGGCTGAGAACATCCGTCATGGTCGCCCGACCAAACGCATCGTAGGTCGTGAAGGACCGAATCAGTGTTGGGATATGCTGCTGCAGCGTAAATCGTCCGCGGATGGGCATGTCCCTGCCATCGATGATCTGCGAGATGAAGTGGTCCATCGATCCGTTGTCGTCGACGTCAGCCATGCGGCATCGTATGGGATTGCTCGGTTCGGGCACAAACCGACAGTTCAGGCCAACGTTCCCGAGCAGAAGATCCTGATCGCCATCGCGGTCAATGTCCGCCGCGCGCACGCACGACCACAGGCCATTGAGCGCCGGAGGAAGAACGTTGGCAGAGACGTTCTCGAACCGACCGGAGGTGTTGCGCCAGACAGAGGGAGACATCCATTCGCCAACGACGACAAGGTCGAGATCTCTGTCCTGGTCAATGTCCACCCATACGGCCGAGCGCGTCATTCCGACATCCGAAAGCCCCTTGGCCAGATCCTCGGTCACCTGGCGCAATACGCCGCGATCGTTGCGGTAGAGCACACTTCGGGCAGGCTGCGGGAACCTCCCCGGCACGATACGCCCACCAACGAAGAGGTCGATGTCGCCATCACCGTCGAAGTCGGCGGCGGCGGCGCAGGAGCCGGCCTCGCGACCCGACACAAATGACGATGAGCGGGTGAACTGTCCCTTGCCGTCGTTTAGATAGAGCCGGTCTTCAAGTTCCGGGTCATCTACGGCAAACTCGGCCCCTCCGGTCACCACGAAAAGATCAAGGTCGCGGTCGCCATCGATATCGACGAGCAGCACATCTACGTCCTCGGATTCGATCACATCATTGAGTCCGCACTCCACCGACACGAAGGTGCCATTCTTCTGCTGAAGAAAACACTGCGTTGGCTGGTACTTGGCTCCGCAGACGATGATGTCCTCGCGCCCGTCCCGGTCTACATCGCCGACGGCAATACGCGGGCCGTCCTTGGAGTAACGGAATGGAATCAGTCGCTCACGCTTGAAGTCGTCAAAGGTATTCTCGCGGTGGGCAAACGGAAAGATCTCCTCGCTCATGCGAGCCAGCAAGGGTCGGGCTGACTTCTCAGGCACAGCCGCTGCCACGACCACCTGCGCGCGGTCAAGGGTCACATACGCTGCGCGCTCAATGTTTCTGTGCACCGATCGCTGGCCGTCGCTCCAAATTACGACAACGCTATCGATCCATTCACCCTCGTCGAGGGCGACGATAAGTCGAGGGTCAGAGGTGGACTGAAACCCCCGGGATGCATAGATCTCCCGGACGGAAGTGCGCCGGTTCGTGGAGACAACAACGCGCGAACCGATACCATAAGAATTGACGTACGATTGACGAAGCCGCAGGCCAACGGACATCTGCCGTGCAAGTGCCCTGCCGGAATCGGCGGCGCGTGATCGGAACAGACCTGCCTCGGCATCAGTGTTGTTGACGATCAGATCCATATCACCGTCGTTATCCAAGTCCGCCAGGGCGGCCCCATTCGAAATGCGCGGCACCCGTGCGACGTCATCGGCTGTATCACTGCGAAATCGTATGCCGTCGCTATTGATCAGTAGATAGTTCCGAAGGGGCGATGATGGCATGGCCATCGAGGATTCTTTGGGATTACTGATGCCACGCGACTGCAGATTGTACGCGTAATCTTGGTCACCCATGTCACGCTTTGTACCATTGCTCACGAACAGATCCTGATCACCGTCGAGGTCGACATCTGTAGCAAGAACAGACCAGCTCCAGTCCGTTGCGGCAATGCCGGCAAAGTGAGCGATCTCGACGAAGTATCCATCGCCACGATTGAGATAGTAGCTGTTCTGAACACGCTGAAGACTGTCGAAGAACGGACCATAGATGGACATACCGCCGAGCTGCGTCTGACGTCGATAATTGCCGCGAGGGAGCATGTCGACGGAAATCACATCCAGCATGCCATCGTTGTTCAGATCGGCAACATCACTGCCCATGGAGGCCCAGGACATGTGTGGCAATTGCTGCATAGCGCGATCGGCAAACGTGCCGTTGCGCTGATTGATCCACAGTTTGTCGCGCTCTTCGAAGTCATTAGCCACGAAGATGTCGGGCCAGCCATCGTCGTCGACGTCGCCGACGCTTGCCGAAAGACCATATCCTTTATCCGCAATGCCACATAATGCGGTGACGTCCACGTAGAGCCCCTTGCCATCGTTGCGGAAGAGCTGATCATTCACGCCGGGATTGAGGTACCCCTGGCGACGGGGCTCACCGCTGTTGACCAGGAAGACGTCCAGGTCGCCATCACGATCGTAATCGATCTGCATGGCATGGGTTGAGAAAGCATGTACTGAGAGTGCCGATGCGCTGTCGCGACGAAACGTCCCGTTACCATTGTTTACAAACAGCAGATTCCGAGAGTACCGTCGGCAGATGTAAACATCCGGCAGCCCATCGCCGGTCAGCTCAGCCACAAGCACGCCGGTGTTGACCAGCGTGTCACCCAGCATCAGACCGCTGACTTCGGTTCGATCCTCAAAGCGAAGGCCTCCGAGATTGCGATACATCCGCACATCGCGGTTGGTGCTGGTAAACACAACATCCATCAGGCCATCGCCGTCGAGATCGCCGATGCCGACGCCGCCACCGTTGAACATGTAGAAGTCGGAGATGATGTTCAGCGAGTCCGTCTCAACAATGTCGTTGCGGAAAACCAGTCCGCTCTGCGATGGAGGCACAGCCGTAAAGTACTGGCCACGGAGTCCGCAGGGGGCCAGCATGAGCATAACGATGATGCACGGCTTGAGCACTCGTACCTACCTCAGGATTGGTAGCGCAGGAAAATCACAAAGGCAATAATAGAAAAGCATACGTTCGCACTCCATGCGATCACGGCAGGGGGGAAATCTGAGGAAGCCCCGATGGCCTGACTGATCTTCGTAAAGGCAATGTAGCTGACGGCTATCACCAGTGCAGCCGTGATGTTGGCGGCCATTCCGCCGCGGCGTCGAACTGAGGCAAAAGGAACGCTGATCATCACAACGATCAGGTTGACGAAGGGGAACGCCCATTGTCCGGCAAGGTCGATCTCAGCCACGCGGGTTCTCTTCCCCCCTTTTCGCAACATTTCCAGATACTCGGCGAGCTCGGGGAAAGTCATCTCATCGGCATTCTGCTGCAGGCGCAGGATCTGATCATGGCGCATGTCAAACGGCACGTCGATCGAATCAAGCTCCACAATGCGCACCGTGTCGGCGGCAAAGATCCGTTTTACGGCGCCTCTTCCGGTCCAGCGGCCACGGGCCGAATCCCATCGCATCGACTCGACGTCGAGATACCATCCCAATCGGGGCGACTCCACTGAGCCGAACTCCTCCACCGATACGCCGCTGGCGATGCGGGCATCCACGTCATAGCGATCGATTCGGACGTTCATCGTGGGCGTCTGCCGAAACGCAAGATCACTCATGATGCTCAGCCCCATGCTGGTGCCGAGATACCGACGCTCGATATCTCGCCGCTCGATAGCGGCCTTCGGCACGATCCAGCCGTTGAAGTAGAGCTGTCCGAAACTCACCAGGAGACTCACCGCAAGAATCGGCAAGAGCATCCGCGATGTGCTGATGCCCCCCGACTTCATGGCCGTGATCTCGTTGAGATTGCTCAGACGTCCAATGGAGAAAAGACCGCTGAGCATGAGCGCTATCGGAGTGATCAGCTCACATATCTCGGGTACATACGCAACATAGTACCGCAGGATCACCTCGACGGATGCCTTGTTGTCGAGGAACTGATCAAGGCCATCGATCAGATCTACGATGATAAAGATCGACGTCAATGCAAGCAGCGCAAACACAAACGATGTCACAAACTGCCAAGTCACATATCGGTCGAGTGTGCGCATTGACTAGCCCCTTTGTCGGCTCTGAGGCCACAGTGAGTGCACAATGCGAAGCAAGACAAAAAGACCCGTCGAAGCGCCGATGGCCGCGGCCGATGCAGCAGGGACATGATGTGGATCGATCCACACAAAGTTTGTGTGCAGCCAGGGGGCGAGCATGAACACGCATCCGATGCACACGAGACCACCAACGGCGTCGGCGGCGACCATCGTCAGCAGTTGGCCGCCGCGCAGCCAGAGCTGCGTCCGTCCCAGCACCGCCGCACGTTCAGCCACTCCCGGCAGACGCATCATACGCCCGGTTACAAGTCCCGTCAGCAGGCAAGCACAAGCAAGCAGTCCAAAGAGCGACCATGCAGCGACGGTGAAGTCCTGACGGCGTCGTTCGACGTCCGTGATGGCGTCATGCGGGACGATGACATTCTCGACAACATCATCGAAGGAGCTCTGCAGCCGTGAGACCAGCACCACAATATGACGTCGACTCATGGAGCCGGCTGTGAGGCGTACGCGCAGCAGCTGCGGCATGGCGGCAATGTCGGCAAGTCCCTCCGACTGAACGCCGATCTCCGATTGGAACTGCGACCAGACCTCTTCGGGCATCATCACCCGGGCGCGATGCACCTCCGGACGTCGGAGCACGCTCCGACGTAACTCATCAAGGCGCTGCTGGTCGGCACTGTCACGCACCACCACATCAAGAACAATGCTTTCCGCCGTTCGACGGATATCGCGATCAACTTCGCCCAGCACCAGCGCGGCTGTGACACTGAGCAGGCCCACAATAGCGACAGCCAGCACGCTGGCTGCGAGTTGCCATGCTCGATTGCGGACAAACGCCCGCGCCGAGAGCAGGTGGATCCACATCACCGGCCTCTCCCGAGTCGGCCAAGAACGAGGTTCTTCACATCAGGAAAAACGCGCAGATACTTCGTGAGCGGCAGATCGAGGATCCTGCGCACATGCATATGATAGAGCACGCTGACGACAACGATATTGGCCACGAGGCCAAGGCCGACTAAATGCGACTGCCCGGAATACCCTACGGCAACGAGGACGGCGAACGAAACCGTCACGCCGACAGCGCTATAGCGCAGGATCGATGCACTCTGACCTGCCGCAAGAATGATCGAACCGAGAAGGCCAATGGGCATTATCAGTGCTGATGTGATGAGCACGTTGAAATGGTCGACCGCCGCAGCGTACTCAGGCTTGAGAAAGGTGATGATGATGTTGCTGGCCCCGAGTTCCAAAACCACCACAATGACAATGATCGGCAGCAGTGTGTAGCTGACGGCCTTGGTGACCAGGATCTGGAGATCCTCGATTCGGCGCTGGGCAAACATGCGCACGGCTGCCGGATACATGAGCGTGGTCACGGCATCGAATCCCTGTTCGAAGATCCGGTAGAGATTCTTAGCCGGATTATAGACGCCAACAACTCCCACATCAAAAAATGCCGCGATAACGTACACATCGAGCAGCTTCGGTGCAGTATTCAGCGCCGTCGCTGCCGCCAGTGGCAGACCGTAGCCGAGATATGTACGGGCGGTCATCGTTCCGTGACGAGAAAACGTGAGGTCCTTGCGCGTCATCAGCACTGCGATCAGCGAACTCGCGCCCATGCCGGCGAAATCAACAACCAGGATCTCCTCAAACGTCGTCAAACGCCCCTGTGAGATCGCCCAGAGCGTCAGCGCCGTGCGCACACCAAACCAGACGGCATCCACAAAAAACAGGTCACGCATGCGCATGTCCCGGTAGAGGATCTTCAAGCAGAACATCCTTGGAAGCGTCAGCAGGCAGTAGAGCGGCAACCACTGGGCAACGAGGACGAACTCTTCGACGCGAAACAGGTCGGTAAGGGGCTCGCGCAGCAGGAACATCAATCCCGACGAGCCGAGCACAACGACCGCATGGATCGTCAAAGCCAGAAGGTTCACCCTCGGGCGCTCATCGGCATTCACACCAAACTGGATCACACCGGCCAGGGCCGACCCGTCGGAGACCATCATGATCCAAGAGTTCAGTGCTACCAGCAGCGTGAACACGCCGTACACTTCCTTCGGAAGCGCGGCGATCTGCAGGAACTGCACAAAACCGAATCCGACATACAGAAGCTTGTCCGCCATGGACCAGGAGATCGCCCCGAGGTGCGCCGTAACCTTCATGGGGCAAAGATAGCTGTCTGGTTTGGGCGATCAGGGAACTTCACGCCGTATGCCCCATGAGATATCTCTGCCGTTCAGGCGCAGAGACGATGTCGTACGGATAGAGGAAAAACGTTCGGAATATGTTGCCTGGTCTATCCGACCCTGAGCCCCTGTCCAGTTGAGAACAATCTGGGTCTGCCCCGAGGCAAGCACCAGGCGTTCGTTCTCGATATGTACAATGCGCACATCGGGGTGGAAGACAAAGACGCACTCGGCGCTGTGCTCGGCACTACCGGTAAACACGTCGTGGCCATGGAGAGCCCCCTTTTCAAGAGACAGCTCGCGGACATGGCGTCCGACGTCTGGGCGCATGATCTCGCCTCGAAGTGCACCATTGGATGCGCGCGCAAGCCGTCGTTCAAGACGATCCTCCAGCAGCCAGAATAGCCCCGTGTCCCCCGGTGGATACTCGGCCTGCTCGGCATTTGCCGGCCACATGGTCGAGTGCCAACCTGGCGAGCGCTGCTCGTTACGCTGCTGCAAGTCCATGGTGTAGGCCGACGTGCCGGGGTCGACAACAACCCATCGGCCATCAATACGCAGCGTCATGCTGTTCTGATCGTTGTGCGCGTGACCGCCCTTACCGAACTGGCCCACCGGACCGTTACGAAGGGTACACTGCAGGTGTTCGTTTTCAAGAATGGCCAGTCCGAAGGCCTGCATATCGGTCGAAGCCCGCATCATGGCAGCAGCGCCGTGCAGCCGCTCGGCCACATCATACATGTAGGACATCTCCGGCTCGAAGCCACAGAGCTTCATCGAGAGTCCGTCATCATTGTCGCCGATAAGGGGCATGCCCAATCGCTCAAGCTGTCGGCACCGCGCTACGGCACTCAGCACAAGCGTCTGATGCGCCACGTTTGCCCGAACCGGGGTCTCGGCCGCATGCATCAGGTGCAGCGCATGCACGAAGGTATCGACGATCTGACGGTGATATCCCGTGCTGCCCTCGTTGCTCATTCCGTCGGGCAGGATCTGCCGGGTGATCTCCGACAGGAGCCCCTTGCAGGCCTGGTGCTTCCAGCGATCCGTCTCGGGTCTGGCCTCGATGTAGACCGCCGCCGCCAGCACGCCGAGCAGGTTCGCCGCATAATGCGATGTTGACAGCCCTCCCCGGGACTCACGCTCGGCAAAGGTCAGCAAAGCATGATCGGTGGCCGTTGCCGCCACAATGCGGTCGCCATCCACGCTGCGCCACCCTGAGCGACGTGCCCAGTCCCAGGCCACGAGCATCGAGTGCAGCCTGATTCCCGTGCCCATCGGGAACTGCCAGTGCAAACCGGTCCCGGCCGGGTAGGCCGAGGCGAACGTGGTGATCTCGTCTTCCAGAAGCTGACACCATTCATCGCGCCGTGCCGCGTCGAGATGCGCCGCCAGCGCATAGGCGCACCAATGATGCATGCGGCTGAGCTCATGTGCGGACCGCACATCAACGCCGGTAGGATCAGGCTGTCCAACGTTCCACCGGTCGATACCGTAGGCCCCGACGATACCCGAGCGCATCCTGCGCGCAAAGTTGAGCACGCTATGTCCATGCTGAGCAAACCAAGGGGCTGAGGGCAACGGAACGACGTTCGAGCGGAGGCTGCGGCCTTCCGACGGCATGGTGGGAACCAACCGCTTCGCCCGACGAAGCTCGCGGAACTGACGCAGACGGTCCACCAACTTCCCCACAAGGAAGGGCCGCATCGGTCCTCGAAGTATCCGCATCGTCCACGCCAGATTCATTGTGGCAATTTACCACCGTAGATTTGAGCCATGTGCGGTATTGCAGGAATCATTGATCTAACTCTGTCGGCCGACACCCTTGTCGACCTCGGATCGCACATGTTGCGGGTTATGTCGCACCGGGGTCCGGACCACAGCGGCACGTTTTGCTCCCAACCGGTGTGGCTCGGTCATAACCGCCTGAGCATCATCGACCTATCGTCGGCCTCACACCAGCCGATGTCCTATCGTGATCTGACGATCACCTTCAATGGCGAGGTGTACAATTACATCGAGCTGCGCCAGGAGCTCATCGCTGCCGGATATCACTTCGAGACCACCGGCGACACCGAGGTTGTCCTCAAGGCCTTTGCCCACTGGGGCACGCAGGCCGTTACCCGGTTCATCGGGATGTGGGCCTTTGCCATCTGGGATGCCGCCGAGCGGACGCTTTTCTGCTCACGGGACAGGTTCGGGATCAAGCCCTTTCATTACAGCTTTGCTGACGGACGTCTCTTCTTTGCCTCGGAGATCAAGGCGCTTCGTGGTCAGCCCCTTGACCGAGGGGGCATCAATGAGGCACAGGTAGCACGCGGACTCTACCTGGGCTGGATGCATCACTGGGATGAGACCTATTTCTCGGACATTCACTCGCTCCCGGCATCCCACAACCTCGAGTGGCGCAATGGTCAGATCCGCCGGTGGCAGTATGCCGATCTTGATCTGCATGAAGACAGTCGATTGTCCTTTAGCGACAGTGTCGATGCGTTCCGGGAGCTGTTCATCGATTCGGTGCGGATTACCTCGCGCCGCGATGTTCCGATGGGGGTGTGCCTGAGTGGCGGATTGGATTCAACATCCATAGCCGGAGTGCTCGCATCATCGACGCAGGAGCATGAGGTCCGCGCCTTTACCGCCTACTACACCGGGACCGGTGCCGTTGATGAACGTCCATACATCCGGCATCTTCTGGATCGCTATCCGCAGATCGTCTCACAGGAGATCTCACCGACGGATACCGACGTGGCCGAGGCACTCGACCGCATCGTGCACCTTATGGACGCGCCGATGCCCTCTTCGTCCTACGTCTCACAGTACTTTGTCATGGGGCTTGCAGCCAGCCACGGCGTAAAGGTCGTACTCGACGGCCAGGGCTCGGATGAGATGCTCGGCGGTTACATGCATTCGCTCTACCGCGTGATCGCAGGAAAGATCCGGGAAGGCCGACTCCTCGAGGCACAGGCCGAACTTCATGCCCATGCCACACGACAACGATATCCCTTGAAACGTCGGCTGGATGTTCTGGCCAAAAGTCTGCTCAGTGCAGTGCGCTCCGAGCAGACACTCTACGAACTGGAGTTCGCGCATACGTATCCGTGGCTCATGCGCCAGGAAGCCTCGGCATACTCTCTGCGACTCGGTCAGGCTGACGGTTCGCAGCTCAATGGGTTTCTCAGCAATCTGATGCGGGTAACGCTGCTGCCGACGCTCCTGCATACGGAAGACGTCAACTCGATGGCCTTCAGTATCGAATCGCGGGTTCCATTTCTGGATCATCGACTTGTCGACCTTTCGATGCGCATGCCCACGCAGCACCGCGTGTATCGGGGGGAGACAAAGCGCGTCCTTCGCGCTGCCATGCGCGGCATCGTTCCGGATCAGATCCTCGACCGTAAAGACAAGACCGGATTTATCACTCCCGGGCATATTCGCTGGTTGCGCGGCGCTCTTGCGCACAAACTCGATGGGCAGTGGAAAGAGCTCGAGCCATACATCGACCTTCAGCGCCTCGGCACCATACTCGAGGCATACCGTCGCGGCGATGATCGCAACGCCCTGCTCATCTGGCGTCTGACCATGCTGCGCATGTTCCTCGGCAGCGCCTGAGGGTCTACTTTCGGCGGACGATGTTGATCATGCCAAGAAGGATATCACGCTTGGCATCCGAGACTTCTATCTCGTCTCCATTGCTCAGGATCACGCGCATCATTTTTCCGCGGATGATCCTGCGGACGTGACGGATGTTGATGATGTGTGATCGGTGCACTCGCAAAAACGTGTTCTCGGGCAACGCGTCCTCGTAGTCGCCGATGGTTCGCGACATGAGAATGTCGCCCCCTCGGTCAAATGTCACCTGCGTGTAGTTCCCCTCGCCCTTAACGTGGATGATCGAATCCGTAGGTCGCACCACAAGTCCACTATGATCCGGTAGCGCAATGATATCAGGGTGGTACGGGGCTTCCGGACTCCGAAACATCTGCGTCCGCATCGATCGGCGCTGCGCCACATGGCGAGCGCACAGCTCGAAGAGCGAGACGACCACGTCCTTCGGACTCTCCTGGCTCACACATCCGGTGAATGGATCCGCCCCCTCGGAATACTCCGGCGCTCGGTCTGCCCAGAGTATGAGCTGGGGGGACACTACCACGTCGAGACGGGACAGCGTCGAGGCCGACACTGCATCAAATTCGGGTCCGATGATGATCACGTCGGGTTCGACCAGTGCACTGCGCACCCGCGCTTCGTCGATACTTCCGCAGATGCTGATGATTCGTATCGCGTCACCGACGCAGGAACGTAGCTTTGTTTCGATAGTGTAACGATGCTCGTCGGTCACGACAAGCGCGAGACGCAAATACATCCGAGACTCCAGATCAACAACTTTGAACGACGTAACAACCAAACGAACCTATGACACGATTTGTCAGGGTGAAAAATACTTACTCGTCATTTGCTTTACATCGTAGATTCACTCTATGAGCCTTGTTTTTCTCCAGCTGGCGCTGGTGGTCGTGGCCGGCATACTGTATCGTCGCATCCCGAATTCCCTGCCACCACAGGAGATCAGAAGAGTGATCTCTTCGATCGTCCTGAACGTGTTCATCCCTTTTCTGACCTTTGGTGTGATCGCAACGGCGCCGCTGGGAATGGACCTTCTGACCGTGCCCTTAATCTCGATCACGACGGCTCTGCTCGGCCTGGGTCTTGGATGGCTCGTGTACGCACGGCTTCTTCGCAGACATCTCACGGCACCCGCGGCTGGATCGCTGATCCTGGCAGCCACCTGGTGCAATGCGATGTACATGGGGTTGCCGATCACCACATCGGTTGTTGGCGAACATATCAGTCGCGTGCCGATCCTGTATGACTACCTCGGTATGACCCCACTTCTGTTCACGCTTGGTGCGCTGATCGGCTCGCGCTTTGGCACAGCACAGGTAAAGACGTCAGTTTTTAGGGGGCTTACCGACGTGTTCACCATGCCCCCAACGATCACCATCGCGGCAGCACTTGTTGTGAACGCTCTCGACGTCGCCATACCGGAATGGGTCACCTCTGCCTGCCTGAGCGCCGGAAAGGTTGTAGCTCCGCTGATGCTTTTCAGCATCGGACTGGCTCTGCGGCTGCCCTCGTGGAGGTCGATCCCGATCCTTGTGCCTTCCGTGGCGATCCGGGTGATCATCGTACCGGCATTGGTGCTACCGCTTGCGGGCTACGTCATCCACGATGCGGACGTGCGCCTTGCCACCATGCTCGAGTCGGCAATGCCAACGATGATGCTAACGATGGTGTTTGCCGAGAAGTACGGACTTGATGAATCCGTGCTGGCGCAGGCCATTCTTCTTTCCACGCTTGTTTCAGCACTGACGCTGCCAATGCTGCCGGACCTGCTCTGATTCCGCAGGGCTATGGAAACGCTAACTTTGTTCATGCGTACGCTTTTACGACTGTTTCTTCGACGAGTCCTTCGCGCCTATCCGTTCGAGCGCGGAAAGTACTCGATCCTGACAAAGATTTTTCTGTCACACGCCGCCCCCTTGGCCGGGACGCCGATCATCACGCGTCTCAAGTTTGGCCTGCGAATGAAGCTCGACCCGGCTGAGTACCTGCAAGCTCACCTTTACGCCTTTGGTGACTACGAGCTGCCAACGATCCGCTTTATCCGCAGCTTTCTGACCAGGGATGCCGTCTGCTGTGACGTTGGAGCGCAGATGGGCTACCTCTCATTGGCCATGGCTACGGCCGCCGAAGGTACGACAACAGTCCACGCCTTTGAGCCCGAATCGGTCAATGCCGAGCGCTTTGCCGAAAACGTCGCCCTCAACGGTCTGCGCAACGTCAGCCTTCATCGCACGGCCGTATCGAATGTCGACGGCATGCTGAGACTCTATCTCTCGAACGATCGAAATGCCGGCACGCACAGCACCATTGCCAACTCCTCAAACGTGTCCGACGAGTTTGTCGAGATCCCTTCAACGACCCTTGATTCCTTCGCCGCTGCGCAGGCCCTTGAGCGTCTGGATCTGATCAAGATCGACGTTGAGGGTGCCGAATTCGACGTTCTGCGTGGTGCCGACCGCGTGCTGCGAACGCTGCGTCCAAGTGTGATCCTTGAGCTGAGCGATGCCTTGCAGCAGCAGCGCGGAATGACTTCGAAGGACATCAAGGTCTTCATGGCCGATCGGGGGTACTCGGCCTACGCGATCAACGACGACGGAACGCTCGTCGCGTCGGCACCTGACGCCACGCATATCAACGACAACGTCGTGTTCCTTGCTACATCATGAAGGTTCGACTGCTCGCCCCCTTCCCGCCACCCTACGGAGGCGTAGCGCTGCACAGCGTCCGCCTGCTTGAGGGGTTGCGCGATCACGGTGTGCAGGCATCAGGAATTTCCTTAGGGGGCCTGCCGGATGCCATCGATGATATCGTTCCGTTCTCGCCGACGGTGTTTCTGAACCGTTCGCTTGTTCACTATCACACTGACGAGGGGAATCACCGCTGGATGCGCCTTCTGTCGAGGATGTGGCGCATGACGCGCACCCCTTACGTGGTGACTGTTCATTCGTTCCGGCACCGACCGGAGTTTGACGACGCTTCAGTCCGGCGAGCTCTTGCGGCGGCATTCACGCAGGCGAAGGCCGTGATCGCGATCAGTCAGGACGTGGTCGATGATCTAGAGAGTCGCATCGGCGTTCGACACAAGCTCACGCGCACCATCGCCTCGGCCCTGCCCATCAGCCGCTGGGAGCGCCAGGCGGCTCTGTCGACGGCCTTCCCCGAAGAGTGGATCAATGCCCCCGTAAGGCTTCTCGCCAATGCGGGAAGGGTTGTCTCGTACCAGGGCGAGGACCTGTATGGGGTCGACCTTCTGCTTGACGCCATGTCCACGATCGACCAGGACGTGCAACTCTGCATAGCGATCGGTGAGATCGTCGACCATAACCTGTGGGCCCGATTGCAACGCAAGATCGAAGCCGACCCCCGTGTCTGGCTCGTACAGCACCTGCAGGGTCCGCTAATTCCGGCCGTGTCACACGCGCACGTTATCGTGCGCCCCACCCGCACCGAAGGCGGTCCTTCATTGACTCTTAGCGAGGCACTCGAGCTCGGCCGCTGGGCCGTCGGCTCTGATGCCGTTGAACGACCTCAGGGAACCATCGTGTTCCGCAGCGGTGACAGTGGCGACCTTTCCCGCGCGCTGTCCCAGGCCATCCGCGACGTGCGTCGCAGCCTCATGCCCCCTGCCATGCCTGCAAACATCGATGCCGTCCAGCGGATCGTGAATCTGTATCAGAGGGTGACCAGTGACGGTTAGGGTCGCAGCATGCTGAGACACCTCACACCTCACACCTGAAACCTACTTGGTCATAGCCACACACACACCGGCCGAGGTGTAGATCTTCATGTCTGGCATGGAGACGGGGACCTCGCGGTAGGAACCGTGGCGAAGGGCGTGATCGACGGTGTGCATCTGCAGCAGAGTGCGGGTGATCTTGCTTAGTCCGTGCTGTTCGACGATGCGGTCGTTAAAGAATGGCTCGTCGTAATCACCGAAATAGGTGCGTGAGACTTCGTTAAGACCGGAGGCTTCGACGATGCGCCTGTTGAACGAGGCAACGTCGTAGTGACGCTGGAAGAACACGGGCTTCTGTGTAAACTTTTCGCCGTAGACGTCCTGGTTCAGGAACCAGTCGCGGGCATGACCCTCGTTGAGTGGGGTGGTGAGCAGATACATTCCGCCCGGTTTGAGCAGCTTGGCGCTTTTGGCCATCGCTACGCTGTCGAGTTCACCTTCGAAGTGCTCGATCACGCTGATGTTGGTGATCACGTCGAACGACTCCGGTTCTAGCTCTGCTTCGAGAAAATCACGCAGTACGACGTGGAATCGATCGGCCGACAGGCCGAGCTTGGAGGCGTATTCCCGCTGTTTTTCGACCCATGAGAACTTGTCCAGACAGGTCACATCCCAGGCGGAATTCTTCGCGACCCACGAGGGAAAGATCGACTGTCCGGTTCCGATGTCGAGATAGCGAAGGGGCTTATCAAGCAGAGGCTGCAGGTACTCAGCCAGCAGCGGCAGCTCGATCGCGCGCTCGTATCCAAAACCTTTGATGCGATAGAGAAAGCGCAGACTCTTGGCGTGCGCCTCGATGGCCCGTGCCAGATGCTCGTTGATGCGGCGTATCATGCTTGTCCCTCGTTCGAATCCCGAACGCAAATCTCGGAAAGCGCCGGATGAGCGCGCAAGGACTCCAGAACGCCAAAATTCGTCAGCTCGTAATGAATCGGGGTGATGGCGGCATATCCGTTCTTGACCACGTGATCGTCTCCGTCGGGCAGTTCGCGGATCGTCATGAACTCACCCGTGAGCCAGTAATAGGGCCTGCCCTGTGGATCGATCCGCACATCGTATCCGTCATTCCATTGGTTGTGGCCCTGACGTGTTAGTCGAATGCCACGGAAATCTTCGCGTGCAACGTTCGGAATATTCACGTTCAGCAGCGTGCCCGGCGGGAGCCCCATGTCGAGCAGTCGTGACGCCACCTGGTAGGCCACATCGGCTGCCAGGGACATGTCAGCATGGAGATCGAACGTTGCCAAGGAGACCGCCATTGATGGTATGCCCATGAGCGTACCTTCGGTAGCAGCGCTCACGGTACCCGAGTAGATGGCATTCACACTCGTATTCGAGCCATGGTTGATGCCGCTGACGACCATGTCGGGCCGACGTTCGAGGAGCGTGCTGACGCCAAGCTTCACGCAGT
Source organism: Chitinophaga pinensis (assembly GCA_943372295.1). Lineage (GTDB taxonomy): Bacteria > Bacteroidota > Ignavibacteria > Kapaibacteriales > Kapaibacteriaceae > UBA10438. Next base: position 39,259 of record CALRYC010000015.1, read on the forward strand.
CGGCCGGCGTGCCGTTGATCGCATATCCGAACAGATCACCATCGCGGTGAAAGGGCGTAGCGCGAAGGGGGCTTGCCACGGTAAGGGCGTGCCCGACGGCACTCTGCTGCCTGTCGGGAGCGATCACCACAACGTCTCCGATGCGTCGCATGGCCTGCACAAGCGCGTGGATTCCGCCCGAGTCGATACCGTCGTCGTTCGTTACAAGGATGTACACCTCCGGAGCCCCTTATCGTGTGATGTCGAGATACAGAACGAAGACCATCAGCATCAGCAGAAGAGCAACGCCGATCTGCTGTACGCGGATCTTGAAGGCCGTCGGCAATTCGCGGCGGATGATCGCCTCGATGCCAACAAACACGAGGTGACCTCCATCGAGGCCGGGCAGCGGCAGGAGGTTCATCACGCCCAGTGAGATCGAGATCAGGGCCATGAAGCGCAGGAACGACTCAACGCCCAGATCAGAGCTTCGTGAGGCCATTTGAGCAATGCGGATCGGTCCGCCAAAGCTCTGCTTCACGCTCACCGTACCCTGCACAACATGCGCTACCGATGCGCCGATCATCGAGATGGTTTTTCCCGTCTGGCTGACGGCAGAGGAGAGGGCTTCGGTGACGGAGAAGGACTCAACACGCTTCGGACCCGTGTACTCGGTTTCGAGCTGTACGCCGATGGTGGAATCGTTCGACACCATGACTGTGACCGGGCGGGGTGATCCGTCACGGTCGACATGGATGATCATGCTCTTGGATGCATGCTGGCGGATGTACTGCTGAAACTGTACGATCGAGCGTATCGGCATCGTGTCGACGGCCAGTGGCACGTCTCCGACCTTGAGTCCGGCTACCTCGGCTGGACGCCCCTTGACCACCCCGCCGATGCGCACCGTCATGTTATCGGGGTAGACGCCCAGGCCGGCCTCGGCCGTCAGCGCCCGAACCAGGTCCTGACCTTTCAGGCGCAGCATGATGCGTCCGCCGTCGCGTTCAACCTGCAGCGTCCGGTCGGAGGTGTTCGTTGCCACCGCCAGTGCCTCTGACATATCGCCCCATGTTTCTACGCCCTTGCCGTCGATAGCCACTACCCGGTCACCGGCAACAACTCCGCTGGCGGCAAGGGGCGAGGCAGGATCCACCCATCCTATGCGCGTGGTTGCCAGTTCTTCGTGACCGAACCATAGCGTTAGCGAGGCGAAGACAACGATGGCGAGAAGAAAATTCATCAGCACGCCAGCACTTAGAACCAGCGTCTTGGCAAGTGCCCCTTTCGAGCGGAACTCGTATGGCTGCGGAGCGCGATCGGTAAAGCCCGTATCGAAGGATTCATCGATCATGCCGATGATCTTCACGTAGCCCCCTATCGGAAAAGCACACAGACGATAATCCGTATGCTCGCCAAGATCCAGATCGTCCGGGAGCTTTCCGAAGGTAAAGCCCGTCAGTCGGTTCCATCCCAGCACACGCGGCCCCATACCGAGGGCAAAGACATCGGCCCGCATACCGGTCCAGATAGCGGCTAGGAAGTGGCCCAGTTCGTGCACGAAGACCAGTACGCCGATGACGATGAGAAACGAAACGAGAGGCTGAAGAAAGTCCATGAACGTGCTTAGGCTACCAGTGAAGGGAACTCGCCGGCGATGCGGCGCGCTTCGGCGTCGATCGCAATTATGTCCGGCAATGACGGATGATCCAGATGTTCCATGTGTTCGAGTGTGTGACGGATCACCGAAGGGATGTCGGTAAACCGCAGACGCTGCTCAAGGAACGCGGCCACGGCGACCTCGTTGGCAGCGTTGACGATGGTGCCCGATGAGCCCCCTGCCGCGAGTGACTCGTAGGCAATGGCCAGACACGGAAAGCGCTCAAGATCAGGCACTTCGAAGGTAAGCGACCCCAACGCCGCAAGATCAATGCGGGGGATGTCAAGGGGCCAGCGGCGCGGGTAGGACAACGCGTACTGAATTGGCACGAGCATTGTCGGCACGCCCATCTGTGCCTTCACCGAGCCGTCTACAAACTGCACCATGGAGTGAATGATCGACTGCGGGTGAACCACGACGTCGATCTTCTGGCCGGGCAGATCGAAAAGCCAGCGGGCCTCGATCACCTCAAATCCCTTGTTCATCAGCGTGGCAGAATCGATGGTGATCTTGGCACCCATCGTCCAGTTCGGATGCTTCAGCGCCTGCTGCGGTGTAACCTTCGGGAGCTCATCTTTGTCGAGCCGACGAAAGGGGCCACCCGATGCCGTAATGATCAGTTTTTCAACATCGTCACCATGCTCACCGATAAGACACTGAGCGATGGCGCTGTGTTCGGAATCCACCGCCAGAAGTGTTGCACCGTGCCGGGCCACGGCCGGCATCAGCACACTGCCGGCGCTGACGAGAGATTCCTTGTTGGCAAGACCGATCGTGTGGCCCGCCTCAATGGCAGCCATCGTTGGCACGACGCCGCTAAAGCCCACCATGGCCGACAGAACAACGTCGTTCTGACTGTCGGCCGCGGCCTGACAGATGCCTTCTTCGCCGCTGAGGATGGGTCCGGCAAACTCCGGCATCGCCTGGCGAAAGGCGCCGCAGGCCTTCTCATCGCGAATGGCAACTCCATACGGACGATACCGCCGAACCTGCGCAAGCATGTCCGTCCAGCGTGTGTTGCAGGTAATCCATCGCAGGTTCGCCCCCTGACCCATGCGCTCGATGATCTCAAGGGCCTGCGTACCGATCGACCCTGTCGAGCCGAGGACGGTGATCGAGGATGGTGCGGACCGATTCGACGTCACAGGTACTTGGAAGTGATTTCGTTCGACGACGTGCCCGAGAAGCAACGGAAGTCGCCGGCCTCGATCGAATCATCCTCGCGCATGTGCACGCGCAGGAAGTATGATCGCAGCCACCGGTTGAGCGTCGTGGATTTGTTGCGTTCGATGTAATGCACGATGTACGGGTGCGTGGCCACAGTGACGCCCACAGACCATGTGCCGGCGCGGAATCGGCGCAGCCAGCGATCGATGTCGGCCACAACGCTTTCCGGAGAGATCACACGTCCGGTGCCCAGACAGAACGGACACTCCTGACTGGTGCGCTCGGCCATGCTCTGACGGATACGCTGACGTGTCATCTGCACGATGCCAAGGGGCGAGATCGGATGCACGACGGTCTTAGCACGATCGCGCAGAAGCTCGCGGCGCATTTCGTTCACGAGCTTGCGGCGGTTCTCCTCCTGATTCATGTCGATGAAGTCGATCATGATCATTCCACCGATGTCGCGCAGCCGAAGCTGACGGGCCACCTCTTTGACTGCTTCAAAGTTCGTTTTGACGGCGATGCCCTCCTGCGTGCGCTCATTCGAGGCACGCCCGGAGTTAACGTCGATGACGACCATGGCCTCTGTGTGATCGATGATCAGCGACCCTCCACTGGCCAGCGGAACACGGCGTGAATGCGAAAGCAGCACATCGCGCTCGATGCCATACACATCGAGCATCGGGCGTGTATCGCCGTAGAACTCTAACCGGTCGAGCAGATGCGGTGCCGAGCGCTGAACATATGCCTTGACGTCTCGGAAGACTTTCCGATCGTCCACTACCACCTGCGCGATGTCTTCCTTGAGCACGTCGCGGATGACGCTGTGGGAGATGCTTTCTTCACGATGCAGAAGCATCGGGCCGGTTGCCGTGCGGACGTCTGTCTCGATCTCGCGCCAGTCTTCGAGCAGTGAAGTGAAATCGCGCCGCACATCGTCATCCGTCAGCCCCTGGGCAGCGGTGCGTATGATGCAGCCCATTCCCGGCTCGAGCAACGAAGTGGCAATCTGCCGCAAGCGTTTGCGCTCGCGCGGCTGCGTGATTCGGCGTGAGATGCCGATCGTTTCTTCGAACGGCAGAAGCACCACGTTACGGCCTGTGAGGCCAACCTTTGTGGTGATGCGCACACCCTTTTGATGATAGGCATCGCGGGTCACCTGCACCACAACCATCTGTTTGGCCTGCAGGTTGATCTTGATCTGACCGCTGCGCTTAGTACTGAAAGTTGGTAGGCGCTTCTTGGTGTCGACCTTCGACGTCCTCAGCGCGACGTCGGCCGAACCGACGGACTCCGTCCCCGGACGCTCATCATCGCCATCATCGGTGGCGTCCTCTTCCATTGTCGAGTCCACATCACTGAAATGCAGAAACGCATCCTGCTGCAGTCCGATGTCGACAAATGCCGCATTCATCCCCTGCGCCACCTTCATCACCCGCCCGAGGTAGATATTCCCTACCTGCTGCTCACTGTCGGGGGCCTCTGTGAATAGCTCCGCAAGCTTGCCGTCTTCGGTTATTGCTACCCGAAGATTTCCTGACACTGCATTGATGAGGATACGACGTACCATCTAAAAAAAGTGGCCAAGTTGACCGTGGCGCTTTGTACACATGCTGACCGTTGCTTCCTTCCGGACCTGGCGGGGTTGGGCCTGGTACAACCGCACGGGACTTGGCCGTGTTTCGTTCATGGTTGTGATGGGGCGCAAATATACATCATGGGGTGCGGAATTCCGGCACAAGTCCTTGCCAGCACTCCCAATAATCGTTTTGGAGCTCGGCGCACGACATGGCAAATGCCGTTGGGCGGCATACGAATCGGGTCTCGAACATGAACGCCATTGTTCCGTCGATCTTCGTCGGCTTGAGATCAGCGGTCGACGCCTTCTTGTACGTATCGGCATCCGGGCCGTGACCGCTCATGCAGTTATGCAGCGACGAACCACCCGGCACGAATCCGCCCCCTTCCTTGGCATCATACACACCGTCGATCAGCCCCATGAACTCGTTCATGAAGTTGCGGTGGAACCATGGTGGACGGAATGTGTTCTCGGCTACCATCCAGCGCGGCGGAAAGCAGACGAAGTCGATGTTGGCAACGCCCGGCGTATCGGAGGCCGACGTCAGGACGGTGTAGATCGACGGATCGGGATGATCGAACGTGACCGAGTTGATGCACTGATACTTGCGCAGATCGTATTTGTATGGCGCGTAATTGCCGTGCCAGGCAACAACGTTCAGCGGAGAATGGTCATAAGTGCCACGCCAGAGGTTGCCCTGAAACTTGGCGATGACGGCGAACTCACCCGTGCGCTCTTCATACCACGCTTCCGGCGTCAGAAAATCGCGCGGATAGGCCAGACCATTGGCGCCGATCGGTCCCAGATCCGGAAGCTTCAGTCGCGAGCCGTAGTTCTCCAGAATGTAGCCACGCACACCCCCTGAGACTTCAACGCGGAACTTCACGCCTCGCGGG
>CALRYC010000016.1:0-42624 GCA_943372295.1 Chitinophaga pinensis
CAGGAAGTACAGGTTTCGTCCATCGACGTCGAGGATGTGCGCTATAACGAGATGTTCCCGCTCGTTCCGTACGTGTTCTGTCCCGAAGGGGGCTTGCCCGGCGACGTCGACCAGTCCACGACCTTCGGCTCGGTGAGTGGCGAGTTTCAAGTTGGTTCGCTGCCGCTCGACGCGGTGGAGGTCAACCGCAACCTTCTGAACATCATCGCCAGCCGCATGAAGTTGCTTCCCCAAGCAACGCTGACGATTACCGGGACGGCCGACGGGCGCAGTGAGAAGTCTGCCAAGGGGCTTCCCCAGTCGCGCGCCGACTGGACAAAGTCATATCTGGTCGGAACATGCGGCATAGAAGGATCGCGTATTGTCTCGCGCACAACACCTATTCCCGACAAACCTTCATCACCGAACGACCCCGACGGTATTGCCGAAAACCGGCGCATCGAGCTGAGCTCGAATGTTCCGGATGTTCTTTCTCCGGTGGTGATCGCCGCCGATAATCAGCGCGTAGCCAACTTCGACGTCGTGATGTTCTACCCGCGGCTTACCGGTGATACCGTCCGCTCGTGGAGTTTGACGATCTCGCAGGCAGGTCGCCCCCTTCGCGAGCTCAGCGGAACGTACCTGCCGCAGAAGGTCAGCTGGTCGATCCGACCCAATGAACTCTCTGCTGCACAGGTGCCGGTCGACTATGAAATGGTCATGCGCAACGTCGATGCCGACTCTGTCGTTGTCAGCGGATCGATCCCTGTTGAATACGTTTCGAGCGTGCAGAAGAAGACGGAGAATCTCGCCGACAAGACCGTGGACAAGTACTCTTTGGTGCTCTTCGACTTCGATGAGGCAGACCTTACGCAGGACAACGTGCGCACGCTCGAGACCATGGTCCTGCCGAACATCCGCTCGAACTCGAAGGTGAACATCATCGGCTACACCGATCGCATCGGCAATGACGCCTACAATGAGAAGCTCTCGCGGGAACGCGCAGAGGCTGTTCGTGCGTTTCTCACCGCACGGGCAAAAGAGGCCACCTACTCCGTGAACGGCGTCGGCGAAGCAACGGAAGTGTTCTCCAATGCAGTACCTATCGGACGTCAGCTCTCTCGCACCGTTCAGGTGATCGTCGAGACCCCTCGACGCTAAATCGGCAAGTCATTCTTTCTGCACACGTACCGCGGACCAGCACGTTGGATTATCGCTTTCTACACGACATCAATTCGCCGGCCGACCTGCGCAAGCTCCACGAAACGGATCTGCGACAAGTCAGCGACGAGGTTCGCGAGTACCTCATCGACACGATCACGAAGGTTGGTGGACACTTCGGTGCCGGCCTCGGAACGGTCGAACTGACGGTGGCTCTGCACTATGTCTTCAACACGCCAACCGATAAGATCGTGCTCGACACAGGGCACCAGGCCTATCCGCATAAGATCCTCACAGGACGCCGTGATCAGCTCCATACGATCCGTCAGAAAGGGGGCCTTTCGGGCTTCCTGAAGCGCTCCGAAAGCGAGTATGATGACTTCGGTGCAGGGCACGCCACAACGTCGATCTCTGCCGCCCTCGGCATGGCAGCAGCGCGTGATCAGCTGGGTCTGGACTACAAGGTCGTGGCCATGATCGGCGATGGTGCGATGACCGGTGGTCTGGCCTATGAGGCCATGAATAACTGCGGCGTGATCAAGAGCGACATGCTCGTCGTGCTCAACGACAATAACATGTCGATCGCCCCGAACGTCTGGGCCCTGTCGAACTACTTCTCCGAGTTGTTCGCTTCCGAGCGCGGACGTCGCCTGCGGGATACCATCGGATCGATGACAGACAAGATGGACGGCTTCGGTGACCGCATCAAGTCGCTGGCGCACCGCATCGAAGGCGGCATGAAGGCCGTCATCACGCCAGGCATGCTTTTTGAGGCACTGGGATTCCGATACTTCGGTCCGGTGAACGGACATAACGTCGGCCAGCTCGTAACGATGCTTCAGGGCATCCGTGAGATGAAGGGCCCGATCCTGCTGCACGCCATCACGCAGAAGGGCAAGGGATATGGTCCGGCCGAGCGCGACAAGCAGTTCCTGCACGCCATCGGCAAGGTCGACAAGATCACCGGCAAGGCGGTCTCTTCGGCCCCGCCACCTGTGGCGCCCCCTCCCACCTATCAGAAGGTCTTCGGCGAAGCACTGACGGAGATCATGAACGCCAAGTCGAACGTGGTCGGCATCACGGCAGCCATGCCCGATGGAACGGGGCTCGACATTGTGCAGAAGACACATCCCAAGCGCGTGTACGACGTCGGCATTGCCGAGGGTCACGGCGTTACGTTTGCCGGCGGACTGGCTACGCAGGGTATCATACCGGTCGTTGCCATCTACTCGTCCTTCCTGCAGCGTGCGTTCGATCACATCGCTCACGACGTTGCGCTTCAGCATCTTCACTGCGTCTTTGCGCTCGACCGCTCTGGACTGGTTGGCGCTGATGGTCCAACGCACCACGGCGTGCTCGACCTCGGATACCTGCGCATCATTCAGGGCATGGTGGTCATGGCCCCGAAGGACGAGCAGGAACTGCGAGACATGCTGCACTCCTCGATCTATGACTACACATCGGGTCCGGTAGCCATCCGCTACCCCCGCGGCAGTGGCGTTGGCGCACCGATCGGCCCCATGAAGTCGATCCCGCTCGGCAAGAGCGAGACCCTACGTCCTGGCACGCACGTTGCCATCCTTGCCATCGGGAAGATGGTGTCGCATGCCATGAAGGCCGCCGAGATCCTTGCCGCCCAGGGCATCGACGCCGAAGTGGTCAACGCCCGGTTCGTCAAGCCCCTTGACACTGCCATGCTGGATGACATCTCCAAGCGCATCGGCACGATCGTCACCGTCGAAGACGGTCAGATCGAAGGGGGCTTCGGCAGCGCCGTAGCAGAATACATCGCACAGCATCAGTCCGGCACAAAGCTCCACCTGCACGGCATCGGCGACGAGTTCGTCGATCACGGCACCCAAGAGGAACTCCACGCCGACCTCGGACTTGATCCACAGGGCATAGCGAAGAGAGTTGCTGAAGTGCGTAACTCTGTAACTCTGTAACTCCGTAACTCCGTAACTCTGTAACTCCGTAACTCCTCCTTCTTATCTTTGCGCCTCCCGATCCCGTAGCTCAGCTGGTAGAGCATTTGACTTTTAATCAAAGGGCCTTGGGTTCGAGTCCCAACGGGATCACAGAAGCCCTGCTGCGCTTATCGCAGCGGGGCTTTTTTTTTGTCGGCATGCACGGCGGGGCGGACTCTCTGTTCGTCACTGGCCAGATTGCTTCGGATTCAGTGGCCAGTTTCGGACGGATTCGGTGGCGAGCTTCCGTCAGAATCTGCAGCTGTGCCCCTATCTGTGCTCCAAAACCACGGCTCTGAACATACGTGCCTTCTTCTAATCGTTCTGCAAAGTCACGATCGGGCATCGTGAGACGATGCTGGAAGAACTCAAGGAGTCTATCGGCAACACTTTCCCTCAACGTTGAGAAGCAAGGATAGTCGTTTGTCAGTTCAGTGTTTGGAGCAAGAGCATACGTGTGATAGTGTTTATCATAGGTAAAGAGCACACATCCATGGACATTTGCATCGTCCGCCTGAACTACAGAATGGAAACTTTTGATTTATTCTGTGTAGCCAGAAACTTGATTCGGAGGATGAGTATCGTGCCTGCCCTGACGGTACATCATCCCTGCAGATAACCCAGGCATATCGCCCTTTGTATGCCAGTTCTACAGCTCATCGACAACGGCAGCTGGCTTTTGCTCATGCTTGCCAAGCAACACCACGACCGCACAAGCTGATGATGCAGGCAGATTGAATTCTACCTAAAGTGATCCTTTCGTACCAAAATACAGATCAAGGTCAGCGAACGAAGCATGCGAGAACGCCGTCGCAACTCTTGGCAACGATGCGCGCCAAGCTTGTTCCTCTGCAGGAGTCTTGCGCTTCGCAACTGTCTGTAGCTATTGTATCAGAGCGGGCATGTCGTTGAACACGCGATCGCGGAATGTGGAGATGGTTAGAAGCATTTACACCTCGATGTACTCAGTACATTCAGAATGGATTGAACTGCATGGAAGAAGTCGTCATCATTGCAAATCATCGCTGTTCAATTGACGAGGCTGTTCCTCATGTTAGTCAAACAGAAGGCTAACGAGATTCATGTAACCGAAGGGAATGAACTCGTTGTCACGGAGTTGTTCGTGAAGTTTGTAATCTTTGGTAAGCTTTGCATAACTGCCAGATCCCAAAGCCGTGCGTGAGTTAACCAATGAGATCACAAGTTCGTCGATTGACATTTCAGCTCTCATTCTCATTATCAATTCGTGTTTAAGATTGTCACCGACATCTCCAGTATGCTTGAGCGTAGGATGAGAATCGATTCTCTTCATCAACCAATACATATAGCGGTGATAAACACTTATCGTACTCTTCTGATACTCCGACTCATAGTAGTGAACTAACTCCTCTTTTGAAGAAAACGTCTTAGTGTCCTGAGGGTGATTCTGCATAACCTTTCTATTTAAAGAATCTATTACCTGCTTAATCGCATCATCGCCTCTCCATTCGCCAATCTTTACACGATCCAAAACACCTTGCTTTCGTGCGATCGCTTCGGCGATTTCACTTTCGTAAGCACGCAGCCTACCAATCGATAGTTGTTGCTCTGCAATGGACGTTTCATCCTTCTGCTTCGAGTACGCCATGTATACTAGTGCAACTGTGATGAGCGCTGTAACTCCTGAAAGAAACGATCCCAGATCTGCGTAGGCATCTAGGCGTATGACGTACTCACCGATTCGCAGTCCATCCAATTCACTGTAAGGGAAGAACAATGAACCAACGGTTAGAAGTGCAACTATAAGTATCGCACGTCTCTTTAGCTGAAGAATTAGAACACTCAGGAACACTTTGTGCTGGCCCATATTCAGTCTACCTTTCTACAAACGCCATGGTTCGCTCAGCCCCATAGTTCATCAGACCAACGAAACACTGTCCAAAGCAGAACTTTCGTTGCGCTGCGTAGCTGACTGAAGCTCACTGAACATTGCCGCCCTATTGCTGAAGAGGCAAACTGTAAAAGTGGTGATGGTGACGGACAACGAGAACATTGACTACTCACTTTCAAATCCTTGGGATCGAAACTTCAAGGCATTCCCATTCTCTGTTACGGTGCGGACAATCTTCTCGTTGGCTCCGTTAGGAATCTCGGCGCTTATCTCCAATGTCACATGGACCGTCGCACCAACCAGACCTGCAAGGTGAGCAATGACCTCTTCAGCGATCTTACCCGCATCTCTACCTACACGAGTTGGATCAAGATCTACTGTGCCGTAATACCTCTTTGGATCCTTGATCTTCGGGAGCTCTGTACTTTCACTCCTAGTGCCGGTTCCACTGCCTGTTCCTTTGGTTTCCCCTGGCTCTCTATTCTCAGTACTTGGAATATTCGGCTGTGCATCGGCATCCATCTGGAGCCGTGCAACATGGGGCTTGACAACTAGTCCTGAACTGTCTGCAGATATCGTGACGTGTGTTCCAGCACGCAGGCCATCGAAACGTGCCGTAGCTGTGTCATATGCGTCGGCATAGGCAAATGTTTCGGACTGCCACATTAGTAGTGCCACGCCTTCCTTAATGGCACTCACCAAAACCTCAGGGCCAGCCAGCCTTGGCAGATAGAGATAGCTAGCGAAGTGCTCCACTAACTGACGTACTGCAACGCTGTCGCCGCTCCACAGCGGAATGTCATCAATGTGCTTCTTGAGTACTGTTGGGCCTAGAACAGATACGAGTAGTTCGTCACTCCGCAAACGCTTACTTGCCCGTGCAGCCAATGCGTCGTTGCCTGTTAGCTTGATCTTTATCCATGTGATGTCGGCCTGTGGCGTCCGCTGCTCGGGTACAAGTAACCACTGATAGGTTTCTGGAATACGCGAAGTAAGTGTCAGTTCCGCCGACTGCTTTTGCGTCTCGGCCTGACGTACTTGATGAGGATCAAGATTGAGGACATCCTTCTCGGCGAGAATTGACGACCAGGCAAGGTACTTACGGATCGCCTCTTCGAGATCTTGCAGTCTCACACGATCAGCAGCCAGGAACACCAAGGTGTTCTTGTAGATGCGTGGTGAATTTCCACGCGAAGCTAGAATCTGAGCCGCTTCTTTCTCAGCTGCATTTCCGGATTCTTTGCTGAAAGAGTGCTCTGCTTTCAAAACCACGAGGCGAGTATCATGGTCATCTGGTACATCCGCATTGGTCGGTGGCAATGGATGCACTCGCGAAAAGTCGCCATTCTTCCGCAGGTCTTGTCGAAGGCGAGACTCCAATTCGTGAGCGATCTTATCGGGATCACGAATCAACTGCTCGGCACGATCGTCTGCAAGCTTTGTTACGGTTGGTTGCGTAGCATACCAAGCACGTGATCCGTCTTGATATAAGTAGGTCGCCGATGCGGCAAGCCTTCGCAATGCATCACCGAAAACGGCTGGCGACTCGCCAGGCATCACACATCCTAGTTTTACGCGTCTGTCTTCTAATCCACGATGTGCCGCTTCGGACATTGGCGCGGAACCAAGATAGATCGTCCGTGCGACGCGTCGTGTAGCCGATAGCTTGCCGAGGTTCGGCTGATCTGCATCAATGCGCAATGGCAACGAGTTTGGTCCATCAACATCTTTCTCGATGATCGGAACCCAATTGTCAGACAGGTATCTCGTTAGTTCCGCCTGCACGCGCGGGTCATCAATGGGTATCGAAGAGGGAAGGATCATGGGACTACGATCACCTCGTTCCCACAGACTGTGAATCACGGCTGCCATGAGCCGAAGTACGCCACGAGTCCGCTGAAACTTGACGAGTGTAGACCAATCAGTGTAGAGTCTATCGAAGATCTCGGGATGGATGGGATACGCTGCCTGCATGCGTTTTTCATAGTCGCCACTCTTGCATTCCATCGGGAACTCAGCACCTTGAGCGCTATAGAGGTCCGCAAAGCCACGAGCTGTAACGTCTCGTTGCTTAAAGGCCTCCGCACCAACCAACGGCTCAAACAACCGTCGGCGAACGATCTCAAATCCTTCTTCGGCAGAAGCAGGTCTCCAGGAAGATTCCACCCGTCCGACCACATTGCGTAAGCGATCAAGTGCTTCTCGTCCACGGATACCACCAACCTCTACATCATTCGCACGCGTGTGAGGCGATCCACTTGTATCAGATGCTGGCAATGAAACAATCAACAAACAGTTCTCAGCGGTCTTTGCCGACTCCGTAAGTACCTGCGCAAAAGAGAATTGCGTCTCAAAACTCCCTGCCGGAAGGTCGCTCTGCTCGTGTAGCTGGCGCGCGTACGAAACCCACTCATCAATGAGGATCAAGCAAGGACCATACTCAACAAACAACTCGCGAAGCACATCGCCAGGACTTGTGGCGCGCTCATCGTCGAGGGCAATTCTATCATACGCTTTCTTCCCTCCGAGTTGATACGCTAGTTCACCCCATAGCGTTCGGACGATCGTTCCATCCTTCTTGGTGACCGGATTACCCGGAGAGATCTTATTACCTACAAGCACTATGCGACGCACATTGCTGGGAACGCCTAGGCCTGCAGTTGCAAGCGCTGCATCAACTCCAGCAAGTTCACTTGGTTTCACACCGGAAAACAAATGGTACAGTGCCAGCATTGAGTGTGTCTTACCACCACCAAAGTTTGTCTGTAGTTGCACAACTGGGTCGCCCCCTGTGCCCGAAAGTCGCTGTACACCACCGATGAGTAGCTGAGTGAGGCTCTCAGTAAGAAACGTACGCTTGAAAAATTCTACAGGATCGCGATACTCATCGGACCCTTCGCCCAGGTGCACCTGCCACAGATCTGCGGCGAACTCGGCTTGTTGATACTTCCCACTGGCAACATCTGCATGTGGCGTTACCACTTCTCGCCAAGGCTTCATCGAGCTAGAGACGCCAGTGTCAATGAGCGATCCACTTGTTTTGCGCTTTTCCGCTCTCACCTGTTCGTCGTAGATAAGTCTGCGGAGTTCTTGCTTCATCTTCGTGACATCATCGGCCTGAGGTGCTGAGATGGCTGTAAGGAATCTTGCAATGGAATCCAGTGCGCGATCTGTATCATCACTCGTGAATGCCTTTTGATGCGCCCAGTTATTCCGTACATCACGCATTTCCTGCACGAGTGAGCGCTCTGCATTTCCCAATGTTTTACTCAACACATTGTTCCACGATGCCCAGACCAGTTTCAAGAGAAGCGCTACATCCCATTCGGCTACATGTGTTGATGCTGCGTTTCGATCATCACCAACAAATCGAAGTGCTTCATCATCGGCATCCTTCTTGTAGGTGTTCTTGAATTCTCGCTCAATAAAAGGGGCGATACCTTGGCGCAACAGTTCGAGAGCCTTGCCAACGCGTTCTTGATTTGTTGTAGCCATTCATCAATCCTCTGTTTCATCAAATAGACCAGCAGGGCGTGCTGGCGTGGACGGTGTCGCATTCGATAATCGCATGATCTCGGGCCAGCTTTGAACGAGGCCATTGTATGAGAGCGCATCAGCAGCACGCTTCTTTCGTTCGCACATCGTATAGAGTCGATAACACAACTCACGCGCAGTCTCGGCCTTGGCGCCGATCTTCGAAACAAGTTCAGCTGCGCCCATCTCCCCTGATGTTTCGAGTACGCGGATCAGCTGGTGAACTGTCTCCCACACAGTCAAGCGATCGTCGGTGGCCGGATCCCAACTTCCAGGAAGTTCGCTAGCCTTTAGTAACCGTACCTTCCCCGCCTTGGAGTGCACGATGCCAGCATCTACCATACCAGTTACGCTTGTGTTCTTCGATTTTGAAAGCTGCTCCGCAACTCCGTAGTCAGCTTCAGCAAAGCCGTTCTGTTCGAACCACGTTAGAGCCCAGCGAGTATCGGCATCGAAGTCGCCCTCCTGCTCGGCCAGCGCCTCATCCAGCATCTGATTGATAAGCGCAAGCGCTTCGCGCACGGTGAGTGGCTTGCCCTCGGCGTCGAGCACTTTCGCGTAGCGGGTGTAGACCGCCATGCCCGGTCCGATGGCCGCCTGGGCCAAGTCCACGGGTGCGATGTTGCCGCGCTGCAGGTGGGCGAGCGCAACTGGCAGCTCGGCCTTGAGCGCGGTGACAAACTCGCGGCGGGTAGCACTTGCTGCTGATGCATTGCGCTTTCGGCAGACGAGAACAATGCTAGAGGCGAGCGCATTGGTGCCGATTCCAATCATCCTATGCTTCTGCTCACTTCGCATCGGCCAAGTGCCGCTGATCGCGAAGCCCGCTTCGATGACTGCAGCGAGAAATGTATCCCAGCCGGTATTGGTTGTGCCTTCGTCCGCGTCGCTCTCAGTCTGCTTGAAGGCATAGTAAATCGTGACCGGGAAGGCGGGATGTGCCTGATCAGCGAGGCGGTGCATCGCTTGCGTCATACCGCCGAGGAAGAAGGTCTCGGCCTTCTCCTTGCTGCCGTGGCGGTAGGGCGTGGCGACCAGTTCCTCGGCCTTAGGGACCGCGAGTGTGGCGAACAGATCGGGGAAGATGGACTTCAAGGATCGGCGTAACCAGATATAGAAAAAGTCGGACAGATCAGCGTAGCCGATGTTGTCGTAGTATGGAGGGTCTGTAGAAACGAGTTTCCCGCTCGTAATGCTGCCGGTCATGGCGTCTTGTTGAAACGTGTGGCCGGCGCCATGCAAAGGAAGCGTATTTATGCAATGAGCGATGAACTCCATTGCCGGTACAAAGCCGCCTACAGTGTTATGAAGAATCGCTGCTTCGGGGAAATCCCAGGTCATGGCGATCGCCTGCTTCCCGAAGAGGTTCATCACCTTCTGATTACCAGGCACCCAGCGTGTGCACGAGTTAGAGAAATCGCAGCAACGATCTACAGCAAACGCCAAGTACACACCAGCAGCCTCAGCGTAGGCCATCGCGCCAGTGCCACCGTCGCGGAGGGGCTTGGGAGCTTGCCCTGAGGTTGCCGAAGTGTCTGTCAGGCTTGCTTGGAGGGCATCACGTTTAACCCTTTCGCGTGCTTCCTGCACCAGGTCGGAGAAGGTCGTCAGCGCCACGAGCTGGCGGGGGGTGAAGAGGTCGCCGAAGGTGTCGATGCCGTAGTTCGATACGTTTACGCGGCACTTCCCGTGTAGTGGGGTGTCCGGCTTCCACGCTGGCTGCGCCGATAGTGCGGTCGCCTCCATCTCTGGAGTCGGTGAAAGATAGATTCTTCCACGATCGCCCTCCGCCACAATCGCCATCAACCGCGCACCCATCCGTCCTGCCTGTCCCTCTGATCGTATGTAGTCATAGGTGAGCGGCGTCCCCGACATCACGCACCTAAAAGCCGCGCGCTTTCCAGCCGAAGTCCCGCTCTTCGCTCCCTCTGCATCCTTCGGCTTTCCCACCTTGACCGTGAAGCTGTAGCCGCTGTTCTCGATAACCGGCTCGACGCACGCCTCCTTGCCCGCCTTGGTAGAGAGCATGAAGGTCGAGGCGAGCGGCACGTCTACCTGCGCAAAGGCCGGGTTCGGGCTCTTCACCGTGCGTGCCCATAGCCAGGCGATCACGGTGAGCTTCTTGCCTTCATACTCATTCAGATCCGGTCTTTCTTCTATCATCTCCTTCGTAATCTCGACCTTTGGATAGAGATGTCCAATTCGTTTCTCAGCCTCGTCACACATCCACTTCCCGTAATAGCGCACATCTTCGGCAAGACCACGAGCGCCATCCCACTTGATGCCAGACTTCTCATTTTCAGGTTTCTGCTGCCATTCCGGATTCACTGGTTCACGTCCCGCAAACTTCGGTGGGATCTCGATCATCGCTTTGTTAATCAAGACTGCCACCGGGTTGAGATCACTGGCATAGCTTTCCAGCCCTAGTCGCTGGGCTTCGAGAGGAATTGCTCCGCCCCCTGCAAATGGGTCGTGAAAGGCAGGGAGAACATTGCGGTCAAACAACTCCTTGGCACGTGGGTGGTCCACATTCTCCGCGCACTCTCTTCGCCAGCTATTCCAGATCTCATCTCGTGCAGCTTGGAGAACCGTCTCGTTCGTAGTGTTTTCCCAGAGTACAAGATCTTCGATGATCTTGAACAATCGTTTGCGTTCCTTCTCCTGCTTCTGTTCTGTAGGAAAGAGATTCGGATAGCTTGATGGATCATCAACCATCTGAGCGAAGATCACTGCGCGAGCCGCTGCAAGTGGGCGTCTAGCCCACCAGAGGTGCAGTCCACGGGGGTGAGGACCAATGCCAGGCATTTTCTCGTAGGCTGCGGCCTTGTTGATCGCCTCGAGTGGGAGTGCAACTTCGATAAGTTTCTTTGGGGGGGGCATGACTATAGTGAGAATCCTAGGTTTATGTTGATGGAGTTGGCTCAACGAATGTTGCTTGCCAGCCCATACGATCCTTCAATTTATCGAGCTTGCCTACAGCAACAACAAAAAGGGATTTCACGCTCGGATCAACCTCATTCATCATATGCGGCGGAATGAATACGTTGCCGACAAAACCAAAGCCTTTCGGCGAGCGTCGCACTTCGCCACGAATCATGCCAATCTCGTTACTTTTCGGAACGCGGCTCGCGACGATGTTTTGACAACAGTCCCATTCAGAACCGCCGAGGCGAGGTTCCACCTCGATCACTTCAATACGGCCGCTTTCAAACCCAACCAAAGCCGATATAGGACTGCCTCCCCTGAGATCTCTCAACATTTTTGCGTTGTAGCGTCCGATGCAGCTAATCGTGATGCCATCAACCACGACGGCATACCGCGGCTTTGGCTTCTTTCCATCCCGTGGTTCTGAATGACCGAGATACGTAGCAGGAAGGTGCTGGACCTCGTCATAACACAGTTGTAAGGCCTCATCAGCATGCTCGCGGTAGAACTGTGTTGGACTCATCGTAGCCTTGGAGGGGTAATACCACTCTGATTTCAACAAGGCTTGAAGCTCCTGTGGCTGACGCCAGCCCTCTTTTTCATAGATCTCCGCACAGATCTGGGCTTCTCTTGACGCCTGCCCGTAAAGTTCGAGTGAGGCTAACACTTCAGCCAACTCACGGTGTACTTTGCCGAGAAACTTAGGGTCTGCCCTTACAAGTAGTGCTTGGGCGAAACAAGCAATAGACAGTTCCGGTTGATCCCTGCAGTAAATGCGGCCGGCCTCAGCCCATGGCCAAAACTCAGACCTCTTCTTTTTGAGCACGCGGACAAGAATCTCCGCGGCGGCATTGCGATCACCAGAGAGACGCAGGAGCGAGACCATTGACCACTCTAGCCAAATCTTGTCTTGGTCTTTAGACGCGGCAAGGACAGTCTGGGCTAAATCAATAGCGTAGGCGACTTGCGCTTCCTTTGAGTCGGGTCGCGCTTTCACCCACTCCGATACTTCGCGGGCAAGAGTAAGTGCAAGTGACGGGAAGGTCTTGCCTTCGTACTGTTTTGGTATAAAGTCTTCTTGCCGTAAGAAATCAGATCCTGCCCACTGAACGAATGGTAGAAACCTTTCATAGTGTCGGCCTACTTTACAAAGTTGTTGCAATACGCTAGAAAAGGCCATTTGTGGAATCTTTGGCTCAATCTTCGCATAATCTCTAAGCAGCATGTAGAGTTCTTGCTCATCTGCTGCATCAGGTCTTCTATTGGCTTCAACTGACTCATGCATGCGGCTCACAACTCTCTTGATGAGTCCGTAATAGACCCATTCGACTTGGCTGCGCACTTGAAAGTCGATTGCATTCTCTTGCATTGCGACAACTGCTTTAGCGAGCGCTCCGTCGAGATCACCGGCTTTTCGAAGATCCCGAATCTGTTCCCAGGGTTGCATCAGGCATCGCTCCTGTTGTACTGGAATACTCCTTCAAGCTGTTCTGTGATAAGCGGACCGGATTGCTTGACGAGGCGCACTGCACTAACAAGCCCTCTACCGTCGTGATTGATTTCTAATCGAGCACGCTCATCATCATTATTAACGGCGACTATTGAAATGCGATACGAACTATCACGACGCGCGCCGACAACCCTGATACTCACAGAACGCAGGTGATTCATTAGCCAATGAACAAGCACCTTGCCTCGTTCATCTTGCACGGAATCTCGCGCAGCAGACTCAGCAATATCGAGCAACACAGCTGGGATTCCCATAGCGCACTTTACACTCGTTACGATATGATCCTTGTTATACATCACTATCACCTCATGCTCTACGCCAGAGGGATTCGTGATGAATATGCGCTCTTGATATGAGTGACTGTGAACACGTGACACTTTCCAGCCATGCTGCTCGACATACTTCCTATAGTCAGAATTGTTAGCATCTCCAATACTGTTCAGTTTGAAACCGAAACCAACGACAATCGTGTCGCCTGACAGTGCGTCTGTACCCGACCACACCGATTCATCGAATGGACTCAGTGGTTCATAGTTGGCTATGATACTTGTGTCAGATGCGCGCGTGATTGCCGTGTAAAGCCAACGGAAATATCCTTCATTGTGACGGCCACCATCATACGAAGCATCCACGAAGCAGAATGGCTGCTTCATACCTTGAGCATGATGAGCTGTCGATGCATAGCCGTAGCGGAAAAGGCCAATCTTTTCTACAATTCGGTCCTTAGTACTCGCACGAATTGCATTATAGGCTCGAAGCGCGACACTAGTATCAGATTCCAGCTCTGGTTTCTCCGAAACAAGGAACTCATTTAACACCGAGAAACATCCTCTGTGAGGTCTCCCATCTTGAACAAGATAAAATTCAAGCGGTACACTAGTCTCGCGACCCTTTAATGGTTGCTCTACCTGGATGATGTTAGGTTGCATCGAGTCAACAATTACTCTATCACCCGCTGTATAGTAGTTTTCGTTAACTGGGTATAACTCACCATCGTTTGACTCCCACGGTACAAGGAAGGCTTCAAGCAGATCGCCAATCTTCAATGGAGTTGCGGGAGAGATTTCATGTATTCGCGACCGAATCCAATCATTAAACTTTTTCGTTTGTCTATGGGTCTGCGCGATCCACCACGACTCCATGGGCCTATTCCGGAAGTACTCCACCACAACGCGAGACACTTCATCGCGAGTTGCAAAGCGGAAACCATCACCAGCTTCAAGATCTAAATGAGTGAAGTCGGAATTGATAATCGATTCCACTAAACGCCTAGCGGCGCGGAGCATCGCGCCCTTACCTGGCACTTCATACATTTCATTCAACGACAGTTCAATAGATTTCAAATCCCTTGTGCGTTGATACTCGCCAAAGAGTGGGAGCGAATCACGATTCCCGCGAAGCAACTGATAAGAATCCCCGAAGAACACGACCTGTCTGTTAGAGTTTCTGATGTTTGCAAATTCAAAGAAATCATTTGCTAGTCTTCCGCTGCCGAATCGACTACCGTCTTCCAACTCAAACATTTCGTTGCCGACCAGATGGGCGTCGTCGACTAGATAGACACAATCGTCCCGATCAAGGCACTTCTTCAATTCCCCTACCTTGCGCTTTGCGGTCTTGTGGGGTCGTTCTTGCTCGTTACTAAAAACTTCTGGCTGCTCGTTGATAACATAAATGTGTGAATAGACACTCTCTGCATTCAGCTCTGGGTGTTGTTTGGCAATACGAACATTCGGACAAAGCACTACCACTTGACGCTCTGTGTATTTTTCGATGAATGCTCTAGTCTCTGTGAGAATAGCGGTCTTCCCAGTTGACGTCATGCCCAATACAGAAAGTGATTGACTAGTTCTGTCAACAATGAATCGTTTAATCGTTTCAAAGACATCTCGTTGGTTCGCTGTCAATTCAATACCATTAGTCTCGTCTCTGCGCTCTTTGTCGATGGCAATCATACGCCCTTTTACTCGGGTACCGTGATACTCCGATACACCAAGCGCTGCAACAATGCCGTTCATCTGCAGGGGAGTGATTCGTAAGCGGGGCGAAGCGAGCGAAGATAAAACGCCGAGGCAACGATCGAGATCTGTCACGTGGAACCATGAATTGATCTTCGGTCCTAGGTCACCAATCGCAACTATTGGTCGCGCAAACAGTACAGCACCAGATATGTGACCAACATCGCAATCGGGCAAATGGTTAGCGTTCTTTATCCAACTCGCAACTGCGTACTTGTTGTCACGCACCTGAGCAAATGGATTGTCCTTACTACCGCCGCGCACAACCCCCGAGTCAGATCTCCACGGACCGTTCTCAACCACAGTAACTTGACCTGAGTAGTTCTTGAAGTCGATAACGACGATAGCACTGGGTAGCAGGCAGACGGCATCAATCTCAGCCCCATTCCAAAGCGCATTGGCAATGACGGTGATTGTCTCCAATGAACCACCGTAATGGGGTTCAAGTGCATCGATGAAGCGCTCGAGAAACACATTCTCGTGTGTATGGTTGGCCTTCTCGCCGATGTAGACGCGTATCATACTGTGCTCAACTCGTTAAACACCGGCAACATTTTGTTGGGCACGTTAAGATGGACAATTGCGAAGGAGGGTGATGCGATGATCATAGGAACACGTCCACGAACTCAAAACTGTTCCGTTTTGTGCGCATCAATACTTGCCCTAAATCGCCGAATGCTGTTCCGTCGGGAAACACACTTACGACAGCGTACTCGGCATCATCTGAACTCCATCTGAAGGTCGTACCTTCCGCTCCATAACTCATGAGCTTCGTTGAATCACCGCCAATTGTCTCGGATATAGCTATCAGAGCATTGTAATCCATGCCTAAGAAAGGAAAACTCAAGTGGCTCGAAGGACGGTTGTGTCCGGCCATCATGTAATAATCCACGATAAACTCTATATCTAATGGAGCCTTGTGTGGCCACGGAAATGCCAATCTTGAGCCCTCGCTCTTGACAACTAAGAATCGTACCTGCTCTGCCTCTTCTCTAAGATTTGTCCGCAGACGATTGGCTGCGCTACGTAACCCCATAGCGCTTAACCAAGCAGCATAATTGGATCGACGTACGGTTTCGTAGGAAAGCTCGATCACACCTTCAACGCCATCGCTCTCTGGGTCAACGAACACAAGTGCCGATTCATCTTGACCAGGCTCTCGAATGTATGATTTTACAACGAAGCCCTTGTCTGCCGGCGGATAAATAAGTGTCATCCATGGAACAACTTGACCATTCAATTCAGTCTGCAGTCCTTTCCACGAAGCGGCTATTTGATAGGCTCCTTTTCCGAAGGATGCTTTCGACTCAACTATTGCTCGACCTACGGTCCCTTTGTCGAAGACGAAGTCCGCAATCCTACGCTTCTTCTTATTTGAAGTTAGCACGCTCACTCCACTACTCACCAGGTAATTCTCGAGGTGGGCCGTGAACTTGTAGCCCTGAGATTGAGCAAATAGAATTGCAAGACCCTGCCCAACTCTACCCGTCATACTGGATCGAATGAAGTCCTTCAGCACCTCGGATCCACCAGTTTTCAGAATCAGCTTCCGAGACGCCCAATCAATGATACCGTGACTTTGAATGATAAACGCCAGACCAGGCAAAAGAGGATTTCGATAGTTCAGATGATCAGCCTTAATGATCGCGTGCGTGAGCTCCGTTCCAGTGAATCTTAGTTCGGGCAGCTCATGAACTGAACTAGCCGCACTCATCTCGTAAACTGGAAGGATTTTCTCTCCTCGACTCCTCAATATGTCGGATAGATAGGGCCACATCAGTTTGGTCTCCCTGCTCTTTTAAGTAGTTCAGAGAAGTTGTAACTCACACTTGTTACGCCAAAGTCTGGCTCTCGTTGGAATGGCTGTCTCAGGTAATGTACGTTGTGATTCGTTTCATCAATGAACTCAACGATCGCGAGGATGAAGTCATCGGGCTTGTTCAAAGAGAAGAGAATCTCATTCCTGGTCACTGTGATCGTGTCAGCTCCAGCAATACGCCCCTTAACTTCAATGAACCGTAGCTTCCCTGTGCCGGGAACTCGACTCTCAACGTCATATCCGAGTTTTTCGAGTTCTCGATCTACTGGTTCATAGCCCAAGGAACGCTCTACATCCATGATGACCGCACGTGCACGAGCACCACTTATCTGCGTATCAACCGGAGTAGACGTTACAGAAGGTGCCGTCCCACACATCGTGTGGATCAGACCAATTGGTACTACCATCAATCCACCTAGGACAATCGGTGGGAGTGGTGAGATCTGCGCTTCGAGTTTCAGCTCTTCCAACCTACGTTGAAGCCTAGACGACAGAAGGTCTGCTCTCTTCCGTGCCTCTCCTGAGTTCAATTTGGCGTTTGGTTTGCCGGCCTGCTCGTGGTGCTTGAGTTCTTCTGCGCGATGGTCCCAATGTTGGATCTCTTTCGTGAGCCGCTCCTTAACTGCTGCTTCGGTCTTTGCGTTCAGAATAAGTCTACGTTCTTTGACTTCAGAGAGATGCTCAGGCACAATACTTGCAATCGCATATGCTTGAGCTTGTTGTTCAAGTTGGCTGTTGATCCAATCGCATTCTGGTCGGCACAGAATCTCGTCTATTGTTGGCTCACCTTCCTTGAGAGGTCTAAAGTCAAGGTACGGTGCGTAGTGAATGTGGCGGGTGTTCCCTTCCAAATCCTGTTCCACATAGAGCATTCTCTTCGATATCACTCGACGACTTCCGTCCTTTGTAAGGCTTCCGTCCTGAATTGCATGTTCAAGGTAGAAGATCACACGCGGAGATGTGCCTAAGTCTTTCTCATCGATAAGCACACTTCCACGTTTTAGAATGTCGCGGTTCTGCTCAAGTGTAAGATCTATAACAGATTCTAGAAGAGGGTGACCAGGACAAACAAATGCCGCTAGTGGCTCGCCTTGTGGAGAAACAAGAGTCTTGTCAAATGCAATACGTTCGTATCGTTGCAACACTGGCTCCCCTGTGCCAATAGACCTATCGCGTGCCCTTACATTACCAGGTACATGCGTTATCTCATAGCGCTTCGATTCCCTTTGCTTGCTTGTCCCTCCAAGTAGTCTAAACGCCTCGGCAAAGAATGACTCGATATAGTGCGGCTGCAGTCGCCGTGCATCTGCTCGCTCCATGTCTTCACGAATCCTCTGAACCCTACTCACATCCATCACGTCTTGCACAAGAAGTCGTTCATCAAGGAGCGCTTGAATACTCTCTCGATCTAAAGACTTGTCTAACACTGTTGCGAGGTAGGCCTTCACCTCAGGCATCTCTCCGTAGCGAATTGCTTCAATCAAGAGCTCTCGAAGAGACTTTCCTTCGAACTGGAGTTTACCTAGTACATCGAACACTCTCCCACCAAGTGCTTCTCTGGCTTGTTCGAGCTTCTCTAAGAGTTTGCGATATACATCACCCTCTCGTGTATCATCTGCAACAAGGTTCCATAAATGGCAAACCTCAGTTTGTCCGATTCTGTGAATACGCCCAAACCTTTGCTCAAGTCGGTTTGGATTCCATGGAAGATCATAGTTCACCATGAGGTGGGCGCGTTGCAGGTTGATTCCCTCCCCTGCTGCATCTGTTGCAAGTAACACTTGCACTTGAGGGTCATGTTTGAACGACTCCTGGACCTTTAGACGTTCCTCTCTACCGATACCGCCGTGGATGATAACTACTGAATCACGTCTACCTAACAACGTCGTGATTCGCTGTTCTAGATAGTTCAGTGTATCTCGGTGTTCGGTAAAGATGACAAGCTTTTGATGGGGCGATGATACTGGTGGGGGGATCGGCCCTGCGCCATAGGGAACACTTGGCTCTCCTGCTGCTTTTACGAAGCCGTGGCTTGCAAAGATCTCCCCGAGCAACCCAGCTAACTCACGCCACTTCGTATCTGTACCACTTTGCTTCAACGCCAGGGCCTGTCCTTCAAGCCCCGTTAAGGTAACTATCTCAATTCGTAGTTCATCAATCGATCGTGCAGCGGTTGCCTGATCGAGGATTTCCTCCTCGGCTGCTTCCAATTCACTTTCCGGCGCTTCGTCGAGGTCGTCAAAATCATCAACATCAAGATCTATGGGCGCTGTCTTGACGAATGCACTTTGTTGTAGACCACCTCGATGCAACAGCTCCAACTCACGCAGCCGACTTTCAAGCTTTTCTCTCCGTCGCTTCAACGACTGGTAGATGGCCTCTGGAGAAGAAGCTAGTCGGCGCTGTAGAATGGTCAATGCAAAGCCAACTGTACCGGCACGTTTGTCATTCTGAATTGCCTCCACACGATTGAATTCATTGCGAACGTATTCTGTCACGTTCGTGTAGAGACTTGCCTCGGAAGCGGACAGTTGATATGGAACTGTATGAGCAATACGTTCGGGGAAAAGCGGCGTACCATCGAATTTCAGTAGTTCTTCTTTAACCATACGACGCATTAGGTCAGATACGTCTGCCGTGTGCGTCCCGTCGCGGCTGCGGCCCTCAAAGCGGTCGCCATCGAGAAGGGCCATAAAGAGCTCAAAGTCAGCTTCCTTCCCATTGTGCGGAGTAGCTGACATGAGCAGGAAGTGTCGGGTTAACGTTGAAAGTAGCTGACCAAGGCGATAGCGTTTGGTGTACTTCGTTTCCCCTCCAAACACGGTAGCCGACATCTTATGGGCCTCGTCGCAAACAACAAGATCCCATCTACAGTCCGGCGCTTGCAACTTACTCTGAATGTCTTCATTGCGTGACAGTTTGTCGAGTCGAGCAATAACCAGGTTCTTCTCCAGGAACCAATTGCCCGTTCGAGCCGACTCAAAGCCATCGTTAGTGAGAATCTCAAATGGAAGTTGAAAGCGTCGATAGAGCTCATCCTGCCATTGCTCCGCCAAACTTCCGGGGCATACGATCAGACATCGTTGCAGATCACCGCGAGCAATGAGTTCCTTGATCAGCAACCCAGCCATGATTGTCTTACCAGCTCCAGGATCATCCGCAAGTAGAAAGCGAAGTGGTTGTCGCGGGAGCATTGCTTCATACACAGCTGTTATCTGGTGCGGTAGCGGCTCCACAACAGATGTATGTACGGCTAACACAGGATCGAACAGGTAGGCAAGACGTATTCTTAGTGCTTCGCAGACAAGGCGAAACAACGCACCGTCACCATCAAAACTCCAAGGACGCCCCTTTTCCAAGACCGTCAGGCGCGGCTCATCACTTCGATAAACAAGCTCTTCAGCCACTTTACCAAGGCTCGTGCGAAAAGTGAGGGTCAGCGCGTCGGCACCATGCCATTGGACACTCACGACAGACACCGCTTGAGCAGGGAGTATTCCCTCTACCGATGCGCCCGGGGTAAGTTCTTCAAGCCTCAAGATCGTGCTCCAAATACATTAAGCTAAAACTTGACTACTGATCTTCCCCCTGTCTCATTGACAGTGAATACGATCGGTTGATCGGGAAAATAGTAGTTCTTCGAATTCTACCGGTGTGAGATGTCCATTGCCTGAATGTAGATGTTCTCGATTGTAGAATGGGTGGACCCAACGATAAACGACAGAGCAGCGAACGCATGCTCTCGCGTGTCAACGAAGAAGGAGAATAGCCGAAGATGCTATGGCAGATGGCTGACGCCGATGGCGCAACTTATTCGGGCAGGACCATGATGAGCTCGCGTGTGATGGTGGCCGCATGTTCAAGGTCGACGAGGTAGACGCCGGCCTCCGGGAGCACGGCTTCGACGCTGCGGCCCGTGGTGGTCATCATGCATTTGGCGTGCAAGCCCCTTGACTCCCATGCGGCACGATGTCCTGACCAGGTTCGAGCCATCGGTTGCGGGGCTGGTGGTTCGGCTTGACCTTCATCAACACTGGTGAGGTCTTCCTGCTGGTAAAGACCCGTGCTTGTGCAGTAGAACACCGGCTGGCCATGTGCATGCTGGAAGAGCGAGATCGGATAGGTGCCGGGTCGTACGCCGGCGAGGTCATGAAAATCCCAGTCAGCGCCGTCATTGGTGCTCTGCAGAATGCCATCGGCCGTCATCAATAGCAGGCGTCCGTCCTTCATCACCACGCCATCACCGCCAACGAGTCCGAAGCCGACACGAGCCGGAGAACTATATGCCAATGTCCACGTCGCTCCCCCATCCTGGCTGCGGATGATCCTGCGATCTTCAAAGGTGTGATTGGATGTTTCAACCGCGGGAGCTTGTCCATCTTTGGGAAGCTCCTTTATCGTTCGCACCACGGTCGATACCGAGGCAACAAGTGCACCCGATGCCGTTTGAACGCTGCCGAGGAAGTACGGCGACTCGACGGGCACCGCTGCCCTGGTCCATGTTCGGCCATTGTCGGATGATACACCGATCCCCCCAGCGCGCAGGGGTTCGTTCCGCGAAGAATCCTCATTGAACCTTCGAAGGCCATTGACGAATGCGATGATCGAGCCGTCGTCGTTTCTGACGAATGAGCTGACATACCCGCAGGTGTCCAGGCCATCAAGCATTACAGGAGCCAGATCCACCGTGTCCGAGCTGCCATCGGGCTTGAGCCGCGTAACACGGCCGTTATTGGCCAGAAGAATGGTACTGTCGGCAAGGCGCACAGCAGCCGTTGCCGGCGTTGACGAGATATCCCGCACAAACGCGCCGCCGCGCGTGAACTGACGGACCTTCGTGCCGGGCGAAATGATCTCATCCGCGCCAACGTACGGAGTTCGCAGTCCTGCGCTTGTCTGAATGCGTGGGCCAAGCCTCGATGGACCTAACCACGATTCACCCCGCATGGCAATGGCTCGAAGCACTCCCATGCCCGAAGACGTCACCGACACCAGACCGTCATGATACGGGACCACAAGGGGCGAACCATCGCGTGCCGTGAACCCGTAGAGCATCGGCACGAGAGGGAGACGATCAAGATCGGCCAGTTGACTGTTGATGATCTCGAAGCCGTTCTTTGCGCTGTACTTGAGTGAAAGACCGACAGTGTTTGACATGGGCTGCAGCAGCGCTTCCGTGCGCGAAGAAGCCTCAACCCAAAACATTCCCCCGGGAGGAAGATCCACAATGATCCTCTCACGAGCAACCGTGTCGAGGACAACGCCATACAACTTACCCTTGGCCCGATACCAAAGTGCATCGCCTCTGATCGACCCTTCGGCATTGCCGAAAAAGTTCCACCTACCGATCATCCGAGGAATGGAGTCGACGACTCTCCATTGCCCCCTGAGGTAGGCCGCATACCAGCCGGACTTATGGAACATCAAGGCCGGCTGACCAAGAAGGGAATACAGCTCGATATCGGCGACTTCTATTTCCGATCCTGCCCCTTCGACGTTGATCAATGTGTCGAAGTGGAGTCTGGAAGTGTCGGCGATGCTGGCATACCAGAGCGTGTCTCGCCTCCATGTTCTGTTGGACTTACTCACCCACAGAACGCTGTCTTGGCGATGAATGCACAGCGATGTCGGTTCTCTGCTAATGGGCGTCGCAAATGAGCGGTTTCCCATGGAAGGACACGATATCCAGTACCGGACCGGATTCTTCGAGGTTTGAACAGCAGCTCCGAACTTCTTAAAGACCACGCCTCCCTTTCCCGTGAACCAGGTCAGAGCGCCATCGACGGAGAGTATCCTCGTTGAAACGAGCGCTGTATCAGCTGAGGAGCACGAGAGCACCCCGTTGCCGTGATAAGCCATCAAGCTGTTACCAGGCGGACCGATAAGCCGGGCCTCATCATTTGTATCTATGCGCAGCGCCCTATCACCATAGAACCCATGCTGCAGGTCGAAGACCGCACCATCAGGACCAACCGAAAAGCCACTGTATTGGTATCCGGAAGCGTTCTGCTGCGTGGCTGCCACCGGTCTGATTTTTAACGTCTGCTCGTCAAAGACCCAGACACCTTCTCCAGTTCTATGGAAGAGCAAACTTCCGGTCTGGCCATTTCGAATGAATTGCAGACCAAGCACGCCGTCACCACACTCGAGGTATCTCAGCTTCACTTGCTGCGCCGAAACTACGGCCGCTCCAAAGAGCGACAGCACCAGCGGAACGGCAGATCCCGCAGAGAACAAAAACAATGATGGGATTCTCACATGGGCCTTGCGATGAAATGGAACAGCGCAGGTTAACAACAGGTGATACGCCGGAAGGTTACCTTTCGACGGGCCCAACCTGCGTACGATGGAGCTGCGCGTCAGACCGTAAAACGAATCCGACTGCGGATCTTCGAGACGTGGCGTGTCTTTTTCAGCACGGCGCCCCCTTCACGGCTGCCAGCACCATCCGTATTGCCTTCCACCGTGCGCACGTTGCCATTGGCATCCGGCGCAGACAGGGCAATCCCGATATGACTGAACTTGAAGACCACGATGTCGCCGCGTTGAATGTCGTTGCGATGGGGCTTCTTGGTACTGGTTGACGTGTCCTGCGCTTTGGACCAATTTTCAAAGTCCCATGCACCTGCCGTGCGCGGACGTTTGAAGGTCTTGGTCTCCTTCGTGCCGGTGGCCGTGAGCGCCTGCTGCACGCACCAGCACACGAAGGCAGCGCACCAGGGCCAGCCGAGCTTGGGATTGAGCCACGTTGCCGCTTTGTACTCATCAACGCGCGGTCCGCAGTTTGAACTATTCACTTCCGTCACGCCCACTTCGGGCAACGCGGCCTGGACAAGGGCCTCGGGGAGCTTGGCTGTGCTCATATGGTATCTCCATCATAGCATGGTTGTATCGACCGGGAAAAATAGGCACGACCGGCAGTACTTCGTCGTAAATTTCCCGCGATGCAGACCCATGCGCCCCTTGCCGAATCCGTCCGCTCGCAGATCCTCGAACGAAGGCGCCTGCGCGCGTGGGAGCTGCATAATCGGGGTTGGAAAGCCGTGGACATTGCAGCGGCGCTGGATGTATCGGCGGCAGCAGTGAGTCAGTGGCTCAACCGCGCACGGATGAATGGCCCTGAGGGCCTTGCCTCGCGTCCGAAGCCCGGTGCACCGAGGGCGCTGACAGACCGGCACTTGCTCATGCTCCGGGTACTTCTGAACTCGTCACCAAGGGACCACCGGATCGACAGCGATGCGTGGACGCGGCTGCTGGTGGCCGAATACATCGACCGTCTCTTCGGTCGCCGGTTCTCCCTTCAGCACGTGGGCCGTCTGATGCGCCGCATCGAACTTGATTCAAAACCGATCCCCAAGGTCGTCCGCCTTGAACTCGAGGATCTCCTCCAGGGAGTGGACGTTTCCCGCATCCGTACACGAATCCGACGTCGCCATGGCAACCATTGAATCTGATATCGCACGCATCATCGCGATGCTCAGTGAGGTCAATACAACACTCGCCGAGACGCGTCGCGCGGCAACCACGAATGAGCAGAAGCTGATTCAGTCGCAATCGATCCTGTCCGAGAATCAGCGCTTTGTGATGGAAGCGCATTCGACGATCGTCGAGACGATGACAAAGGTCATCGGCAATCAGCAGACGATCATCAACAACCAGGATATGATCGTGCAGAACCAGAATACGATCATCTCGTATTTGAAGATGCTAAGCTCGGATGGAAAGTAGTTTCGATGAACCTGCGTCCGCTGCGATTCTATCTTCCGTTTGCCGCACTGGTGCTGATCGGTGTCATCGCGACGGTCCTGCTGCTCGACCTCACTGACGAAGTGCTGGCCTGGTGGCCGGCCTCGCTGACGATGGTCTTTGGGTCATTCATTGCCGGAGCAAGTGCTGAAGGGGGCGGAGCTATCGCCTTCCCTGTCTTTACACTCCTGCTGAAGATCCCGCCGGTGGACGCGCGCTCGTTCTCGTTCATGATCCAGAGCGTCGGCATGGTATCGGCGTCGCTGCTCATCTTCGGCCGGGGCATCCCGGTGGAACTGCGCGCCGTGAAGTGGCCTGCCGTCGGTGGCATCGTCGGTCTTGTTGTCGGAACGTGGTGGGTAGCCCCCTACCTGCCCCCGGTAGAGACGAAACTCTTCTTTGTGTCGCTATGGATGGCCTTCGGGATCGGACTCTGGAGAGCGAATCGAAGCCGCATGCGCACCGTGCGCTCCGGCCTGCCGGAGGTACTTGCGTCCGGGGACGTTATGACGCTTCTGACTGCGGGATTCATCGGTGGCATCGTGACGGCGATCTTCGGCAATGGCGTCGATCTTATCACCTTTTGCGTTCTGACTCTCCGGTACGGGGTTGACGAGAAGGTTGCCACACCGACGTCCGTCGTCCTGATGAGCATCCTCACCGTGTGTGGGTTTGCGCTCCATGCACTGGTCGAGAAGGACGTGTCAGATACCATGTATCACGCCTGGCTGGCGGCTGCTCCGGTGGTACTGTTCTTCGCCCCTCTCGGTGCGTTTGTGATCTCGAAGTGGAACCGTCTGGCCATTGCCAACTTGCTGATCATCATCATTGTCGTGCAGCTCCTTGGAGCTTTGTACGTACTTCAACCCAGCTTCGATCATCTTGCGCTCAGCGCCGGCGTTATCCTCGTCGGATCGGTCATCATGAGGGGGCTCGAGAGAACAAACCAGTCATGAAGAAGAGAACAAAGATCATACTGACGGTCATCGCCGTCCTCGTTGTCGCTTACCTGCTCGGACCGCGGCCTGCAACGCCGACGTATGCGGCAACGCTACCGTCGCTGACGCGGGACCTCGCGAAGCTCGAGAATGACGTCCGCACGCGCGAAGCATCGTATGCGCTCAAGCCCGACGTCGAGGCACGCATCATCTGGGCTGATACCAACCGCACCATCACGGACGTTGCCATCGTTTACCTGCATGGTTTCTCCGGAACCTGGCACGATGGCTCCCCCGCCATCGAGGAAGTGGCGCGCCGCACCGGCTCGAACGTCTACCTTGCCCGGCTGCACGGTCATGGACTGCGCGTTGCCGAGCCCCTTGCCGACTACTCGCCCGACTCGGTCTATGCCGACGCGGTGCGCGCCCTGGCAATCGGGAAACGACTGGGACGCAAGGTCGTGGTCATGGGTACATCCACCGGCGCAACTCTGGGACTGTTTCTCGCAGCACGCTTCCCCGGCGATGTTTCCTCGGTCATTAACTGGTCACCCAACATCCGCCTACGTCACGGACTCAGCTTTCTGGCCAATAACCCATGGGGTCTGTCACTTGCGCGCCTGATCGTAGGGGGCGACTACCGTGAAACGAAGATGAAGAACCCCGAACGCGCCAAGTACTGGTACATGAAGTACCGCATCGAAGGCATTCAGCAGCTGCAGGAGCTGCTGGAAACCTCCATGACGCCGGAGACATTCTCAGCCATCCGGCAGCCTGTTCTTACCATGTGCTGGTACCATAACGATGCCGTACAGGACTCGATCGTCAGCGTCGATGCCATGCGCACCATGCACCAGCAGCTCTCCTCGCAGCGCAAGCGCTTTCTCCCCCTCAATGCCGACGCCCACGAGATCGGCTATGCAGCAGAATCAAAGGCGGTGGCAACAGTGGTGGAGGAAAGTGTGCGGTGGATTACCGAATAAACCTCGGATGCATCAGGTTCTCCAGACTGAAGATCTCCTGGATCTTCTCTTCCGACAGAAGCCCCTTGGCACGCACGATGTCGATGACCGAGCCACCGGTTTCGAAGGCTTCCCTGGCGATCTCGGCACTGGCTTCGTAACCAAGGATTGGGTTCAGGGCGGTAACAATGCCGACGGAGTTCAAGACCATTGAGCGCGTGCGCTCGGCATTGGCGGTGATGCCGTCGATGCAGCGCTCACGAAGCGTGGTGCAGGCACGTCCGAGCGTTTCGATGCTCTGGAAGAGACAGTAGGCCAGCACGGGTTCCATGACGTTCAGCTGAAGCTGACCTGCTTCGGCGGCAAACGTCACCGTGACGTCGTTGCCGATCACCAGAAAGCAGACCTGGTTGACGACTTCCGGGATCACCGGGTTGACCTTGCCGGGCATGATACTTGAGCCGGGCTGAAGGGGCGGCAGGTTGATCTCGTTGAAGCCGCAGCGTGGACCCGACGACAAAAGGCGCAGGTCGTTGCAGATCTTCGAGAGCTTTACCGCAACGCGCTTCAGAACACCGCTCATCTGCACGTACGCGCCGTTGTCCCAGGTGGCCTCGATGAGATTCTGAGACAGTGTAACAGGCACGCCCGAAACGTCCGACAGATACTTCACGGCAAGGGGCGGGTAGCCCTCGGGAGCATTGATACTGGTGCCGATGGCCGTTGCGCCAAGGTTTACTTCCGTGACAAGCGCGCGGGCTTCTTCGAGTCGACGCAGGTCCTCGCCAATGTTCACGGCAAAGGAATCGAACTCCTGACCCAGCGTCATCGGCACGGCATCCTGCAGCTGCGTGCGCCCCATCTTGATGATGTCGGCAAACTCCTGCCCCTTTCGCGCAAACGAATCGCGCAGGCCGCCAAGCTCGGTGATGAGCTTGCCGATCTCCACATACAGACTCAGCCGGAACGCCGTCGGATAGGCGTCGTTGGTTGACTGCGAGCAGTTGACGTGGTTGTTCGGGTGGACGATCTCGTAGGTGCCCTTGGGATGACCCAGGATCTCGAGTGCGAGGTTGGCGATGACCTCGTTGGCGTTCATGTTGGTCGATGTGCCTGCTCCGCCCTGGATCACATCAACGATGAACTGGTCGTGAAGCTCCCCTGCCGCAATGCGGTCACACGCCGCGCAGATCGCGTCGGCCACGAGTGGCTCGATCACGCCGAGATCCCTGTTGGCAAGCGCCGCTGTTTTCTTAACGTGAGCGAATGCCACGATGAACGACGTTGCATGGGCGATCGGGATACCCGTGATGTGAAAGTTCTCACGTCCACGTAGCGTCTGAACGCCATAGTACGCGTCGTCGGCAAGCTCACGTTCACCAAGAAAGTCGTGTTCGATCCGCATGAGGGTCGTCCTTAGATAACTAAACGTTCAGAATAGGCCGGCAGATAAGCGTTGACGTTGTAGAGCTCGCTGAGCTTGTCCTTCAGTGCCGTACGGGCATCCTGTTCGCCATGCGTCAGGAAGGTAAGGGGCGTGCCATGCTGTGCAACCTGGGCGTACCAATTGACAAGGTCCGTCTGACCGGCATGCGCGCTGAAGCCGCCGAGCGTGTGAATACGCGCCCTGACCAGACGACGTTCACCGTGGACCATGACCTCGGTAGCCCCGTCAACAAGTCGGCGGCCCAGCGAGCCCCTTGCCTGATATCCGGCGATAACGAAGTGTGAGTGCTGATCTTCGAGGTTGTTCCGAAGGTGATGCATGATGCGTCCGGCTGTACACATGCCCGAGCCGGCAATGACGATGAAAGGCCCCTCGGTCTGGTTGATCTGCTTCGAATCCTGCGCCGAGGTGCACAGAACCAGTGATCGCAGGTCGTGGTCCATCTGACCGTGCTCGCTGAGCTTGGTGCTCTCGCTGTCGAAGAGATCCCGGTGCATGCGATAGACGTGCACGGCCTTGATGGCCATGGGACTGTCGAGAAAGATCGGCAGCGCCGGAATGCGCTGATTGCGAATGAGCTCTGCCAGATGGAACATCATCTGCTGCGCTCTGCCGATAGCAAAGGCCGGAATGAAGACCTTGCCATTGGAATCGACCGCTTCGACGATAATGCGCTCAAATTCTTCGAGTGTATCATCCAGCGATTTATGATCACGATCGCCGTAGGTCGACTCCAGCACCAGAACATCGGCACGTGTAGGGGGCTCTGGGTCGCGCAGATACGGAAAGTTCGGCGGCCCGACGTCCCCGCTGAAGACCACCACCCGCTGCGGACCGTCCTCTTGCACTATACGCAGTTCCACGCTGGCCGACCCCAGCATGTGGCCCGCATCATGAAACACAACCTGGATGTCTTTGCTGATGCGTGTCAGCACAAGGTAGTCTGTCTCTTCGATCAGCTCCAGGGTCTGCGTCACATCCTCGGTATCGTACAATGGCTGGTCATAGCGGCTGAGTTTCCGACCGCGCTGTTCCGAGCGTCGGCGGTGCCGTTCAAAGTCCGACTCCATGATGTGCGCCGAGTCCAGAAGGATGATCTCAGCAAGGTCGCGTGCCGCCGGAGTGCAGTAGATCGGACCGCGGTAGCCCTCACGTATCAGCAGCGGCAGACGTCCGCAATGATCAAGGTGTGCGTGTGTCAGGACAACGGCATCAATATCCATGCGATGGATCCGACCCGGGATGACGTTGCGGGCATCGTCGTCCTTGTCACCTTGAAACATCCCGAAATCAACCAGCACGGTCGACGAGCCGGTTTCGACGAGATAGGCAGAACCGGTGACTTCGCCGGCCGCACCGTAGGGAGTGATTGTGATCATGTGCAAAACTACGATGTGTAACTTTGCGCCATGTCCAATTCACGGTCCGAAGCTGAACCCGACGTCAGCAAGGTTGATTACCGGTTGCTGCGACGGCTTCTGGCCTTTCTCGCCCCCTACCGTTTTCACATCGTGGGCGGCGTTGCTCTGACGCTTGTCTCATCAGCGCTCGGTCCGCTACGGCCGTACCTTACGCGCATAGCCGTCGATGAGCACATTGTCAAGGGCGACCTGCCGGGCCTGACAACGTTCATCGCCATTATCCTGGGACTGGTGATCCTTCAGGGGGCCACGCAGTATTCTCTGTCACTGCTGATGACTTGGATCGGTCAGCGTGTGCTGCTCGATATCCGCAACACCCTGTACCGACACGTCGAGCGCATGGCTCTGCGCTTCTACGACACCACTCCGGTGGGCCGCATCGTTACGCGCGTGACGAGCGACGTCGAAGTGCTCAACGAGCTTTTTTCCTCGGGTGTGGTGCTGATGATCTCGGACATCATGGTCATTGCCTGGATCCTGACCTTCATGTGGAACACGTCAGCCGAACTGACACTGCTGACGATCGTGATCCTGCCGTTTCTGCTGATCGCATCGTTCATCTTCCGGAAAAAGGTGCGCGTTGTCTACAACCTGATCCGGCGTCAGGTGGCCCGGATGAACTCCTTCATGAATGAGTACGTGACCGGGATGGGCGTTGTACAGCTGTTCCGTCAGGAGGACCGCATGACGCGGCAGTTCGCCGAGATCAACGCCGAGCATCGCCAGCTGCAGGACCGTTCGATCATGTACTATGCGACGTTCTTTCCTGTGGTGGAACTCCTCTCGGCCGTTGCGCTGTCGATCATCGTTTGGTATGCGGCAGGACACATCGGTACGGGCGAGATGACCATCGGCATGCTGATCGCCTTTGCTCAGTTCACGGAAATGTTTTTCCGTCCCGTGCGGGATCTGACAGAAAAGTACAACACGCTTCAGTCGAGCGTCGTGGCCTCGGAGCGCATCTTCAACCTGCTCGACACGAAGCTCACGGTGGATGATGCCAAGGATGCAAAGCCCCTTGCTCACCTCGAGCGTGGGATTGAGTTCCGCAATGTCAGCTTCTCGTACGACGGAACTACACCCGTGCTGCACGACGTCAGCTTCAGCGTCAAGAAGGGCGAGACGATAGCGATCGTTGGCGCGACAGGCGCCGGAAAGAGCTCGATTATCAACCTCCTGTGCCGGTTCTATGAGTTTCAAGGGGGCGACATCCTCGTCGACGGAACAAGCGTTCGCAGTGTACAGCAGGAGTCACTGCGGAGGCGCATCGCCGTGGTTCTGCAGGACGTTTTTCTGTTCTCCCGATCTGTCGAGGAGAACATCACCCTGAACCGTCCGGAGATCAGCCACGAGCACGTCGTTGAGGTGGCCACCTCTCTGGGTGCGCACGACTTCATCTCCCGCCTGCCAAACGGCTATGATACAAACGTTCGCGAGCGCGGCGCTGTCTTGAGCGTCGGCCAGAAACAGCTGATCTCATTCTGCCGTGCTCTGGCTTCCGACCCTGATATTCTGATCCTCGATGAGGCAACATCGAGCATCGACACCGAAACAGAGCAATTGATCGAGCAATCGATCTCGACCATGCTCAAGGGACGAACCTCCATTGTGATCGCGCACCGCCTCTCGACCATCCAGCGGGCCGATCGCATCATTGTGCTCCATCGCGGAAACGTTGCCGAACAAGGCACGCACCAGGAGCTTATCGATGCCGACGGACTTTACGCCAAGCTTCACCGGCTGCAGTTTGGCCAGGGGGCGGGCGCGATCAACGACCGATGACGACGCGGGCCTGTGCCGTGCGATGACGAGATTCCGCGCGGAGGCAATACACACCGGGAGCGAATGCATCTGTGGAAAGAGTTACCTGGTGACCGTTCAGCGGTAGCGTTTGCACTACCCTACCCGACAAATCACAGACGTTAAGTGTCAGTGGGCCTTCATCGAGCATGCACTGATCAACTGTGATGCTAAGCCTGTCCCCGGCCGGCTGAGGATAGGCCATCAGCAACGTTGAATCATCCGTGTCTGTCTCATGGACATCGGTCGATGCCCCGGCAGTAACTGTGTGAATCAGTCCCTGGGCATACCATCGAGCGAGATAGTCGTTCGGATGCAGAGAATTCGACGTGCAGTGTGCAGCCCCTTTGCGCTGATAGATCTTCTCGCTCATACTCGTCATGTCGAGCACAGCCACACCGGTGCGCTGCAGTGAAAGAAGCTCCTCACGAAACTGCTTCATGATCTTTGCGCCATCCGGCGGAGCTCCAGGTGCGGTGACATCAGGCAGCATGTTGGCGATCAAAAGGAACTCGGCATCCGGCAGCACCGCAGAAAGCTGTCGCATGCACGATTCGATGCTCAGTCGAAAGGCGGATGGAGTTGTCGTGCCCCAGATATCATTCATCCCCATGTCAAGGATGATCAGATCAGGTGCGTTAGCAGCAGCTAGTGGGATGCAGTACTTCTCTGCCCATGCTACCGTCTTGCCTCCACACGAGCTGTTGAATATGTCCACCGAACAGCGTTGAACCGTCCTCAAATAGTCTGAAAACAGTTCTATGTAGCTGCGCATGTAGGGAGCGGTGGGTGGAAAGTTTCGCTCGTCACCGATGAATCCGCTGACGTTCAAGCCCGCTGTTATGCTCATTCCGATGGCCTGCACGGTGATGCGGCTGCGCTTGGCGATCATGGATCGAAGGCGAGGCAGACCGCTCTTCTGCTCCGGCCATCGAAACTCATTACCGGCGCGCTCCGGTATGTACGTGACATAGGTCCACGACGAGGCCCTTGTATTCATCAGGCCATTCGAGGAGCCATTGCCACGCTGACCCGGCCGACGAGATACAGATGCCGATACCCGGGCCGAAAGCTGCCGGATCTGATCACCGTTTATCGAAAAGTCGTCGCCAGCAACGAAGGTGGTCGAAAGCGAATGATCACGCACAGCCAGCACACTCTTCGCTGAATAGAGCAGTCGCGCCGTCGAACCAATGCCATCCAGAAGAACGGCCTCATGATAAATCGTATCAGCAAGGTAAATGGGTGCCAGCATATCGGCCAGCTTATACATCGGCTGCTGCGGGCCGTAGTTCGGGAACTCGTAGTATCCCCCGCTAGCAGGCGAGACCGTGACCCAAGCAGCCTTGGCCGGGCTACATGACCATACGGCTTCAGCCGCGTCGACACTCAGAATCGGCCGGTACTGGGCATCAAAGAACTGACATGATCCACCGGCATAATAGATCGTGTTCGGAGTAGCGCGCACCTCACCACCAATCTGCGCGAACGCCGGCTCGCGATGCAAACCCAAAACGAGCAACAGCGTTGCTCCAAGCCTTAGAAAGTGATGTTTCATGATCGACGGTTAGACACGAGTTGCGAAACAGTTCCAACGCCGCAGTATGCGCAATAGAACCGTAAATTTCAACGCATACCGTGCAAGGCATCGTACAAACAACACCAGCCAAGTTGCCGAACAAGCGCTCGCCAAATCGATCCATGATGCGGATCATGCTCATGCTGAGCTTGATCTTGACTCTGCCATGCGCATCCTTTGCACAGCGTGCATCGACCAAGGGAACGGACTTCTGGCTCACTTTCATGCAGAATTCGTTCATTCCACGAATGTATTTGTTCTTCGGAGCAGATTCAGCCGCTACTGCCACCGTACGAATCGGCTCAACAGCTCTGGCAACCATCGCGATACCTGCCAAGAGCAATGTGGCCTACGAAGTGACTGACCTCAATGCCTACATCCGTGGAAGCGACCAGGTAGCTGCGGGGAAGGGCATTCATGTGACGTCGAACAAGCCGATTACAGTGTGCGCCTTCAACACTGAAAACCAGAGCACTGATGCAACGATCGTCTACCCGACGCTGTCGCTTGGTGACGAGTACTATCTGGCATCCTATCAGCACTTCCAACGCGATGACTGGGCCAGTCAGGGGGCGATCATTGGCACCAAGGATGGAACGATGGTTGAGATCATCCCCAAGGCAGCTGTTGCCCGTGCAGCCGGAGCGGCACGTCCGACAGGAGTAGCCTATACGATCACGCTGAATCGGGGAGATGTGTATCAGTTTCAATCGGAGTTCCCCAATGAAGATCTTTCAGGCACACGCATCCGGGTTGTTTCAGGAGCTGGTGATTGCGGCTCCATCGCGGTCTTTGGCGGTCATCAGCGAACACCCGTGCCATCAACATCCAGCTTCTCCCGCGATCATCTCATCGAGCAGATGCCACCGTGGTGGTCTCTCGGTCAGACCTTCGTTGTTCCTCCCATGGCCTCTGCAATTCGGTACGTCATCAGAGTGATCTCCACGGAACCATCAACAACGGTAACGCTCGCCGGTGTGCCGACGCTGCTTACGCAGGCAGGATCCGTTCTCGAGCGAACCGTGCCGGCCAATGCTGCTTATCTCATCACAGCCGATAAGCCCGTAGTTACAACCTGGCTCGGCATGACGTGGACTGATGGTTTCGACCTCGTCAGGGGTGTCGGAGATCCTTTCATGATGGTTGTGCCTCCGGTCGAACAGCGCATCAAGACCTTTACGTTTACTGCCTTCGTTCCACCAACGACAACAGTGCAGCCATTTGTTGATCAGTGGAAGAACAATCTCTATCTGACGTTGATCGGTGAGCCCGGCGAGTTGGAGGCGATAACCGTCGATGACATTACGGTTGCCGGCATTCGTGGCCGTACCACCACTCCCGTGGTGGTCACAAGCACGAACGTAAACCCTCAGCTGTCGTGCGTTGTGCTTCGCGTTGATGAAGGTGTCCATGCCGTCGATGCATCAATGGGCTCCGGTGCGATAGGACTCATGTATGGACTGTCCGCTCTTGATTCCTACGGTTTTGTCGCCGGAGCGCAGGTCGATAATCTGCGTACCAAGATCTTGGTCTACACGCCCCCTATCTGTCCGGGCAAACTCGTGACAATCCGTGGTTACAGTCGCGATTCGGCGGAGATAAACTCCTGGGACTGGTTCTTTCCGCACGATGGTACTAGCGACACCGGAACGTTCATTCGGCGGACGTTTCGTGACACCGGAACATATGTCGTCAGGCTCGTGACAACGCGTCGTGGGTGCGTCCGAGATACGATCTCGACAACGATCGAGGTTCGACAGCCGTTTACCGTCAAGGGGCGGGCCATCCCGGAGATCATCTGCGCGGGTTCCACGGCTGACCTCGTCGTAACGGACTCTTCATCAACACGTGGTCTTCGATATAGGTGGCGATGTTTGACGGATACTGGGACATTCGTTGCCGGCGACACGGGTTCTCGCGTTCGCGTGCGTCATGGAAGGTCTGGTCTACATCGATACGTCCTGCTGGCAACCGATACAAGTGGCTGTCGCGATGAGGATACAGTCTTGCTGAATGTGATCGATGCTCCACGCATCGTTCGGTCAGCCGATACCACACTGTGCGTCGGAGACAGTATCGCGTGTAATGCATCGGCTGCCGATTCACTTGCGGTGAGGTTCAATTGGAGGCAGTTGTCAGGAACCGGGGTCGTGCGGTTTATCTCCGACAGCCAATCATCCAATGTTCGTGTTCGTGGCGTCCGGCCCGGCGTGGCGAGCATCATCGTCGAAGCTCTCAACACTCGAGGCTGTCGCAGAACTGACACTATCCGTCTTCGTGTTGTCGAAGTACCCAGCATCGTTGTCAGTGGGCCCCGTGTGATCAGGACGTGTCTTGATTCAGCGCAAACGCCGATAGTTCTGGGGACGAACATCACCGTTTCAGGAGCATCCCCTCCGTATCGTTTCATCTGGACTGAGGTTGATGGATCACTGACGAGCATCGTCGGGAGGAACGACCAACGAACGGTCGCCGTTCGGCCCGTGAGAACAACAAGATATCGCATCCGGGTGAGCGACTCTGGGACACCCAGCTCATGCTCGGCTGAGGAAACCCTCACGGTTGAAGTTTCTACACAACCTGTTCTCACCCTGACGGCCGATACGACGATCTGCGTCTGCTCGGATACAACCCTGCTCATCGGCTCGGTAGCCCGCTGTGGAATTCCTCCCTATCGATACTCATGGCAACCGCAGACCGGTCTCAGCAACCCAAGCTCCGCGCAGACTGGTGTGACGCGAGCGCGGCCGGACAGCTCCACGTTGTATGTTCTGACAGTTATCGATTCAACGGGCGCCACCGAGCGCGATAGCGTGCTCATTCGCGTTGCCCCCTGTCCGAACGTATCACCGATGGACACTCTACGGGTTTGCGACAGCGTTGGCATCTTCAATTTGAGACCCGTCGTATCGGTCCTGCCCAGTGGCAGCAGGTTTCTCTGGACTCCTTCGACGTACCTTTCGGACCCTACGTCTTCGAACCCGACAGCAACACTCGACGGTCCTGACTCGGTAATGACCTATCGTTTAGTTGTAACAACACCCGACGGTTGCAAGGGCTGGGCAGAGGTCACCGTCATTCGCCACACTCCATTCCGGGTTCGTGCCCGAAGCACATCGGCTCAGACCTCCGTATGCCGTGGTGACACGGTACGACTCGTGGCCGTTGAACAGGGCGGTACGGCCCCGTTCAGATATCGCTGGACTGCCCCGGATGGCCTATCAGTGTGGGTTTCTGACAGCGCCAGTCCCGTGATTCGCGTAGACTCGAGCACGCGAATAGTGATCACGGTCACTGACGCTCGCGGATGCTCGGCTCTCGACACGCTCACCGTGACTATCCGTCGTTCGCCTGATGTTCTGCTGGGCTCGGATACGACCATTTGCGCATCTGATTCCGCCGTCGGGCTCTTCGTGTCACGTCCGTCCGAATGCGGTATTCGTCCGTTTGTTTACAACTGGCAACCGGCCGAGCGCGTAACAATTCCCGACGCGCAGAGGCCATGGAATGCGATTCTTCGACCTTCCGGTTCCACACTCTTCACGCTGTCAGTCACGGACGACGGCGGAAGGGGGCAAACCACAGCCGACTCGATGCTTGTCACCGTCAGCTGGTCGCCAACCGTCGATGGTGCGCTGCGGCTGGTCAAGACCTGCCTACCGGACAGCATTCCGGAGATAGTCTTCTCAATCGCCGGAGGATCGGGTCCGTATGACGTGCGTTGGTATGGGGACAGTTCGCTGATCACATCGCAGCGGACATCCGACACTGCACGGTTTGACTTCAAACGCTACCGAAAGGGCGAAACAGTTCGGCTGATCCGCGCGGTCATCACGGACATCTACGGCTGTGAGACATCGGACTCGGTCGTCATCGACCTGTCGGATCAGCCCCTTTGTCAGATTACTGGTCCGGCTGTGATCTGTGTATGTGATAGTGCAGAGCTACGCAGCACCGTCCGCGGGGGTACTCCGTTTCCGGACGGCTCGTACATCCGCAGCTGGTCTATTATGCGTCCGGGTGGTGACACAGTCCTGGGTGGCCTTTCAACTGTTCGCGTCGAGGGACGCGCGGGCGATTCGATCACACTGCAGCTAAGCGTG
Source organism: Chitinophaga pinensis (assembly GCA_943372295.1). Taxonomy (GTDB): domain Bacteria; phylum Bacteroidota; class Ignavibacteria; order Kapaibacteriales; family Kapaibacteriaceae; genus UBA10438. Next base: position 36,780 of record CALRYC010000016.1, read on the forward strand.
ACCGATGCACGCGGATGCGTCGGCATACACACGCACACTGTCCGGTTCGCTGAACCACCGGCTGAGCTGAAGCTCACTGCACCATCGATCACGGCCGATCCGCGCTCGGACAACGTACAGATTCCGTTTTCGCTCTCTGGTGATATTGCGTCGCTTCAAGAATGTCGACCTGACTCGTTGCGCACGGTGATCGAATACAATGAGAATCTCTACGATCCTTTTCCGCTAATCACTCCCGGTCGAATCACACTCAACACAACGGTTGCAACCGGAGGCCTCACGCTTCGTCAGCTCGGCATCGTTGTGCCACTGGATACGTATGTCAACAGCGCCCAACCGGTCTTCTCGCTCAACGGCAAAGCTCTCGTTGGTTTTCCCGGCTTCAGCAGTATCAGTGTGCGACAGTCCAAGCTTGTTTGGGCCTGCGAGCAACGAGACGTTGCTGGGCAAGACGGAGAACTATCGCTGGACTCTCTGTGCATCTCTCCGGACGGTACACGCCGGATGCTCGACTTCAACGCCCTGACGATTTTGGGAATCACGCCGCATCCGAACAACGGCACGTTCTCTGTGCTGTTAAACGTAGTGAGACAGGCCAGTGTCGACCTGCAAGTCTTCTCGGCCCTGGGCACAATGTTGTGTTCCACCATGGTAGCATCGACCGGTGCCGGAGAGTCTCAACTGAGGGCGAACTTGAGCTGCCCCCTCTCCTCGGGTCATTATCTGTTGATCGCGCGCAGTGGCAATACGGTAACCTCGACATCACTTCTGGTGATTGAATGACCGGGCCTTTCATTCCCAGCATCAATGGACGAATTCGACGACTATCGGCTGTATGCCTTGGCTGCGTATGGATGCTTCTGATCTTGCACAGTGCGCAATCGCAATCGGCAGCACGCGATAGCGTTGCTCGATGGGGCATCGGCAGCCACTTTCGCTGGCTCGATCCTCGTTCGACGATCGCCGCGTTTCCCTCCATCCCCACGTGTTGTTCCCTGCTGGATGCGCAAGGGGGCTGGGCATACGGTGCATCTGCTGTGCGCGAGATCATCCCCCGAGACCGCTTTGGTCTCGAAGGATCCATCGGATTCACATCGTCATCGATCAACCTTGCGTCCGGATCTTTCGTAGGGTACGCGCTGGAAGGCACCGGGCCTGATGCACGTGTCGTGCGCGCTGAATCGCTGACCGAGGTCGATCTGCATGCTACAACGGTCGAGACATCAATCACAGCTACATGGTCGCCTCGATCAATCCCCTCCTTTGTCCATCTGTACGCAAGTTTTCGTTCGAACTGGAACCTGGCGGTCTCCTTGCGTCAGACCGAACGGCTGCTCTCTCCAGCATCATCCGTGTTTTCCGATACTCGAGAGCAAACACGCCTCAACTTCGACCTACCGGTAACCGATCGAATGCGTCATCTGCATCTTCTCGGTGTTGGCGCTGGCGGCGAGACATCGCTCTCATCAAGCGTTGCCGTGAACGCGAGGCTCGGTCTTGAGATCCCACTCAACGGAATGTTGCAAGAAGGCATTGGTACAATTCTGGCAGGTCGCCTACGGTTGGATCTGATAGTATTCTTCAAAGAGCAGTCAGTTATGACGACACCGGACACGGTTACTCAGGCACCTCCGGATCCGCCCAAGAATGCTGATCCAAACTGCATGGTCAGGCTCGACAGTGTGGTCGGCAATGTGACATGGAATACACGACAGCGCATTTTCTCACTACTTCCATATGTGTTCTTCGACAAAGGGTCATCGTTGGTGACGGGACAACGCTACAACGTAGTTGACACTTCCGCTGCTGTTGGGTTCGACGAGCGACGCATGATCAGCTCTTCTGCCGACAGTCTTTCGGAAATCACCAATACTCTGAACCTATACTACAACGTGCTGAATATTGTTGGCAGACGCATGAGGGACGACTTTCCACGGGCGATACTTCGCGTATCGGGATACACCGATGACGCCGAGGTTGAGAGCAATAACGTCGCTCTTGCAAGGCGCCGTGCTATTGAGGTCGCCAAATACCTCCGCACGGTCTGGCGCATTGATTCGACGCGATTGATCATCACGGCCGGACGCCTATCGCCGACCGCAGCCATCACAACGATGCTATCCGAGCAGGACCGTCTTGATGGACACCAGGAGAATCGCCGTGTTGAGTTGCAATCATCGATAGCCGAGGTTCTAGATCCCGTCGTTGTGCGCGATACAACCTTGCTAAGATCCTCACTACAGGCCTGGGGGATCACCGAGGCCCTTGTTGCCGATTCGGGGTATAGAGTCCTGTTTTATGCGGGCAACGACTCGTATCTACACCTTTGCACATCGGAGACCGTTGGCCAAACCGGTCCGATGAAATTCACAACCGAGCTATCAGGAATGTGCGGCACCTCCTCCCGACAGCCTACCTATGTTAAAGCTATCATAGAATCACCGCTTACTCAAAACACACCGTGCGTTGATTCATGTGTCGTTACGATTCGCAAGACGTATCAAAGTGCTCATCGCGATGCTTTGGGTACCGAGATTGACCGTTTTCGACTGACGCAGTTTCAGTATGATGCCGGAGAGCCTCTCGAAGCCCAGAAGTCGCTCATCGAACGATACATCCTGCCATCGGTCAGGCCGTCATCGTCGATCGAGTTGCTTGGATTTACCGACCGTAAAGGGCCAGCTGATGCTAATCAACGTCTTTCGGAACAACGTGCTGAGATGCTTACTCGATTGTTGCGCGATCGGTCCAGTGTTAGCCTGCGAGCCTATGGAGAGGGGTCGACAAATGCTTCAGCCCCCTTCCCGAATGACACGCCGGAAGGACGTCTGTACAATCGCACGGTCGAAGTGATCATTCGGACACCTTCGGTCTCACCGTGAGTACGCCACGTGCGAGATTGTAAAGAGCAGCAACTACCGACCGACAACAACTGGAGTGGTGATGATCGAATGATCGTCTTTCGCAGCAGCGCGGACGAAGTACACGCCGCTGTTGAGAGCATGGAGCTCTACGCTGGTTTGGCCGGAAGCGGCGGTCGATCGATCAACCATTAATCCTCTGGCGTCATAAAGCGTGAAGAGACATTCCTCCGGCTTCGGATAAAACGTAACCGTGATGACTCCGCCGGGAGCAACTGTCGCATGCACTGCCGGTAGAGTCTGCCTTTCGGTCACGGAGACCGTTCCGGGAGATTCAAATGCTCCAATGTCAAATGCGCCATCCATCGGGATACGATTGCCGCGTATGTCAGTTCGTCCGGCATCAATGCCGAACATCAAACGCAAATCAAGCCCCGCGTTGCATGCAACCGATGAGCTTGAGATCGCGAACGCACTCAGATCCCGGACCGATTTCGGATGCATTGTTCCTTGAAACGAAGGATCCTGCAGTCGCGGATCGGCTTGCACACCCGTGCCCTTACCATTATCGGTTTCATTGACCGAGGATGCCTGCAGATCCAGCAGAGAGGAGTATCTCATACCATCGTAATCGACGACAAACGGGGCACCTTCTGTCCAATACAAGTTGCCACGTAACGCGGCCTGATAACCTATGGGAACAGATACAAGCGGAGCACCTCCACGGGCGACAAAGACATTATTGGCCACCAGTACGTTCGTGATTCCAGAGTTCCAAAGCGTCATCTGAAATGCACCAACGTTTGAGTTATCGGTCGATGGCGCAACGATGACCGTGTTGTTGTATACGAACACACTATCCATCACAATGTCAGCAGATCCCTTGAACAGCGTGATGGCACTCGCATTGGTCCGTCCATCATTGACGCTGACGTTGTATCGGCACGTGTTATTCCGCCATGGTCGAGCACCCGGGTACTGCCCCAGAAGATAGCCACCGCCCGTATTGCCATGCGAGTAGCAGTATTGGATCATGGAATTCGTCACCGCCCCGTCAAGATCGAACCCAAGCCCGTCACAGGGACTCTTTGACTTGTTGTTGTAACTCTCACAATACTGGATGATGACGGCATTAGCGTCATACGCCCAAATCCCACCGGGACCGCCACAGTGAACATTGTTTTCACCGTTCTCATACGCAACACAGCTCTCTATAAGCGCACCGTCGACCGACGCGACGGTGATCCCACTTCCGCGGATAGCCTTCGGATCCGAAACACCGAGATTTCGGTAGGACGCGCATCGCCGAATGACGACGTTTCGATGCGAGTACCCGTCCATCGGAAAGAAACCATACACCTGAATTCCGTCCCACTGGTTTTGGTGAACCTCGGCATCTTCAATCAAGATGGCGTCATATCCAGTTTTACCTGCCCATGCGCCAATACGAATACCGACACGCCCAAACTGGTGCACCTTGACGTCACTGATGCGAATGCCCGGGAGCCGCACATCACCCGGCAGGTCTGCGTAGGCTTCGATTCCGCTCTTCGTGTTACTGGCCATGCCGCTACCAACGACAACAAGATGTTCGATACGGAAGCCCCCGGCATTATAGATATTGATACCGGCGCCGTCACCCGCATTGATGACCGCACGGCCCGCGCCGTAAACACCGATCACCACGTTTGCATCTGCAAGACCGGCATCCTTGTCATCGAAGTAGAGGTTACCCGCAAACACACCCTGACCCTCAAACAGCAGACTATCGCCTGGCTGGAAGGCCACAGTGTTAGCCTTTACGATCGTCTTCCACGGCTTCTGCTGGGACGTACCTTCATTAGCATCGCTACCGGAAGGACTCACGAAGTACGTCGTGGCAGCAGCAGTCATCGCACCGGCAACCGACATTGCCAATGAAATCAGCTTCCAGCAAATACCGAACTGCATGATCTTTCCCCGAATTGTTTTATTCATCCCATTGGGCCAGTGACCGCCATCGCGCTTTACTGCTCCGTCCAAACGCCCATGGCGTAGAACTTCTCGCGTCGCTCCCGAACTAGCGTTTCAGCGTCGAGCCTGCAGAGCCTGTCAAGCTCATCGGTAAGCACAGTGTTGACGGTTGTGAACATGGTCTCCGGATCACGATGAGCTCCGCCGATCGGCTCTGGTACGATGCGGTCGATGATGCCAACCTTGATCAGATCTGTCGCGCCCAGTCGCAGGGCCTCTGCGGCCTGTTCCTTGTAATCCCAGCTGCGCCAGAGGATCGATGAGCACGACTCTGGAGCGATCACACTGTACCAGGCATTTTCGAGCATCAGCACACGGTTGCCGATGCCGATGCCGAGAGCGCCACCACTGGCCCCCTCTCCGATGACAACGATGATGATCGGGGTCTTGAGCTGCGACATCAACAGGAGGTTTTTAGCGATGGCTTCGGCCTGACCTCGCTCTTCTGCCTCAAGGCCGGGATAGGCTCCAGGAGTATCAAGGAAGCAGATAACCGGCAACGAGAACTTCTCGGCCATCTGCAAAAGACGGTAGGCCTTGCGATATCCCTCGGGATTGGGCATGCCGAAGTTGCGGTGAACATTCGTCTTGGTGTCGCGACCCTTTTGATGTCCGATCACCATAACATGACGTCCGGCGAAGCTGGCCAGTCCGCCCACAATGGCCGGGTCATCACGGAACGTCCGGTCACCGTGCAATTCGACGAAGTCCGTGAAGCAGTGAGTTATGTAATCGAGCGTATACGGACGGTCAGGATGACGCGCGATCTGCACACGTTGCCAGCGCGTAAGGTTGCGGTAGATCTCACTGCGCAGGAGCTCAACCTGCTGTTCGAGCTCCTCGATCTGCGGCTGAATATCCAGCGTGTCGGAAAGCGCCTTCATCTCCTCGATCTTCTTCTCGAGTTCAATGACGGGCTTTTCAAAATCAAGAGCGGTTGTCGTTGGCACGGTTTCGCCGGAATAGATGTT
>CALRYC010000017.1:0-41977 GCA_943372295.1 Chitinophaga pinensis
GTTGTTTGATGCTGTTTCATTGTTGTTTCCGAATCGATCGCATGTTCCCGAAAAGGTTTCCCTCTCCGAGCTCATGACGGGGGTAGATTTAAAACCTACCCTTTGCATGGTTTCTTGTTTCTTTCCTTCCTGCTGTCAAAGAACACCCGAATTCAATCCGACCCGCCGCCGAGGTCAACATTCGCTGCCGTAGCGGTTTGTCGGTGGTCCGGCCCTGTCGTGCGCCCAGCGCGTTCAAGGGGCCACAAACATAAGGGAAAAAATCAATTCTGCAAATGTCTTTGAGGAAAAGAGGCGTGAGAAGGAAAAAAATTTCTGCAAGTCATTGTGGATAACGTCGAAGGCGTCTCTTTGAACCGTATTTTTGGGAACCTTCGGGGGCGTATTGACCTACCTATTCAGGCTGACTTCATGGCGAAACCGCTGAGCATCTTGTTCGTTACGAGCGAGATTTATCCCTTCATCAAGACGTCAGAGTTTGCCGACCTCTGCTATGCCCACTCGCTCGGTGTACGCGAGATCGGCCATGATATTCGCGCGATGATGCCGAAGTATGGCTTCATATCGGAACGAAAGAACCGCATTCACGAGATCAATCGCCTGCGTGATATACCTATCCCGGTTGGGGAAGAGGCACACTTGGCCACGGTTAAGTCCAGCTCGATCAACAACCCCCGCGTCAAAGTCCAGGCCTATATCACGACGAACTCGAACTATCTCGACGTGAACAAAGGCATCGAGCACGACAACACCACAGGCAATCTGTTTGGCGACAACGACGAGCGGTTCATCTTCTATAACCGAACGGTGCTGGAAACCTGTCTGCTGCTTGGTTGGTTTCCGGACATCATCCACTGCGTTGGCTGGCAGACAGCTCTGATCCCGGCCTACATCCGCACTCGATACGAACAGGAGTTCAAGAAGACCAAGGTCGTGTTCTCGATCACGGACTTCGACGAGCAAGGCGTGTTCCCCTTAAAGTCACTGAAGAAGACGGGACTAACCGATGATGTTCTGGAAAAGGGGCGCTACAAGAACAAGATGAACTTCACACGCCTAGGCATTGCCTACGCCGATAGGGTGTCGACGCTCTCACCGGGCTATGCACAGGAACTGACCGCCCTGAAGGAATTCAAGGATAACTGGGCCCCGCTGCTGAACAAGAAACCATTGGCCGGCATCAATCACGGAATCGACCTTCTGCAGTGGAATCCGAAGACGGATGCGGCGATTCGACCGAAATTCAGTGCAGACGATCCGTCAGGTAAGTCAACGGTTCGCGAAGCACTGCAAAAAGCCTGCGGACTCGAGATCGACGGCTCTAAGGCGCTGTTGGCGTTCCTTGGGCCGCTCAAAGAAGATCGCGGTGCCGATGCCGTGATCGCAGCTGCCTCCGACATCGTCAAAATGGGCGCTCAGATCCTGTTCGGGTTCGACCTTCCCACGCCGCTGAAGAAGGCCGTCGAAGCCCTGGTCAAGAAACATCCGCGTCAGGTGGCCCTGCAGATGCCAATGGAAGAAGAGTTTCTGCATTTGGCAATCGCCGGCTCGACAATGCTGCTGAAGCCGTCACGGCATGAGAATAGCGGACAGTTTCAGCGCATCGCCCTTGCCTACGGTACGGTCCCTGTCATGACATCGGTCGGCGGAATCGCCGAAGGACTGACGGACGTCAGCGCCGATGGCTCAAAGGGCGTGGCGTTCATGATGAAGAAGTCAGATGCAGCCGAGATCACGCGCGCCGTCACGCGCGCACTGGCGCTGCATGCATCGGATACGGCATGGGACGCCCTGGTGCAGCGCGCAATGCAGACCCCTGTTGGCTGGAGCGCATCGGCAAAACTGTATGACGAGTTCTACCGATCACTGGTCAAGGACGTCAAGTAAAGGTGATTCGTATCGTGCGTCAACAACTCTTCGGCTGGCTCGGATTGGTAGCCATGTGCCTTGCCCTGCAATCCTGCAACGATGCCCCCTCGATCGTGGGCAGCGAACTCATCACGGGTACAGACTCGCTCTACACCGCTTCGTCGGCCTCCATGCCGCTGCTGGCAGGTGATACCAACACAGCACGAGAACTGCCGCTGGTGAACTCGACGTTGTTTCTGCTGGGCTCAACCCGCTCAGCCGAAGCTCGGCTGTTCTGCGAGATCCTGCGCTTCCCGGCCGAAGTGCTTGGTGATTCGGCGTTCTCGGACACAACATTCGACGTCTCAAGCGCCAACCTCCAGCTGTATCCGCAGAACTACGCCGTTGGCGATACTGCCGACCGCTTGATGTCGTTTAAGGTGTATGACCTGAAGAAGTTCTGGGCTGCTGACGTAACATGGGACTCCATCTGGAATGGGGCTGATGTTTCGGAGTACTACGCCACCTCCGACAAACCGATCGCAACGTTCTCTGAGCCCCTTGCCAGCGTCGTGCCCGATTCTACGGTCATCAACATTCCGTTTGATCAGGCAACCGTCAAGCGCTGGCTGGTGGACTCACGCGACACGGCAAAGCTGAAGAAGATCTATGGCTTCGCCCTTGTTCCATCGGGCATGAAGCAGATCCGGCAGTTCCGGAACATTGCCTCTGCCGCACAGAAGATGCGCCTTCGCGTGATCGTCCGCAGCAGACGCGACACGACAACTCAGATCCTCTCGCTAGAATCGACCGTCGCGAGCTTCGTCAACGATACCGACCCACAGCCAACGTCGCTCACCATCCAAGGGTCGCGTAACGTAAAGTTTCAGCTTACCATGCGACTCGACACCCTACCACCAACGGCCGTCGTGATGGGCGGCGACCTGAAGATGACGCTGGATCAGACGGCAAGTGTGCTTGGAACGAGTGGGCGTGACCAGAAGATCAGCCTTCGCTATCAGGCCCCGACGGGTCAACCGATCGTCATAGAATCAAGCGATGACTCTTCGGGCGTCTACCGCTTCCGTAACATCGGTCCGCTCGTCGATCTGATCCGTCGTCACCGCAAGCCGGCAACACTGACGTTTCAGGCAACGGGTGGCAATGAGTTCTGGACGATGAACCGACTGGTGTTCCACGGAACAACGGCACTGCCGATGCTACGTCCATGGCTGACGTTAATCTACACCGTGCCGCCGGAGAAGAAGTGAGGATGACGATTGCGATCTGCGCAGCACTACTTGCACTGCTGATGGTCCCAACCGAGGCGTCAGCCCAGGGAGGATCGAATTACTCCGCTGTGGGCTTTGGCGACCTGCGTCTTTCTACCGGCGCACTCTACGATGGCATGGCCGGCACGAGCATCGCCATGGCCAGTGACCATGGCATCAACACGGTCAATCCAGCCCTCCTTGGGATGTCGAACATTACACGTCTGCAGGCCAGCTACCGCTTCGCCCAGCACTTCATCTCGGCCCGTGACGGACAAACCAATCAGTTCAATGGAGAGGTCGACGGGATCCTTGCGCACTTTTCGATCGATACGGCCATGGGGCTCGGAGTCAACTTCGGCGTCACTCCCTACTCAAGCACGAACTACGACGTCGAGCGCCTGATCGGCTCAGCCTTGGACTCAACACGTCCGAGCGGAAGGAGTTCGCAGGTGGGTACCGGGGGAATCTCCAGCATCCAACTTGGCGTTTCGTATCGCCTGCTGCCGATGCTCTACGCCGGTCTTTCTGCACAGGTGCTGTTCGGGCTGACATCACAGACCGACGAGGTGACGACGAACATTTACAGCGAACGCGTGCGCACGCTTACGGGCTATGACGTGCGCGGCCTGCTGATGCGCGGCGGACTGTACCTGCGCCCAAATACGTCGTGGTCCGTCGGAGCTTTCGTATCGGGCGGCGGCGACGCAAGTTATACGACAACGCGCAGCGTGGTGGGATTCGTTGGCACGGCCACATTCTTCGATACAACGACAACAGATAACGCCACCACGGGACTGCCCTTTTCGTTCGGACTGGGTGCGGCGTTTCACGCAGGCAGGACAACACTGGGCGCTGACGTGGAGATCGCCGATTTCTCCGGCGTGACGATGAACGTGCCAACGTGGGCTTCGGTCGGACAGTTCATGCGCGCATCGATCGGCCTAAGCCATACCGCTGCCGGATATGCCCCGTCCTTCTTCGATAAACTTGGTTACAGAGCAGGCCTTGCCTACCAGCGTCAGTATTACGCCGTCAATGGCAGCAACGTCAACGAAATCTTCGGGTCCTTCGGCTTCGATTTCCCACTTGGCAATGCTGCAACGGTCGACCTTGCCGTGCAAGGGGGCTTTCGAGGTCCGTCCACCGGGCTCACGGAGTACTTTGGCCGCTTCATGGCCAGCGTCAGCATCGGCGAGATCTGGTTCAGACCGTTCGCGCGCGATTGATAATGCTCGTTGTCGAGCGACCCTCAACAAGCGCGATAGTCACCACACGTCCGCCGTGCGCTTCAACCACATCCGCGCCCACGATCGTCTGGCGCGTATAGTCGCCCCCTTTCACCAACACATCGGGCAGGATCATTTCGATCAGCTGTAGCGGCGTATCGTCGGAGAAGAGCACAACGTGGTCCACACTTCGCAATGCCGCCACCACCGTGGCGCGATCAAGCTCGCTGTTGATGGGGCGCTCCGGACCTTTGAGTCGACGCACAGATTCATCGGTATTCAGGCCAAGCACGAGCACATCGCCCAGTGCGCGTGCGGCATCGAGATACGTCGTGTGGCCGGTATGGAGAATGTCGAACACGCCGTTGGTGAAGACCACACTCCTGCCGCTCTGTCGCAGCGCAGCGACAAGTTCACGCACCTGCTCGTCCGAGGAAGCGATCACGATCGCTACCCCTGGTCCAGGTGCGCTACTTCGCTCAGGAGCACATCCGAGGTGATGGAAATGATGCCCGGCTCGGCCACAACACTGCCTGCGGCAACATTCGCCAGCGCAGCCGCCTCAGGGATCGGCGCTCCGGCGCAGACCATCGCAGCAAGAGTTGCAATGGTCGTGTCACCCGCACCGGAGACATCGGAGACCTTGCGTGCGCGCGTTGGCACAGACTGCGCCGCGGTGTCATGCTCAAGGAGCATCATGCCTTCAGCGCCGAGTGTGATGAGCACACTCTGACAGTTAAGGCGATGCAGCAGCTCGCGTCCGGCTCGTTCGACGTCGTCCATCGAACGCATGGGTTCTCCCATCGCGTCGGACACTTCCTTGCGATTAGGTTTGAAGACCGTACAATGCTGATAGCTGAAGAACTGGCGTCGTTTGGGGTCGACAAAAACCGGAATCCCACGCTGCGTGGCCATGGATGTAACCTCGGCGATCAGCGGGGTTGACAGAAGCCCCTTGTCGTAATCTTCCAGCACGATCCCTTGCAGGTCACTACACGATGCGATAGCGGACAGCACCTGACGCTGAACGTCCTCATCGATATAGTCGCGGATCTCATGATCGATCCGAGCGATCTGCTGGTTATTGCCAATGATGCGCGTCTTGGTTGTGGTTGGCCTCTGCGTGCTTACCGCAAGATGATCGCCCGGTAGGCCTGCTTGCTCGCACAATACCCGGATCTGCTGCCCTGCGGCATCGGCACCGACAACTCCGATGAGCATCGGGCGAGCACCGAGTCCGGCCAGATTCATCGCAACATTCGCCGCACCCCCAAGGTGCGCCGTTTCGTGATCGAAGTCGATCACCGGCACCGGCGCTTCGGGGGATACCCTGTGCACCGACCCCCAGAAGTACCGATCGAGCATCACATCACCGATCACGGCAATGGGAGCCCCCTTCAGCGAGCTGAGATACTGTCGTGTTCGGAGCGTCGAAAGGTCGACCATCTCAACGTGCCCTATTGCCCGGTCGGAGCTGACGGGCGTGTGGCCATCTGCCGGTCAAGCAGGTAGATCGATGGTCCATCCGAACCGACAAGCTTCAGACGCTCGATGATCTCCATCACGAGAGCTTCTTCTTCCACCTGCTCGTTGATGAACCACTGCAGGACGATCTGCGACGGCAGGTCCTTGGTGTTCAGAGCGTGTTCATACAGCGCGTTGATGCTGGAAGTGATCGACTGCTCGTGATGATGCACGTGCTCGAAGACATCGAGGGCCGACGTGTATGTGCCAACGGGAGCCGACATGGGGCGAAGCGCGACGCGCTCGCCACGATTGTGAAGGAAGTCGAACAGCTTCATCGCATGCTGGGTCTCTTCCTCCCACTGCACGCGCATCCACTGGGCAAAGCCCGGAAGATTGTTTTCGGTAAACCATGCTGCCATGCCGAGGTAGACATAGGCGCTCTGGAATTCCGCTTGGATCTGCGCATTGAACGCGTCGACGAGTTGCTGATTCATTGCCATGGTGATAACCCGATGTGATTGTCAAAATTACCCATTTCGGCGGTAGTTTCGGGTGCTATTGCACTACCGAATTCCATCACCCCCACATCACCACACCAACATGAAACGACAATCATCACTTGCCCGCATCTCGGTTGCCAACGCAGAATACTTCGCATTCCACGGCGTCCGCGAGGAAGAGCGCAGCCTGGGTGGTCGTTACCAGGTGGACGTTGACGTGTGGTTCGATCCGGTAAAGGTCTCGGTCAGCGACGATCTCAGCGACACGGTCAACTACGAGGATCTGCTGTTCATCGTTAACGAATACATGAATGGCGAAAGCTGCGAACTCATTGAAACACTCGCCTCCGATATTGCCTCCGGCATCCTCGATCGCATGCCGATCGTGCGTCACGTCACGATCCGTGTGAGGAAGCTCGCGGTACCGATCCAGCAGGTGCTCGATCATGTAGAGACCGAGATCACGCTCGTGCGGGAAGCCTAAGGGGGCGATGCAGAACGTCCTACTGTCGCTCGGAGCCAACCTCGGTGACCCGGCCGACATGATCCGTCGTGCCACAGAGCTGATCGGCATCACCGTGATGTCCGATGCACGCCTGTCGCCGCTCTACGAAACGCAGCCGGTGGGCTTCACCGACCAGCCCCCGTTCATCAATGCTGCCGTCAGCGGCACCTCCCTGCTATCGCCGCTCGAGATCCACGACGCCTGCAAGATGATCGAACGTCGGCTCGGCCGCCGTCAGCGCCAGCGCTGGCATGAACGGGAGATCGACATCGACGTCATCCTGGTCGGCACCGGCATCGTCGACCACAACGACGTGCACATCCCCCACCTGCGCATGCACGAACGCCTCTTCGTCCTCATGCCCGCCTGCGACCTCATGCCCGACGCCGTCTGCCCCAGAACCGGCAAGCCCCTTCATCAGCTCCTACAAGAGTGCCCGGATGATCTGTCGAAACCCAAACAGGTTTGAGGTTTGAGGTGTGAGGTGTGAGGTGTGAGGCGTGAGGGAAGACCTGCAGGCGCAAAACACGTAGGGGCGAGACTGCGTCTCGCCCCTACGTGGAACTCCGTAACTTGCTCGGTGCGCATCCCCCAAAACATCATCGAGCAGGTTCGACAGCAGTCGGACATTGTCGATGTGATCGGTGAACACGTGAAGCTGCGGAAGAACAACCGCAACTACGTTGGGTTGTGCCCCTTTCACAAAGAGAAGACCCCGTCGTTCAACGTCAATGCCGAGAAGGGCATCTTCAAGTGTTTCGGCTGCGGCAAGGCCGGCAACGTCATCACGTTTGTCGAGCAACACATGCACATGGGCTTTGTCGATGCGGTGCGCCATCTGGCGCAGCGGGCCGGGATCGACATCCCGGATCAGGAGCGTGAGGACCCCACCGGCGAGTTTGCGCGCCAGGACAATGCGATGCGTGCACTGCGCCAGGCGGCTGAGTTTTATCAGAACGTGCTCGAATCGTCGGATGGTGCTCCGGCGCGTGCGTTTTTCAAGCGACGCGGATTTACCGAGCAGACCTGCAAGGATTTCCGCTTGGGCGCTGCACCTGCAGCCTGGGACGCCACTATGCAGCACCTGCTGTCAGGGGGCTTTGCGATCGAACACCTTGTCGATGCCGGCCTGGTGATCACGCGCGAGGATGGCAAGACCTACGATCGGTTCCGCGGACGCGCCATGTTTGCTATCGCCGATTCCGGCGGTCGCGTCGTAGGCTTCAGTGCACGCACACTCACGGATGATCCCGGTCAGCCCAAGTACGTCAACTCTCCGCAATCGATCGTTTTTGAAAAAAGCAAACTTCTTTATGGTCTTGATCGAGCAAAGAGAGCCATCCAAGCCGAGCGAACGGCGGTTCTCGTTGAGGGTCAGGCCGACGTTGTCACGCTCCACCAGGCGGGCATCACCAACGTGGTTGCCAGCTCAGGAACAGCGCTGACTCCGGAGCACCTGCGCATCCTTAAGCGCTTTGCCGATACGATCATTTTGGTGTTTGACAGTGACGAGGCCGGACAGAAGGCAATCACCCGGGGGATCGAACTTGGCCTTGCTGCCGGTTTCGACCTGCGCTGCGTGGTGCTGCCGGCCGGCACGGACCCCGATTCGCTTGTTCGCGATAAAGGGGCTGATGCACTTCGCCCCCTGATCGCTGACGCAAAAACGTGGCTGACGTATCAGATCGACCGGCTGCGTCTGACGGGTCAGCTCGATGACGCGACGCAGCAGGCAAAGGCCGTGCGAACCATGCTTGAATGGATCGCCTCAGTGCCCGACACCCTGCGTCATCCATTCCTGCTTCGTGATGTTGCAGAAGCGTTTCGACTTAACGAGCAGGTGCTTTCACAGGAACTTCAGCGGATCGTCAGCGGATCCACACAGCGTACAGCGGGTCTGCCCGCCGTCCGGACGCAAACACCTTCGGCTGATGCTCCAGCCCCCTCCACTGCGCCCGGTGCGGACAAACGAACAACCTACGTTGCAGCCCTGCTGCCGTCCGAGCGTGAGCTTATCCGCGTCGTTCTGATGGTGCCGGACGCGCTGTCCATTGCCCTGCATGAGTACCACATAACGGCGGAGCATTTCTGGAGTGAGGGTGGACGTGCCATCTTTCGTAGCATTCTGGTCGGAACCGAAGAACAAGCCGATGCATCCTCTCACGTGTTGCACGACTCTACGCTCACGGCCGATCAGCAGCGTGAAGTGGCCGACATCATGTTCGCCGCATCGACGCCTAGCACCTCGTGGAAGCAGTTCGACGTCGAAGTACCCGGCTATGAGATTCATCGCACGATCCGTGATACGATGCTTGGCATCGAGATCCACCGCGTACATCAGCGCATTGACGGAGCTACGCAAATGCTCGAAACAATGGCCGATGCCGACGAGCGCAAGCGCATAATGTTTCGCATCTCGAACATGATCCAGCATCGCGAACGACTTCGCGGTGCATTTTCTTCCGACCCTCTGGACCTGTCATGGCAGCACGCCGATCAAACGTCCTGACGCTGCTTGTCTCTGTGCTCATGGCCACCGGGCTATGGGCGTACGTAACGCTTACGCGAACGTATGAGGATGACATCACCGTTCCGATCATCGTTGCTCCCCCTGCCGGACAGACGATCATCTCGGGCGTGCCGGCGAGTTTGACGGTGCGCGTGCGGACCAGCGGATTGAATATTGCCAACCTGCGACTCTATAACCGACCAAAGGTCTGCACGCTGGCGCTTTCCGAGCAGTCCCCGGACGAACCCAGCGCCTTTCGCGTGGCAAACGCGACGGTCCTGAAGCGCATATCCGAAGAACTCGGCGTGCGTGTACTGAGCGTAACTCCGGCAGACATCACGCTACGCACCGGTACGCCGGAGCTCAAGAGCGTTCCTCTGGTGGTGGAGCACGGCATCGAGTGCCGTCCCGGCTTTATGATCACCACTGACCCCACGGCTGACCGGGCAAGCGTCACCCTGAAAGGGATCGCTGCCGTGCTGGCGCCGCTAACAAAGTGGTCGACCAAGAAGATCCTCCTCGACGACGTGCACGAAAGCCTGACCATCGACGTGCCGCTGAGCGACTCCCTCAGTTCACGTGTGAATGTGATGCCGAGATCCGTGCGCGTGCATATCCCGGTGCAGCAGGTGGCCGACGCCACAATTGAAGACGTGGAAGTGTCGCTCGATAAGGGGCTTGCCGAGATGGGGTACGCAGCGCGTCCGAGTCATTTGCGCGTAACCGTGCGAGGGGGGGTCAATGATCTGGCGGAGCTCACGCGCCTCGACCTACGATGTCAGATCAGCGGCGCACCGGCAAACGGCGTGGTGATTCCGACCGTGATGTGTCCGCGCGGCATGCGCGTGATCGCTTGCTCGCCTCATGTCGTGCGGCTTGTACGTCGTCAGGTCGCCTCACTGCGGAACAGCAGCGACGAGTCTCCATAGCTCAAGAAGCGATATCCGCCAGCGAGTGCAGCACCGTAGATCGAGCGCCAGTTGTTCTCTCCAACGAAACCGGCAATGAGTGCCAGCAGAGTATTGCCCGGTTGATGGAAGTTGGTGATGAGCGCATCGGTAGAGCGGACCGAACAACCGGGGGCGATCATCAGCTGCGTCGAGCCCCATGCGGTGGTCATTCCATGCGCATCCATCCAACGCCCCACACGGTCAAACGCCTCCTGCCGATCTGTCTTGTGCAGTGACGGGTCGAAGGCATCCCACTGATCAACAGTGAGCTGGGAAGCCCCCTGATCTCCATCCCGCAGTAGGCGCGCACCCCAGAGGTAGAGCGACTCCATAGTGCGGATCGATGTGGTGCCGACGCAAGTGAACATCGAGCCACGGGCGGCTGCGGCACAGATGCGCGCGACCTCCGAGCGTGCGACGCCCAGCCGCTCGCTGTGCATGACGTGATCGCGCAGGTCTTCGGCCTCCACAGGCCGGAACGTGCCGAGTCCAACGTGCAGCGTTACGCGCGCAACGTCCACACTGCGCGCGGCAATGTCGGCCATCACTCTGTCGGTAAAGTGTAGTCCCGCCGTCGGTGCAGCCACCGACCCTTGATCGCGCGCATAGATCGTCTGGTAGCGCTCCTCGTCGGCATGTTCAACCTCACGCTGAATGTAGGGCGGCAGTGGGATCGTGCCAAGAGCCTCGATCACCTCCGAAAGCGTCTGCCCCCCCTGCCATGAGAGATCCACCAGACCCTCCGTTGAGGCGCGTTCCACCACGTTGATACGCAGCGATCCATCGTCGCTCACGAGCTCCATCCCCGGATGCACGTTGCGTCCACCAACGAGGCAGCGCCATCGAGATCCCTCACGCGCTGCAAGCACCACGGCAGGATCGGTCGAGGGGGCTACCGGATCGGTGATGAGCACTTCGACCATCCCGCCCGTCGGCTTGCGCAGGTACAGGCGTGCGGCGATCACACGCGTCTGGTTCACCACAAGCAGCGATTCCTCCGGAAGTAGGTCTGACACGCGATTAAATGTCGTGTGCTCGATCGGCTCTTCGGTACTACGCCAAACAAGAAGTTTGCTGGCATCCCGCTCGTCCAGCGGATGCATGGCGATGCGGTCCGGCGGCAGGTCATACGTGAGCATTGTTGACGAAGGAAGTGAAACCTTCCTCGATTCCGAGCTGTCCAATGGGCGGTTCACGAGAACTTCAATCACTTTCGAACATCAGGAAAAAACGTCATGCAAGATACACAGTCACCCATCCCGCCTCCCCCGGGCGGAGGTCCTCAAGGAATCCCCACACAAGGCATGGCCTATCCCGCCCCTCCACGCAGAAGTCGATGGTGGATTCCCTTTGCCGTCATCGGCGGAATTCTCCTGGGCGGCCTGGTCGTCTTCGCGGTCGTGATCTTCGCCTTTATCGGTGGCATCATGGCCGGACTGGAGAGTTCGGACACGCCCAAGAGCATCAAGGACAACACCGTGCTGGTCATCGACATGTCAGGGGGCTTGCAGGAATCCTCCACTCAGGATCCCTTTGCTTTCCTCTCCGGCGGATCTAAAGGTGGCGTAGCACTCTACGACGTGCTGGAGGCTATCGGCAAGGCCAAGAGCGATGAAAAGATCCGTGGCATCTACATCACGGGCGGTGCTTCGGGTGCCGGAATGGCTAAGCTGGCCGAGGTGCGTGCTGCGATCGAGGACTTCAAGAGCTCGCGCAAGTTTGTGTATGCATACGTCGACATGGGAACCAAGTCGCAGTACTACATGGCCTCGGTGGCCGACTCGGTCTTTATGCCGCACGAGGGACTTCTGGAGTTCACGGCGTTTGGCGCATCAGCCCCCTTCATGAAGGGGCTCTACGACAAGCTTGGCGTGTCGTGGAACGTTGAGCAGTTCGAGGAATACAAGTCCGCCGCCGAATCCATGACGCGCGACAAGTGGTCGGAGCCGGCCAAGGAAGAGGTCCGCGCCCTGCTTGAGCAGCGCAATGACATGTTCATCAAGGCCGTTGCTGAATCACGTCGACTGGAGCCTTCCTACGTGCGCGCCGTGATGGACCACGGCGTCTATCTGCCCGACTCGCTCAAGCACTACCGACTGGTCGACGCGCTTGTTCACGAAGAAGACGTCCGCCGTCGCATTCACGCCCGCATGAACCCCAACGACACCAACGAATACACGAAGCTGCGCACCGTATCGGTGTCGAGCTACGTCGATCAGTCCGACGAGCAAGATGCCACCACCGATAAGGGTATCGCCATTGTCTACGCCAGCGGCGTGATCAACTCCGGAAAACAGGGCAGCCCCTTTGACGGTGAGGGTATCTATGCAAAGACCTTCATCAAGAACCTGAAGAAGGCCGCGAAGGACGATGACGTCAAGGGCATCATCATCCGCATCGATAGTCCGGGGGGGTCGGCTTTTGCATCCGATGAAATGTGGACCGCTATCCGCGAGGTGCGCAAATCCAAGCCCGTGTTCGCATCGATGAGCGACGTGGCTGCATCGGGCGGCTACTACATGGCCATGGCCTGCGATACGATCATCGCACATCCGGCCACCATCACCGGGTCGATCGGCGTAATCATGGCCATGCCGAACCTCACCGGTACGATCGCCAAGGTCGGCGTTACGGTCGACACGATCAACCTCGGACCATCGGCCTCGTTCATGAATCCTCTGCTGCCGCTGACGGACACCGAGCGCACACGTCTGCATGAGTACGGCGCAAACACCTACCGCCGCTTCGTCCAGAAGGTCGCCGACTCCCGTGGCAAGGACTTCGAATCAACACGTCTGCTGGCGCGCGGCCGCGTCTGGACCGGCGCTGACGCAAAGCAACGGGGCTTAGTGGACATTGAAGGTGGACTCGGCGTAGCCATCAGCGCAATGAAGAAACGCCTCAATGTTGGCAAGAACGAAAAGATCGGGATCTTCCGCTTCCCACGCGAAGCAGACAGTTTCGCAGCTCTCCTTGCCATGCTCGGTCAGGACGACGAGGCCAGCTCCGATGAGGAGCCCGCATCCGGTGCTTCCGCAAGATCGATCGTCGAAGCCATCATGGCCCGTGTCTCTTCAGATCCGACCGGCGCACGTCAGGTGTATCAGGCCATGCCTCGGCCAATCCAGCAGCAAGTCGACCATACCGTGTCTATCACCCAACTGGCCATGCACGAACATGCGCTCATGGTCCTGCCGGTCAGCTTTCCGATGGAGTAGACTATTTCTGTCGACTTCTCGTTTTCAATTGACCTTTCACATAACGTCGTGGCCCGCGGGTCTACACCACGGACCCGGCAACACCGAGGACCACGACGCACAACGGCAACGCCGGCCCGCTCCATGGTCGGCGTTGTTTTTTTCAGGTTTGAGGTTTGAGGTGTGAGGTGTGAGGTCACTCGTCACTGGTCACTGGTCACTGGTCACTCGTCACTGGTCACTCGTCACTGGTCACTGGTCACTCGTCACTCGTCACTCATCACTGGTCACTCGTCACTCGTCACTCGTCACTAACTTTGCACCATGAATCTCGAAACATTCCCCAATCCCCGTCCCGGTCGGCGGTATACCATCACGCATATCAACCCGGAGTTCACGTCGGTATGTCCGAAAACAGGGCTTCCTGATTTCGGGACCATCACCGTGGAGTACATCCCGAACGAGACGTGTATCGAGCTTAAGGCGCTGAAGTATTACTACTTCGACTTTCGTCAGCGTGGCATCTTCTACGAAGCTGTTACAAATCAGATCCTCGATGATCTCGTGGCAGCCTGCGATCCGTTGTGGATGCAGGTAACGGCTGACTGGAAGGCGCGCGGCGGCATCAACAGCATCATCCGCGCAGAGCACACCAAGGCGCAGTAATGCTGACAACGATCTCCAAGCAGTTCCGTTGGGAAATGGGACATCGTCTACCCTTTCACGAAGGTCTGTGCCGCAACATGCACGGGCACTCCTACGAGGCGCATGTGATCCTGACGGGTCATCCTGACGCCCACGGAATGGTGATGGATTACTACGATATGAAGGGGCTCATCCAGGAGAAGATCGACGAGCTTGATCACTGCTTTTTGTGTGATGCCGGCGATACCGTAGTTCTGGACTTTCTCTCGACGCACGCGATGAAGACCGTCATCGTCGACGTGCCCACAACGGCCGAGAACATTGCTCGGCTTCTTCTTGAACATGTATGCGCCAAGCTCCCGGCGGCGCATCGCATGACGTCGGTACGCGTACGCGTGTATGAGACCGAAAAGACGTATGCGGAAGTGGAGCAACACCTATGAGCGTACGCGTTCGATTCGCCCCCTCTCCAACGGGCTTTCTGCATATCGGCAGTCTGCGCACGGCACTCTACAACTACCTTTTTGCGCGGCATCTTGGCGGAACATGTATCCTCCGGATCGAGGATACGGACCGCACGCGATTCGTAGAGGGAGCTATAGAAGAACAGATCTCATCACTGGCCTGGGCCGGCGTCACCTTCGACGAGGGTCCACATGTCGGTGGGAACCACGGTCCGTACACGCAAAGCGAGCGCTTCGATCTTTACCGCATGTACGGTATGAAGCTGGTCGACAACGGCACGGCCTACTATGCCTTTGATTCGTCTGAGGAACTCGATGCAATGCGTCAGCGGCAGCAGGCCGCAGGCATTGCTCCGAAGTACGACCGATCGGCCATGCGCAACCAGTACACTCTTGGCGAAGACGAAACGAAGCGCCTTCTCGACGAGGGGGCGATGCACGTTATCCGCCTGAAGGTGCCCCTTCATCAGGACGTGCGGTTCAGCGATATCATCCGCGGCGAAGTGATCGTTAACGGACGCGAGATCGACGATCAGATCCTGCTCAAGAGCGACGGCTTTCCGACATATCACCTTGCCAACGTGGTCGATGATCACCTGATGGAGATCACCCACGTTATCCGCGCCGAAGAATGGCTGCCCTCAACGCCGAAACACATCATTCTTTACGAGGCCTTCGGATGGGAGCCCCCTACGTTTGCCCACGTGCCGCTGCTACTAAATCCGGACCGCTCCAAGATGAGCAAGCGTCACGGTGATGTGATGGTGCGAGACTTTGCGCGCAGGGGATTCTTCCCCGAGGCCCTGGTCAACTTTGTGGCGCTGTGCGGATGGAATCCGGGTTCGGATAACGAGTTCTACTCCATGCAGGACCTGATCAGCAGCTTTACCCTCGAGCGCGTCAACAAGGCCGGTGCTGTATTCGATTACCAGAAGCTCAACTGGATGAATGGCGAATACCTCAAGCAGCGAGACGCGCAGGACCTTGCCCGTGAGCTTCATCCGCTGCTGGTGGAACGGGGCTACCGGTACATTGAGCCGTCGTACGTAGCCGATGTGATCGTACTCGTGCGCGAGCGCGTGGCATTCCTGAGCGACGTGGCCGAGTTTGCCGACTACCTGTTCGGTGATGCGCTCCCGCCGCTCAGCGACGAGGCATCGGCACTTTTATCCGGCAACGACAAAATATCTGTGGCAATTGATTCGTTTCGCAAGGGGCTCAGCTCATCGGTTCTGGAAGATGCCGAGGCATTCAAGGGGCTTGCACAGCAGAGCGCCGAAGCGGCCGGAATCAAAATGGGGGCCCTTCTGAAGCCGCTGCGACTTGTGCTGACGCACCGCGAGGTTGGAGCAGACCTTTTCCGTACCGTTCAACTTCTGGGACTTGATCGATGCCTGTCGCGACTCGACGCATTTTTGTCGCCCTTGTGATCTGTGCGGCGACGCTGACAGCGTGTTTCACCACGCCGCGTCCGACCGTATCAGCCCCCTGCGTAACCGACAAGACCCGTGAGCTCGTGATCCGATGGGGCACTCAGGATGACTCTCTCAACGTCATCGACGTGTACCGAATGAACACCAAGGGGGAGATATTTCATTACAGCGGCCGCGCTGTTGAAACGGTCACCGACGAGTATCTGCTGCACATCGACCAGTCGGAGTACTGCGCAAGCGCCTCCTCGGTGAACGCCTGCTTTCTCAAGACGCAGGCGCTGAGCACCGGGGCTCTCAAGACACGTTTCGTGGAGTACTTCAACCCTGCGACCGATGTATATTTACGCGCCGCATGGAACCCCGACCTGCAGACGTTTCAGAGCAGGGACATGCGCAAGGAATACGATCAACTGATGAGCCTTATCTCGAAATGAACCCGTCGCTGAAGATCCTCATCGTCGATGACAACCGCGATTTCTCGGCGACCATTGCCGACGTCGTGCGTTCTCAGGGATGGACGCCCGAGGTCTGCAACAGCCCCGAGCAGGCGCTGAGTTTCCTCTCCCGCCACAGCGCCGAGGTTGCTCTGATGCTGCTCGACATCGAGTTCGGCAGCGAGTCATCCATGACAGGCATCGACGTGCTGAGCCGCTCGATCCGCGAGTTTCCGGCCATCCCGGTGATCATGATCTCGGGTAAAGGCACGATCGAGATGGCCGTTCAGGCCACGAAGCTGGGGGCGATCAACTTCATCGACAAGTCAACACTGAGCAACGACCGGCTGGTGAATGTGCTGTCGAGCTCGATGGACCGCCTGCGCAGTGCCGCCAGCGAAGAGGACCGCCGCCGCATCATGGAAGCGCAGGGGATCGTAGGCAAGAGCCGTGCTATGCTGGAGGTGGCAGACCTGATCCTCCTGTACGGTCGCACGGACCTGAACGTCCTGGTCCTCGGTGAGACCGGCACGGGCAAAAAGCTCGTGGCTCAGGCCCTGCACGCCGTCAGCCGTCGCAGCAAGCATCCGTTCGTGACCGTTGATATTCCAAACATCCCGCGCGATCTGTTTCAGAGCGAGCTCTTTGGTCATAAGCGCGGCTCGTTCTCGGGGGCCATGGAGAACAAAGTAGGCCTGTTTCAAAAAGCCCATAAGGGAACGCTCTTCATGGACGAGATCGGCGACATGCCGTTGGAGCTGCAAGCCAATCTCCTCCTTCCGATGGAGCAGGAGGGCGTGCGGCGACTCGGCTCCGTCGAGGTCGAACCCGTCGATATCCGCTTTATCAGTGCAACCGACCGTGACCTTATCGCCGCTATGGCCGAGGGAACGTTCCGCGATCAGCTATACCACCGTCTGCGCGAGTGTGAGATCTTCATCCCACCGCTGCGTGAACGACTCGACGATGTACCGGCGACCGTGGACTTCTACGTTGCCAAACACAACCGTGAGACGGGCGATTCCAAGGCCGTCTCCCCGGCCGCCGTCGATTATCTGCGTCAGTACCACTGGCCCGGCAACGTACGCGAACTTGCCAGCACCCTTCGCGTTGCCCTCCAGACCCTCTCGAGCGACGAGCTTGAGGTTGCCGACGTGCATCGCGTCATCGGCCGCTCAATGGACGCCGCCCGCTCGGCCTCTACGCCCATGGTAACTGCTCAGCCCCCTGCCCAAACCGCAGCACGCCCCGCCGGCACAGAGCCCGCAGACGACGACCGCTCAAAGATCGAACATGCCCTTACGCGTACGGCCGGCAACGTCTCTAAAGCCGCTGCCATCCTTGGCATGAGCCGCGAAACACTCCACAATCGGATCAAGAAGAACGGCATCGACGTCGCCGAGTATCGGCCGTAAATGACGTTGTCACGTATGGATTCCCGCTTTCGCGGGAAAGACGGCCACGGGCGTCACCATCCTGCGAACCAGCTCCACGTTATGGACGCGGACGATGCTGACGTTTGCTGGAAGGAGTTTGACATGCAGGTCAGCGGTTGCTTCGTCTCGATCTGCGGGATTCTCGATCCCGAGCATCGTACCGATGAAGCGTTTGCGGGAGATGCCAAGAAGCTGGCCGGCACCGATGTTATTGAAGGACGTGAGATTGTCGAGCAACGTGAGGTTGTGCTCGTAGGTCTTTCCGAAGCCGATACCAACGTCAACATAAACTTCTTTAATGCCAGCGCTGTAAGCTGAGGCAACGCGCTCGAGAAGAAAGTTTTTCACTTCGACTACGACGTCGTCGTAATGCGGATCGTTCTGCATGGTGCGTGGAGCCCCCTGCATGTGCATCGCAACGTAGGGCACATTGAGCGCGGCAACGGTGCCGAGCATTGCTGCATCGAAACGACCGGCGCTGACGTCGTTGACCATCGTTGCACCGGCATCGACAGCCATGCGTGCGATGACAGACTTCGTCGTATCGATGCTGATCTCGATCTTGGAATTGACGGCTCGGATCGCTTCGATCACGGGGATCACACGCGCTCGCTCCGTTGCGAGCGAGACAGGTGCGGCACCCGGCCGAGTGCTCTCTCCGCCAATATCGAGAATGTCAGCCCCCTGCTGCACCAGCATCAGAGCATGCTCCACAGCGGCAGACGCTGATGCCAGCATTCCGCCATCCGAAAATGAATCGGGAGTGACGTTCACAATGCCCATGATGCGAGGCATCGTCATGCGTCAACAAAGTCCTTCATGATCGTGCGAAGAGTCTCTTGCGTCGCTTCTGATCCCTTGCTAAGGGGCAAGCGGAACTCACAATCGATCTGGCCGAGCGTATGCATGATGTGCTTCACTGGGATGGGATTGGATTCAATGAAGTTGGCCGCGAAGAAGGGCATCAATGACATCTGCACTGTGCGAGCTGCTGGCATGTCACCATCAAGGGCTGCTCGCACCAGACGTCCGAAGCGGCGTGGAGCATAGTTGGAGATCACCGCGATCACTCCGCGAGCCCCGCAGGCAATGGCCGGAAGCGTCAGCACATCGTCCCCCGCAAGGAGCGAGAAATGCGGCGGTGCATGACGGATGATCTCGCACATCTGTTCGAGGTTGGCCGACGCTTCCTTGGTGGCGATCACCGACGGACAGGCCACGGCAACGGCCAGCTGCGTTTCGGCGGAAACGTTCTGTCCCGTTCGACCCGGCACGTTGTAGAGGATCTTCGGGATGTCAGTCGCATCTGAGATCGCCCGGAAGTGCGCCAGAAGTCCGGCCGGCGTGGGCTTGTTGTAATAGGGCGTTACCAGAAGAACCGCATCGACACCACACTCGCGTGCGGCCAGCGTAAGCTCGATCGTCGAGCGGGTGTCATTCGTGCCGGTGCCGGCCGTGATCACGGCCCTGCCTGCGGCACGTTCTGCGGCAGTGCACCATAGGAGCTGCTTTTCCTGTGTGGTAAGGGTAGCCCCCTCCCCCGTCGAGCCGCATACCACTATTCCGTCGACGCCGGCAGCTAACTGCAGGTCTACCAGACGAGCGAAGGCATCAAGATCCACATCACCCGATGCTGTGAATGGGGTTACGATCGCTGTATGGAGACCGCGAATGTTCATAGTCGCTTTCCCGAGAGTATTCTACCAGCTCCGGCTGGCACGTTTGACGAGATATTCGCGCAAAGCCACATCGAAGGGCATGTCGGTGGTGATGCGCACGTAATCGACGTTCAGCGCATGACAGCCTCGCTTCAGCGTCATTGTATAGTCTTCAACTGCCTGACGATATGCGCCGCGGATCTGCAATGGCTGCGTAGTGATCTCCTGTCCGGTTTCAAGATCCCGGAACACCGTAGATGCGTCAAACCCGAGATCGACCTCGCGTGGATCCATCACATGAAACACCATCACGTCGTGCTGATCATGTCGGAAGTGACGCAGGCCCGATAGGATCGTTTCGGGATCGTCGAGAAGGTCGCTGATGACCACCACAAGCCCCTTTCGAGAGAGTCGCTCCGCAATGTGATGCAGAGAGATGCCCGTCCCGGTCAGCGCTGTCGGCCTGGCCTCTTCCAACGTGCGCATCAGCTCCTGGGTATAGGACATTTTTGAGCGAGGGGGCATGAACGCTTGCACATCGGTGTTGTACAAGGCCAGCCCCGCCGCATCACGCTGGTGCATGATGAGGTAGCATAGCGATGCGGCCAGAAACGTTGCGTATCGGTACTTGCTGACGTTTCCCTCGGACGCGTAGGACATCGAGGCAGACATGTCCACGCAGATCATCGCTCGCAGATTAGTCTCGTCTTCGAACTGCTTAACGTAGAAGCGGTTCGATCGTCCGTAGATCTTCCAGTCGATATGCTTGAGCTCATCGCCGCGCCGGTACTGCCGGTGCTCGGAAAACTCGGCGCTGAAGCCGTGAAAGGGCGACTTGTGAAGTCCGGTAATAAACCCTTCGACAACCAGCCGGGCGCGCAGTTCCATGCTACCAAGCTGGGCGACGGTCTCCGGTGTAAGGATCATGATTCGTTGGCGTGTGGTTGGGTACTTGCCGCAGCTGCTGTCGGCGTCGTGGTAAGCGAAAGACGCACCAGACCGGCAGCATTGTTGACGCCCAATTTAGCCATGATCCGGGCTCTGTGCGTTTCAACGGTCCGCCGGCTGATATCAAGATGCTCGGCGATCTGGTGACTGGTGAAACCCGACGATACGAGCGACACGACCTGGCGCTCACGCTTGGTAAGGGGCAGCCCATCGACCACAGGACCATTGTGCCGGTCGGCAGCTTCCACGGACCGCTGCGCCGTGGCACTCAGAATTCTTTCGCCCAGCCCGACGGACTTGACGGCAATGATCAGCTCCTCCGGAAGCACGTCTTTGACAAGGAATCCGTTTGCCCCAACATCAAAAGACCGCGAGATCGCCTCTACATCATGCACCGACGTAAGCATCAACACCTGCGTTTGCGGCATCTCCCGCTTGATAAACGCAGTTGCCTCATACCCGCTCATGAGCGGCATCTTCACATCCATCAGGATCACATCCGGCCGCGTTCGCCGCGCCATCTCCACCGCCTGCCCACCATCGGCCGCTTCGCCAACAATCTCCACATTGTCGTCCGATGCGAGCACCGTTCGCACTCCTGCCCTGACCACCTCGTGATCGTCGGCCACCAGAACTCGAATCTTGCGCTGCATCAATACATCCCGAAGCTTGGGAAAACGGTTGCGAATGCAACAAAGAACACGAAAGTCGGGAAAAAGTTCCCTATGCATTGCGCACTGGGTGCTGCCGTCATTCTCGTTTTCGCGGGAATCACGGCAGTACCCATCACCCGGTACCTAACACCTCAGCAACCAGTTGCTCAGCGTCCATATCGCTCGGCATGCGCCAGTCGGCACGTGGGGAGAGGCAGACGGAGCCGACCTTCGGGCCGTCGGGCATGCAGGAACGTTTGAACTGATTGCCGACAAATCGGCGGACGAAGATCTCCAGCCAGCGAGTGATCTGATCGGCACCATAATGCCCGTCGAACGTGTGGATGGCAAGGATGACGATGCTGGAAAGGGGCTCGCGCAAGCGCACGAAGTGGTAGAGGAAAAAGTCGTGGACCTCGTATGGACCAAGCACATCTTCTGTGCGCTGCATGCTATCTCCGGTTCCATCGGACGGAAGCAGCTCGGGAGATATTGGCGTGTCGAGAACATCGCGCAGGATCACTGCCGTGGTTGACGGCAAACGCGCCGAGTGCCACTCGATCATTGAGCGCACAAGCGTCTTCGGAACGCCGGCGTTGGGGTTGTACATCGACATGTGATCGGCATTGTAGGTGCTCCAACCGAGAGCTATCTCCGACAGGTCACCGGTACCGACAACCAGGCCGCGGTGCTTTGTGGCCAGATCCATAAGGACATGCGTTCGTTCCCTTGCCTGAGCGTTCTCATACGTCACATCGTGCACCGACGGGTCGTGACCGATGTCGCGGAAATGATCCATCACCGTCGCGGTAATGTTCACGACCTTGTAGGGAGTCTCGAGTTCGCGGCAGAGTAGTTCGGCGTTGGAATGCGTACGTTGCGTGGTTCCCGGGCCCGGCATTGCGACGGCAAGAATCGTGTCAAATGGCCGATTGAGAATCTCGCATGCCTGGCGACACACCAGCAAAGCAAGTGTCGAGTCGAGTCCGCCCGAAACCCCGATCACCAGCCTCCGAGCGCGCGAGCGCTGCAGACGCATGGCAAGCCCCATGGACTGGATCGAAGCGATCTCATGACAGCGCTGCTCACGGTCGATCACGTTCGATGGCACGAACGGACGCGGCACGATGGAACGAAGGATCTCATTCTTCGTATGCTGCGCTACCGTCACATCAATCGTGGTCATCCCCTCCGGAACAGTCTCCTGCGGAAACGACGTCGAACCGAGCCGCTCGCGCACGCACCGTGCAAGGTCGACGTCGGCAATGCGCATCGTGCCCTCGAGGTCGAAGCGCTCGCTCTCGACAAGGGGCTCACCACATTCCGCGATCATGCAGTGTCCGCCGTAGACCGTGTCGGTGGTAGATTCACCCGGACCCGCAGAGGCGTAGGCATAGCACGTATAGGTGCGCGCCGACTGTGAATGCACCAGACTGCGGCGGTAGTCGGATTTGCCGACCACCTCATTGCTGGCCGAAAGATTCAGGATCAGCGTCGCCCCGGCCCGCGCAAGACGCCCCGAAGGGGGCTCGATGCTCCATAGATCTTCACACAGCTCAATACCGATGCGCACGTCCGGGCGGATCGTGTCGGCAAGGACAATGTCGGTGCCGAATGGCACGCGATGCGAGCCGATCAGTACATTGTCGCGCCGCACATGACGACCGCTTCGGAACCAGCGTCCTTCATAAAACTCTCCTGCATTGGGCAGAAATGTCTTCGGGACGCAGGCAACAAACGTCCCATTGCTGATCGCCACAGCGGCGTTGTAGAGATGTCCCATGTGGACGATCGGTGCGCCGACAACGAACAAGCACGACAGATTCTGGCTGAAGCGGCGAAGCTGTTCCAGCCCCTTGACCGTTGCGGCAAGAAGCGACGCGTCGCGGAACATGTCACCGCAAGTATAGCCCGTCAGGCACAGCTCCGGCAGCACGGCCAATTCAGCCCCATGCTGATGAGCGTCCGTGATCGCCTGCTTGATTCCGGCAACATTGCGCTTCACATCACCTACTGCAACGACGGGGGCAAGAGTAGCCACCCGCACGTATCCAAGCGAGGTGATGAGCGCAGGCTTCATCGCGTGTTGGTGATGACCATGGAGATGGTGCGCTCGAAAGCACCCATCGACTTGCCTTCGGTGAAGATGTCGAGGTCGGCCTTTTCAAGCCCCTTTTCAACCTTCTTCAG
The DNA here is from genome assembly GCA_943372295.1 of Chitinophaga pinensis. Lineage (GTDB taxonomy): Bacteria > Bacteroidota > Ignavibacteria > Kapaibacteriales > Kapaibacteriaceae > UBA10438. The sequence continues at coordinate 23,338 of CALRYC010000017.1, forward strand.
GCGGGATGTACCTTCTCGGGTTAGCTCAACAAGGCGCGCACGGGAATCGGCCGGATCGGCAACTCGGCGGATGAGTTTCTCATCCTCCAGAACGCGGACGTTTTTTGAGAGCGTCATCACGTCAATGCCGGCGTATCTGGCAACGTGGACCTGCTTGGCCGACCCGACGGTACGCTGAAGCGTCTGCACGGCAAGCAACACGTTGACTTGCAATGGAGAGAGTCCCGCGCCGCGGTACACAGAGTCGACGTGCGCACGCCACCGTGCTGCCGCGAGATAGAGGCGAATGCCATGACCGGAGACCGCCGGTTCGGTTGGTGTGGTGGTGATTCTTTTGGGCATAGAACACAAAATTATGTGATTGTTGCGGTTTGCGCCTGCATGAGGACGTATTCAACCTCAAAAAATGATAGAAGGATTTACTTGCGGTACTTTAGCGGCCATGTTTTGTTTCGCACACAGGCACCATTCGTGCCCGTTAATCGTTATGGAGCCGATGAAATCTGCACTCGTTCTGCTCATGCTGCTTTGGACGGCTATCATTGCCACAGCACAAGAAGTTACCATCCGCGGAAAAGTCGTCAGCGTGGACGACTCAAGCCCCCTACCGAGCGCCACAGTGCGCTTCACATCGATGAAGGACACGTCGGTCGTCAGAGGCAGTTACACCGAACGTGACGGAACGTTCAGCATCAAGAACATGCCCGTCGGGTCATGGAAACTTTCGATCAGTTATGTGGGCTACCAGAAGCTGGAGTCGATGCAATTCGTGCGCGAGTCCCGATCCGACCTTGGCACCTTCCGTCTGAAGCGCGATACGGTGGCAGGCAAGGGCGTGGAAGTCGAAGCCACGGCCGTGCGAATGGAGGTCAAGGGCGATACGATGGACTACAACGCGCAGGCGTTCAAGACAAATCCGAATGCAACGGCCGAAGACCTGGTCAAGAAGATGCCGGGCATCACAGTCGAAAACGGCACCGTTCGCGCGCAGGGGGAAGAAGTTCGTCGCGTAACAGTAGACGGACGCGAATTCTTCGGTGACGATGCCCAGGCAACGCTGAAGAATCTACCGGCTGACATGGTCGACCGCGTACAGGTGTTCGATCGCGGCAGCGATCTTTCGATGTTCTCGGGCTTTGACGACGGCAACACATCGAAGCAGATGAACCTCGTCACACGCAAGGACCGCCGTAACGGCGCTTTCGGCCGAGTATACGCCGGATATGGAGATCAGGACCGATACTCAGCCGGTGGTACCATCAATGACTTTCGTGGTATGCAGCGCATTACGGTGCTGGGCATGAGCAACAACATCAATCAGCAGAACTTCGCCTTTCAGGACATCCTCGGCATGTCCGGTGGCGGCATGAGCGGTGGCATGGGCCGCATGATGCAGCGATACATGAGTGGCGGCGGCGCCCAGATGATGCAGCGCATGGGCGGTGGCGGCGGTGGAGGGGGCGGACCATTCTCGAGCTTCTCCAATTTCCTGGTCGGCCAGCAAGGGGGCATCACTACCACCAACGCACTGGGCATGAACTACAGTGACATGTGGGGCGAGAGTACCAATGTCTCATCGAGCTATTTCTTTAACTACGGCGACAATGATCGTACCAGCACGCTCGACCGGACGTTTGTGGCGGCACAGAACGCCGGACAGCTCTACGCGCAGCAGGACACGGCGGCATCGATCAATAGAAGTCATCGCGTCAACATGCGTATTGAGTCGTTTATTGACAGCGCCAACGTCATCGTTGTCTCTCCGCGTGTTTCGATACAAGCCTCGAACGCCAACAGTCTTGTATCGGGGCTGACCTCGTTCCGCGACCAGGAACTGAACTCCACACTGACGGACAATGCGACCACCAGCGGAGGTTATTCGGCATCGGTCTCAACGACCTACCGTCGATTGATCTCGAAGACCGGTCGGTCACTGGCTGTTTCGCTTAACGTTGACCGTAACGATCGGTGGAATGACGGCGCTCTCGCCTCAACGAACCAGTTCTTCCTCAGCGCCGACTCCGCGCTGCGGTTCGACCAGCGTTCGGATGGCACCAATGACGGTACAACACTGGGTGGCCAGGTTGCCTATACTGAACCTGTTGGCAGTCGCGACATGGTACAGCTCTCCTACGAACCATCGTTTACGACCAACGGCAGCCGTCGCACAACCAATGTGCTGGACTCTGCCACGGGCGAATTCAGTGTTGTTGATTCGCTGCTCAGCAACACGTTTGCCAACGATTATCAGACGCACCGTTTGGGCGCGCTCTACCGCTGGCGCATGGAGAACACCATCGTAACCTTTGGCGGCAACTACCAGTACGCCCTGCTCACCGGCGATCAGACGTTCCCGGTCAGCAGCGCCGTAGAACGCAGCTTCCAGAACTTTCTTCCGTCGCTGCTTGTGCAGCACAAGTGGTCGGCCTCCACCAACATCCGTCTGTTCTACCGCACCAGTACCAACGCCCCCTCCATCTCCCAGCTCCAGAACGTGGTGAACAACTCGAATCCTCTGCAGCTGACGGTGGGCAACCCGAATCTGGCACAGGAGTACACGCACAACGTCAGCGCACGATTCGTCAAGGCCGACTGGCTGGTGGGACGGACGATGTTTGCCGTAGCGAACGTATCGTACACCTCCAACTTTATCGGCAACGCCAGTCAGATCGTCCTGCGCGACACGGTGCTCGATGCCGCACAACCAATCAGACTTGGCCCTGGAACGCAGATCACACGTCCAGTAAATCTCGAGGGTAACTGGAATGTGCGCAGCTTCCTGACGTACGGTTTTCCTATCTGGGGCATGAACCTGAACACGAACGCAGCACTGCTCTACTCGCGTACACCCGGCCAGATCAACTCGCAGACGAACTACGCGAACTCCACCACCGGTTCGCTCGGCTTCTTCCTCAGCAGCTCTTCGTCGGAAGATCTTGACGTGTCGCTCAATTACAACGGCTCGTACACGTGGGTGAAGAACACGCTACAGACGGCGGCCGACGACAACTTCTTTACGCACCTTGCCGGACTTCGCGTGATCTGGAACATTGGCGCGCTGGCTTGTAGCACGGACGTGAACCAGACGCTCAATGCGGGCCTCGGCACGGGCTTCAACCGCACATTCACGGTGTGGAATGCCGGCATCGGATATCGCTTCCTCGAGAGCCGAGCCGCCGAGATTCGATTCACCGTCAATGACATTCTAAATCAGAATGACGCGATCAATCGCTCTGTAAATGACGTTACGATCGAAGACTCGCGCACAAATGCTCTGCGGCGCTATGCGCAGCTGACGTTCAGTTATGATCTGAAGAACTTCGGCCAGGGGGCTGGCCAGGGTGGCCCGCCGCGACGCTAACGCTGCGTGTCGTTACTTGATAACGACGATCTTGAATTCCTGATCGTCCGGCGGGTTGACCAGAGCATCAGACAAGTTGTTGATGCGGATTGTCACCTCGTCGGCAGCCGATACCCAGGCGTGGAACGTCACGAGTGGCAGCAGGCCGCACGCGGCAGGTACGCCAAGCCCTACGGCATCGCCTACGGCAGCGCCGGGAACATCAGTAACAATTACGACGTCCTGCGATGAGTTGGCAGCAACGTCCGGAAAGGTCACATTCTCAAGCAGTACTGCGGGAAGCGAAGCCTGCGTCCACGACAGTTCAGGAACACTGTTGGCTGTCAGCATGCCCCTGCCCATGGCAACACCGGCGGCGTAAGCATCCGGTGGAGCCGTTGGCCAGGTGTAGCTGGCCGATGCAGTCTTGGAGATCTCACCGGCGGAGTTGATCTCAAAGAGTGTTGTTGCCGAGGCGTTCTCAATGACAAAGGCCAGCTCGATCTGGTCGGCAGCAAGGCGCACGGCAATGCCGGGAGCGGCCGGGTCCGATGAGTTGACACGCATAGCCGCATCCAGCGTGGGCAATGAGCCGTCGGCCGGCATGTCCACGTTCGTTGCCAAACGTCCGGTTGCGAACTCGCCATAGAGCAGCGCATTGGTCTCGCCGTTGGCGATGAACAGACGGTCGTTGACGTCGGCATTAGGACGTTTTCCGGCCTGATATCCGAGAGCAACGTTCCTTCCGCCGGACGTTCCGAGCGTCAGGGCCGATGACAGCGCCTGCGCGCCCACGACCGTGTTCAAGGTTCCTTCGCTCATGCTCTCAAGAGAGCGTGCTCCGACGGCCACGTTGCCCGACATCGCGCCGGTGGTGAGCGAGGCCATGGCTCCCGAACCGATGGCCACGTTGTCAGCGCCGGTTGCGTTGGCGCTCAGAGCGGACTGACCGAGAGCAATGTTGTTGTCGGCCGCGGTCGCATTGAGGAGTGCGCTCTGACCCACAACGATGTTACCGGTGCCGGTGGTGACGTTGTATGCGGCCGAGGAGCCGACGGCGACGTTATGTCGTGGGTCCGTGGCCAGTTCCAACGCGCTCATCCCGATGGCGATGTTGTCCGACCCAAGCGTGGCGCTGGCGGTCCGCAGCGCCGAGCCTCCGATGGCGATGTTGCCCGAGCCGCGCGCATTGACCAATGCGTCACGTCCGATGGCAATACTACTCGAGGCATCCGTGCCCGTGCGCATGGCATTTTGTCCAATGGCAATGCTGCGTCCCGCGCCCGTGGCGAGGCTAAACATTGCGCCATCGCCAAGGGCGATGTTCTCGGGCGACGACGTCACGGCTGACAATGCCTGACTGCCCACGGCGATGTTGCCGCCCGAGGAGGCAACGTTGGCGATCATGGCCTGGTTACCGATGGCGATCGACGGAGTGATTGAGGCGGTGGCACCGACGAGCGCCTCGAAGCCGATGGCGATGACGTTGTCACCCGACGTGAGCGCGCGCATCACATCCGAGCCGAGTCCGATGTTTCTCGAGCCTGTGCCGGAAAGAGCACGTCCGGCCGACGTGCCGACCATCACGTTCGAAGAGCCGCTGGTTATGGCCGACCACAGCGCCTCTTGACCAACGGCTACGTTGTTTGTGCTCGTCGTGATGGCACGTCCGGCTGACGTGCCAATGGCCACGTTGGCACTGCTACCGGTGGTCAGCGCCGTTAGCGTGGACTGACCGACGGCCACGTTATTGCTCGTACCCGTGGCGCTCACCATGGTGGCGTGGCCGAGGGCCACGTTGTTATCGCCCGCCGCCAGTGCGGCCATTGCACGATGCCCAACGGCAACATTTGACGCCCCGGTATTCGTTGTCGATAGTGCATCGCGGCCAATGGCTACGTTATCGCTCGTGGTCGTCGTCCGAAGTGTACTCGAGCCAATGGCGACGTTGCGTGCGCCGGTGGTAATGGTCGAGCCGGCACCTCTACCGATAAGACTGTTGAACGTAGCGCCCCCTGAGAGTGCCGAGCCGGCCGAAGTGCCGATGGCGACGTTACTGGCTCCGGTTATCGTGTTGGTGCCCATAGCATCTTGACCAATGGCGATACTACTCGCGCCGGAGGTGACGCTTCGCAGCGTTCGCTGACCCAATGCCACGTTATCCGAGCCGGTGGTCGCACTCCGCATCGCTTCCGTACCGATGGCGATCGAACGCGATCCGCCCCCTGAGCCGGCATAGGCCAGATGTCCGATGGCAATGTTCAAGCTGCCGGCAGTGAAGAATGAGCCGGCCGAACTGCCGATGGCGATGTTGAAGGTATTAGAGACACCATTAACCAGCCCCGAGAGCGCCCGCTGTCCAATGGCGATATGCGAACTTCCGGAGGTCATCACCAGCAGGGCATTTTGTCCAACGGCGATGTTCATTGATCCGTTGACGAGGTCCCGTGCGGCCAGCTGACCCATTGCAATGGTAGTCTGAGTGGCGACGCCGGTACGCAGCGCTTGATCTCCGATGACCACGTTATTCGCTCCCGTTGTCAGCCCCGTTCCGGCAGAGCTTCCGATGGCAACATTCTGCGAGCCCGTCAGCGTGCCTGCCAACGCATCGATCCCCAAGCCCACGTTACGCTGACCCGTGCTGACGCCTCGCATGGCACGCGGTCCAATGCCCACATTCGTTGAAGGGGCGCTACCGGCAGTGCGCATGGCATCGAACCCAATGGCAACATTCTCGGATCCACCCGTGGCTCCAAAGGCCGTCACACCAACGACGATGTTGTTACTTCCGGAGGTCATCAGCGAGCCTGCCGAGGATCCGATGATGATGTTCGACGTGGCCGACAGGCCATTGACGAGTGATGATAGTGCACGTTCGCCGATAGCGATCTGTGAGCTGCCGGAAGTCATCAGGGCCATGACGCTGCTGCCGACGCCGACATTTTGGTCGCCACTCAGAAACGAGCCCAACGCGGCCTGCCCTATTGCAAGATTCCGACTGCCACTCGTGAGCACGTCAAGCGTTTGGTATCCGATGGCCACATTTTCATCACCCGACGTCAGGGCCGAGCCCGCCAACGTACCAAAAGCAAGGTTGCTCGAGCCCACGGCGTTGACCAGCAGTGCATCATTCCCGAAGGCAACATTATGCGTCCCGCTGCCGGCTGCGCGCAGCGCCCGCACGCCAAAGGCAATGTTCTGATTGGTGCCCGTCGACAACCCCATGGCTAGAGAGCCGATTGCGATGTTATCATCACCCGTCAGCATGACCCTGCCGGCCGACGAGCCCATCATGATGTTGTACTGCCCGGTGGTCATCTGCCGCATCGTTTGAGGCCCGGCAACGACATTGTATTGTCCATTCTGGAGTGAGTTCGCCGCCTGAAAACCAACAACGATGTTGTTCGTGCCATTGGTTAGGGAGAACAAGGCACTTACGCCGATAGCGATGTTCTCGTCCTGATTCACGAGTGCGGCCAGGGCGTTCAAGCCGATGGCAAAGTTGCGCGAGCCAACGGTGAGCGAGCTTCCGGCCGAAGTGCCGATCAGGAAGTTGTCATTGCCCGACAGAAGGTTACTTCCCGCCGACGAGCCGATGGCAAAGTTGCGCGAGCCGGTCGTGAGAAGGGGCATGGCCCGACTGCCGATGGCAACGTTATTGATCCCCGCACTCACATTCAGGAGTGCCGATTCACCGATAGCGACGTTACGAGAGGTGTTCGTGGAATTGGCCATGGCGGACGACCCAATGGCCACGTTGAAGCCCTCAGAGCTGGCCACAAGACTACGCAGAGCCCCCTCGCCGATGGCGATCTGGTTGGTAACGTTCACAGCGCTGTTCAGAGCGCCCACGCCCACGGCGATCACGCGGTTTCCCGTGGCGAGCGAGGGGGCGATGCTCGCTCCCATCAACACGCAGTCGCTGCAGCTGGTCATCACAACGGCGGCATCGGAGCCGATGATCACGCTCTGGCTGCCAGTGATCATGCTGCTTGCCGCACTGGTGCCGATGGCTACAACGGCCGTGGCCGTGGTCGCACTGCGCAGCGCCCCTTCACCGACGGCCACGTTGCGGACGCCTGTGGTGAGCGCCCTTAAGGCCGAGTGTCCGATGGCAACACTTGGTGTGGCCACAACGGCACTGGCAAGAGCGCTGGCACCGATGGCCACAAAGCCCGTACCCGTGGTGATCGATGACAGGGTGTTGTAGCCGATGGCGGTATTCTGTGAGCCTGTAGTGACGCTCTCAAGTGCCAGCTTACCAAGGCCCACGTTGTCAGCTCCCGTGGTCATGGCACGCATCACGTTGTGTCCGAAGCCCACCGAGTTGTCACCAGAATTGGCAACATCATCAAGCCCCGTCATCAGCCCCCAACCAAGACCCGTGACGAAGTCGGCTCGTGGTGTGATTGCGGCCGGCGGCGTGTCGTTCGGTCCTGTCAGCGTCAGCTTTGTGCCGAAGATCATCGACTGCTCGGCGGCACCCGTCGAGCCGAAGCCATAGCCCGGGGTGGGCCAGCCATAGAACGGAGTGTCGTCGACCGTCTCACCCTGAGCGGCTGCGCGGTTATCCCATGTCTGATCGAAGGCCATAAGACCAACGTTTGTGGCCCAGATCAGCGTGCCCTCGCCATCCGTGCTGGCAACAGCCACGACCGATCGTACGCCGGGCGGGATCGTTGACGGATCCGGAAGCTTCATGAATGGGTTGAACGGCATGTTGTTGGTCGGCGTGCCCAGGTCATTCCCCGGACGGAAGCCAACGTACCGGGGGAAGTACCGTGAGATCTGGTAGATGGAGGTGGTATTGGGAGTGACCGACCACGTGGAGTTCAGGGTAAGTGTATTGGCCGTATTGCTGACGACTGTTCGGATCTGTCCAACTCCTGTGCCGCCAACGATACGGAGCTCCGCACCTGAAAAGTCCAAGTTCTCAGCCGTCCAATCCTTTGATGCATCGGTGAGTTGGATGGTGCTTGGGATGCTGGTCACAATTCCCGTTTCAGCTACGATCTCGATCTCGTACCTCGACAGGCCGGCTACAAGTGCCGTCGTCCACGGTGCATTCACCGTGATCGTGTTTGTGGTGTGACTGGAGATTCGTCGCACTTGCCCCTCACCGGGACCATCAATGATGCGGATGATGGCAAGCTGATAGGAATTCGCGGTCCATGCCTTGCCGGCGTCGACAAGAGTTGATGTCCCAATGGCAGCTGCCGAGGTGGCCGTTCCGACTTCGAAACTTGCTCGGTCGTAGAATCGCATTTCACCCACTTCGCCAAAGGACTCAAATGCGCCCAGCCCTGTACCGAAGGGGCGCATGTGCACGTTGCCCATGAGGTCGATCTGCGTCATTGGAGACGTCGAAAGAGAATCGTTGCCTGATGGCCGTTCCGTCTCAAAGATCGACGGAAGGATCCAATACCGCGCGCCCGCAGGATATGCCGTCATTGAGCCGGGGCTAACGGTGAGAACGGTGCCGGTATTCGATGTGATCACACGCTGTTGAACGGCAGTGCCACCGGCCGAGGTGACCACCACGCGGTAGCCAGCCCATTGGTTGGTTACCCATGCCTTGGTGGCGTCGGTCACTGTTGTTCCACCTACGGCAACGGTTGTCGTGCCACTGACAATGGCATCAGCCATATCAGCATTTGTGGGAAGGGGCTCTTGCACCGTCAGGCGAAGCCCCGGATCGGCAAGGGTCGGACTAAGCACCGTTGGCGTGGTCGAAGACAACGTTGGTGCCGTATACTGATCCAGAGGGTCAGGATCGACGCTCTCGGCATCATCAACATTGGCAATGGCATTGACCATCACCACGGCATCGATCGTGTTCGGATTGCGCGAGCCAGTGGTGAGATTGAAGACATTGGCCGGTGCGTTGACCTGCAGTCGGGGGAACTCCAAGCCCCCTGCAAGCAGGAAGTTTCCTGTTGCCCGATTGGAGAGGTAGAAGGACGAGTTCGGCGGCGATGCCATATTGGCACCGGCAGATGTGCCGATGGCAACCACTTCGCGGCTGCCACTCCATGTGGACACGCTGTAGCCGAGGGCACCAGTTCCGAGTGCGACATGGTGCGGACGGCCGACAAATGTGAATCCTCGAAGTGCACCCATGCCAATCGCCGTCAGTGGGGCGATTTCGGTGGGATTCGCACCAGCCGGGATAGCCGAATTCTGCAAGTTGGCTGCTGAGATGTTGTAGCTCGCGGCAGCAAGGCTACCGATGGCCACGTCACCCATGGTATATCCGGAGGATTGCCCGGTGAAGGCACCCACGTAAGCCGCGTTACCACCTGAGGAGGTGACGGTGACCACGCTATTGCCAACAAGAGTGTTGTTGATACCCGTTACGAGGCGGAGATTGGCAAGAGTGGCACCGGCCAAACCTGCACGGATTCCGGTCAGCGCTGCACGTGCACCGAGAATAGAATTGCCGCGTGAGAGCGTGGTGTACGTTGTCGACTCGAGCGTGCGCGCACCTACGACCGTGTTCGAGTCAGGATTCTGGGCTACGGTGGACGTCGCCCATGTTCCCATTGTGATCGTATTCGGAGAACGTATCAAGAGCGTGCTCGGAGCCGTTACACCCGCGCCAGCCGATGGCGTGATGGCCACCAGATTGGTCGATGCAACGACGCCGGCAAACAGTGTCGAACCGAGGCTGAATGTGCCGTCACTCGACATGAGTGCCCGCACTGTGTTATTCGTCACAAAGTTTATCGCTGTCGCATCTTGCGTCCCAAGCCAACCGGAAAGGCCGACGCTTGAGCCAAGCTCGCCGGAAGAGACAAGGCTACCACCCGAGCGAGGGTTGCCGCCTCTGGTGTACCAGAGATTGTCATTGCTCGGAAACCAGCCCGGCACGGGAGTAACAGCATCGCTCATACGAAACACGTCGTTCTCCGTCACCGAGCCACTGGTCCACGTCAGCCGTGGCGGCGAAACACTGCCCTGGCCGAGCGACACCGCGTTGTTGGACAACCGAGTCGTCAGGACGTCATCAAACTCCAAGGTAAACGACGCATCAAGAGTTGGTGTCTCAAATGTGCCACTACCGAGCGGCACGCCCGCGGCAAGCGGGGGCGATGTCCGATGAGGATGTCCTGCTGCCAGCTGTGACTGCAAGCCCCATTTCCAAGCTAGGTAGCCCTCGACACGTTGGCGATCGAATGCTGGCAATGCGCCGTTGACGACGATGATCTCCGCAACGTAGACGTCGCTATAATAGCTGCCGACAGCGGCACCCTGAAGAGAACCGACGGAAAAGCCAGCACTCGAAGTGGTCAGGACACCGGATGTACTGCGAAGTTCCGTTGTTCCATCCCGAAGCAAGGTCACGTTGTTTGAGGCTGCAAGTCCATTCTGTACGAAGCCGAAAACGTGATGCGAACCGGCGATATCATAACTGAGTGCTGATGAAGCAACATCTGATCCCCATCCCGCAAAGCCGACAGTAGTTCCACTTGGTGCGCGATAAATGCCGCGACTAGCGCCTAAGGCACCAGTTTGACCAATACCAGCGATCACATCCTCGGTGGCTCCACCACTGTTAACGAGCAACACTGCGATAATTGAGATATTCGTCAATCCCGCCGTGGGAAGAGTAGCGTTGGACATAAAGTCATTCGAGCCATCGAAGACCACAACGGGGAGGAAGTTCTGGGAGGCTGGAACTCGAATGGGCTGCTGTGCGGCCGCAGCCTGAGTAACATGCCGGTTTCCGCCGCTCTTGTCGTTCCACTGACTGACGCGGTTCCCGCTGAGCGTAAACGTCGAAGAATCAGCCGCATCAAGCCATACCAGCACGGTGCCGGCAGACGATGCAAGCGCCGAAGGGCTCCATAGGTCACCACGGCTGAACATCCTCAGGCGTTGCGTGCCGACGATGGGGCGATCCTGTGCGTGCAGCGCGGCAAGCCCGGCGGCCAAAAGCGCCAGGATGACGAACGTTGCTCTATGGATCCGTCGCAGTATCACGTGGACTACTTGATGACGGTGATCTTGAAGTCGCCTACGGCAGGATCCGCATTGGCGCCGCCCCCGGCAGCATAGTTGTGCAAGCGTATCGTGACGGTGTTCGCACCAGACACCCACGCGGTGTAGGTGGTGTTTGCCAGTGGCGGTGGCGTGCCGAGCATGACGACGTCACCGGGGTCGGCTCCCTGGATGGTCACATCAATATCATCCGTGGCCTGTGGGGCCGTATCGTCAAAGTCCAGCGCCGCAGCCGTAACAAGTCTGAACTGTCGCCATCTGAGGGTCACCTCCGACGCACCGGTACGTTCACCCTCGAGGATGCCAGTGCCGAGCTCGCCGACCCCGGCCGTTGCCGGCCCGTTGGCAGGCCAGATGTAGTTCACGCCGCGGATGGCGCCCAGGTTTCCGTCGGAAGCGATCGAGAAGATCACGTTCTCGGAGCTGTTACGCACTTCGAAGGCGTTGGCCGTGCCATCCGAGGCCAGTCGCACCACAAGCCCCTTGTCATTGGCACTCTGCACACGCACGTCCAGCGCAGCGTTGATCGTTGGGGCCGACGTGGCATTGTCGCTCATGCCCGTGGCATTGATCATCAGTTTGCCCGTCGAAAAGTCGCCATGCACCAACGCACTTGACCCGCTGTTGGCGATGTAGAGACGGTTGCTATTCGTGGTGCTGAAGGCTCCCGCCTGATATCCCAGCGCCACATTGCCGGTGCCCGTTGTCAGGTCACGCAATGCCAGCGTACCAACGGCCGTATTGGTTGCGCCCGTGGTCATGGACGTACCGGCGCTCGAGCCGATGGCCACGTTCTGACTGGTGGTCGTGAGCGACCTGAGTGTATTGCTTCCGACGGCCACGTTGGACGTGCCGGTGGTCATGAGCGTGCCGGCGCTTGAGCCGATCACCACGTTGGACGTTGCCGACGTACCCGAGCGCAGAGCGTCGGAGCCGATGACGACGTTCGAGCCGGCCGAGGAGCCCGACAGAAGGGCGTTCGAGCCCAGTACGACGTTCGAGCCGCCGGAACCGCCGTTCTGCAGAGCGTTGGTGCCGATCACCACGTTGTTCGTGGCAGTGGTCAGTGCATTGCCGGCGCTGGTGCCGATGACCACATTGTTCGAGGCCGACGTGCCCAGACGCAGGGCGCTCGATCCGATGGCCACGTTCGTTGCACCGTCGGTCAGAGAGCTGCCGGCACTGGTGCCGATCATCACGTTGTTTACTGCCGAGGTTGTCGACTGTAGAGCGCTGGAGCCAATGGCCACGTTGCCCGTTGCGGTAGATCCCGACAACAGAGCATTGGTACCAAGGGCCACGTTGTTCGACGCCGTCGTACCATTCTGCAGGGCGCTCGTGCCGATGGCCACGTTCGATGCGCCGGAGGTGCCGTTGAGGAAGGAATTGGCACCCACGGCCACGTTGCCGGAACCGGTGGTGATGCCGCTGCCACCGGCGCTGGTGCCCACCATGACGTTGTTCGACGCCGTCGTGCCGAACCGCAGGGCACTCAAGCCGACGGCCACATTGCCCGTACCCGTGGTCAGCGCCGAGCCCGCGCTCGAGCCGATAGCAACCGTGCCGGAGGTCGTCGTGACCGACCTCAGAGCATCAGCTCCCACAGCCACGTTCGACGAGCCCGTGGTGGCAGCGCGCAGGGCATTGGAGCCGACAGCCACGTTGGAGCCGCCCGATGTGCCGGAGGTCATCGCATTCGTACCGACAGCAACATTGTTTGAGGCGGCGGAGCCAGAGGTTAAAGCGCTGGATCCCAAGACCACATTCGAACTTGCCGTCGTGGCATTCTGCAGGGCCGTATTGCCGATGGCCACGTTCTCGGATGCACTGCGCGCCGTATAAAGAGTTCGATAGCCAAGGGCCACGTTTGACGATCCCGTGACGGGGTTAGCAATAGCGCCAAGAAGTGCTTCCGTGCCAACGGCAACGTTTTCTGCCGCACTCGTTGCATACCGAAGTGCGCTGGTTCCCACGGCAACGTTCGACGCACCTGTTGGGATCACCGTCGATGCACCGCCGAGGGCACTCGTTCCAACGGCGACGCTCGAGCCAATCGATGTGCCGAATTCTAGGGCGCCTGAGCCGACGATCACGTTCGAGGCGCCGGTGGTGATCGTGCGCCCGGCGCTGGTACCGATCACGACGTTCGAGGTTGAGCCCGTAGAAACATCCAACGCATTCGTTCCTATCACCACATTCGATGCCGCCGTTGTCATGGAACGTCCGGCACTCGAGCCAATGACAACGTTCGACGTACCCGACATACCGGTTGCGGAACTCAGAGCTGCCTCGGAACCGATCACCACGTTGTTCGTGGCTGTCGTGCCGAATCGAAGCGCGTCAGAGCCGAGCACCACGTTGAGGTTACCCGTGCTGACGCTGTAAAAGGCGCCGGGGCCAATGGCCACGTTGTTCGCTGCCGATGAGCTCGCCCCGCCGAAGAGCGCTCCCGTGCCGATACCCACGTTGTTCGTTGGCGTTGTCATCGCCCAGCCGGCACTCGTGCCGATGAGAACATTGCTGGTGCCGCTAGACAGACTCTGCAGGGCGCTTGGTCCGATCGCGACATTCGTCGATCCCGTCACCGGCACGGACGTACTCGCACCCCGCAGGGCATGAAGACCTATAGCCACATTACTCGATGCGCTTGAACCGAAGAGCAGGGCGTTGGTACCAATGGCCACATTGCCGGAGCCCGTCACCGGAAAACCGCTTGCGCTCGAAAGCGCATCCGAACCAATGACGACGTTCGTTGCGGCGGTTGATGCAAATCGGAGAGCATTGGAACCGAGGGCAACGTTTGACGAACCGGTCACAGCTGTACCGCTGACGCTTTGCATCGCCTGATTGCCAATCGCCACGTTTGCCGAAGCTGTCGTTCCAAACTGCAGAACCGTTGTTCCAAGCATCACGTTCGAACCGCCAGTGGTCAGTCCCGTACCGGAGTTGGAGCCTACGGCCACGTTCGACGACATGATGTTGCCTGCTACAGACTGCAGGCTCTGGAAGCCGACGGCAACATTGTTAGCCGGAAACGTTGCGTTTCCGAGGGCTTGCCTACCAATTGCAACATTGCTTCCGCCGGTTGTGGCCGTTGTGAGCGCATCGTGACCCATGACGATGTTGTTTCCACCAGTGGTGAGCAACCTGCCGGCATTCTGACCTAAAGCGACATTACTGACCGCATTTGTTACCGAGAGCAACGCCTCGCGACCAATAGCAACGCTGTTTGTCGCTGTCGAACTAGAAGCTCCTTGCATGGCACTGGTGCCGATGGAGACATTGTCACCACTTGTGTTTACGTTCTCCTGAGACAGAGTCCCGATCGCTACTCCGCTCCCACCGCTCGTGCGATTACGCATCGCTGAATAACCAATCGCGACGTTGTTGTTGGCGGTCACAGTGCTGCTTTGCATCGCAAAGTACCCAATGGCGACGTTTCCAGTGCCAGTCGTCAAGGCCGTCATGACTATGGAGCCGATCGCAACGTTTTGGGAGCCCGACGATGCACCCTGTAACGTCGACAATCCAATTGCGACGTTGTTGCTCCCCGTGAACCCCGCCGCTGCTCCCCGCAGAGCCAAAGCACCGACCGCAACGTTGCTGCCGGCTCCTCCCGCGACATTACTTAGAGCAGTTGTTCCAATGGCAGTATTGGAGGACCCGGTGAGGGGCGACCCCGTTGATAAGCCTTGGATCGCATCGTCCCCGATCGCCACGTTACTGCTCCCGGTGGTAGCGTAGCGAAGAGCGTTCGAACCAACAGCAACGTTTCGTTGTCCGGTGCTCACTCCAAACAACGTTTGCAATCCGACCCCTGTGTTTAGCTGACCGCTGGTAGTACCTCTGCCCGACCGATATCCGACATATGTGTTCGCCAATCCTTGCGTCGTCCCTGTAACGTCGAGGATGCTGATCCCGCGTCCGGCCTCAGCACCGACAACCGTGTTTTGAATGCCATTTGAGCCGCCCGTCGGTACCAAGTTGCTCATGGTAAAATCTCCGATTGCAACGTTCGACGAGGGGAAGAAAGCATTCACCGACCCTTCCATTGCCCGATTACCGATGGCCGTATTGCCATCGCCTCGCAGATTCCGAAACGCTCCATCGCCGACGGCAACCAGCCGCGATGTGGTGGTAATAAGTGATCCCGCACTGGCGCCAATGGCCACGTTATTGCTACCGTCCGTAAGCGAGAGCAGTGCTCTCGTACCGACGGCCACGTTCTCGTTTGCCTGCGTGGCGGTCGCCCCTTGCGCTGCCTCAAGTGCGCTCTTTCCGACGGCAACGTTGCGGCTACCACCCGAGCCGGTTGCGCCTGTGACACCGGCAGTACCCGACACCTGATTCAATGCAAAGTGTCCGATGGCAACATTGTCATCAGCTCGTGTCAGATTTCGAAACACCCCGAATCCGAAGCCGGTGTTGTTGAACACATCATCAACCTGTCCACTAAGTAGGGGCATTTCCGGCACGCTACCAAGGATGAATGTCTCCGGAGTTTCCGTGGCTGTTCCACTTGTAGCCACGACGGAGTTCGAGAGATTGTATACGTATGGTGGGTAGACGAACTGGCCGACCCATTCAAGGCGTCCTGCAGCGTTCGACGATAGGTAGTCACCCTGCGCGCCAATGGTTCCGGGCAACGTCCACACTCGATTCGTGGCGTCAGTGATCTCATTCGGTGCCTTGAAGCCGATGTATTTACCGGTCAAGTCATACATACGGAATTCGCGAACCTCCTGAGCTGTGCCCCCAGAGGTAGGCACGGGCCGAAAGTCAAGTCCACCCGTAGCATTGATCGAGAACAGCACGCGTCCGGTGCTCGTCTCGGCCTGCATGAGGTCGGCCACCTGACCCGTTGCAGCTCGAATGACCAGGGGGCGTGTGTTGGCCGTTGCCGAGTTCACGTGAAGCACGGCGCCGGGGCTTACGGGGTTTGTCGTGGGCGCGTTGACCCAAAGTCGCCCCAGTGCAAAGTCACCCGCAAGAAGTGGAGACCTCGCACCTGAGGCCGTGGTCGATCCACCCAAATGAAACACATCGCTGCGAGAATTCAAGACACCCGATCCCGCCAGCGGACCAATGAAGACGTTCCTGCTGCCCGTCGTGGTGCTCGAACCTGCGCGATATCCGAGGGCAACATTGTCACTGCCAAGTGTCACGGCATTCAGCGCCTCCATGCCCACGGCAACATTGTTGCTACCCGTGGTGGCAACGGCCAGTGCCCATGCGCCGACGGCCGTGTTGTTGTCGCCTCCGATGCTGGTCGATCCCGACAGGTTCAATGCATACGCGCCAACGGCCGTGTTCCTCGAACCAGACCTAAGCGACCGCAGCGACCCAATGCCCATGGCCGTGTTGTTGGAGCCTGTTTGGTTTGACGACAGCGCTAGCGAACCAAAGGCCGTGTTCGCGCTACCGGTGGTGTTGGCCGAGCCCGCACTGTACCCCACCATCGTGTTGCCGGTGCCAGTGCTGTTTAGCGCAAGGGCGCTCTGGCCGACTGTGGTGTTTTCCGTATTGGTACCCGTGCCGCGTCCAACGCGGACCCCATTGCCCCCTATGCCCGTTGCTGCGACGAACAGATCGCGCTCAAAACTCATTGAGCCGTCCGTGCTCAGGATCGCACGAATGGTGTTGTTCGATCCAATGCGAAAGTCTGTGTTGTTGTTCGTGCCGATCCATCGTGCCGTAGGGCCAGGCGTGGACCCCAGCGCAGCAGCAGCCGGTGTTGGTGTGAACGTGTTTCCCTGAAGGAACCAAAATGCTTGACTCCACGTAGCCGCTCCCGACGAGCCGATCGTTAGTACGTCGCCAGGCGTGGTCGACAAAGCCTGATAGGCACTTGTGAAGGTGGTACCTGTACTTCCGGTGACCATAAACAGAGCATTGCCCGCGCCAGGTGCACCTGGCGGCAGGCGCAGAGTATATGACGTCGTAAACGGATCGGTCACCTGCAGCGAGAGCGTGCGACTGCCGTCGGTGGTATACAGGTTCAGCTGCCGCGTGCCAAGAATGGGCTGGGCTGTGGCGGCCGCATCAATTAGCAGGAGCGTAATGGCAAGGATAAACGCCTTTAGGACGGGTCTATGCATGTCACTACTTGTTGATGATGGTATAGTTGACGGATCCGGTGAACGGTGCAGAGAAGTGAACCGTAAAGCTACCGACTGCGCGAACGATCGTATAGGCCGGAATGACGGCAGTGGCCGAGCTTGTCTCGAGGGTGACGATGATGATGTCGGCCGCCGATACATTGGCGTTGGTGACGGTATGCGAGATCACATTTGCGGCGGTGGCAACCACGGCGCCGATGGAGCCGAAACTGACCAAGGCCGCCGGCGTCACTTGGTCCAACGTCCCTGTCGTTGATGCCACCACCACGCGATCGTTGGTACCGATGCTTGTCTTAGCAGTTCCGGTCAGGCTTCCTACCGTCACTGTCGCCGCTGAACCACCAATTGTAACGATCCCGGTGCTTGTTCCCGTATTGATACTTGTCGGCTGATTGTTGCTGACGTTGATATTCAAGCCACCAGAGCCCGACTGGATGGTCGTTGCACTAGTACTGGCCGTACTTCCGAGCGTGACGGTCTTTGCACCCGTTCCACCATTACCCAGGGCGATCGTCTGCACCCCAGTGCCATTGCCGATCAGGATAGACATTACACCAGACCCACCCACGGTAACATTCCCAGTGCTTGCACCAGTATTGATGTTCGTTGCGGCGCTACCCGATGTGTTGATGGAAGCTGCACCTACGACGCCAATCGTTCCCGTCACATCCAACGTATTCGTACCGCTCGTCGAGCCGATCAGCACCAGTCCGTCGCTCGTTACGCGCATGCGCTCGAGGTTGTTCGTGCGGATTGCAAGGGGCTGTGCGTTTGTTGTTCCAAGGAACTGCGAAGCCGTGATGCTGTTACCCGCCAATACCCATCCCGCTCCTGCAAAGAGGTTTGTTTGGGTGATACGTGAGACTTGATTCGATCCGTTGATAAGGAGAACATCGTCAGTGGTGCCTGTTGGCAGACCCGAGATAACTAGGCGTCCCGATGCTGAATTTGTCGCGATCGTCGTCGTGCCCGTTGTCGTTGCATTTCCGATCGTCGTGTTGCCGTTACCCGTAGTGTTGATGGTCGTCGTGCCCAGCAGCGCGACCGATCCGGCCGTGCTTCCGATACCCACGGCGCCATTGCTTGTGCCGGTGTTGATGTTCGTGGCAAAGTTCGAGTTCGCATTGACACTCGTCACCGCACCGGAGATCGTCGCACCGGCGTTGCCCGTGATCAGACC
>CALRYC010000018.1:0-41147 GCA_943372295.1 Chitinophaga pinensis
TATGCCTACCGCAGCGGAATGCCCATGCGAACGAAGGGGGCAGCGTTGAAGTACGCGCGCTGTGCGGTGCCAACATCAATCAATGTCGAGAAGCGTAGGCCAAGATCAATGGTACTGAATCCGAGATCCAGGATCGAGGCTGATACGTCGGCCAGGGCCAGTGGTCCGGTGCTTGTGATGCCGATCGAGACTGATCCGTTGATTGCGTAGCCAAACTTCTCCTCATTGACGAGCATGCCGCCAATTCCGATGCTGAGAAATGGCATGGTCTGGGAAGTGATGCTCGAAGTTGCTTGGTCATTGACATAGGCTATCGATGTGCGGGCCTGCTGCAAGCCCCCTGCCTCGACGAACACCTGAGAGCCTTCAAGGACGTCGAGCTCATATCGAAGCGAGGCCGCGGTTGTTCCCACCATGCCGGCAAAGAGTCCTGCAGGAAGGGAGGTGCCCAATGGAGCACTCATACCCCATACCGCAACTGATGGTTGATCACGCAACGGACGGGTGAGCGTTTCAAACTGCTCATGCAAGGGGCTTGTGGGTTCGATGACGATCTCGGAAATCACATCATCGGCATCAGTGGTGCTGGATGATGGGGCCTGAGCCACGCCCGCAGCAATGCTTGTCGATGGACGAAGGTCGGGCTGCGTTTTTGGGGTCATCACTGATGCAGTAGCCGGAGCTGCCGATTGAGCTTCCGGTGCCGAAGCAGACTGCGCGTGGCGCTCGCTGTCTGATCCTATTCCGACGAAAGACGTAAGCAAGAGTAATCCGCTTACAGCAAGGCCGATGGTTGCACGGCCCGCTGCGGTGCCGAACCAGTTGGTTTCAGACGTTGAGATCACATTCAGAATAGACGCCCGGAGTTCGGCGGGGGGCTCGATGGAATATGCATCGTTGATGACGGCAGCGTCGAGTTTCACCTCGCGCTCGAGCATGGAAGCCAGTTCGCGGCTCTGCGAAAGGTCCTCCAGAAACGCCTGAAGCTCGAGCTCGGAGAGATCTCCATCGAGATACCGCTGAACGAGGATTTGAGCACTGGCCTTCATCGGCTGAGCTCCTTATAGAGGTCGACCAGCTCCCGTCGGAGAATTTCCTTTGCGCGGTGTACCCGCATGCGCACAGTGCCTGGAGTTTCGGAGATCACTGCGGCTATGATGTCGTAGGGTAGACCATCATAGAAGCGCAGAACAAAGGCATCTCGCAGAAGCAATGGAAGATGCGACACCGCACGCTCAACGTGCTGGCGGATATCCTTGCGCTCGATGTCCACGTATGGATCGGAGATACTATGATGCTCATCCAGCTCCACGGTTTCCTTCTGGTCACGATGCATGTTGATGACGCGTTGACGGGCGATCATCAAGCAGAAGGGAAGTGGGTCAACGATGGCGTTACCCCTTACCAGGTGCGCATGGATGCGAATGAACGTCTCCTGCGTCATGTCCGCTGCATCACTCGGGCTTGACGTCATGCGCAGGGCATAGGCATAGACAAATCGGGCGGTTAGATCGTAGAACTCGCCAAATGCAGCATCTCTTGTGGCCGGATCATTGACCCTGCGCAGAAGCTCGGCATTGGATGATTTGGTGAGATCTTGGAGCATTGAACGGTACATACACCCGGCACGAGTCAGAACGTCACAAAAACACGGATAGGGGGCAAAAAAGTGACATTTCCGCTGCTATAGGGTGTTGACGGAAGCACGAATCTACATTCTCACCTCGACCCGTAGAGGTTTGACCATGAAAATCACCGTTATCTCTGTGCTTCTTGCAGTTCTCCTGTCGCAGTCGGCACACGCGCAGGAGATCCTGCCCGCTCAATGGTCAACCTACCTCGGTGGTTCGGTTGACGATCAGATCCGTGATCTATGCGTCGACAAAGCTGATAACGTATACGTCTGCGGTGTGTTTACCAGCCCGGATTTCCCAGCAGCCCGTGGTGTTCCCACGTCCTTCGATACGAATAGAGCCAACGGCGGTGGATACCTCGCCTCATTTAGTCCTACAGGTGAACTGCGCTGGCTACAGTACTTCGGCTGTGTACGACCCTACGAGATCGCTGTTTCCGATGCAGGCGTGCTGGTTATGGTAGGAGCACTCGCCATTGAATGCGGTGGCAACATCGATGCAACTGTATCAACGTTCAGGACCGATGGTGAGCGCTTTGCTCGTGATCAGTTTTTCAGCGGGTCCGCAGAGGACATTGCCACCAGCGTGGACATTGTTGGTAACACCATCTATGTAGGGGGCATCACACAGTCCAAAGACTTTCCAACCACGCCCAATGCCTTTCAGGCCGGCTACCAGGGCGACGGCGCCGGGGCAGAAGGTAAGGGAGACGGCTTTGTGGCTAAGCTTGGTATCGAGCAGGTGCCAGGCGGATGGCGGATTGTGCCGGACGTGGTAACCTACTTCGGTGGACGCTTCCTCGACGAGATACTCGTGGTGCGGGCGCGCAACACCCTTGGTCATGTCTATGTCGGTGGACGCACACGGAGCGATAAACTACCGGGGAATGCTGTACTACAGCCATCGCGACTTGGTAGTGTCTTTGATGACGACGGATTTGTTGCGCGGCTAGACTCTGCAACACTGGAGTGCCAGTGGCACACGTACTGCGGTGGAGAGGGTAACGAGGTTGTCTATGGTCTGCAACCGTACCGCTCCAATCAGCCCGGTCTAGGAGGTGAGCCGTTCACCCTACGCGTTTGTGGTAACTATTATGGGGCTGACTTTCCGCTGCTGGGCGATCCAACGTCCAGAACTCCGTTCGTCGGTGGCACCGCACGTGGTGGTGATGCATTTCTGTTGCAGATCCGTGATGGCGCGATGATGCAGGCTACTACGTGGAGTGTTACGACGACGGCAGATGATGTCCTGTGCTCGTTCACACGCGGAAACACGAACACGGGACCGCTGATGTTCTCGAACGGTTTCTTTACCTGTCAGAACAGCACGTTCAATGCCTTCCGATTGAATCCTTATCCCGGCAGCAATCCAACGGGATTGAGTGCGTTCTGTGGCAACAAGGACGAGCTAACTCTTGATGTGGAGCAGTTTCGCTTTGGCTTCGGAGGTATCGACGAAGGTCCGAACTCAAGCTATATCTGTGGTAGTACAACTAGCACGGTCATTCCCGGCACTGATGCTGCCGGACCAGTGCTTCAGCGCGCCAAGGTGGGCAGTGGACGCAACGGTTTTCTCGTGAAGATTGGTTGTGGGTCGCGTGCAACAAAGCTTCTTGCATCTGACTCGATGTTGTGTGCCAACGATGATGACAGTACTACGCTGTCTCTGCAGCCTGCGCCATCCGATGTTGTGTGGGGAGATGGTGGCACTGACCCAACGAGAGTGGTAAAAGTGGCGGGCACGTACAAGGTCAAGTACACCCAGGGAGGATGTGAGTTCACCGATAGTGTTGTCATCAAAACAAGCCCTGATCCGGTAGGATACATCGAGCCATCAGACACCATTCGCCTTTGTGACCCGACAGGAGTTGTGTTACGGATTCGAGGTGCCAATCGTGGGGAACGCGTGGTCTGGTCGAATGGCGTCGTGAGCGAAGACACTACGCTACGTGTAACCACTCCCGGACGCTACAGCGCAATTCTGGTTTCATCCGACGGCTGCTCGGCAACCACGGACACGGTTACGGTCATTACGTCATCTTCGGGCGGCAGCACACCGCTGCTGCTGTCCTATTCCGGAGCCGATAGCGCAAAGGTTAACTCCACCATCCGCGTGATCATACGGATTGCCGCGCCAAACGGTACAGCGCTAGAGTCACTTCCCACCGACTGGTCCGCCGTTGTCCGCTTCAACAAAACGATGCTGTTTCCCGTACGGCCCCTTGGCCGCGGCACAACCGATGATTCGCTGCGCTCGATCAAGATCACCGGACGCCGCAAGCCATCAAGCGATACGCTCGGATTCTTCGATCTGCGTGTTGCGCTCGGTGAGCGCGACAGCACATCGATCATCGTTGACAGTCTCGACTTTGACCCATGTGTTGCCGGTGCTACGCCAACGCAGCTGCCATTCAGAACGGCGGGCATCTGCCGCATCGACTCGGTCGGACGCTTTGTCACCTTCCGACGTGCGCGGCTTGCCGTTGCCGTTGCTTCGAATCCTGTCGGCCCCGAGGGGGCTATCGGCAGCGTGGTGGGCGAGGATCTCTCGCTGGCCAGCGCCCGCATCGTTTCGATAATCGGAGAGGAGATTAATCTCGGATCAGGAGCTACAATGGGTGACGTTTGCGAGTGGACGATTCCGTCGTGGCTACCTGCCGGAAGGTACGTCTTTGTGGTTACGTCTGCGGCAGCATCTGCATCAATCGTGTTCGAGGTGGTCCGATGAAGATGGTCAAAGTTCTCGTCGTCATTCTCGTTGCAACTGTATCAAGCTTCGCACAAGTCCGCCTTGATGTCGGAACGTCTGTTGGCTTCACCACAGCCAATACATCGTTCCGTCAACTGCCCGGGTTCCCGTCGTGCTGCCCCTCGTATGATGGGGGCTCGGGCGTTGGCGGACAGTTCAGTGTAGGGGTCGATGTGCCGATCCAGGACGCTCTGTTTGTAAGCGCACGGCTTGCACTGAGCGACCGCTCGCACACGCTCTCCACGATGGAGTTCACGGACGTCGTCGTTGGTAATACACTTGTGCAAGGGGCTATCGAGCACACCATTGCAACGCCTCTTACCGAGGTAGGTATCGAGACATCTCTGGGTTATCGACTGGGTAGTCTTGTTGTTCGCTTGGGCGGGGGATATGCAATGCGTTCATTCGGGAGTCTGCGATCTCGTGAGGAGCTTACCGCGCCATCGGGTGCACTCTTCAGCGATACGCGCTCGAGTGTGCGGAACGCACGCACGGGAGACCTCGCAGAGTCCATCACCAGCACTTTCTATGGTGTTAGTTCGCTGGGCTTCGACATTCCTCTCAATCGCCTGCGCAGCTGGAGACTCACACCGGAGGTCGGCATGGCCTTCGGGTTTGCGAGCATGACGTCTGTTACCGATTGGACAGTTGTTGTGCCCAGCATCGGCGTGCGCCTGTCGTACGAGTTTGGTGTAGCGGCTGCCAAGCCCCCTGTAAAAGCTCCAGTGCCGCCGCCAAAGACCATTCAGCCGGTTGCCAAGCAGGTGGATGCAGCGAAGTCGGCGCCGGTAATGGCAAAAACAGAGGTCCACGATGTTGAGCTTACTGCCGACGTGCGTGAGGCAATACGGATCGAGGAACTCGAGGAAGAGCGCTACCAGCCGATCTTGCCGTACGTGTTCTTTGAAAGGGGCTCGGATGCTGTGCCCGATCGCTATGAGGTGCGCTCGTCTACTGCTTTGCTCTCCACGCGACTGACGTCTGTGCAGTTTCATCATCGACTGCTGTCGGTTGTTGCCGATCGACTGCGTCAGTACCCTAACGCAGAGATCACTCTTGTTGGCACATGCGCGAGTGATGATCCCGACACGACCGTTGCCCTGCGTCGTGCACGCTCCGTTGCAGCGGCTCTCACGCAGGGATACGGCATTGCCGCAAAGCGCATTAAGGTCCGCGCGCGACGTCTTCCGGTGAATGCATCGATCGCTACCGGTATTGAAGCGCCCCTGGCCGATGAGGAGAACCGACGCGTGGAGATCACGTCATCCAACGCCGACGTGCTCGCCCCCTACCGAACAGCCGACACCGTAGGCGCAATGACGCCGCCGAGCGTGACGGTAACGGCGCGCTCAAGTGATGGCACGCCGATCAACCGCTGGAGTCTGCGGGTCAATGATGATCGTGTTGACTCATCAGCACGTCCACTCACCGATGCTATCGTCTTCACGCCCGATGGTGCTGCTGCGCGTGAGCTCATCCAGGGCGGCAAACTTCGCCTCTCCCTGTCCGGCGATCATAAGGGGGCTTCTGTGTCGGACACGCTCGACCTCGCCATCAAGACCGTGCGACTGATCGATAAACGCCGAGAGCGTCAAAACGACAGCATCATTGAGCGATTTGAACTTGTCGTGTTCCCATTCCGCAGTGTCGAGCTCACCGATGAGCACCGACGCGTGCTGGAGTTCGTGCGCAGTCGCATTAGCAAGGGGGCTCGCGTGAGTGTGGAAGGCTGTACGGATGTTATCGGCAGCGCCGAGGAGAACAATCGCATCAGTCTTGACCGTGCTCGTGCCGTAGCGGCCTCGCTCCCGGGCCGGATAAGCGTCAGCGGACGCGGAGAACCCAATGCGTCACAGAGCCAGCGTCTTCCCGAAGAGCGCATGCTGCAGCGCGTGGTGCGGATAACGGCGATGGTGCCTACCGAATAGGTACGGAAGTACGGAAGTACGTATCCATGGTCACTCGTCACTCGTCACTTGTCACAGACGGGCGAGACTGCGTCTCGCCCCTACGGGTGCCTGCTCCTCACAAACTCCAATCCAGACCTACGCGTGCCCATCGGGGAGGAACGGGAACCCAGCCGGTTTCAATGTAGGACGCGTTGGAAAGATTCGTTGCTTCGATGGTGATGGTAAAGGGACTTATCTGTTTCTGAAAGCGCACGTCGTGCACGAGGTGAATCGTCGGATCGGTAACTCGCTCGACTACGCGCATGATGTACGTGCCAGTGATATCGAGGGGGAACTGCCAGCGCGATTCCAGAACGCCTTGAGTTCTGAGATTATCGGCGATGTATCGAGTGCGTGACGGTGATGAGGAAACAAGACTCTGATAGACAAGACCGATACGCAGGTGGCGAAGGGCCCATAGATCAAGAGTCCATGTGGCCGAGACATCAAGCCCCGTAATGTTGACCGTTGAGATGTTCTCTGCAGTACCCTTGCCGGCGGTATCGATTGCATAGTCGATCATGTCGCGGCCACTGCGATGAAACAACGCAGCTGATAGCGCCATTCGATCAGCAGTGTGCCGGTAGCCAAGTTCTGCCGTTCGTGCGGTTTCTAGACGCAGAAGCGGGTTGCCGGTTGTCGTTGGATCACGGTAGTAGAGATCAGTGTATGACGGAATACGTCCGTTGATCTGAAGGGAGAGAAATACAAGGTTGATCGATGACGATTCAGGATCGAGACGGTAGGATAGGTCCAGACCGCCGGTTGGAAGTGGTGCTCGGTCACTAAACGTCAGCAAGCCGCCTCCCAGGGTTCCCCGCAGCTGTCCCCACATTCGGACCGCCTCAAGGATCAGGCTGCCGCGCTGGCGGCGATGCGTGCCAAGGTTTGAGCTGTTGATCCAATCGCTGCCACCTTCGAAAAGCAGCGACGTCGACCCATTCGACTCATGGATCGTCAGCCCGGCCTGCATCAGATACTGCTCAGTGCGGTGCTTGTTGGTATAGAACATAGGATCGTTACGTTTAAGGCGAAACTCATCGTCGTTCATACGAGCCAGACCACGAAGTTTAAAGTCAACATCAGTGGCCACGGTCTTCTCTAACGTACCACCGGCGATGATCGTCGTAATGTGCTCCCATTGCTCGGGAAAGCGAGGAGAATAGAATCCGTTGGCACCGAACGCTTTGTTGGTGGCACCAACCAGAACCTGTGCCTTGCCATCATCGAGCTGTGTTGACGCGGTGTAAAGAACCGATTGAAGCTCTACATCCGATGATGGTATCCACCCGCTGTGACGCATGGCCTGGGCACTGAGGCGATGAACGATGCTGCCGGTTGCTGCCGATGCGGAGAGTCGGCCTTCCTGATAGGTAGCATCTCCGCCCATCAGTCCCAGACTGATCGTTGGATCGGAACCTGGTTGTCGCAGAATGATATTCACGGCCCCGTCCATGGCACCCGCGCCGAGTGCCCGCGCCGCGCCGCCTTTCACCACCTCGATACGCTCTATGTCTGACGGCAGTAGCGGAATGCTAAAGGTATTGTGTCCTGTCTGAACATCATTGAGCCGCATCCCCTCGATCATGATCGCCGTCTGCTCAAAGGTGCCTCCACGAATTGTCACGTCCGACTGGACTCCGAGCGGACCCCTGCGCCGAAGATCCACGCCTTGCACGTAAGCCAGTGCATCGCTGACAGCGCGTATCGGCAGTTGTTTGATGTCCGATGCTTCGATAACCGCAATGCTGAAGGGGGCTAGGGCTGGTTTCAATTGTGTAAGGCCTGCGGTGACCATGACAGGGGGCAGAACCAACGTTCTCGTGGTGTCGGAATGATTTCCGAGCCGAGCCCCGTCGAGACTCGGCGATAGACCGGCGAGTGATGCGGAAACCTGCAGAGCCAGTAGGAACGTCAGCGAAAGCGATTTGATCATTTCGGAAGGGTAGATGTGAGAGTGTGCTTCGACGGAGCTCGATGAAACGCAGAAGAGCCAATGCTGGCCGGCGTGCGCGAAGATGAACAAAGAATTGTCAGTTGCCACAGGTATGGTTCGATCTCTGAAAAGTACGTTCGTAACGCGGCCAAGGTTGATTCGACAACGCACCCCAATCTTTGCGAACTTTGCCACATGGGGAAAACAGCACGAGATCGCACCAAGCAGAGTGCAGGCTTAGCCGCACTCTATTCCGGCCCACTGGCCTATGTCATTCTCGTTCTTGCCTCGGCGCTGATATTCGGACGTTCGGTAGGGTTTACCATCGATAAGTTCGACGAGGAGTCGATCCTGGGCCCTAATCTCTCGTACCTGACGACAACGGCGACTGCCGCGGATGTCGTTCAGCGTGACGCGTTCTTTCGCAAGCCAGGACAGAACTTCTACCGTCCCGTGCAGAATCTGTCGTACTACCTTGATGCGCGAATCGGCAGAGGCAAGCCCCCTGCCTTCTTCGTTACGAACATTCTTTTGCATGCAATGGCTTCGTGCCTGCTGTTTCGGTTGCTGCGAGACGTAGCGGGCACTAATGCTATCTCATTTGCTACGGCCATGTTCTTTGCGATCAATCCGCTTTTTGTTCATGCCATTAGCTGGATTCCCGGTAGAGGTGATCTACTGCTTGCCGTGTTTACGCTTGGTGCAGCTATGGCTGCCGATCGATTTGCCATCGATGGCTCGCCGCGTTGGCTCGCGACTGCTTCATTGTGCACACTGCTTGCGGTGTTCTCCAAGGAGACTGGGGTGATCTTGATTGTGCTTCTGCCAGCCTACATCGTGGCACGCAGGGGCAGAGCGGCGGAGGTGCTCCGGCGAAGCGGCATCATCGCCGGCGTGTCAGTTGTGACCGCTGCTGTAATGATCAGTCTCATGCGTCTAGTGATCACCAGTCCACCCGAGTGGAAGAGTTTCGACCCTTTCAATCTGATCGACAATCTTCGGGTGTTTCCTGAGATCGCAGCGAAGCTGTTCGTGCCTGCACTACTTCAGCCCCTTGCCGGCTATACGGTGGAGGCCACCGTGCTCGGAGTCGTTGTGTTGGCCATCCTGACCGCAGCCCAACGACGCTCTGATATCGAACGAGCAGGCGTCATTGCACTTGTTGCAATGGCTTGGTACGTGCTATTCATGCTTCCGGGTGCCATGTACACTCATCGATTCGGTTCGGCAGCATATGACTACCTCGAACATCGGGGGTATGCATCGTCGATTGGCTTGTTTCTTCTGCTTCCCAGTTTCGTTGGCCTTCTTCGAGGGTACGTCCCACAGCGCATGATGTCGGCTGGAACTGCATTGTTTCTCTTGGCATACGCCACCATGGGGTATCTGCACACGGGACACTATCGCAACCAGCTGAGCTTCTATGAAGAGTCGGTCGAGTCGAACCCGAATTCTAGCATGGCGTGGTTTAACCTCGGACAGACAAAGCAGGCGGCGAACAACGTTGACGGTGCGGTGGCTGACTACAAGGAGGCCATCACCCGGCATCCCGAATTCGTTGCCCCCTACATCATCTATGGTAAGACGCTTATCGACATTGGGCAGCTGGACTCGGCGCTGGCCCTTCTGCGCAGAGGGCAGGAGATCGACCCCTCGATACCGATGAGCGCTCTTCTGATCGGAAACATCTATGCCGGCATGGATAAGTACGATAGTGCGGCAAGCTGGTATGCGCGAGAGGTCAGCCGATTCCCAGACAGCTACGATGCGGCCATCAACCTTGGCGTCGCGCAGGCGCGCATTGGCCAGTGGACGTCCGCCGTCGATGCGTTCACCCGCGCGGTCGGGATGAATGCAGGTAACGCACAAGGATACTATTACCGCGGTCTGGCCTTCAAGGAATCCGGGCAGATGTCGAAAGCCTGCTCAGACTGGAACCACGCTGCGTCCATGGGAGACGCTCGTGCCCGGCAATCCTTCGAGCAGTTTTGCCGCTAGGGGGCTGACCCCGATCCAACGAGAACATCCCCGCAGAACGAAGTACGGCGACGTCGGGTAAGGGCCCAACGTCGCCGCCTGTTGTTCATTTCGAGACCGCCATCGAGATCAGCGGTGTACGAGGTATGCTCTTGCTCTTACTTGGCCTTGCCTTCGGCGATCGAGGCCTGGTTGTATGGAGTCACGAGTTTCTTCAGAGCGCTGGCAGCCTTCCGGGCGCCGGCAGCATCCTTCTTGAACTTCGAGTTATGGGCGGCGCTGAACTCGCCCCAAAGGCGCACCATCTCATCATAGAGCTCTTGCTTGGACATTCTTCCTCTCCGTAGAACAATTGCAAAATCACGTATGAAGATTCATACGCCAGTTCAAGAATAGCAACTTTTCGGCACTGCGCGATGCCTGAATCACCGCTAGGTGCTTGCTATTTTTGTAACGTTTGCACTTTCACTGCAATTCCACCAACGCTGAAATAGCCATGAATCGCCCCCTAATGCTGCTGCTGCTGTTGATCGCCTATCATGCTGGATTCGCTCAGCAGACGGCTCCTATCCGACCTTCGGAGATCGATTCGGCGATCGTTGCCTACAATGCCAAGGATTTCCCGAAGGCAAAGGAGTGGGCATTGAAAGCCACAGCGATCAACGGCAATCTTCGTGAGGCGTGGGAGGTTCTGGGATTCTCGGCCCAGGCCCTGAACGACTTGCCTACCGTGGTTTCGGCAGGCAGCCGGCTGACGCAGATCGTCCCGAATGAACGTAATGGGTGGTATCTGCAGTTCATCGGATTTTATCGTCAGGAACGGCTCGACCTTGCCCTTGCGCCAATGCGAGAGCTATGTAAGATCGATCCGGCTACATGTGCTTCGTCGAATATCGGACTCATCCTGAAGCAGATATCCCAGGATTCGCTGGGCATTCTGGATAGTGCATTCAAGACGCCCGATGGGTCGGTCCAGACAACGCTGCCGAAGTCGTGGAACAGCACGGTGCGCGATGACGGCAAGACGATGAACTGGTTTGTGACGCTTGAGCCCATCAAGAGTGATTCTGATGCGTTTTCGGTCGGTGCCACGATGCGCTGGGTGCGCGCAATGACCGGTTCGTTTGTCATTGAAGAGAAGAACAATAACGCCCCCTTCCTTGTCGAATTTTGGGATCAATTCATCGCAGCCCAGATGAAGGGATTTACACCGCATCGCCGAATGCTGGTGGACAGTTTGCCCATCAGCAGTGGCGCGTGGTCGGGATTTGTCCGCACGCTCGACTTTCAGTTCAAGCCCGAGTATCCCGTGCAGCGGCGTATCGAGGCCATCCTGGCGCGTAAGGACGAAGTGTTCACGTACACGTTCGAGTGTGATTTCCCGCGCTGGAGCGTCTATGAGCCTCGGTTCCGAAAGGCGATCGCATCGATGATCCTGCCGAAGTAGCGCGGGATCTCACCAATAGGCAAGATTTCGTGCCTGTTTAGAGCGATATTCGTGACGACTGGATATGGGGTAATTTTTCGTAATCCTGCCGCTGAGCTCCGGTCATTGTCGAAGCCGCACCCACGCACCAATGCCGAGCTACCGATGAATCTCCTTAGCGGAGCACTATGCTCCTTGATCTGTCATGCTCTCGTCATCCTGACCATGCCTTCGTCAGCTGCAACCGCGCAGGGCGGAAGTTTCCTTGAGGCAGACTCCGCGGTACGAGCATACAACGCAAAGGACTTTAAACGCGCCATCGAGTGGGGCCTCAAGGCCCTGGAGATCAACGATGCAAGCCGTGATGTATGGCGCGTCGTGGGGTATTCGGCCCGCGAGGTGAGCGATTACGATCTCATGGTCCGTGCCGGCGCTCGACTGATCAAGATCGTACCGACGGAAAGACATGGATGGTACCTCTCGGCTATCGGCAACTATCGCAAGGGTCAGTATCTGGAGTCTATTGAGCCGATGAAGGAACTCTGCAGAATGGAGCCAGAAACGTGTACTTCATCGGGGTTGAACGGGATCCTCGCCAGCTTTTCACAGGATGCGATGGGGTTGCGTGACAGCACATTCTTGATTGTTGATGGCATGAGTATTGCCCTGCCAAAGTCGTGGCACCGTGATGTGAGTATCAACGACTCGACTGGCAACGTAAGTGCGTTCGTCACCCTAGAAGATCTTGCCGGCGGCACCGATGCCTTCTCGGCAGGTGCTGTGTTTAGCTGGATGCGACAGATCGGGGAGACATTCCGCTTGGACTTCAAAGAGAACAATGCCGAGTCGATTGTCAAGTTCTGGACCGAGATCGATGCCAAGCAGACCGCGCAATTGCCCCTTGCGATGTGGAACGTAACGGATAGTACATCCATGAAGATCGGTGCATGGTCGGGGTATACACGAACCGTGGAGCTCCAGCTGAAGTCTGATCCCAAGCCGCGCACTGCCATTCAGTGCTTCCTTGCCAAGCCGGACGAGTTGCTCGTTATGACGTTCGAATGTGGATCTCCTGAATGGCTGATCTACAGACCACGCTTCCGAACGGCTCTTGGAACACTGAAGTTGCCATAGCATGCAACCTGAGAGTTCCATCATCGCCCGCCAGCGGCATAGCGATTGGCAAAAGGGGCGTAGTTTTGTCGCATGGCAGCGATGACAAAGGACATGGCCGAGAGTATTCTCCGCGAGTCCATCGAAACCAAGACCCGCTTGTTAGAGCAGCACATGGATGGTATCCATGCCTGCGGTGAGCTTTTGGCCGACGTTGCTATGCGTAACGGCTTGATCATGCTCTGCGGCAACGGCGGCAGTGCGGCCGACAGTCAGCATATCGCTGCCGAGCTTGTGGTGCGCCTCAAGAGTGACTCAGAGCGTCGTGCCATCAAGGCCTTGGCACTTACCACAGACAGCAGCATCCTTACCGCCGGCGGCAATGATTACGGGTTTGACCGCGTCTTCAGCCGTCAGGTAGATGCCTTTGGAACGTCCGAGGACGTGCTTATCGCCATCTCTACCAGTGGAACATCCCGAAACGTTGTTCTGGCCGTGGAAGAGGCTCGCCTACGTGGTGTGCGCACTGTCGGCCTTCTCGGGGGAACCGGAGGCGTGTTAGCAGAGCTGTGCCACCAATCGGTGATCGTCCCGTCTACTGTCACGGCCCGCATTCAGGAGTGCCATATCCTGATCGGACATGTGTGGTGTGAGATGATTGAGGCCAGAGTACTGGGTACTGGGTACTAGGTACTGGGTACTAGGTACTGGGTACTAGGTACTGGGTACTGGGTACGAGAGATTGATACGAAACGGAATTTTTCTGGAACAACTTCATTCAGGAACTCATCATGAAACATTTCATCCAGCTGCTCTGCGTTCTTGTGCTTTGCACATCTGCATTTGCTCAGGAGCTTAAGCTTCCTTCTCTGAGCCCCATCTCAACGGTGGCACAGGACTTTTCGACCTCGAAGATCGAGATCACCTATAGCCGTCCGTCGATGCGCGGTCGTAAGGTCTTTGGAGACCTTGTCCCATATGGCCAGGTATGGCGCACCGGTGCCAACGCCGCCACAAAGGTCACCTTCGGTGAGGAAGTACAGATCGGCGGAGCGACCGTCAAGCCTGGCTCGTACTCGCTCTATACGATCCCTGGCGAAAAGGAATTCGTTGTTGTGATCAACAAGAACACCGGAAGCTGGCCAGGTGAGGAGTTTCCCAAGGTCGATGATATCGTGCGTTTCAGCGTGCCGGCATCGAAGACATCGGGCACCGTTGAGACATTCTCCATCGATATCGGGAACATCACGTTTTCGACATGTTCCATCGACATCATGTGGGAGAACACACAGATATCCATCCCGGTCAAGGCTGATAACCAGGCCCGCCTGCTGAGCTCGATCGAAAAGGCGATCAGCAATCCAAGCATCCCGTACCAGCAGGCAGCGACGTATCTGTTTGAGACGGGACAGAATCTCGATAAGGCACTTGAGTACGCCGGCAAGGCTCTGGAGCGGAATCCAAAGGCATACTGGACCGCACTCATGAAGGCCCGGATTGCAGCAAAGCTCGGTCGGAAGGACGTTGCCCGTGAAGCCGCCAATCAGACGATCGAGATCGCAAAGGCCGCTGGTGGTGATTCCGATTACGAGAACGCGGCACAGGATATCATCAACTCGCTGAAGTAAGCCTCGGTGCGTTACATCGGTCTTGCGGTCCTTCTACTGCTGACGCAGTCGTTTACGTCAGCTCAGCAGCTGCGTCCGCTGCCCTCCTCTGTGCTGTATGGCGAGCTTCTTCGCCTTCGCTCGCTCACGTCGGTGCTCTACGTTGCCGCGCACCCGGATGACGAGAATACCCGGCTTCTGGCGTGGCTCGCACGTGGACGTCACATCCGAACAGGCTATGTGTCGATCACGCGCGGAGACGGCGGACAGAACATCATCGGCGGTGAGCAGGGCGCACCGCTTGGCTTGATACGTACACACGAACTCCTGAAAGCACGCGAGCTCGATGGCGCAGAGCAGTTCTTTGCTCGCGCCATCGACTTCGGCTTTTCGAAGAACCCAGACGAAACGTTTCGGCAGTGGGACAAGGCAACACTCGTCTCCGACATGGTACGCATCATCAACACGATGCGTCCTGACGTGTTGATCTGTCGCTTCCCGAAAGACTCGATGGCAGGGCACGGACAGCACTCTGCATCGGCCATCATTGCGGAAGAAGCTATGCGCGTGTGCCTTAGCGATCCAAAATCATGGAAGCCCCGTCGCCTGCTGTTCAATGCATTTCAGTTCGGCAACCGCAGCACGATCAGCGAAGACATGTTCAAGCTGGAGGTTGGCAACTACGACCCACTGCTTGGTATGGGCTATGGTGAACTCGCGGGCATCAGCCGCAGCTTGCACAAGAGTCAGGGGGCAGGCACGCCGCAGGCACTAGGCGTACGACCAGAGCATTTCGCTACGCTCATAGGCGATGCGCCCGTGCGAGGCCTCTTCGATGGTGTCGATACAATGTGGACGCGTGTTGGACGCGCCGACATTGGTCTCGCCGTTGACAGCATCATTGCGTCGTTCGACATGACGCACCCTGAGCACTCGCTCGACGCGTTGCTGCGCGTGCGCCGTATGGTCACATCCGTGAGCGATTCGTTCTGGCGCACACAAAAACTCAGCGAGATCGATCGCATCATCCTTTCCTGCGCCGGCATCACCGCCGATGCTACGGCTGGCGAACCAACGATCGTTTCCGGTGATTCTATCATCATCGTCACGCGCATCATTGCCAGAGCTGGTCGTCCGGTAACATGCAGTGAGATTCGCTTCCCAACTGGACGTGTTCGCAGGAACATCACGCTACTTCACGATTCGTTGTGGTCGGAGACTGAGGTACGCGCACCCTACGAGGCACCAGTCACCGAACCCTACTGGCTTGCACGCGAGCCGGCAGGCGCTCTCTTCTCGCTTACCAGTGAACGTTTGCTTGGCGAATCGGTAACTCCGCCGGCGTTTCGGGTTGGACTCGTGTTCGCATTCGGCACCGACACAATCACGACATCCGTGCCGTTGAGCTTCAAGAAGCTCGATCCACTCAAGGGCGATGTCATCGAAGAGCTCCGCGTTGTGCCGCCAGTCAGTGTTGAACCTGTCACACGCGTGGTGCCGGCGCCAAACGGCAGTGCATCCGTTACGCTGCGCGTCCGCGCGTATCGTGCGATCGCGGGCGCGAGCCTTGTGCTTCGTGACGGCGAAAAGGTCATCACGACGATTCCATCAGTTCGCTTTCGCGCCAATACTGACACTCTCATTGCCATCACAGCACCTGTCACTCGCTCTGGCGAACTGACATGCGCGCTGGTCATCGATGCCGAAGTGTACGACCGCACGGTGATCACCATGCAGTATGAGCACCTTCCTACGCTGCAGTACACGCAGCCCGCACGCGTGCGCGTAGTAGTGGAGCCGATCGCCATTTCGGCGAAACGCATTGCCTACGTCGCAGGAGCTGGTGAATACACACCTGAGTTTCTCCGTGCGTTGGGCTGTACTGTTGAAGAGATTACCGATGAGCAAGTACTGCGCACAGAGGATCTTCTGGCGAACTACGATGCGGTGATTGTTGGCATCCGAGCGATCAATGTGCGCAAAAGCATGAAGTTCACCATGCCGTCGCTCGTCTCCTACGTGGATCGTGGCGGCACGCTGTTGATGAGTTACATGACCACTCAGGATATGTCGACCAAGGTGCTTGGACCATATCCTCTCGCTCTCGGCAGAGCGCGTGTGACCGAAGAGGACGCAGAGGTTCGCGTGCTGATAAAGGATCATCCGCTGCTGACTCATCCCAATAGGATTGAGTCGAAGGATTTCGATGGATGGGTGCAGGAAAGGGGCCTGTACTTTGCCGAGAATATCGATGCGCGATATGAGACGCCCCTTTCCATGAATGATACCAACGAGCAGCCCAACGCCGGGTCACTTCTCTATGCGCGCTACGGCAAGGGTCACTACGTGTACTGCTCGCTGTCGCTGTTTCGTCAGCTTCCGGCCGGCGTGCCGGGCGCGATGCGCCTTCTTGCCAACATGCTGAGCATTGGAAAATGAGCACCCTGGACTGGGGTGTGTTTCTGTCGACGCTGCTCGGCATCGTTCTCTATGGACTCTGGCGCGGACGGGGCAATGAAACGGCCGACGATTACCTGCGTGCCGGCCAGTCGCTGCCATGGTACTCCGTGCTCCTGGGCGTAATGGCAACGCAGGCCAGCGCGATAACCTTTCTTTCGGCACCGGGTCAGGCATTTACCGACGGCA
Organism: Chitinophaga pinensis; assembly: GCA_943372295.1. Taxonomy (GTDB): domain Bacteria; phylum Bacteroidota; class Ignavibacteria; order Kapaibacteriales; family Kapaibacteriaceae; genus UBA10438. The sequence continues at coordinate 17,037 of CALRYC010000018.1, forward strand.
TGCGATTTGTGCAGTACTACTTCGGACTGCCGCTGGCAATGATCGTCATCAGTGTGGTGTTCATTCCGATGTTTCGTAACGTGAACGCCTACACGGCGTATGAGTTTCTCGAACAGCGATTCGACAGGCGTACACGGATCACAACAAGTCTGCTCTTTTTGCTTTCGCGTGGCCTAAGTACCGGCATCAGCATCTATGCTCCGAGCATTATCGTTGCGACGCTGCTAGACTGGAACATCTACGCTACCAACGTCGTCGTTGGTGGACTCCTGCTGCTCTATACGCTCTTCGGTGGCGCCCGCTCGGTGGCGCACACACAGACGCTGATGTTTGGGATCATCCTTGCGTCGATGGGCGCTGCAGGCGTGTTCCTGGTGCAAGGCTTCCCTAATGAGATGACGCTTGCCGATGCGCTGCGGCTTTCGGACATCGCCGGCCGACTGAACGTTATCACAACGAAGTTCGATCTTCACGATAAGTACAACATCTGGAGTGGACTGATAGGGGGCTTCTTCCTTGCGCTCTCCTACTTTGGTACTGATCAGAGTCAGGTCGGACGCTTCATCGCCGGAAAGAACATCCGTGAAAGTCGTATCGGTCTACTCGTCAACGGCATCGTCAAGATCCCGATGCAGCTGGGCATTCTGCTGATCGGTGCGCTGTTGGTTGCGCTCTACAGTGTTGTGCCAAGCCCCATGTTCTTTAATGAGTCTGTTGCAAAGCGGGCCGAACGTGCCGCCTCATCAAAAGCTGCTGTGCTCCATCAGAAGTGGGATGCAGCCAATGAAGAGCTGCAGCGCACGGCTACTGCGGTGCTCAGCGGAACACGTGGTGCCGAAGGCGACTACCGCCAGGCATTCGACAGCACGACGCGGCTGCGTGCCGAGTACCGCGCGTTTGTCCGTTCGACAGGTATCCTTGAGTCGAACGACACCAACTATGTGTTTCTCTACTACGTGCGGACCATGCTGCCGGCTGGACTTATCGGCTTGATCTTCGCCGTGGTGATCATGGCATCCTGGGGTAGTATCTCGGCCGGATTTCATTCGCTTGCCACGGCCAGTGTTGTAGATCTGCGTGGGATCACCAACACCGCAGCAGACGTTACAGCTGCCCGGTGGCATACCCTTATGTGGGCCGTCTTCGGCATCGCCATGAGCATGCTGGCAACGCAGATGGGATCTCTGATCGAAGCAGTGAACGTTCTCGGAAGTCTGTTCTACGGACCGATCCTCGGGATCTTTCTGGTAGCGTTCTTTGTCAAAAAAGCAAATGGCACCGACGTATTCCGTGGTGCCATTGCTGCTGAAGCGATTGTTGTTTCCTTCTGGGCCTTTGATGTTGTCAGCTTTCTCTGGCTGAACGTCGTAGGCGCTGTGGCCGTCGTCGGCTATGCTCTCATAAGCTCATCGCAGAACGGAGAATCGACGGGAGAGACGTCCGGCAGGTGATTCAAGAACGATCGTGTAGGACCCGGAGGCCAGGTCGCTCACGATAACCTTGGCATCCGTTGTTCCGGCTGTCACATCGGCGCGCCGAACTTCACTGCCCGTGTTGTCGATGACGACGATCGTGCGAACATCCTGACCCTCCCAGTGCAGCTGAACGGCGTCCGTTGCCGGGACGGGCCAGATAGCAAAGCCGCGCCGTGATTCTTCGTCGATGCCGGTGACAACCACGCTGACTTCGTTGCTCTTCGTTGTGCGTCCGCACTCTGATGTTACGGCACACTGATATGTGCCCTGACGATCGATCGAGACCGCAGTGATCTTCAGGGTCGCAGCCGTTCCTTCTGGAGCTGGGATCGGCGATCCATTGTGCGACCACTGATAGCTCAGACCAGGCCCTTCGGCCGTGATCGTTAGCTCCAATGCTGCACCGGCATTGACCGACGTTGCAGTTGGCTGCTTGGTGATCACCGGGTTGTCGGCGATCAGGATCGTTGCCGCATCGCTGGTCTTTGACCCGCATGAGGTGGTGAGTACGACATCGTATGATCCCGAGGCGTTCGAGGTCGGATTGGCAATACTGTACGTTGCCGATGTAGCGCCTGCAATGTTCACCCCGTCCTTGCGCCATTGGAATGCGGCATTGGCGGTGGATGAGGCAACCGATAATGTGAGGGGGCGTCCGGAACACGCTGTAACACCCTGCGGCTGCGCAGTGATCGCCGGCAGAGCACCTGTGGTATAGGTCACTGGACTGAGACCAACATTGCCCCGCCCAGACCGCACGCGAAGCTGCACTGATCCACCGGCTACGTCTTCCGACTTCGGAGTCCATTGATAGGACTTAGTCTTTACTCCGCTCACGAGGGACGTCCACGCATTGCCATCGCCCGACCGCTGGATCGAATACGTGTCAGAGGCCAGCATCCCGTCAGCGCTCCAGCTGATCGTAACAGGCGTTCCTTCGCATATAGATGATATCGTGGTTGGCCCCCTCCATGTCACCAAGCCATAGGCGAATTTGTCGGTGTAGGCCGTCGGTGAGGAACTTCCGGACTTTGTGCGGTAGCCGCAATGGTAGACGTCTCCGTAGGAATCCAATGTCAATGACAGCGGTTGATCTTTGCCGCTGGTGCCGAACACAGTGGTAAAGGTGGTCTCGAAGGTCGAAAGGCGGACAAGCAATCCATCAAGGTCTCCACGCGGTTCGGAACTCGCACCAAGTCCTGTCTCCGTGATCGGACCCGTGGTGGTGCCAACGGCCGTAACGATGTTGCCTGAGGCCACAGCACCCCAAATCCTATCGTCGCCGGGACCGCCGATGTACTGCGCCGACACAAGCTTCAGGCCGTTTGCGGAAATCGCAGCGTAGAACCCGTCGCGAACGCCGCCGAACTTCGACTCAACTTCGGCAGGAATCGGAAGATCATTCGACTTCGTATCACCGAGTAGATACACGATGTCATCTGGTCCTGTGGCCACAGCCATTCCATACTCATCCTTCTCGCCTCCGAAGTACGCGGAGAACACCGGAGATCCCGAGAGCTGAAACTTCAGGACGACGGCATCCGAGAAGCCGCCAAACGTATTGTCGAAGGGGGATTGCCCAGTCTCTTCCCAATGCCCCGTAGTGCATCCGTAGTAAGGACAGCCGCCGTCCTCAACCCAAACACGTGTTTTGACAGGATAGGTCGGGAAGTCATCCGAGGACGTGTAGCCACCGATGACGGCGTTGTTCTTTGAGTCAACGGTGACCGAGGTCATCACATCGTCGAGCAAGCCTCCTAAGTAGCTTGCGGCGTTGACGATCTTGGCCGTAGCGTCGAGGCAAATGAAGAATCCGTCTTTCTTGCCATTGTGTGATTCGTCAAAGCTGTTGATGGTGGGGAGTGCCTTTGAGGAGCTGATCTCTCCTACAACCACCACATCCCCAGTTGCACCAATGGCAATAGCGTTAGCACGGTCGGGACCGCTTCCGCCGATGTACATTCCGCCCAGAACCGACTTAAGGTCTGGGGAGAGCTTCGCCACGAAGCCATCCATCAACCCCTTGAACGAGCCCGTGATTGGTGAGGCGGGGATTGGGAGGTCATTTGAGAGGGTGTACCCGCAGATCCAGATCGAACCGTCTGCGGCCACCGCGACGCCGGTGATGACGTCTTCATCCTTACCGCCGAACTTCCTCGAAGCAACGACGGTCTCAAGGTCGGGCGAGTAAACAACGATCACACCGTCACCAAGGAGCGATTGGGGGTTACTGTAACCGACGGAAACAACGTTGCCGTTCTTCATCACGGCGGTGCTCTTTGCGTCAGAGGTGACCCCGTCAAAGCCACCTTGGGCAAACGAAGCTGTTGTTGCGGCTGCAAGCAGAACGCAGATACTGAGGAGCGATTTTGTCATACGGCATCCTTACATGGGAGATGTGAGCGGATTTCGGTATGACCAATGTCTGAAATCGGGCCAATTGGTTACATCGGCATGATAAAAAAGTTTGACTACGGCTATTGCGCCAGGTATCCACCGTCGACGGGGATGTAACTCCCGGTAACAAATGATGCGTCGTCCGAGCCCAGAAATGCCACCACGGCCGCCACCTCTTCAGGGGTGCCAATGCGTCCAATTGGGTGCCTAGCCACCACCGAGCTGGCGATCTCGGGCAACTGCATGACGCCGGAGATCATGGGCGTGTCGATGAATGCCGGCCCGACGGCGTTAACCCGGACCCCCTGGGAGGAGTGATCCAGGGCAGCGGCACGCACCAGGCCGAGTAGGCCATGCTTCGATGCGGTATAGGCGGGCGCTCCGGCAAAGCCGACAGCACCAAGGATGGATGAGACAACGATGATCGACCCCTTGCCCTGTTTGAGCATAACCGGCAGCTGAGCGCGCATGCCGTAGAACACGCCCGAGAGATTAACGTCGATCACGCGTCTCCACTCGTCGATCGGGAATTCAGCCGTGGGAGCCCCCTGACCGGCAATTCCGGCGTTGTTTACGGCAATATCGAGTCGTCCGAACTCCCGCATGGCCGCCTCAACACATGCCGTGTGATGCTCCGGGTCTGCTACGTCACAGTGGACAAAGATCGCCTTACCTCCACTGTGGCAAAGCTCCTCGGCCAGGTGCTGGCCGGGACCGTCTTGAATGTCTGCGAGCACAACGGATGCACCCTGCTGGACAAATCGGCGAGCTATGGCTGCGCCAATGCCTGACGCCGCTCCGGTAATGATAACCACTGACATGGATGACCTTTGAGAAGTAATGAAAAAAATGCTTCGGTAGAGATCTACTTGATTCGTCGAAATGGGGCAATCAGTTGCCGAAGGAAGCCGTGGGGGTAGTGCTCCACATCATCAAATCCAAGAGGAATGTCGCGTCCGGAGGCGGGCATGTAAGCAGTGCCGAACAGCCAGTCCCAGATACTCAGTGTCAGGCCGTAGTTGACACTTTTAACGCCTTCAGGGAGATGCTTTGCGTGGTGCCAGATATGCATCTGCGGAGTATTGAAGATATACTTCAGGGGGCCGACAGGCAGAACGATGTTGGCATGGTTCAGATGCCCAACCGCGGTGGCAAAGACGCCCACGGCGAAGAAGTCCACGAGGTCGATGCCGAGCAGCATGAGCGGGATGTAATCCAGCACACCATAGACGATGTTCTCGGCAAAGTGAAATCGAAGGTGGGCAGCGAAGCCCATCTGTTCGACGCTGTGGTGGACCTTATGAAACTCCCAAAGGGTCGATGAGGCGTGCAGTAGCCGATGCACGTTCCACTGAATGAAGTCGCGGGCAACGAAGATGATCAGCAGCAGCGCCCACTTGGGCAGCTCGGCCATTACCCCATGCAGTTCGCCAACAAACGGCAATGCATCGGACACGGCGGAGCGCACCACCATACTGATCCCGGAGTATCCGATAGCTCCGAAGACGAACATGTTGAAGAACATGTACCACGTATCGAGCCAGAAGTCCTTTCGTATCACCGGCTGATTGCGGCGCCAGGGAATGATGATCTCCAGACTCCAGACCGCAACCGACAGCGCAACCAGCCACCAGAAGAAGCTGTGCCACGTTGGCTGACTTACCGTTGACCAGAGGTAAGAGATCTGGGCAGCGTAGTAGTTGAGGACTTGTTCCATACCTTCAAAACTAATGGTGCAAAGCTTCGCCCCCCTATAACGAAGAAGCGGATGTCATCGTGTGATAACATCCGCTGTCTTGAAGAGCCAACTGCCGGACTTGAACCGGCGACCTGCTGATTACAAATCAGCTGCTCTACCAGCTGAGCTAAGTTGGCCTTGCAGGGCGCAAAGATACGAAAGGACCCGTTCTAACAAATTCTGTTCAGGCAGTTAGACGGCGTCGAAAGTGCCCCAGAAGAATCGCGCCCACCACGATCCCTCCGCCCACAACTGCCGATGCACTTGGCATCTCGCCAAGAGCCAGGCCTACCCATAAAGGGTTGAGAAGGGGCTCCAGGACGGTGATCAGCACCGCCTCGAGAGCTGTGACGTGAGCAAGTGCCCAGGAATAGAGCAAATAGGAAAGGCCTAACTGTAGCGTGCCGAGCAGAACCAGAGGGACGATCCAGTCAGGGGATACCGGTGGGAATCCGCCGGCAAAAGGTATGCAAACAACGGCCGTGAGCATGTTCCCGAGAATAATGCTCTCGGTTGTCGACACCCCGCGCTGAGCACGCATAAACAGCGCGACACCGGCAAAGGCAACGCCACTGGCGATTGCAAGAAGGTTGCCCAGAACCGCTCCGGGGGAGAGGGCATCAAGGAAGAATACCACCATGCCGAGCATCACACATATCACCACGATGACGTCTCGACGCTGCAGTCGCTCCTTGGCGATGGCGGCACTGAACACGGCTACCCAAACCGGTGCGGTGTACTGAAGAAGAATCGCATTGGCCGCTGTGGTCTGTTTGGTGGCCCACACAAACAGCACCACGGTAAACATGTAGCTGATGATGCTTCCGAACTGTGCGGGTGCCCATACAGGATTCATCGGACCTTTTCGGCGGACCCAGAGAAACATCACGCAGGCAGCGATGGCGCTGCGCATACCCGCTATGGCAAGGGGCGAGAGCGGCAGCATCTTGATCAGCAGGCCGCCGCTGCTCCACAGGAGGGCACATACGCAGAGGGCCACTACGGCGGCAGCATGCCGGCTATCGCTCACCGGATGAATTCGGACTGTCGGCTGGTGGTCACAAACGACTCAGCGCGCTGTGAACCCTGCCGTGCGGTATAGGTCTGCGTGGTCGATGTTGTGAGCGCCACGGGCGGGAACCGCGTGTCTAGCGGAACAACATATCGGAACTCGGCTACCAGTGACCCGACGAGCGGGTAAGGGGCGCCGTCAATACGCATGCTGAACTTCGGAGCTTCGGCCCGGGCCGTCACGATCGCCGTCGGCATTGGACCTGTACTGTCGATCGAGGAAAAGCTGACGGTACCATCGAGTTTCTTCATAAGACGCACCTGCTCACGTCCGAGAATACGCTTGAGAGCAGCGATGTTCATCTTCCATGTCGATCCCACGGACACCGGCTTCCTGGCATCGAGGACGTTGCCGGTCTTTGCGCCCCCTTCACCCATAACGACGTTGCTTAGCAGTGCCGTTATCGTGTCGGCCGTCGGCACGTCATCAACTGTGAAGACACTTCCTGAGTCGGAGAACCAGCAGCGCACCTTGGTGCCGGCCGACATCACGTCGAAGGTATCCGAGCTCGTCTGCAGCTGGAAAAGACGGATCGTGAGAAACTTCTCCTTTTCCTGTCCATCAACGGTCACGCGCGCCACCGAGCAGCGTGCGGCGATGACCACCCGTACGACGTCGGTGGTGTCGCCAAGCAGCCGGTCGTCGTCGAAGATCTTCGTGACGGAGCGTTGTTCGTAGGTGGACTTCAGCAGGTACTCGTCGAACTCCTTGAGCCCCCTGCCAAGCTTCAGCGTGTGGGTCGTTGGGGTCTGGGCCACCACGCTGGCAGTGATGACGAGTCCAAGAACGAGGACATCAATGAAGTGTGTTTTGCGCATAGCGTCGAATGTAGGATTTCACGTCAAATTTGCGGGCACACCCGTTTGCATTCATGTAGCGGATCTTGCCATAGACGGGACGTTCAAACCAGGCACGATCATGCACTCCGCCTACACTCCAAGCAACGCCAACGTATCCGTTAGGGTCGCGTCCGTCAAGCGCATAGGCATCGTTGAGATAGATGCCAATGGCAAGTGCCTCATCCGGAGATGAACTCCACTCCAGGATCTTCTTTGCCCAATACATCCGCATAAATCCGTGGAGCTTGCCGGTTGTGATGAGTTCGTTCTGGGCGGCATTCCAGAGCTCGTCGTGAATGCGCGCGCCCTCCCATTGCTCGAGCGAATAGACGTAATCACGAGGGTCGTTACGATGATCATTCAAGGTCTGCTGCGCCCATGCAGCATAGCCATCGAATGAATCATACCGATCGTTATAGTATGTGAAGTTGTCACTCAGCTCCCTGCGAATAATGAGCTCCTCGAGGAAGCTGGCCGAGTGTTCACCTGCCTGTGGTGTGGCAAGGGCAGCTCTCTGCGGAGCGAGCTGGCCGAAGTGGAAGTAGGGAGAGAGGTTGCTTTGTCCGGGTTTTGTCGGGTCGTTACGGTCGGCATAGAGCTCGATCTTCGACACAAACGCATCAAGGCGCGCACGGCCGGCAGCCGGGCCGGGCGTGAGCCACGAGACTGGGCCGATGGAACTGTTGACGCGCAGGGATGATCGAACGGCTGACCAGTCTGTCTGGGGGCTGTGCGGCGCTTCGAATGGATGACGCTCAACTGACGGAAATTCCTCGAGATACGTTGGCAGGAGCTTCGTGATCTTCGGTCTGATGGTATAAGCGGCAAACTCGAGTTTTGGAGAGGCTACCCAGCAGGGAACGATGTTGTGGGCATCGACCTGATGAAAGGGCACGCTGGAGCCGGCAATAACGTCGTCGATCCATTGCTTCTTGATTCGCAGTGGTTCGAAGTCCGTTACAAGCATTGACGGAGATGTCGATTCGAGAAAGGGCAGCAGCACGTCCTTCGGATTGCCCAGTATCAGGCGAAATCCGACGTTTATCTCTGCCAGGTCGCGCTCAAGTTCTTCGAGCCCCCTGATCATGAAGTCGTATTGCCGAAGCGTGGCATCCAGGAAGGTTGGAACCAGACAGAAAACGGCGATCAGCGGAACCCTGCGCTGCAAGGCTACCTGCTGCGCATAAAGCAGTGCCCAATTATCATCACGACGTCGATCACGATTGATCCAGTACACCACGGGCCCGGAACCCATGGGCTCGGGACGTGTGGGAGTCAGAACACGGATGCGGTCCGGGCGTACGGCCATCAGCGCTGCGATGGGGATTCGTCATCAACGCGATAGCTCGCGCCGGGAATGTCGGAAGGGGGCCTTGTGGCTTGCCGCATACGAAAGCGTGAGATCATGATCCAGACGCCGATGATGATCAGAATGAGTGGCCAGAAGACGCCCCAGAACTGGTCGACCACGCCGATCTTCTTGAGTTGGATCACCGTCATGATGATGATGATGAGTCCTGACCAGAACGTCGAGCCCGCGCCCGTCAAAAGGCGCACTGCAGCATAAACGATCACACCCGTTGGCCACCACATCTGCACCACGCTATACATCTCGGGCATGCCGAAACGGTCGAGCAGCATGGCAATGCCAAACATCGCCACGGCCAGACCAAGCACTACTTGCGCAACGATGCTTTCCTTTGTGCGTCCGAACTGCACGCGGAATCCCTGCTGGAATTGCTGCTGATTCATAGGTAAGATCCTTTCATGAACGCTTTCAAGCTACGGTGCCGCACTCAGCGCAATCCGGACATTCAGATTCAGACGCGGCATGCTCCTGCTCGAAGTCGGCGATCGCCGTAACGACTTCGCGGATATGGTGCTCCTCGAGTTCCGGATAGATCGGCAGCGACAGAACGGTGGCAGCCAGGCAATTGGAGATCGGGAATGTATTGTCGTCGCTCTGCAGCGATGCAAAACACTCCTGACGATGGAACGGCACGGGGTAGTAGATCTCGCTTCCGATGCCGCGCTCGGCAAGGAACGTGCGAAGAGCATTGCGGTGCGACGAGCGGATCGTAAACTGGTTGAAGATGTGATGGTCCGGCGCCGTCCCTTCACTGACAGTCTTGGGCAGAAGAATCGAATCGCCGGGTCCGAAAGACGTCACGCCGGGAGCGGAGCTCAGCCCGGCTTCGACGAACAGCTTTGTATACAGCTCGGCATTGCGTCGACGTCCGGCATGCCAAGAAGGAAGGTGCGGCAGTTTGATGCGCAGCACAGCCCCCTGCATAGCATCGAGACGGAAGTTGCCGCCCATGATCTTGTGGTAATAACGGGGCTCCATGCCATGGTTGCGGATCTGCTTAAGGCGCACGGCCAGCTCATCGTCATTCGTCGTGACCAGTCCGCCGTCACCAAACGCGCCCAGGTTCTTCGTTGGGTAGAAAGAGAAGCACCCGATTTGACCGATGCTCCCAACGCGACGTCCATCGGCGGTCTGCGTGCCGATGGCCTGTGCTGCGTCTTCAATGATAGGGATGTTGAACTCCCTACTGATGGCCATGAAGGCCTCCATATCGGCAGCCTGACCGAATAGATGGACAGGGATGATGGCTTTTGTTCGCGCGGTAATGGCCTTGCGCGTTAACTCGGGATCGAGGTTAAAGGAGACGTTGTCTACGTCCACAAACACCGGTGTGGCGTTCAGCCGCGAAACGCATCCAGCCGTAGCAAAGAACGAGAACGTCGGAACGATCACTTCGTCGCCGGGTCCTACGCCCAGGGCCATCAGGGCCATGAGCAGCGCATCCGTGCCGCTGGATACTCCGATGGCATGCCTTACGCCAAGGTAGGCCTCGAGCTCCCGTTCGAGAGCGTCTACCTCCGGACCAAGAATGCAGGCCTGCGACTCGGCAACGCGGATAAGCGCAGCATCGATCTCGGGCTTGAGCGCGCGGTACTGTATTTTTAAGTCCAGCAGTGGTACGGGCATTCAGTTCACTTTCGCGTCGGAAATGGAAACCACAAAATTAGCCAGAATGGACCGACGGTCATGGCTTCGGACAATTGCTGCCGCTGCGGGCCTGACCTCAATCGCTCTGGCCACGTCGGAGTATCTGCAGCCACAGGTTGCCCGGGGCATCCGAACGGTAGATATTGGGCCCATCGATGAGGTGATCTCAGAGGGGGCTCGGCGCGTCGTGAACGTCGACGGTCGGATGGTACTGCTGAGCCGCAGCGGGGATGTGGTGTCAGCTCTGGACCTTACATGTACGCATGCTGGTTGCCCCCTGGCCTTCGAGGCGAAGACGCAGCGCATCCGATGCGCCTGTCACGGCGGCGCATTTGCCGTCACGGGTGAGCCCGTTGCCGGACCGCCCCGCAAGCCCCTTGTCTCTCTGGAGTGCCTCACAGAGGATGGCAGGCTGTTCGTCCGAACAATGCACCGCAGTGATGTATGACTAGCGCCACCAGGTCATCATTGCAGGGCGCACTGCCGATCCTTGTCGGGCTTAGCGTCGCTACACTCATGATTGTGGTGTTCACGGGAATGCTACTGTCGATGTGGTACGTGCCATCCTCCGACCCGCTCCGCGCACCCGATGGAACAGCACATACGATAGTCACATCCATACGCCAATTGCCAGTAGGACCTTACACCGACACGATCATTGCATCATCGCTGAACCCGCAGATTGCCCCGGCAGCAAAGAGTGAGCCGGTGGTAAGTGCGGCACAGAGCTCCATTCGCGTGACCATCCACAACGCCCCCTACGGAAATACTGTCCGCAGCATCCATCTCTGGATGTCGGATATCCTGCTGGCATTGCTCACGATGCTGTTGGCGGCGCTTTGCGTGCTTCGCACCTACGAGACCGACAGATCGTTGTGGTTACGGTTTGTATCGCTGACACTTATCGCGCTGGCAGGGGGCTGGACGGGCCGCATTCTCGTCGATGACGTATACGCCGAGATCTCACGCCGCATCATGGGGCACGAACTTCAGGCGGCGCCACTCGGCAATGCTCTTGCGTCAATTCTCGGAATACAGCCCGGGTCAGTGCTTCTGGCTCGCACATATTCCGTGCATGGCTTTCTGCTCGGTGCGCTCAGCCTTCTTCTGGTCACTCCAAATCTGCGACAGATACTGAGTGATGCTTCGCGTCCACCGATCTTCTCCACCGCACTGCTCATCACTATTGGGGTCTCGTTCATCTCTCTTCCCGACTGGGGTCTGCGCGACGCTGTCCGGGGGCTTGCCGGCTGGGAGCGTGTCACTCCATGGTGGGGAATCGTGTCCTTTCGCACATGGTCACTATGGCTGGGCTCAGAGCTGGCAGGGTACCTGATGATTCCGACGGTCCTGGCCTTTGTGTTGCTTCCATTCTGGTATCGACGGTTTTCGCGACGGGCGGTAACGAGCCTGCTGTCGCTTATCGCCATCATGCTTGTTGTGGGGTTTCTGTTCGGCTATTGAGCGCCGATTTCGCAGTTTTGCAGTCCTTAACTGCGAATCAAATCCAACAATAACCCATTTGCGAGGACGGCTATGCTGATCGGCGTACCAAAGGAGATCAAGACAAACGAGAAGCGCGTTGCGCTCACACCGGGCGGTGTTGATGCACTGCGCTCGAATGGTCATGAGGTCATCGTTGAAACCAACGCCGGCGTCGGCAGCGGTTTCTCCAACGATGCCTACGTTGCCGCAGGAGCAACCATCATCGACACGGCTGCGGAGGTATATGCCAAGGCCGACATGATCATGAAGGTCAAGGAGCCGATCGCTCCCGAGTACAGCCTTATCCGCAAGGGTCAAACGCTCTTCACGTATTTCCACTTTGCAGCTTCACGTGAGCTCACCGAGGCGATGGTCAATGCCGGTGCAACGTGTATCGCCTATGAGACCGTGCAGAAGGCTGATGGTTCGTTGCCGCTGCTGATCCCGATGTCGGAAGTTGCCGGACGCATGGCAACACAGGAAGGCGCTAAGTACCTTGAGCATCCGATGGGCGGACGCGGTATTCTTCTCGGCGGTGTGCCGGGAACTCGTCCCGCAGAAGTTGTCGTGCTCGGTGGTGGCGTGGTCGGTACGAACGCGGCAAAGATGGCGGCCGGCCTGGGTGCCAGCGTTACGCTGTTCGACAACAACCTCTATCGTCTGCGCTACCTCAACGATGTCATGCCTGCCAATGTCGTCACGCAGATGTCAACCAACGCCAACATCCGCGAAGCTGTCAAGACCGCCGACCTCGTGGTAGGGGGCATTTTGATCGTTGGAGCAAAGGCGCCACACCTGATCACGCGCGACATGCTCTCTACGATGAAGCCCGGTTCGGTGATCGTCGACGTATCGGTTGATCAAGGGGGCTGCGTCGAAACCTGCAAGCCGACAACTCACGAGAATCCAACGTATGTGGTCGACGGCGTGGTGCACTACGGCGTGGCCAACATGCCCGGCGCTGTGCCATATACCTCAACCATCGCCCTTACCAACGCTACACTTCCATACGCCATCCAGCTTGCCAACCACGGCTGGAAAGATGCCTGCAAGGCCAGCAAGGAACTTGAACTCGGTATCAATGTCGTGGACGGAAAGATCGTCTACGAAGCCGTCGCCGAAGCATTTGGCATGGAATACACGCCTATGGATCAGTGCTGGTAAGCCCCCTGCTCACTACGAAGAAACTACGATGATGGCTCCCCTGGGGAGCCATTTTCGTTAGTTTGCGACACAATGAAGTCTGCACCTTCTTCGCTATCACGGACACCCATCGGAACAATTCTGATGTTGTGTCTTGCCGTCTCGATGCTCATTCAGAGCGCATTGGCGCAGGAGTCTCTGCGACCGGGTTCGTGGGTGACGGTTGAGAAGGTAGACGGCGGACGGTATGTGGGTGTGCTGCTGTCGTCCGATGAGCGAGAAGTGCTTCTCGATTCAACCTCTGTTGGCTCGGTGATTGTCCCTCGTGGACTCGTGCGTTCGATTACGTATGCCGCAATCGGACGGGCTGCACAACAAGAGGTGTCCGCTGGCGAGTTGCCCTTTTCGTCGCGCTACTTCATCACGACCAATGGCTTCCCGATCGGGGATGATGGGGCATACATACTCTTCACGACCTTTGGTCCTGATTTTCAGTTTGCTCCAACTGAAAACCTATCCGTTGGCATTCTGACCACCTACATTGGTTCACCGATCCTCGGATCCATCAAGGCCACTGCGCACGTGACGGATAAGGTCAACGTGGCGGCCGGTGCACTTATCGGCTGGAGTGGCTGGATTCCCGAGACAATCTTCTTTGCCCTGCCCTATGGTTCCGTTACCTACGGCAGTCGTGCTTCAAACGTTACCGTGTCGGCCGGCTATGGATACGTTGCCTATGACGGAGATGATGGCGGACGAACATTGTTCTCCGTTGCGGGGCAGACCCATGCATGGTCGAAGGTCTCTTTGATGTTCGATTCGATCATTCTGTCGGCCGGATCTACCACCAGCATGTTGGTCTTCGGAATGCCGGGTTTGCGCGTTGCAACAGGGGCGAGTTCTGCCTTTCAGGTGGCATTCCCCTTTGTTTATGTAGATGGGGAGTTCATGATGGTGCCCATTCCGACCATTGGCTACTTTGTGAGAATGTGATCTGCATGCGTACAGGACTATTTACCGTGATCTTCCTCCTGGGTATGTGCATGCCGAGCTTTGCTCAGCAGGGCGAATGGACTGACACCGTCAGCATTCATAACGTTGAGCGTCACGACGGTTCGATCATCAGCGGGCGGATTATCAGCATGAATGCCCGTGAGCTGACCGTTGTGCTCACGGATCAGACGCGTCTGGTGTTGCCCAAGCATCTTGTACGATCGATCTCCACCATCGCTGACCAACCAACGTCGGATCAAGGTGCGGCCGGCGGCGCAGTGCAGACGGCCACCTACGTGCTCACGTCAAGCGCTCTGCCGATGCCAAAGGGAACATCGACGTTGCAGTTCAATCTTGCTGGTATGGCCCTGGAGGCGTTTCCGACCGAGCGGATCAGTGTTGGATTGCTTGCCTCATGGTTCAGCGCACCCATTGTTGCCACGGCAATGTACCGCATGCCACTCGGCGAAAATCTCTGGCTCGGTGCAGGGGGCATTGTGGGATGGGGCGGAAGCCTTGCTGACCGAAACTTCCTGGCAGCGCCTACGCTGACGCTGTCGATGATGACGGGATCGACGAGCCTCTCCCTCACGGGTGGCTATGGGGTAACCACCCTAGCGGTGGAGACGTATTCAATACCGGATGTTTCTGAGAGTCCCGAAACCAGCCAAGTGACATCGCCCCGAGCTTATCTGGCTCTGGGAGTTTCAATGAAGCTCGCCCGCAACATTCGCCTGATCCTTGACGCGTTTATGATCTCATCCTCTGGCTCAGTTATACTCCCAGATGGACGCTGGAGGCGAACGGACTATTACGACTACTACAATCCATCTCAGAGTTTCTCGCGCACGTACACGACCTACTCAAACATCTTCATCATCCCGGCCATTCGCTGGGAGTACGGTTCTGGCTCCTACTGGCAGTTTGGCTTTGCTGGCTACAAGGGGAACCTTCTCAATCTTGAGAACAACTCTGATTGGTCGCCCCTTCCTATCCCCGTTGTTCAGTGGGTGATCGGGCTTTGAGGGCGGCTTCGGCACGAGTAGAAACCTGAAACCTGAAACCTGAAACCTGAAACACGAATTGGCGCGTCGAAAATTAAGCAACATAGGTTTCTTGCTCTTGCGGGCTGGCACTGCATGCCTCTATGTTGCGCCCCGTCAATCACTACTGTTTCGACGGGGTACTCGCATGGCAACTCGCTACGTCTTCATCTGCATTGTCTCAATTCTGGCCCTTGCTTCGGCAGAGCTGCGGTCTCAGGGCTGCGTGGCTGTACGTGGCGGCACCATGTGCGGAACGAATACGGGCAACACCTTCAATCTCAGAGAGGGTGAGTTCAACGTCGTAACGGGTGCGCGGTTTTTCCGCTCTTTCCGCCACTTCCGCGGTGATCATGAAGAATCGTTCCGCGTCGAGCAGGGGACGGAGGTCATCAACAACGCCGGTTCGATCGATCTGGCATTGAGTTATGGATTGACGGACAGGATCTTCGTCAATGCGGTGGTGCCACTCAACTACAACGACCGCACATCGCTCTACGAGCATGGGGGAAACCCGCGGTTCGACAGCACGGGAGCTCTTATCGGCACATGGGCTGGGGACAGGCGAATGACCTCGTCGGCAGGTCTGGGTGACGTGCGGCTCTCTGTTGGCTACTGGCTCTTTGATCCATCAACCTCGGAGTCCAATTACTCGGTAGCCCTTGGTGTGAAGCTTCCCACGGGCAAGTATGACGTTGTGGATGATTTCTTCAATCAGGGACCGCAGAGAGATCAGACTGTGGCGGGTTTCGTTGATCAATCGATCCAGCTCGGCGACGGTGGCTTTGGACTCACCCTCGATGCTCAGGGCATTCATACGCTGGCAACCGACTTTGTGCTTATGAGTAACGTTTTTTACATGTCGAATCTAACCAACACGAATGGTGTTCGACTGCGCACGGCCAATCCGGCAGGCACTGCTGACAGCTCGGAGTACTCGAGTGCCGATCAGTTCGGTGTGCGTCTGGGAGTGATGTACGGAATGTTCAACGGATGGACAGCTTACATTGGCGCTCGCGCTGAGGGTGTGCCTTCCTCCGACCTGATCGGCGGTAGTGCCGGATTCCGCCGACCCGGCTATGCTGTAAGCGTTGAACCTGGTATCGGATACTCCACGGCTGCACTTTCCGTCTTCCTCAGCACGCCGATCGCCGCCTACCGCAATCGCACGCAGAGCCACATTGACAAGCTCCGCACTCAAATTCGAGGTGTCGAGGTGATCGGTGATGCCGCATTCGCTGACATCTTATTCAATCTCAGTGTTAGCTACCGATTCGGTGGCAACCACAGCATGACGGAGTGACGAGTGACCGGTAGGGTCGAAGCATGCTGCGACCCCACGACGAATGACGAGCTACAAGTGACGAGTTACCTGTGACGTCGGTCGTTCCGTAACTCTGTAACTCCGTAACTCTGTAACTCCGTACCTCTCTTCCCTAAGCCTGCTTGCGCACGCCCACCACATTGTACCGGTTCGTAACAAACTGCCAGTCGGCGAAAGTGGCGTTACCGGCGGGGTTGCAGCCTGTGCCGTGGAAGTCGCTGAAAGCGGCCGACTGGTTTACCCAGACAAAGCTGTTGAAGTTGAAGGCCACCGGTGCGCCGACCGAGACAATTGCATCTTCGGCGATCTGCATACGGTGGGAATTCGTGGTGTAGACAAGGCTGCTCAGTGCGCCGTGCTCATGAATGCTGCTGACGACCTCGTTAAGAGAGTCCTCGAAAGAGTCAGTCACGACGATGAAGGAGATCGGCCCGAACCACTCCTTTGTATAAACGTCGGCATGCTTGGTGTCGGTCTTCAATACAAGGGGCGACATCGAACGTGAACCGTCAAAGCCGGGTTGCGCGATGGCTTCACTGCTGCGAACAACCTCAAGGCCGAGCGCGGTAGCTTCAGCAACGCGGGCTGCGGTGATAGGATTCTGCACGGCACCGAGCGTGCCCGGACCGGCCTTCTCATTGAAGACCAGTGCATCGATCTTTTCGCGGAGCTTGGCAGCAACGGCATCTACGGAAACGTGCTCGCCCCCTACCTGCATGCCATCCTTGGATATAAAGACGTTCTGCGGGGCTGTGCACATCTGACCCGAGTACAGCGTCAGCGAGAAGGCAAGATTGTCCATGGCCTTGTCAAGGTCATCCGTCGAGTCGAGGATGACGCAGTTGACGCCCGCCTTTTCTGTGAAGACCACCTTGCGATGCTCGGCAGCTACCTTCTCGACGACGGCGCCAAAGGTCGGGCCGCCGGTGTAATCGATGATGCCGACCGATGGGTGCTTGACGAGGTCGAGTGTAAGGGGCTCAGCAGCTGTATCAACGGCCATCTGGATAATGCCGGGGTCCATCCCAAGCCCAGTAAGAACATCGCGCAGTGCCGCGATGACGATCGCGATCGGATAGACGGCACCGGAATGGGGCTTCACGATAACACTGTTGCCCGTGACAAGTCCGGCAAACATCCCGGGAACGGTGTTCCACACCGGAAACGTCGAACAGCCGATAACAAGATTGATGCCGCGCGGCACAATGCGATAAGACTTTTCGATGCTGACGCTGATCTTACCCATCGGCTTTGTCCACGTTACCCCCGGAGTAAACGAGGATTGAGCAGCAAGGCCAAGCGCTGTGGCTTCGAGCGCACGATCGAACGCGTGCGGACCCGAGGCCTGAAAGGCCATCACGAATCCCTGTCCGGTGGTGTGCTGCGTTGCATAGCCGATCTCGAAGAATGACTTTGCTCCACGTTCAAGAGCCTCGACAAGGATCGCAGCCCGATCCAACGGAGTAAGGGACTGCCACGCCGTCTGCGCTGCACTGGCTCGCGAGACGAGCGTCTCGACATTAAGGGCAGGATATGTAATGCCAAGCGAGAAACCGTATGGTGAGATCTCCTCGCCCATCCATGTCTCGGAATCACCAAGGCGTTCGAAACGGTTGTTCAGCTGAGACTGAAAACGTGCTAACGCTTCGTCGTTGGCTGTCTCACCGTAGATCTTCCCACTTGGGGCTTCCGGCCAATGGGCATGAAACGTCCGCTCGGCATTGGCCTTGATGGCAGCATCGAGAGTAGCTTGATGGGCAGCGCGAATATCAGCGAGATTCATCGACGGGACTCCGAAGTTCGTGGGCCACAAAACTACGACGCTCGGCGCTTCGAGCGGGTGTGAGGTTTGAGGTGTGAGGTTCCTCCTCGTGCCGAAGGCACCCCACGCACCGCAGATGTCCTAAAGCGCAGCCTCAATATCCGCCATGAGGTCCTGGACATCTTCGATACCGCAGGAAAGGCGAATCAGGCCCTCGGTGACACCGAGTCGCTCGCGTTGTTCTTTTGGGATCGATCCATGCGTCATGCTCACAGGGTGGCACACGAGGGACTCGACGCCCCCGAGGGATTCGGCAAGCGTGAAGAGTTTGAGCTTGTTTGTGACCTCGACGGCGCGTTCACGCGAGCCGAGTTCGATCGAGATCATGCCGCCAAACACCGACATCTGACGTCTGGCCAGTTCGTGCTGAGGATGACTCGGCAAGCCGGGGTAGTGAGTGGCGAGGATCGACGGGTGCGAGGCACAGAACTCGGCGATGGTCTGAGCATTTGAACTGTGGCGGTCCATTCGCACAGATAGAGTTTTGGATGAGCGCAGCAGCAGCCAGCAGTCAAAGGGACCGGGAACAGCACCGGCTGCATTCTGGATGAAGCCGAGCTGCTCAGCGATCGACTCGCTGTTGGTTGTGACGATACCACTAACGAGATCGCTATGTCCGCCCAGATACTTGGTTGCAGAGTGAACAACGATCGAAGCACCCATCTCCAGCGGACGTTGGGCGTAAGGGGTGGCAAAGGTGTTGTCGACTACCATGTGACATCCGGCCTGGCTGGCGATGGCGGAGATCGCCGCGATATCCGTAATGGTCATCATCGGATTTGTCGGCGTCTCTGTGTAGATCATTTTGGTGCTCGGGCGAATGGCATTCGCAACATTCATCGGATCACGCATATCAACGTACGAGAAGTCTAGGCCAAAGCGGCGCAGGATGCGTTCTGCCAGGCGGAACGTTCCTCCATACATGTCTTCGGCCATGATCACATGGTCGCCCGATGAAAGTAGGCGCATAACCGCGTCGACGGCTGCCAGACCACTGCCGAAAGCGAATGCGTCGACACCACCTTCCATTGCTGCAAGATTGTCCTCCCATGCAAAGCGGGTAGGATTTTGCGTCCGGGCGTACTCGAATCCGGTATGACGACCGATCTCATGCTGTGCATAG
The DNA here is from genome assembly GCA_943372295.1 of Chitinophaga pinensis. Taxonomy (GTDB): domain Bacteria; phylum Bacteroidota; class Ignavibacteria; order Kapaibacteriales; family Kapaibacteriaceae; genus UBA10438. The sequence goes on from CALRYC010000018.1 coordinate 36,507, forward strand.
GTCGATGTCTGGAAGAGCGGCACGGTAACGGCGCCCGTAAGGCGCTCAGGTTCTTGACCGATGTGAATGGCCTTGGTTGCGAACTTCATGGGGTCTCCTCAAAACGAAACGAGCCACCAAAGGCGGCTCGTAAAATTTTCTGGTGGTGCAATGTCAGCGGTTGAAGAAGAACTTTTCAGCCTTCCGGAAGTTGGCTCCCTGCATAACGCACATATAGACGCCGTCAGGAAGTTCGGAGATCGACTGCGTGTGTTCATGGACGCCACGGGAAGAAGCCCCTTTGTAGACATCCATTACCCGCTTCCCGAGCATGTTGAAGATCGAGATCTCGACTAGAGACTCATCGCTAGCCAGTTCAACCCGAGTTGTGAATACTTCGGAGCTTACCCGGGCAGACACGATACGGGGTGGAGCAACTGATGAGTCGCGGCCTGTATGAGACTTTACCTGCGCGCGCTCTTCGGACGTATACTTCCGAACTGTCAGAGCCTTGACGCCGCTGGCAACAGCACGCGTGACCGGTGAAAACGAACTGGCCGTCTGCCTGGTCGCCTTCTTCGCATTGCTGCTGCTCTTGGCATTCTCGGCAAGAACAGGCACCACGGCAACCAGCATGACAAGTGCCAGCACGAGGTTGCGCAGAGAGCTATGGAAGAATGGAGTTTTCATGGACGGAGCAAGATAATGGTCTGCGGGATAAGAACCAATAACTGTGCCATGGATCCAGTTTGGTGGGCCCAGAACGCAAAAGGGCGTCCCGTATGGGACGCCCTTTGGGACAAACGATGTCGGATCCGCCACTTAGTCCTGAATCATCAGCGGCTGCGTACGATCGAACTCAACGGTCTGCATTCTGATGAAGTACGCTCCGGCCGAGAGGCCTTGCGTATCGAAGCTCATATCGTACTCGCCCCATTGCAGATGACTGCTCACCAGTGTGCGGACAACCTGACCCTGGGAGTTGACCACCTGAATCGTTACCGGCGCGGAGATGCCTACGCCGAACTCAACCGTAGCTGTACCTGATCGGACAGGGTTCGGGGAGACTGGAGCGATCTTCGTGCGAGCACCCGAGACCTTGATCACGCGGCGTGCTAGGGCGCAGTTAAAGATTCCCGTGGAGTCGCCCGTTGTCGATGGGATCAAGCATGGACGACCGAGGTTGATCTCGAGGTCCTGCATGGCCTTAACCTTGTCTGACAGCAAAAGGGTGGCGCTGAACGAAAACACGTTGCCATCGGCCCGGATCGGCGCCGGACCCGATGCGTTGAACGTCATACGCGCCTGATCTGCAGAGATTGTCGTGATCGTCGGTCCGGCAATCGTCCAACCCGGGGCTGATGCTTCGGCACGGAGTGAGCCAGCTGTGAAGGCGATTGTTGCCGGGTCAAAGACAACGTCGGCTGTGAATGAGCGAAGGTCAGCGGAATTCCAGTCAGCCGAACTTGCCGAGACACGGAAGGCGACTGCGCTTCCGGGATTCTTCGTTTCTATTGGACCAAGATCGTTGCCGAGTGCCATAGATACCGGAGTCACATATCCAATGCCGGCAAGCTTCGATGTTACCGACTTGAATGGCTTGGTTTCACCTTGTGCATAGCCATCGATCTCATACTGGGCCGAATACACGCGGTTTTGCCATGGTGCAGCATTTGGTTCCGTGGGCGTGAACTTGACGCTGACGGTAGCCGTCTGGCCGGCCGTCAGAATGATCGGCAGAGAAATGACCGTACCGGCGGCATCACGGATCTGGGTGATCGTGAATGCGGCCGCATCTGGGCCGGCAGCACGAATCTCTTTGATCTCAAGGGGCTTGAGCGAACCGCTTGGATTGCTGATCGTAAACTCACGGGTTGGATCATCGCAATTAGCGCGGTTGCGACCAAAGTCGAGATCGACCGTCGCAATGTCCGGTGAAGAACATGAGGCGACCGACATCCGCTGTGTGTGCGGTCCGACAGAAACAAGCGTTGTGGCATCGACGCCCGTTCCGGGGGTCGCATCATGGACAACTTCCAGGTCGACGGAAGTGGCATTGCCAAAGCCGAACGGACGCGTGTAGGCGACCGTTACAGGATACACACCGCCGTTTGCGGCAACCGTTACTGGGAATGTCGGCGTTGTGATAAGTGCATATCCTGCAGGAGCGCCCGTTGCGAGACGAATATCCGTTACCGTCAGAGGCATGGTGCCTCCGTTGGTCAGGACGAAGTCACGGCGTACCTCATCGCCTTCCGGCGTTTCGGCACATGTAAGCGTGATCGGCTGCGAATTGATCTTCGGAATGATTCCTTCACCGGAAAGACGCGCAGAACGTGGATCCTGCGATGTGGCCCAGACTGGTGCGATCTCGACATTATAGGCCTGCTCGCCGCCTGGACGGAAGAATACTTCAACGTCAACAGAGTCACCCTTGAGTGTAGCCGTGGTAACCGGCGATCCAGCCTTGATAAGGTTGCCGATCTTGAACACAAAGTTGCCTTCATTGGATCCGGCCGGGAAGTACTTGCCGCCTGTCGAGAAGTTGACGTCGTTCAGGACGATCTCCTGATTGCCCGTGTTGTAGACCTTAACAATCCACGGGTGGCGCGTACCGACGCGGCGCAGCAGCCAGTCGTATCCGGTGATACCAGGGCCCGGTGTCTGCGTGTTGCCGCTCCACTTCGATACCGAATCAGGGCCGTCTCCGTTGTTGGTAAATGTGATGTCCTTGGTCTCGTCGATGATCTTGTCGCTGACAAAGCAAACATCCTTCAGTTCAACACGACCCTTGGGTGGGATCGAGATCGGCAGCGCAGGTGTGTATCCGGCTGAGAGCGAGAAGGAGGTGTTGTTGTATCCCGTGATCGCCGTGATCACCAGTGTGTCGGAACCAGGATTCTCGATCAGAAGCAGACTGCAGAACTTCTCATTCAGGCTGCGTGTGCCGGCATCAAAGTCACGGACCTTAATGCGCGGGATAGCGGCAACTCCGGTCATGCCATGCTTGAACAGACCGCAGCTGGTATTGATCTGGATGGTGTCCTTATCCCAGTCTTTGGTGACGTCCGACGTCTCACGTGTTCCTGAATATTCGATGTCGATCGTGTAGCTGCCGCGGGCAGGGATCTTAACTTCTTTGCCTTCGGGAATCTGACCGGAAACCATTTTGAAGTAGGTCCCGGCCAGGATCCTAGACGCAGTAAGCGTTACCTCTGCGTCGGAGTCGTTGTTGATAGTCAACTGCAGGGTCTTGTTGTTGCCAAGCCGAACCTTGCCGAACGACAGAGGATCTGGTTTGAACACGAGTTTGTCAGCGAAGTAATAGCACGTATCAAGTGTGATGTTGTCAGCGAAATCACGCACAAAGTATATCGCCCGGGCATCTTTGCTCTTGTCAATGACTTGCCACTCGTACTTGAATCGCTTGTGGGGAGGGGTCAGTGGGAAACCCTGATCAGTGATCAATTCCAGGCGATAGTTGAAACTGTTCTTCCCGGGAATAGTATCGATCCTGGAGATACCCGTTTCGACCTGATCCGTGTCAATGGGAACCTCGCGCGGTGGGTCTGGTATGTTTCGAAGTTCGGTCGCTTCAAACTTGTAGTCGCCACAAAGAGAATCGCCCTTGATGACAGGAGCAAGCGTGTCCACGGACGTTGTTGGGCGGAAGCCGGCGGCAGCAGGCCATCCGTACGCATCCACAGCTCCGAAGCCATAGATGTACCCTCCGAAGCTGACCAGGCCATTGCCGGAAATACGGTGGGCCCGTGCATCAGTGCCGAACTCGATAGACGCCCAGAAGAGCCCATTGGGCATGCGGGTAAAGAGCAGCGAAGGCTTCTCAGCACGCGGATCGCTCCACACGGGGATGCCATCGATCTCGAGTGACTTGAGATTTTCCTCCATCTTTTTCTTATCCGATGTGTCTGTCCTGACGATCAGATTCAGATAGTGCTTTGTGAACTGCGCCATCGTGGGCGACTGGAAGATCGTGCTCGTAATGAACTGCTCTTCCGGCGTCACGTTGAACATGAACGGATCAAGAATCTGGTCTCCATCCCAGGACGATGAACATGAGTATTGCATCAAGAAGATCGGCTTATTTGCTTCCCATACAGAAAAACCTTCCGTGATAGCCGTCGGCTGCGTGGCCTGCGTGATATCGGCGAAGTCGCCGGCCTTTTGCAGCAGGCCGCCGTTTTGACCAAGGAGCTTGCCGTTGGTCTTGTCATAGTACTTCATTGTCCAGCGCGTTTGATCATCCTTTGCTACGACCTTGAAGACGTCGCCACGACCTTCAAGACGCCTCGCACGCTTGAGTTCGACCGTCGAATAGCGCTTACCCCATGCGGTAATGGGGGGTAGCATCTCGCAGAGGTGATTCCTGCCGTTGCCATTGATGAGCAGGTTAGGCATGGTCGTGCGCATGTGAAAGCTGATGAAGCCCACAGGTTTGTCGGCACGAATCAGCGAACCGGTGAGGTCAAACGCAGCGCGTGTCTGGCCATCACCATGCACCATGTAGACTTCGCCTTCATCCAGGAACACCGAAATGCGCTCGCCGATCTTGCGTCCGTTCGAAGTGGTGGCGTCATTCTTGCCCTGCCCACGAAGGAGGATGTCCACTGTTGTGGGCTCTTTGGCAATGATCATAAAGCC
>CALRYC010000019.1:0-39890 GCA_943372295.1 Chitinophaga pinensis
CTTCTTCTTCCAGCATTGCTACAACATCCGACCAGAATGCCCCTTCCGTGAGGGCGCGAGGGTCGATGCGAATCACGGCACGTTCGAAGCGTTCGATCGCTTCGTCCACTTCGTTGGCATCGTCTTCTTCGAGTACACGCCATGCTTCGAGGCATTGCAGAAGGTGGCCGACTGACGAGTTGACGAATTGCTGGGCGTAGTATCCCCACTCGGCATCGAGCAGAATCACGGCACAATCGGCGCGTTCATCCAGGCAAAGCACGTCACCATCTTCTGTCTGACCGATTCTCCAGAAGGTTGAGAAGAACTCCTTGCTGGAGGCATCATCGACGTCGTCTTCGGCGAGTTCGATCATGTCTGAAAGTCGGGTAGGGGGCAGAGAGAAGGTGAGTTCCGGATCTGCCTTTGCCGGGAGTCCGGCCTTGGTCAGCACATCAAGAGTAGCGCGCGGAGCGATGATCTCGCGCACGGTGTCGGATTCGCAGGCAAGCAGCAAGCCCCCTGCCCAAGAGCGCGCAAGAACCTGGGCAGCTGGAAGATCGGGTACGGGAAGTTCCGATGCGATGGCACGCAGGAACAGGGCCGATGACAGCGTCATGTGCGCTAGGTAGATGGTATCGATGAGGTCGGCGTTCGACTCATCATGCTCCAGCGCGTCGGCGGCTTCATCGCGGATGGTCGCAAGCTCGTCGATCTGCTCGTCGGTAAGCGCTACAAGGTGATCGGGGTTATCAAGAATGCCGGGTAGGCCGAGGTCGAGAAGGCGTTGGTTCATAGTTGATACAGATGGGTGTGAGATCGTGAGCGTGGCAAACATACGCCGTCACTACGTGCCGGTGACCAGAAGCACTACGCCGGAGACGCTGATCACGGCGCCGACAATGCTGCGCGCAGGGATTGGCTGACGGTAGAAGAGTCGCATGATTGCCATCACGACGAACGGCACGAGGGAGAAGATCGTCTGTGCCACGGCGACGTCCAGACTGCGGGCCGCAACCAGAGACAGTGTTACGCCGATGATCGGACCATAGAGTGTGCCGACGAACATCGCCGATCGGGCCGTAGGATCGGCAAACGCATCCTTAAGCGGACGGTGAGGGGCTCTGCGCAGGACGTCTACGAGATACGTCGCCGAGAACCCCACGATCATTCGCAGGAATGTCGCATGAAAGGGGGCGATGGAGGCGTTCGCCCCGGTCATACCCTTTTTTGCAAGGACCAGGCCGGCCCCCTGACAGATAGCGCCGCCGATGGCCAGAAGAACGCCAAGCGAGTAAGATCCAAAGCCTTCGCTGTGCACTTCATCACGCTCCTGTGAGGTGTTCATGGCATACATGACACCGGCGATCGACAGAGCGATGCCAATGATGTCCGTCAGCGAGAGGGTCTCGCCCAGCAGGGCCAGTGCCACGACGGCCGAAGCGGCCGGAGCCGTGGTGCCGATCACACTCTGACGTCGCGCACCAAGGATTCGCAGGGAGGTGAAGCCGAACAGATCGCCGATCGTTAGTCCGATGAATCCGCTCAGTCCAAGCCAAAGCCACGATCCGGAGGTTGTCGATGCCAGCAGCGACCACGGCGACGTGCCTGCAGCCACGCATGCGATCGTAAGCGTGGCAATGACCGCCAACCCTAACCGTGCGCGGTTGAGCAGTCCCGGATCCATCAGGCGCGATGCCTTCAGAAACGAGAGCGTTCCAAAACTCCACGACACAAGCGTTGTGGTTGCAGCGAGTAGGCCAAGAAGCATGGGCGCGAAGCTACGCGTGGTTCCTTAGAAATCAATTCTTCAAAGGGGCTGTTCAGCGCGAATGGTATCTTGAATGATTACTGTCGATCCTGACTCAACGTGAATTCTTGAATAATCCGCAGGTTCGATGTGCAAACGTTTGTCAACAACACGGCGCATTCGCCGATGTATCTGGCCTGTATGAGACCGTTGGCGGTGATTGTAGTTCTTTGTTCTGTCGTCACAGGACTCTCTGCCCAGAGAGCTTGGAGGGAGTTTGCACAGCTTCGGCAGGGCCGACATCATCATGCCGTCCGGTACCTGCAGGGTGACCGGTTGCTGGTTATCGGGGGATACATCAATTCACGAGGCATCCTCGATGGAACTCCAACCAACACCACGGAGATCATCGACCTTGCAACTGGCGCGGTGAGTCCGGGACCCTCGATGCGGTATGGTCGTGCCGAGTTCCCGACAATCGTGCTCGCGAATGGCGACATTCTGGTCATTGGGGGGAACTCGAAAGACGGAGGGAACCGGGTGATCGAGAAGCTCGACGTTGGGATTATGCAGTGGTCGGTTCTTGGAACAATGAACCGCTCACGCCGACAACACGCTGCGGACTATCTCTCGGCAGACGAGATCCTGATCTTTGGTGGCTACGATCAGTCGAGCGCTGAGATCCTTGATCTCACCACGAACCAATGTCGCATGACTGCCGCGTTGCCGTCTGCGGCCAACAGTGCCGTGTCTGTGAATCCTGATGGACGAGGACCTTCATACTTTGGGTTTCGCACCGGAGGAGCCAATTCTGAACGAAGCAGAGTCTCGCTTCGCTACGATCGTGCCAACGACACGTGGGTGAATGACCTCGAGTTCGATGCCAGTCCGGTGGCACCGGGCGTGGCCGTCGTCAATGATGGGTCGGTACTGGTTGTTGGGGGCGCTGTCAGAGAGGCACCGTTCATCACATCGACCGCCTCATGGATCGTCAGCCCTCTCGGAGTCGTCAGCAGGGGGCCGACCCTGCAGGTAGGGCGTCAACACCTTAGTGCAGGAACATGGCGTCAAGATCTCGTTCTTGTTGCCGGTGGTCTGAGCGACAATGTTGTCTTTACCGACGCTGCCGAGTGGGTTGATCTGCGGACGATGAAGTCCACCCGTGGGCCAAGCCTAAACAATGGGCGGTGCTACGCACCGATGATCATGGCGCCTTCGGCCGATGGCAGGATGCGAGCATTCGTTGTCTCAGGGCTTAGTGGCACTTTTAACACTCCCAGTGTGGAGGTTCTTGAGGACTCCACCTGTACGCTGCGCGTGATCGACCAGGATCTTTCTGACATGAGACTTGCAGGAAGTGCGAAGTACGATACCAAGAGTATCAGGCTGACCACAACCGGGCAGTATCAGAGTGGTGGGGCATACCTTAGAAACCGCGTCAGTGTGCGCAACGGATTCGATCTGAAGTTTTCGTTCCGACTCTCCGAGGGCAACGACAACGGCCTGGTCGACAACGGTGCACCGGGTGCCGATGGCGTTGCCGTGGTGTTCTTGCCGGACTCGCCAACGGCATTGGGCCGCCCGGGAGACGGCATCGGTTATCACGAGATCACGCACGGTATTGCCGTCGAGTATGACTCCTATCTCAACGCGGCATTCTCCGACCCGAACGGCAGCCACGTCGCGGTCCAGGTGGGTGATGGCCGCCAGTTGCGTGCCTGGCATGCCGCTCCATACCTGCGGGCTCTTGCCACAAAGGACGTTCCTAGCCTCAAGGCCGATGGCAGCGTCTATCACGGAAGGATCGAGTTCGATCAGGGAACGCTTGGGGTCTATGTTTCGATGACCCGGACGTTTGACAAGCCTGTGATTGAGATCAAGAACTTCGACATTGAGTCGATTCTCCGACTCGATTCAAGGGGCTCGTGTTTCGTTGGGTTCACGTCGTCGACCGGACTATCAAGTGAGATCCATGCGTTGCTCTCTGTCGAGCTTTCGGATTGCCAGCCCCTTACCACGACTGTCAACGAACCGGAACCAGACGCTCTGAACAGTGGTATCATCATCGCACCGAATCCTGCCACCGCCGAGGTGTTGGTCGTGATGCCAGCCCTACTGACTTCATCAGCCATGCTGAGTATTCTTGACGTGAGCGGCCGTGTTGTGGCCCGTCAAACTGTCCCGGCCGGCTCGACCGATATCATTATCGATTCGATCTCAGCGCTTTGGTCGGGTACCTATCTGGTGCAGGTCGTTACGGAAAACGGTGTGATGTCGGCGCCCCTGATGCTGGTTCGGTAACCTTTGCCAAGTGGCCATCAGCAGTCATCGTAAACGATCGCGGTCGTCCGCATAGAACGCCCACTACAAACAAAAACAGCGCCCATGGGCGCTGTTCTTGCAATTACCTGTTCTTCTTCTTGTGACGGTTCTTACGAAGCCGCTTCTTGCGCTTGTGCGTGGCCATTTTATGGCGCTTGCGCTTTTTACCGCATGGCATGGTGACCTCTGGATGACGTGAGAAAAATTTTGGTTTTCGTTCTAAGAATTAGGTTGTCTTCGACAGTTGTTCAAGCGCCAGAGCTGCACGCTGACCGATAGCGGACTGGGGGTCGGCCTGCTGGCAGCGTTTGAACCATGTGGTTGCCTCTTCAAAGCGCTGCAGCTGGGTGTACATCACAGCGATGTTGAAGAGGGCCGACTGGTTCTTCGGGTCTTTCTTGATGACACCTTCGAGTTCGGTGATCGCCTGCTGCTGCTGCCCGGTTTGGAAAAGGGCATACGCATAGTCGATGCGAACCGTGGATGCCGAGGCATCGATCGATTCAAGAAAGCGCCGGTAAAGTCGAGACGCTTTGTCAAACTGTCCAAGATCGTAAGCAATGTTCGCCGCCGAGATCACCAGCATGCTGTCGAGCGGTCGAGCACCAAGGGAATCCTCGATCGACTTCAGTAGCGACGTCAACTTCGACTGACGTGCTGCGGCCTCGTCGCCTTCCTGTCGCTCAGCGGCCCGCGCGAGAGCCTTCTCCCGCCCGGCATCAATGTTTGCCGAGATGGCCATGCGCGAAAGTGCCCATGAACCTCCACCGACAACAACGATGATGGAGGCAACAAGCCCCCAGGTAACCGATGCTTTCATTGCCTTTACGCCGATGGATGTGAGTCCTGAGAGCCCCGTGAACGGAGCTTCTCGTGAACCTTCTCCTGAAACTCCGAGCTGACCTTGAATGCCGGAATAAACCGTTCTTCAAGGGGCACGGGGTCGCCGGTGCGGGGGTTGCGTGCCATCCGTGGCTTGCGGCTCTTGACGCTGAACACGCCAAAGCCACGCAGCTCGATGCGTTTGCCTTCGGCAAGCGCATCGATGATGCTCAGCAGAAAACCATCAACGACGGCCTTGGTCTCGAGCTTTGTCAGACCCGTTTCGCTGGCGATCTTATCGACGATGTCGGCTTTCGTGACGTTCAACGTGGCCTCGTGACGGACAACTCTAAACAATACTCCGAACCGGAAAGCGTGTCAGGAAACCGGGTTGCCGGACCCTTCCTTCGGCGGACGGCAAACATACGAAAGGCCCTTATTCTGCACAACCTTAGCCCCACGCATTGACCAGTCGTTGTATCTTTGCAGCGTTTCAAGCCATGGAGGAAGAGTGAGTTGGTCTGACGAGCTCGTCTCATCGGACATCGAGCAAATGCGCCAAGCGCTGCGGGGGAGCCAACGGCTTCCGCGGCACGTTGCGGCCATTATGGACGGCAACGGACGCTGGGCCGAGTTGCGGTCCTTGCCCCGCTTTGAAGGTCATCGTGCCGGCATGGAAAGCGTCCGTTCGGTCGTCAAGGCCTGTTCGCAGGTGGGCGTCCAGTACCTGACGCTCTATGCCTTCTCGATCGAGAACTGGAAGCGCCCGGCTCCGGAGGTTCGTTTTCTGATGTCGCTTCTCGAATCGTACCTCAAGAAAGAAATCGAGGAGCTGCACGAGAATAACGTTCGCATTCGGACCATCGGAAAGACGAACGCTTTGCCTCGAGGCGTGGAAAAGGTCCTCCAGAAGGCCATCGAACGGACGTCCGGCAACGATGGCCTGACGCTCACGCTTGCGCTCAGTTATGGGGCTCGATGGGATATCCAGCGGGCCATGCAGGTGATCGCGCTTGACGTTCGGCGCGGCAAGCTCTCTCCGGAAGACCTGACCGAGTCGACCATCTGCGAGTACCTACAGACGTCATACATGCCCGACCCGGACCTGATCATCCGCACGAGCGGCGAGATCCGACTGAGTAATTTTCTTCTCTGGGAAGCCGCCTACGCAGAGCTGTTCGTGACCGACACGCTCTGGCCTGATTTCCGAGACGTTGATCTTTACGACGCGTTACTGGACTTCACGCAGCGGGAACGCCGATTCGGAAAGACATCTGCACAGATTGACGCTGCGTCGAAGACGAAACCGACAACCATGGAGCGCTTGCGTAATGCGCTCAAGTAGCCTGCCGGAGAAGGGGGCCGAACTGCTTGGTCGCATGCTCTGTGTCCTCACGGCAGTTCTGCTGATCTTCGACGCACCCATGTCGTATGGTCAGGGGGCTGCCCAGCCACGCTATCCGATCATTGCCGGCATCTCCGTTGATGGTCTTTCCAGCGGAGCGGATATGCAGACGGTGATCTCCTATTCCGGGTTGCGAGTCGGACAGGAGGTGCGCCCGGATGACCTCATGACGGCCGTGAAGAATCTCTGGAACCGCCGCACCTTCAAGGACGTCAAGATCGAGCGTGAACGCGAAACGGCACTTGGTGTGTTCCTGGTCATCCGCGTAAGTCCGATGCCGCGCCTGCGCACGGTAACAATCACCGGCAATGATGAAGTCTCGAACGAGGACATCAATAAGGCGATCGATCGGCGCAGTGGTGACATTATCTCGCCTTATGATGAGTACCTTCTTCGCGAGGCTGTGCGAAAGCTCTACGTCAAGGAAGGACTCCTTTTTGCCCGACTCGAAACCAAGCTCGTTGCGACCGATTCCATGAACTTTTTCGACCTCGAACTGCTGATCAAGGAAGGCGTTGAATTCAAGGTCCGCTCCATCGTTGTCGAAGGGAACGAACGCTACTCTGATGCCGAGATCGCCTCGGCCTTCTCCGAAACGAAGACGAAAAGCTGGTATGAGTTCTGGGCTTCGGCCGCGTTTGATCAGTCGAAGTTTGATGAAGACAAAATCAAGCTCGCAGCGTGGTTCCGTGAAAGGGGCTTGATGGATGCCGAGATCCTCGACGACACGGTCGTTTACGACGAGGCCAATGAAGCTGTCGATATCCGGCTGACAATCAAGGAAGGCAAGCCCGTCTACATCCGTTCGGTGAAGTTCACGGGTAACACGATCTATCCCGAAGCCCTCATGCTTCCGCGCCTGCGCGTCGAGCCGGGTGAATTGTACAATGAAACGAAGTTCTTTCAGAACCTGCAGGTCAACGAAGATCAGTCGGACGTAACCTCACTCTACGCGGACAACGGCTACCTAGCCTGCCGCATGGAGCCGGAGTTCACACGCGTCACGGATGACAGTGTCGACATCGTCATTCGCGTGGTCGAGGGCGAGCAATACACCATCCGCCGCATTGAGATCAGCGGCAACACCAAAACGCGCGATAAGGTCATCCAGCGTGAACTGTACCTGCGTCCGGGCGATTACTTCAACCGGTCGGCTCTTATCCGCAGCGTGCGCGGACTGGGTGTGCTGAACTTCTTCAACCCTGAGGCGCTCAAGCCGAACGTCCAACCGGTTGACAAGACCAAGGTCGACGTCGTTCTTCAGGTCGAAGAACGGTCCACCGACACCTTTAACGCCTCCGTCGGTTTCGCCGGCGCATTCGGTCTTACGGGATCGATCGGTATAACCTTGAACAACTTCGACATCAGCGAGCCATTTTCTGGTGGCGCAGGTCAGGTTCTCGGCTTTCAGTGGGACTTCGGACAGGCTTCTCGGCTGCAGACCTTTCAGCTGTCGTTCACCGAACCGTGGCTGTTTGGACAGCCAACGTCCATCGGTTTCAATCTTTTCGACACGCAGCAGAACTTCAACTTTGCTATGCGGCGCACCGGTGGACAGATCAATCTTGGCCGACGTTTCCGCTGGCCGGATGACTATTTCCGCGGTGACTGGAGTGTTGCCTTCGAGCGGATCGTTTCCAATACGAATACGTTCTTCTCACGTCAGGGAACGCAGACGGCGCTGACCATCTCGCAGACGATCTCGCGAGTGAGCTTCGACAACATCATTTTCCCGACTGCCGGATCGAGATTCCTTCTGTCGACGCGGGCCACATCAGGAGCGCTCGGTATCGGGTCGACTGATTTCGGCAAGGTCGGCATCACATTCGACATCGTCAACCCGCTTCTGACGATCGGTGGAAATACGCGACTGGTGCTCTTTCTTGGTTCCGAGATGGGATATGTCGACGGATTCAGAGCCGACACGACGATACCGCCGGGTGAGCTATTCTACATGGGGGGCAACGGACTCGGTGGTTTTGCCGTTACGCCACTTCGCGGATATCGTGATAACTCATTCGCTCCGGTCACTGCCGATGGTCGGCGTCTTCCGCCGGGAGGCCGCCTGCAGGCACGTTTTGTGACGGAGCTTCGCTTTGCTCTAACACTCAATCCCTTCCCGATCTATTTGCTTAGTTTTGCCGAGGCTGGAAACGTCTGGTCGAGTCTACGAACGGCCGATCCGTTCGGTCTGAAACGTTCCGTTGGCTTTGGTCTGCGGATGCTCCTTCAGCCGATCGGACTGCTCGGATTCGACATCGGATACGGATTTGACGACGACCCCGCGACACCCGGAACGAGGTCGGGATGGCAGTTCCACTTCCAGTTCGGCCGGTAACCGGTTGTCCAGTAACTCTTGTCCACAAACTCTTTCACGGATTCGATTCCCATGATGATTCGCACATTCATCCTTCTCGCCATTCTGGCAATTGCCACGCCCCTTTCAGCCCAGGGATTCAAGATCGGTGTCGTTAGCGCCGACGTGATCCTGAAGGAGCTACCTGATGCGATCAAGGCTAGTAAGTCTATCGAAGAAGCAGGTTTGAAGATCCGCGACACGCTGCAGATGATGCAGAAGGAGTTCGAAGCACGCATCGAAAGCTATCGCAAGCAGGAGGCCATGATGACGGCCGAGGCAAAGCGCAAGGAAGAAGAGTCGCTGGCGGCACTGCGACAACGCTTCCTACAGTATCAGGAAGAAAAGCTCGGACAGGCCGGCGAGATCGCGCGCATGCGTGAGGACCTTCTGGCACCGATCCGCGTGAAGGTCAGCGAGGCTATCACAGCCGTGGCCAAGGAAGAGAAGATCAATCTTGTACTCGACAAAATGGGCGGCATCGTGCTGTACAGCGAAGACAAGGCTGACATCACATACAAGGTACTGGATCGGATGAAGCGCGGTAACTGACGCGCCCCGTTCCGCAAAAGACGTCTCGACGGTACACCGTACACCACCATTGCCAATGATCCGTTGATCCCCTCGTAAATCGGAGAACACTGCCATATGACGAAGCGGATCATGCCTTTTCTGATCGTTGTGATGCTACTGGTGCCGTCATTGCTGATAGCACAGAAGATCGCCTACGTTTCGACCGACTTCATTCGTTCGCAATACGAATCGGCGAAGATGGCCGAGGAGCGACTGTCATCTTACGTGGATGAATGGAAGTCGGATATGGCGCAGAAACAGCGCGATATCGATGAGCTTGAAGTAGAGATCCGTAAGAATCGACTGATCTGGTCTGAGCAGGAACGTCTCGCCAAAGAGAAAGAAATCGACGAGAAACGCCGCGAGCGCGATCAGTTCGCGCGCATGAAGTTTGAGCCAGGGGGCGAGTACGACCAGAATGCCGAAGAGCTTATGCAGGCGATCTGGAAGAAGATCTACACGGCCATTCAGAAGGTGGCGGCGGCAGATGGCTATGACATCGTCTGGGACAAGAGCGTGCAGCCCCTTGTGTACGTCAACGCCAAGTACGACATCACGGCCAAAGTGATGAAGGAGTTGGGGATCGACGCCGGAGACCTAGAAGCCAAGCAGAAGGAGGCTATCGAAGGCGACCCACGTAACAAACGCATTGAAGAGCCTCGCAAGAAGAAGTCACGCAGAACACCGGCTGCAGCACCGGCTGCAGCACCGGAGTCAACCCCGTCGACCAACCCCTCGCCAGCTCCAACATCGACAGCTCCGCCAGTGCCAGTGTCCGAGCCGTCGACTACGCCTGTGGTGATGCCCGACGGCACAATGCCGAACGGACTTCCCCCGACCGGACAGGTGCCGGGCGGCGGACCATCACGGAGCATGCCGCCCCCTTCGGATACGACGAAGAAGCCAGGCGGTGGCCGATGAGTGCGACGTTTCCCATGAGCGTCGGACAGATCGCCACGCTGCTTGGCCGCAGGACCGGCGGCCAAGCGGAAGTATTGATCGATGGCGTGAATGCGGTCGAACTGGCCGGCCCGGCCGAAATCTCTTTTGTCGGATCTGATGCGTTTGCGAAGCATTTGTCGACAACGCAGGCCGGCTGCTTGATCATCAGGGCTCAGGACGTTGAGGCAGTGTGCTCGTCGGCGTGGATCATCAGCCCGGCACCCTACCAAGACATGGTCGTGCTGATGCGCCTCGTCAACCCTGAGTACACGCTAGGCGCGGGCATGTGCCACGAGACGGCAGTTATTGACCCATCGGCAGTGATCGATGCAACAGCGTCGATCGGACCGGGGTGTGTCATCGCCGCAGGATGCCGCATCGGAGCCGGCACGCAGCTGCTGGCAAACGTCGTTCTCTACCCGAACGTCAGGATCGGTGCAGACTGCGTGCTACATGCGAACGTGACATGCTATCAGGGAACGGTGATGGCAGACCGCTGTGTGATCCATGCAGGAAGTGTGATCGGTAGCGATGGCTTTGGATACGTCGAACACGACGATAAACATTTCGAGAAAATCCCTCACCTTGGCACCGTGACGATCGGCAGCGATGTCGAGATCGGCTCCAACGTTTCGATCGACCGGGCTGCGATGGGGCAGACGGTGATTGGCGATCGGGTGAAGATCGACAACCTCGTGCAGCTTGCACATGGGGTGGTGATAGGTCAGGATACTGCTATTGCGGCACAGGTTGCTGTTGCCGGCGGAACACGCGTCGGAAGTCGAAATCGCATTGCCGGTCAGGCCGGAATCGTCGGTCACTTGATAACCGCCGACGACGTGGTGGTGTATGCACAGTCTGGTGTGGCGCAGTCGATCACAAGCCCGGGTGCGTATTTCGGCTCGCCGGCCAAGGAACACGGGCTCGCGCTCCGGATCGATGTAGCACTCCGGCAGCTGCCAGAGCTTCTGAAGCAGGTACGAGGGCTCAGCGCAGATGTCGACAAGTTGAAACGCGAACAGGAACAAAGATCATGAGTACCCGACAGCAAACCATAGGTGGATCAGTATCGATGTCCGGTGTTGGACTGCATACCGGCAGTCTTACGACGATGACGTTTCATCCCGCGGCAGAGAACACCGGGTATAGGTTTCGCCGTGTGGACCTGCCGGGAGATCCAGAGATACCCGCGCTGGTGGATAATGTTGTCGAGGTCGCGCGGGGAACAACCATCGCTGTGGGGGAGGCAAGTGTTCACACCGTGGAGCACGTCCTGGCAGCACTTGTCGGTATGGGTGTCGACAACTGTATCATCGACCTAACGAACAACGAGCCCCCTGTGGGCGACGGCTCATCGATGCCGTATGTGGAGATGATCCAGAAAGTCGGCGTCATAGAGCAGCAGGCCACGCGTCACGAGATCGTTCTTGATCAGCCGATCCGCTACATGGACGAGGCGCGGGGGACGGAGATCGCGGCTCTGCCGAATGACACGTATCGAGTTACGGTGATGGTGGATTACAAGAATCCGGCCCTGGGAAGCCAACATACTGGCCTGTTCGACCTAGCCACGGAGTTTGTGAGCGAGTTTGCTCCGGCCCGCACGTTCTGCTTTCTTCATGAAGTTGAGGCCCTCTATAAGCGGGGTCTGATTCAAGGGGGCAACCTCGACAATGCTATAGTGATCGTCGACAAAGAGATGTCCGACGACGAACTCCGCGCAACGCTTTCGTCAATGGGCGTGACAGGTAATGCTGTTCTCGGAACCAATGGCATTCTGAACAACAACCAGCTGAGATACCCCAACGAGCCTGCTCGGCACAAGCTGCTTGATATGGTGGGTGATCTTGCCCTTGTTGGTGCGCGCATGCGTGCGCAGATCCTGGCCGCGCGCCCGGGCCATGCGGCAAACATCGAGTTCGCCCGCAAGGTGCGTCGAATGTATGAGAACAAGCAGCATGTCAAGCGTTACTCACCTTCGACGATGGAGACGGTGTTTGACATCAACAAGATACTGACGATGCTTCCGCATCGGTATCCGTTCCTGATGGTCGATAAGATCATAGACTATGCTCCTGATGAGAACCGCATCATCGGCGTGAAGAACATTACATTCAACGAGCCGGAGTTCATGGGGCACTTCCCGAACCGTCCGATCTTTCCGGGCGTACTGATCATGGAGGCGATGGCCCAGACCGGCTGCATGCTGCTGATCTCCAAGGGTATTGACCCGGAGAAGAAGCTCGTGGTCTTCACCGGGATGAATAACGTCAAGTTCCGCCGTGAGGTCATCCCCGGCGATCAGCTTGTGATGGAGCTCGAGATGACGCGGTTCCGCTTCAATATCTGTCAGCTCGTTGGTAAGGCATACGTTAATGGGCAGCTTGCGGCAGAAGCAGAACTGCAGGCCGCTGTAGTTGCGCGGGAGGCTGCATTATGAATCAGGTTGTGATCCATCCATCGTCGATCGTTTCTTCCAAGGCCCGCATCGGGATCGATGTTTTGATCGGGCCGTTCTGCGTCGTCGAAGACGACGTTGAGATCGGCGACGGTACCGAGCTGATCAGCCATGTTGTCCTTGGAAACGGCGCTCGCATCGGCCGTGAAGTGCGTATCCATCCTAATGCAGTGATCGCCACAGCTCCTCAGGATCTCAAGTATCGCAATGAGCCGACGACGGCGCACATCGGAGACCGCACGGTGATCCGCGAGAGCGTCACGGTCAACCGAGGCACAGTGCATAGCTATCAGACAAGCGTCGGCAGCGACTGTCTGCTGATGGCCTACGTGCATGTTGCTCACGACTGCGTGGTCGGCGACAATGTGATAATGGCCAATGGCGTGCAGTTGGGTGGGCACGTCGAGGTTGGCGACTGGGCGATCCTCGGTGGCCTGACCGGAGTGCATCAGTTCTGCCGCATCGGACCTCACACAATGATCGGTGCGTGCTCACGCGTTGTTAAGGACGTTCCGCCGTTCACACTCAGTGGCAAAGAGCCCCTTTCCATCGAAGGCATCAATGGCGTCGGTCTGCGTCGTCGGGGTTTTGAAGACGCTACCGTGCGCGCCATCGACGACTTCTACACGATATTGCTGCGTAGCGGATTCAACACATCAGATGGGCTGCGTGCATATGAATCGGCCTATCCCGAGATCGACGCGCAGGTCTCGATGTGCATCGACTTCATCCGCAGCTCCAAGCGCGGTATCTACCGTTGAGCGCCTTGCGCCTCGTCATCTTGACGATGGCTGCGGTTTATTGTCTCGCGGGCGCATCCGCTCAAACACACGACCCATTTCCGCAGCCGGTGGCAAACCCACTAGAAGGCCGCATCCAGATCTTCGCCACATCAGCCAACGCGTTGCGCTTCGATATCGGTACATCGCCGTCGATGTACGCCATGGATTCAACCTTTCGCGTCAGGGCCGACTTCTTCACGCTCTCGCGGATGCGATCGGCCGAGGCCGTGAAGTTCCCGGTCGAAACCATCGACTACTGGTTCGGTCTGAGCGTGGCTTGGAAGCCAGAATCACTTCCGGTTGCACTGCGCCTGCGCCTGGCGCACATCTCGGCGCATTTCGTCGATGGTACGCCATTGCCGTTTCGTGCCGACTCTTTGGTGCCGATCTACAGTCGGGAGTTTGCCGAAATGCTGTTTAGCTCTGATATCGGACCCGTACGCGTCTATGGCGGCGGTACCGTGATCTGGTCCGGACATAACCCGGATTTTGCCCGGGTTATCCCTCAGGTCGGCGCAGAGTACAGTCGACCGCTGAGTTCATCGGCCACTGTACTGGTGGCCTACGACGGTAAACTCGTTGGCTATCGGGACATCTATCTTCCCCAGCACAGTATTCAAGCCGGAATAGTATACCGTCACCTCACCGACGTCGAAGGGGGCGTGTTTGTCTATCGCTACGACGGCAGAAGCATTCATGGGATGTTTTCCGACCAGCGAGACTCCTACTGGGCCATCGGCGTGCGTCTTGGTATGCCTTGAATGGTGCGCCATGTGGCTATTTTCGCCCCCTGATATCTGATCATCATCCCCCGAAAAAGGACGCATCTTCATGGGCATTGCCTGCGGCATTGTCGGTCTGCCAAACGTCGGTAAGTCGACGCTTTTCAATGCGCTCACCTCGAATGAGGCCGAAGCCGCTAACTATCCATTCTGTACGATCGACCCGAACGTTGGCATCGTGAACGTGCCCGACCCGCGGCTTCGCACGCTGTCAGACAAGTATGAGACCGATAAGATGGTGCCGACGACCGTGGAGTTTGTCGACATCGCCGGTCTGGTGAAGGGAGCTTCAAAGGGCGAAGGCCTGGGCAATCAGTTCCTGGCCAACATCCGTCAATGCGACGCCGTTGCGCATGTGGTTCGGTGTTTTGAAGATGACAACGTTGTGCACGTCCATGGCGGAGTCGACCCACTGCACGATATCGACATCATCGATACGGAGCTGATCCTCAAGGACATGGAATCGGTCGATAAGCGCATGGACACCGTCATGAAGAAAGCGCGTGCCAACGACAAAGAGGCCCGTGAAGAGTACGACTTCCTGACGCTCCTGCGTGAGCACCTTGACGGCGGTAAGACCGCCCGGGCGTATCACACCGATGATAAGGGGCGTGCATGGATGCATACCATACAACTGCTTACCGATAAGCCGGTGATGTACGTAGCCAACACCGATGAGAACGGTGTTGCAAACGGGAATCGATATCTCGATGCCGTGCGTCAGCGCGCTGCCAGCGAGGGCGCTCTGGTGGTGCCGATTTGTGCCAAGATCGAGTCGGAGATCTCTCTGCTCGATGATGACGATCGCGCCATGTTCCTTGCCGATCTTGGAATGGCCGAGCCAGGACTGGATCGGGTGATCCGTGAGGCATACCGCCTGCTTGGACTCATCACCTACTTCACGGCCGGCAAGAAGGAATGCCGTGCCTGGACCGTACGCGCAGGAAGTACGGCGCCGCAGGCCGCGGGCGTGATCCACACGGATTTTGAAAAGGGCTTCATCCGTGCCGAGGTAATGACGTATGCCGACTGGGAGCGTCTCGGAAGCGAGCAGTCTGTCAAGGATTCCGGTCTGTACCGGATCGAAGGTAAAGAGTACATCGTCAAGGACGGCGATGTGATGTATTTCCGCTTTAACGTCTAAGGACACCCCAATGGCACTGCTCGGACATGTTGCACGGCTGGTCCTTCATAGCGATGATCAGGCCGAGTGCCTGCGGATTCTCGCTGAGGCCGGCTATGAAGACGGCGGAGCTTCGGCATACGGACGACGTGTGGCAGATGGTCAGCTGCTGATGCTTGTTCATGCCGATGCGGCATCTGTTCCGAGCCTGCTGTATGCCGCTGCATCGCTGCAGAGCGTGGCCGACCGGCTGACGGCCGCCGGGGTGTCATATACCGGTAACAGGCACACGGAGCTGAACATGGAGGGTCCGGGCTCGCTGCACATTCGTGTTGTATCGGCATCAGCTGATGACATGGAAGAACGCAGTGGACTGGACAACCCGGTGCTCGGTTTTCTCGATTCTATTGTCGTGCCCGTTGCCGATGCCGCTGAAGCCGCCGTCTGGGCGCAGCGCTGTGGGTTCTTCATTCTTGAAACATCGGACGTTGGCTCGCCGATGGTGGACGTCACCGACGGACTTGTCAAGCTCTCCTTCAGGGTGCAGCAGCCCGGAGCCCCTTACCTTCATTACACGGCTGATGTCGATTCGGAATGGGGCTTGCAGCTGACATCCACGCTTGGTGAATCGTGCAGTGTCATCGAGCGCGGACAGCAGATCGAGCTTGCCCGTATCGACGTTGCCGGCGCATTGCAGATCATGGTAACACCGGATGATTTTTAACTCCTTACGGGAACTGAAATGACACCTACGCTTGTGCTGTTTGATCTCGACGGCACCCTCGTCGACTCACGTCCGGGAATTGTTCATTCACTGCGCATGGCCCTTGAGCAATCTGGCGTTACGCTAGCCGCCGATCATGACTTTACGTGGTGCATCGGCGCTTCGCTGTGGAAGATCTTCGAGCACTATCTCGAGACGAAGGATCGCACACGACTTGAAGGCGCTGTTGCGGCCTATCGGCATATCTACCGCGACGGGCCGATGTTTGAATACGACATATACGATGGCGTTGCAACAACGCTTGCAACACTCAAGGCTCAGGGGGCGCGCATTGCCATTGCGACAGCCAAAGTGCACGAGTATGCGCGTGAGATCATTTCGGTCTCGGAGTTCGCCATGCATATTGACCACGTGTATGGATCCGAACTTGATGGGCGGAACGTTGAGAAGCAGGATCTGATCCGCATGATCCTTCACGAAGAGCGTGTGCCGGCGCACGAGGTGGTGATGATCGGAGACCGTCATCATGATATCGACGGAGCCCTGGCCAATGGCGTTGCGGCCATTGGCGTGCACTACGGATACGGTTCTGCCGAGGAGCTTGCGCATTCCCATGCCACGGTCGATCATGCTGCACACATCCCATCGGTGATCTCCTCGCTCACAGTCACGCCGCGGTAACATGCATTGGTTGACGCAAGAGGTCAAGGCCGCAGCACTGGAGATCGGATTTGACGCCGTTGCCATTGCTCGTGCCGAGCCCCTTGATGTCGAATTCGAACGCTACCGAGAGTGGCTTGACCGTGGCTACCACGGCACCATGTCGTACATGGAGCGCAACCTCGAATCGCGCCATGACGTAACGCACATCGTTGCAGGCGCTCGGAGCGTGATCGTTCTGGCAAAGAACTACTTCACAGAGCACCAGCACGAGACGGACGCAAGCGGCAAGATCGCGCGCTATGCCTGGGGGGATGACTATCATGTCGTTCTGCCACCGATGCTCGACCGGCTCTGCCAGACGCTTGAAACGCTCACTCCCGGCAACACCTCGCGACGCTACACTGACACCGGCCCGGTACTTGAAAAGCAGTGGGCCGTACGCGCAGGTCTGGGCTGGCAGGGCAAGAACGGTAACATCCTTCGACGCGACATCGGCAGCTGGTTTTTCATCGCCGTGGTCATCACCACTGCCGAACTCGAGCCTGACGAGCCGATGGAGGATTTCTGTGGCACCTGCACGGCCTGTATCGATGCCTGCCCAACCTCGGCGATCGTTGCCGATAGTCTGGTCGACGCCACACGTTGCATTTCCTACTGGACTATCGAGACCAAGGCAGAGGTCGAGATCCCTCTTCCGATAGCTCAGAACCTCGACGGTTGGCTCTTCGGCTGCGACGTCTGTCAGGACGTCTGCCCCTGGAACCGCTTCCAGTCGCAGACCACCGAAACCCGCTTCGAACCGCGCCTCGGCCAGCTCAGCATCGAACCCGACCAGATACTAACTTTGCAGCCCGAAACATTCGTCGAACGATTCCGCAACAGCCCCCTGAAACGTCCAAAACTTGGCGGACTTCAACGAAATGCCAAAGCGCTGAAGAAGAGTGACAAGTGACGAGTGACGAGTGACGAGTGACGAGTGACAAGTGACGAGTGACGAGTGACAAGTGACAAGTGACGAGTGACAAGTGACAAGTGACAAGTGACGAGTGACGAGTGACAAGTGACAAGTGACAAGTGACCCCACACCCCACACCCCACACCTCAAAACTTCCAATGCATACCACCATCGCAATCATCGGTTCCGGTCCGGCCGGATTTACTGCGGCACTTTATGCCAGCCGCGCAAATCTGAGTGTTACCCTTTTTGAAGGGGCGCAGCCCGGAGGGCAGCTCACCATTACGACGGAGGTGGAGAACTATCCCGGGTTTGAGCATGGCATCATGGGCCCGGAGCTCATGGAAGTGTTCCGCAAGCAGGCGCATCGTTTTGGTGCGGTTTCCCGCTATGAAACGATCACATCGGTCGACTTCTCGAGTCGCCCCTTTCAGCTTACGAACGAACGGGGCGAGGTGACCACTGCCGATGCCGTGATCATTGCCACGGGAGCAACGGCGAAGCTTCTCGGAGCTCCCGGCGAGAGCCAGTACATGGGCTACGGCGTGAGCGCCTGTGCCACGTGTGACGGGTTCTTCTTCCGAGGACAGCGGGTGTTTGTCATCGGAGGGGGCGACACAGCAATGGAGGAGGCTAGTTATCTGACGCGGTTTGCTGAGTCTGTGACGATCGTGCACCGGCGTGAGGAGTTCCGTGCTTCCAAGATCATGCTCGACCGGGCACGCAGCAACCCCAAGATCTCCTTCATGCTCAACAGCGTGG
Source organism: Chitinophaga pinensis (assembly GCA_943372295.1). GTDB lineage: Bacteria > Bacteroidota > Ignavibacteria > Kapaibacteriales > Kapaibacteriaceae > UBA10438. The sequence goes on from CALRYC010000019.1 coordinate 18,399, forward strand.
TGGACGAGTACGTTGGCACCACCAACGAGGCCGGCATGCGAAAGCTCACGCATCTGCGCATCCGCGATATGCAGTCTGGGACGGTTCGTGATGTGGAGGCCGATGGGGCATTTGTTGCCATCGGGCATCAGCCGAACACGCGGCTGTTTGACAGCGTGATCGACATGGACGATGTTGGGTACATTCTTACGGTCGGTACGTCAACCTACACCAATGTTCCGGGTGTCTTTGCCTGCGGTGATGCTCAGGACAGCATCTATCGTCAGGCCATTACGGCTGCCGGCTCCGGATGTATGGCGGCGATCGACGCAGAGCGCTGGCTTGAGTCACAGCACGCATAGACGTCGGTCTCAGGGCACTACTCTACGATCGAGTAGCTGGGCTTGTACTTCTTGATCTGCGCGGCAACCGTCTTGGCTTCTTCCATAGAGGGGAAGCCCCAAAGCTTGACACGATAACGTGTTTCCCCGTTCTCAAAGACCGGCTCGAAGTATGCATTCAGCTGACGTTCTTTCCACGTCTTCAGCCGGATCATCGCCGTCTGCTCGTTGTCGACCTGTTCTACTGTGATCGTGTGCAGCGCCGTCCCATCGGCGAACATGCGTGCCTCGACGCGGTTATTCAAGAGGCGACGCGTGCCGTCGGTCTGAAAGTAGTACCGTGGCTTGCGGCTGCCCTCGGATCGCACGACGATCTGACGTGACAGAACGCCGTTGGCGATCAGAAAAGACCGCACCTGGTTAGCCCGTTCAAGGGCTCGCGCTTCGCCGTTCTTCCCGACATCGTTGCTGACGTGGCCGGTGAGCTCGATGCTCGTCGATGGGCTGGCCGAGAGCATTTCGCTGATGGCCAGGAGCGACTGGTAATAATCACGCAGATCAGAGTCGGTTGTGTCGCGAAACAGTGCTACGATCGATGGCGAGGTCTCCATCGCCAGTTCAATAGGCGTGATCATGATCGAGTCCATGATGGCATAGGCACTTTCCGGACTTTCAATACTGATTCGAAGCCATGGTGATTCGCAGGACCTAAACTCATTTACGTCTGCCCGCACGGTAACCTGCGACGCCCATTTCTGCGCATACATGACCTCGCGCACAATATCGCCGATATCCGCCGTCTGGTCTTCGCCGATCGAATACAGTCTGCCGCCCGTCGAGGAGGTGATGTATCGAAGGGGGCGGCCTGCGGCCTCGAGGCCGATGCGAACAACGTAGACCGGAATCTCGGCCTCTCGCGCAACACGCGTAACATCCTGCGTTGTGCTAAATGGCGTGGCATTGTCGGCCGTAGCGGTTACGATCACCAAGGCACGCTTGCCATTGGCCTGGGATAGAATACGGCAGGCAGCTTGCGTGGCCGTGTAGAGCGACGACAGACCGTCGGCCGCCGGGACGTCTTCCAAACTCAACTGTTCGTTAAGGCTGCTCAGGGGGCCCATTGACAGGACACTCGTTAGCGATTGATTATACACGCCGAGGCCTATCGCATCGGTCGATCCGGCATCGCCGAGGCTGCGCTGCAGACTCAGAATGACATCGCGTGTGAGCGTCCCGGAGAGCATCGAGTTATCACAGAGCACATACATGCTCACTGGATCCGGGGCAGCATCGAGCCGGGTGCTCCGAGCCACGCTCAGCGAAAACGGTATTGGCGCCGATCCGCGACAGGAGACGTCGCAGAGCAACGACATCGACTCGAGTGAAACCGGAAGCAGGTTTCCTTCGGCATCGAGCACGACAACCGAGGCCGTGATTCGGCCCTGTTCGGTCTCATCGACGCCCATGATGCGGATGCGCGCAGGGGTGGCGATTGAATCCGTCTGGATGCCACGCATGAATTCGCTGCGCGAGGTCGAACGGGCAAGGCCGGGCCCGGTGGAGATGTCTTGCGCCATCCCTGCTGGTGCCAACATCAGCAGGGACAGCAGGAGGAGAAGGGCACTCATAGCGCTACGTGTTTGGATCCTGCTTGCCGGACGAGAACGAAAACGTGATACGACCCGTGTCGTCGGCATCCACCGTGACGAGGTCTCCGGCACGAACATCCGCACCAAGCACGTGTAAAGCAAGCGGATCGGTCACGTGACGCTGAATCACGCGTTTAAGAGGTCGCGCGCCAAGCTGCACATCGTAGCCACGTTTACCAAGCCACTCCATGCACTCATCGGTCACCACCAGATCAATGCCCAGCCCCTTCATCCGCGCAGCCACCGAGGCGATCTGCAGGTGGGCTATGCGGCGCACTTCGGATGGAACAAGGGGCTTGAAGAGTATCACCTCGTCGATACGATTCAAGAACTCCGGACGCAGCCGACGCTTGAGCATGTCAACGATCTCCAGACGCATCTGTGCCGTCACATCATCGCGGTTCTCCTCGGTCACCTCCAGCAGACGCTCCTGCATGAGCTCGGAGCCAAGGTTCGAGGTCATGATGATGATCGAATTTGTGAAGTCAACTTGCCGGCCCTGCCCGTCTGTGAGTCGTCCATCATCGAGCACTTGAAGAAGGACGTTGAAGACATCCGGATGGGCTTTTTCGATCTCGTCCAGCAGCACAACGCTATATGGACGCCGACGCACCGCTTCGGTCAGCTGCCCCCCTTCTTCGTACCCGACGTATCCCGGAGGAGCGCCGATCAGGCGCGCTACGGAATGCTTTTCCATGTATTCGCTCATGTCGGAGCGCACGAGGGCCGACTCGTCATCGAAGAGGAACTCAGCCAGAGCGCGTGCCATTTCCGTTTTGCCCACACCAGTGGAGCCAAGAAAAATGAACGACCCGATCGGACGCTTGGCATCCTGCAGTCCGGCCCGAGAGCGCCTGATGGCATTGGAGACGGCCACGACGGCTTCGTGCTGTCCGATGACGCGTTCATGCAAGCGCTGCTCCATCGAGAGCAGTTTTGCGCGTTCACTCTCGAGCATGCGACGCACGGGGATTCCGGTCCACTTAGCCACAACTTCGGCGATGTCTGCATCGTCGATTTCTTCCTTCAGCAGAGCCGATTGCTTCTGGACCTCGGCCAGCTGCTGGTTCTGCTGTGCGAGAGACTTATCAAGCTCAAGAATACGTCCGTAACGTAATTCGGCAACCGTACCATAATCACCCACGCGCTCGGCGTCGGCGGCTCGGACTTTCACATCCTCGATCTCGGCCTTGATGGCGCGAATCGACTGAATGTGCTTTTTCTCTGTTTCCCAGCGTGCCTTCAGCGAGGCGTGCTCGGTGCGCAGATCTCCCAGCTCGCGCTCAATCTCTTCGAGACGCTTCTGTGTTGCTAGTCGCATTTCTTCTGGCATAATGACCTTCCTTGCGGTGATATCCGAAGCAATGACGAACAAGTCACTGCGGTATGATAATGCTGATCGGTGCGATGTTGCGCCAGCGATCGCACAGCCGTGCGTATTTTAGATTCAATTTGATTCGCACACAGGCAGACCGCACACAGGTAGAACATGGACCCCACGCTACGACTTGTGATCATCATCTTGCAGAGTTACCTCATCGGGGCGATACCGTTTGCCCTGATCATAGGGAAGAAGTTCTATGGTGTTGATCCCCGAAGTGTAGGCAGCGGCAACCTTGGGAGCACAAACGTATTCCGGAACATCGGATGGAAGGCCGGTCTGGCCGTGCAGATCCTCGATATTGCCAAGGGGCTGGTTCCGGTGCTGCTTGTGGCGATGTTCTTCGACACGCAGATGCCGTTTGAGAACCGTACGCCGTTTGAAGACTCAACCGTTGTTCGCCTGATCGCCGGGATTGTGGCTGTGGTCGGGCACATGTTTAGTGTGTTCGCCGGATTCCGCGGGGGCAAGGGCATTAATACGTCGGTGGGCATGTTGATCGCCGTTGCGCCGGTCGAGCTGGCCATTGCTGCAGGAGTGTTTCTTCTGTTCATCGGACTTTTCGGGTACGTCTCGCTCGGCTCGATGGTGGCGGCCATTGTGATCCCGATCACGATGTTTATCCGCCGCAATGTGCTGAATGTGAACATCGATGGGTATCTGACGCTTGTGTATTTCATGGCAGCGCTAGCCCTTTTAGTCCTCTATGCCCATCGCACGAATCTGCGTCGGCTTCTTGAGGGCACGGAGCATCGCTTCCCGAAGCTGATGTTCTTTCGTCGCAAGCATCGGCACGTATGACCGTCGGCATTCTCGGGGCTGGGGCCTGGGGGACGGCGATGGCACACGTTGCCGCAAAGAACTGCTCGTCGGTTCTGCTCTGGGCGCGTGAGGCCGAGGTAGCGCAGGAGATCAACGACCGGCGATCCAATGAGCGGTTTCTTGCCGACGTCCGACTCGATGGACACGTCCGCGCGACGAATTCCCTGCACGACCTTGCAGGGTGTACTGTGCTAATCAACGCCACGCCGACGCAGTTTGTGCGCACGACGCTTAATGATGACGTCGCCGGCGGCGCGATCGTCGTCAATCTCGCCAAGGGTATCGAGCGGGGCACGCACTTGCGCGTGTCTGAAGTTGTGCAGCACATCGCCCCCTCACTTCGATCCTTCGTTGCACTATCTGGGCCAAGTCATGCCGAAGAGGTTGTCCGCGGAATGCCCACGACGGTGGTTTGCGCCGGACGTGACCGCGATGCAGTAGCCACGGTTCAGAAGCTGCTTATGACGCCGACGTTTCGCGTCTATGCCAGCGATGATGTGGTTGGTGTTGAGATCGGCGGAGCACTCAAGAACGTCATTGCCATAGCCGCCGGCATAGTCGACGGGCTGGGCATGGGCGACAATACCAAGGCCGCGCTCATCACGCGCGGCTTGGCGGAGATCTCCCGACTGGGCGTGGCTCTCGGGGCGGACCCTCAGACGCTCTATGGTCTTGCCGGGCTGGGCGACCTGTTTGTCACATGCACATCGCATCATTCTCGTAACCGCTCCGTTGGAGAGCGCATCGGTCGCGGAGAAACGCTCGATCAGATTCTCGGGTCCATGTCCGCTGTAGCCGAAGGCGTCCCCACCACGCAGGCTGCACTCGAGCTCGCCACCGACGTTGGTGTCGAGCTGCCCATCACGGAACGCGTTGCCGCAATCCTCTGGCAGGGGGCTGATGCCGAAGAATCCGTACGCCGCCTGATGATGCGTCCGGCACGAGAAGAGTAGGAAGAGAGTTACAGAGTTACGGAGTTACAGAGTTACGGGATTTTCACCGCTGAGGGTTTGGACCTTTAGCTCCGCCTGCTCCAGGTATGCACGGCATCCGGCGGCCAGGGCCATACCTTCTTCGAACAATTGTAGCTGCTGATCGATCGGGGCATCACCCCGATCAAGAAGAGTAGCGATTTCCTCGAGTCGTTTTAGCTGCTGTTCAAGGCTCTTTGGAGCTTCATCCTTTGTCTTCGCCATGGGACGTACCTTTCGTTGATTCGAAGTTCGTGATCGCATCGACGGTGGCCTGAACGACATCATGCTGACGTCGGATGTCGATCTTGTCGCCGGGCGCGAGAGTGGCAGCGGCATTCATGATCATTCCTGCGCGTTCAATGACGGCATAGCCCCGTTGCAAAGGGGCTAAGGGGTGCAGACTGGTAAGGAGTGCGGCAGCGTGATCGACACGTATGCGCTCGCGCTGCAGGCGATTCGAAGCGCTGCGTGCCAGTCGGGTAGAGAGATCGTCCACGCGCTGCGCACGCATAAGTATGCGCTCGGTGATGCGGCGGGCTGCGCGCCCATCGACAAAGGCCGCGGCCAGCTGCTGCATGTCGGTGATGCTTCGACGAACGTCATTGGTCATCTGGCGGGCAAGTGCATCGAGAGCCATCAGCAGGTCCTGACGTGTGACGGGCGTTACCATCTCGGCCGCAGCCGTGGGCGTGGCGGCCCGAACGTCGGCAACCCAGTCGGAGATCGTCACATCCGTCTCGTGTCCAACGGCCGAGATCACCGGGATGCTGCTCGAGCGGATGGCATCGGCCACAACCTGCGTGTTGAAGCACCAGAGATCTTCGAGAGAGCCACCGCCACGGCCGACGATGATCACATCCACATCGCAGCGATTGAGCTGGTCGATGGCTGCTGCGATGTCGGCGGAGGCCTGCTCGCCCCCTTGCACGATCGTTGGCCGAAAAACCACTTCGAGTGATGGAAAGCGACGTTCGATGGTGGTGAGCATGTCGCGGATCACCGCCCCTGTTGGGGAAGTGGCAATGCCAACGCGACGGATCGCGCGTGGCAGGGGGCGCTTGCGTCCTGCATCGAAGTATCCGAGAGCACCAAGCCGCTGCTTGAGTTCTTCGAACGCCCGATGAAGTTCTCCGATGCCCTCCGGACGCATGGCGACGCAGTCGATCTGATACTTGCCCTGAGCGTTGTAGACCGTTAGCCGTCCGCGCACGACGACACGCATGCCGTCCTGCGGGACAAAGTTCAGCGCCCTTGTGCGCCACATGACCCCCGAGATGGATGCCTCGGAGTCTTTCAGGGTAAAGTACCGGTGACCCGAGCTGTGGAGTTTGTAGTTTGAGATCTCGCCCACGACGAGGACTTCGCCGATCCCGTTTTCGAGAAGGCGCTTGATCTCTGCCGTGAGCACTGCAACGCTGATTGCCTGTTCAGCCATATCGGGCAAAGATCGACATTCCATGCACACCGTAGATTTGCACCATGGTAGGATTTGGATTCGACGTTCATCGGCTTGAAGAGGGCCGAACTCTAGTTCTTGGCGGCGTGGAGATACCCTCGCCCCATGGCACCGTTGCCCATAGCGATGGCGATGTGGTTCTGCACGCCTTGGTTGATGCGCTCCTGGGTGCGCTGGCTTTGGGTGACATAGGAGAGCACTTCCCCGACACGGACCCAGAATGGAAGGGGGCTGCCAGTTCGCAGTTCGTAGACCATGCCGTGAAGCTTGTCCGTGAGCAAGGATGCATGATCGTGAACGTCGACTGCACGCTCGTGCTGGAATCTCCGAAGATCCTGCCATACAAGCTGGCCATGCGCGAGCGCATCGCAGAACTCTGTGGTATCGCACTGGAGAGAGTATCGGTAAAGGCCACCACAAGCGAACGAATGGGATATGTCGGACGTCGTGAAGGCGTCCACGCCTTTGTGATCTGTGAAGTCCGGGAGGCATGAAGCTGCTCGTCGTGATCGCTGCGCTTGCCCTGCAATCAGTTGCAGTGCAGGCCGATGCCGGTGAGCCCCTTCGACTCGTCATCGAGCGCTCGTTCAACGGTCGACTGATCACTTCCAACAGCGATACCACGCGCTCGATGGTGGTGTATCAACGTCCCGCCTGGGACCGCACCACAACCACGCTGGTGGTGCATGACGAGCATGCCCGGAGTTCTGAGTTTTCCGATCGTGTGCCACAGCTGGAAGTTGTGGACGCAGCCCGGTGGCGCTCAGGAATCCTGGTCCTGCATCGCACGGAAGGCCGACTTGCCCTGCGGTGGATGTCCGAGTCCGATGCAAACCGGCAGTCGGCAGATGTTTACATGCCAACGTCCGCATCCGATAGCGCCGGAAGAGGCGATCGGCTGCTTGTGGCCGAGCGTCTGTTGATCGGACCTGACGGCCAAACGGCCATGATCAACGCGTATGGCAAGCTGCTGAAGGTTGAGCTCGCAGGACATGTTCTGTCACTTCGACTGATCGAGACCGCCGTACTGGCCTCGGGGTATGTGTCGCTCGCGAAGGAATCGGGCCTCGTCATGGTCTATCGCAGCGGTCCGTCGGCATTCCTCGCTCTTCTTGACTCTTCCATGCGGGTGATGTCGTCCGTGCTTGTGCCGCTGTCGGATGTTGTTCGTCTCGAACAGGTCGGTTCATCCGTGCTACTGTACTCGTCACTTGAGGGGGCTAATGGCTGCGTTGTGACGGTGCTCGACCTTGATACGCGGTCCATGACCACGCGCTCCGTGCCGGTCGATGCGTCGCGCGTAACGGGGCTGATGACCGCAGGCGTGCGCTCGCTGGCGCTGCTGACCACGCGATCGGGCCGAGCAGAAGTTGTCGTGGTCGCCTTATCACAGTCGTTGGACGAGCTTCCGGAAGGCACGATCATCCCGGGAGAGTATGGTTCGCCGCGTCTTGTGCGGGCATTTGGTGATACCGTGATGGCCGTCTTCACCGGTGGTGTGGCAATTGTGACAGGGGGCGGAGAGATACTGGCAAGGGATGCGATCCAGCTTCCGGTGTCGGATCAGGCTGAGGTGGTGCGCCTTGAGCGTGGTTTTGAGATCACCTCGCCGTCGTACTCGGTGCGGATCACCGAACATCCGCAGCGGCTCTGGTTTGTGGCCCGCTCCTGGGAGTGGCTCTTACGGTACGTGATACCGATGCTGTTTCTGTCGACGCTCGGAGTTCTGTACTTCGTCTATCGCCGCCAGAGACGTTTTCTTGAGGCAATGATCGACGCTCCCGGATCCGGAGCGATCCTCTTCATCGACGTCAATGGCCGGCTCCTGCGCACAAACGAACGCGCCGACGCGTTGCTGCGCATCACGCAGGACGTTCCGATGGGGCGCATGTACTCGACGTACATGAATCAGCCCGGTCTGGCGCAACTTTCGTCGTTCATTGATCGTGTGCGGCTATCGCGGGACTCGCATTCCGAGCGCATCAGCACGCTTATCGATGATGAGCTGCGCGAACTGATCATGACCTCAACGCCGATCGTTGGGACTCTTGGCTCGTCGCGCGGACTGCTGTTTGCGGGAGTCGACATTACCGAGACGCTCGAGCAGCGACGACTGACAAACTGGGCTCAGCTGGCGCATGACATGCAGACCAATCTGTCGACCATTCGACTCAATGCCGAACAGATCCAGGGAGATGTTCAACGGGGCGACGATGAACGACGCCGTCGGATACTATTCCAGGTGGGAGTGCTGATCGACCGTGTGCGCGACTTGCTGGGCGTTGCGCGTTCGGAGGTCTTTCAGCGAACAGTCGTGCACAGCGCCGAGCTCTGCACGGAAGTCCGTCATGAGTTCGACGCAACGATGTTCCCGCATGTGACGTTTTCGATGAAGCTACGTGGGACGCTGATGCTTGCCGACCGCTTAAAGCTAACCCGGGCGGTACGCAACGCCGTCGAGAATGCCATCAAGGCACTGCGAAGTCAACCGGGAACGGTGGAGATATCGACGTGGTTCGATCACTCGAACGTCTTCATCTCGGTGAGTGACACCGGCGTGGGCATGGATCCCGAGACCATGGCCAACATGATGAAGCCCTACTTCAGCTCGTCCACCGATGGTACCGGACACGGAATCGGAACCATGATCATGCACCATGTTACGAAGCTGCACGGCGGCCGGATTCGCGTTACCAGTGAGCCTGGTAAGGGCACACAGATCGTGTTCCGCATCCCGCATGGAATGGAGCCGAGGGATAAGATCCGCGCATCTACGGCTGAGCGTGTGTCATGACGCGTCAGACGCTGGAGTCGCTTCGTGGACAGCGCCTGATGGCGCTCGATTATGGCATGCGCCGCATTGGTGTGGCAGTCTGTGATGAACTTCACATTCTGGTATCAACGCGGCCGGTGATCGAAAACACTCCATCCACGATCGAAGATCTTCGCCGGCTGCTTGATCGCGAGCGCATCGAGGTGCTGCTGGTGGGCGTGCCACGGCTTCATGACGAGCGCAGTACGCCGATCATCCAAGAGATCGAAAAGTTCATCGTCAACCTCAAGGTTGCCCTGTCGATCCCGGTTCATGAGATCGACGAGGCCTTTTCGACAAAGGAGGCTCGGCGCGTGATGTTGCAGTCGGGGATGAAACAGAAGCGGCGCCAGACCAAGGGCGTCAAAGACCAGGTCGCTGCAGCCGTGATGCTCGAGTCGGTTCTCGAGGAAGTTCGATCACTCGGTCCGGGAGGTGTGATATGATGCGTCGCCGATGGTCGCTTCTGCTAGTACTCGCATTCTGTACGCTAACCTCAAGCCCCCTGTCGGCGCAGCGTCCGAACCGGGTTCAGCGCGCCAATATGGGTGAGTATGGCGACAGACTCTTAGCCGATGCGATGATCGTGCCGCGTCTGAGCGGCGACTCGGCAGACCTGTTTATCAGCTTCCGTGTTGCACACGATGCGCTGACGTTCACGCGGGTGACGGACATGAACAACAACGCCGGAAACTTCGCAGCCGAGTTCACTCTCAGCGTGGAAGTCCGTGATTCGATCGGTATCATCCGCTCGCGCGTGCGGTTCAAGGACACGGCATACGTCAACTCCTATGATGCGTCGATCGACCGCACTGCGATGCACCACGGAAGCTGCCGCATCGGCATTGCCGCCGGCACCTATAAGGTGGTGCTCGAAACTCTCGGTCAGCGCGAGTCCACCAAACGCACTGTCACGCTTTCGCAGCTCTCGTTCACGCCCTCGGCAAAGGGGCTCATCATTCCCGGCTACATCGGCTCCGAGCGCCGGGAAGGTTCGACGTGGACCATCGAATCGCTGGTGTTCAATCGCAATGTGCCGTTTGGGGCCCGGCCGTGTGTCGCGCTGTTTGTTACGCGCGACACGGCCTCGGCCACCTACGATTATGCCATCCACCAGTTGCCGTATGGTCCGAAGGATATCCGTTGGTGGGTCGAGGCCGACTACACAGGCACAGTGCGCTCCCGTTCGGATGTTCTGCTCGAGGGACAGTTTGAGTCCAACCGCGCCGCGCGGATATCACTTACGGCACAGATAGCAAGAAGATACTCGACCATTGTCGTCCCCGTCGATGCGCCGCAGCTTGTTCCGGGAAGCTACGTCATCAGGCTTGCACGCAGGGGCAGTGCCGACACGGTAGAGCTGCCTTATCAAGTACAGTGGGAGACCATGCCGCAGTCGCTGCGAACACTGTCCTACGCGCTCGAGGCGCTGGTCTATATCTGCCCGGAAGATCAGCTTGATTCGCTCAGCGATGGCTCGGATGCAGAGAACCGCGAGCGCCTTATGGCCTGGTGGAGACGTAGCGACCCAACACCTGAGACAGCTTATAATGGACGCCTAGCCGAATACTACATGCGTGTCGATCACGCGGCCGTGGCTTTTAGCTCCGTCAATGAGCCCGATGGAACATTTACCGACCGTGGCAAGGTCTTCATTCTCTTCGGTCGTCCGACGAAGATCGAGAAGAAGCTCGGACGAGGGGGTTCCTCGGTCGAACTCTGGATCTACCGCAGCGGCGTTCGCAAGACGTTTGAGTTTGCCGTCAACGATGATGGCGTGTACAAACTCAAGTCCTCCACAGACACCCGCTGAGGCTACGAGCCCTCGATCGGTTCCCAACCTTCTCCTTCGCAGGGAGGTTCATCGCTGGTCACGTGCACGTCCATGATCGTGCACAGCTGGTTGGTAGGATTGAAATGACGGCACGCGCCGCAGAGAGTGCCTACGGTGAGCTCCTGCACCTTTGCATGAAACGTCTGATACTGCAGCCACGCAGGGTACACACCAAGACCCCAGATACTGAGCATCGCCGTCCACCATACAACGGTTGGTTCTGCAACCTGCGTCAGGGCAATACAGCCAAGACCCAGGATCACCACCCGCAGCATGGCGGCGGTGACGATCGATCCGGTTGTGTAATAGGGTTTGTCGGCAGCGTTCTCCGGCTCGCGCATGCGCAGCAGGAAAACATCAATCCAGTTATCATTCCTCGACGTGTCATTCACGAATCACCTCCGGATCTTGCATAACTGCGTCCCTTCCACTGTGATCCACGCGACGAGTAGGCCCACCATATGGAATTGAGTCCGATGAAAACAGTCCACAGCGCGGTTATCGGCTGCACAACGGCATGCCAGAGCGGCATGCGGAAGCGCACGCTGATCATCACGCGGATGAGCGCGGCACAGAGCAGCGCGTAGGCCGACGTCTGAAGGACCAAAGGCTGCTGCGCAGAACCCGTCATGGTAAGCCCCATGACAAGCGTCACGATAGGAGCTGCATATGTCAGCAGCAGATGGCCGAGAAACAAGAGCGTGACCGGGAGATTGTACTGTGTTGCCGGGAAAAGGTTCTTCGAGAACCCTTCGGTGACCTCTTTCGCGCCGGTGTACATGTGGCATGTGACGGCATCGGTACCATCAACGAGTGCAATGCGCAGTCCTGCTGACTTGACGGCGCGGGCCAGAAACACATCTTCGACGAGCGAATTCCACACTGCTTTATGTCCGCCAATTGCCTCATAGCCGGCGCGCGAAAAGCACATGAACTGTCCGTTGGCAGCAGACAGAGACACCCGCGGATTGCTCATGATCAGACTGTTCGGCAGATAGCTGAAGTAGAGTACGTGAACCATCGGGATCACGATATGCTCACCAAAGGACGAGAGCACCTGATATGGCACCATTGAAAACATGGCAAGTCGCTTCTCGGTGAGGAACGCCACGGATCTTTCTATCGTCGTAGGCTCGTGCCAGGTATCGGCGTCAGTGAACAACAGCACGTCGGCCGTGGTCTGCTCGGAAAGCTGATGACACGCCCACGACTTCCCAACCCACCCCTTTGGAAGGGGGCTTCCCGATATCACCCGCAGGTGAGGGAACTCGGCAGCTAAGCGCTGAAGGATCGCGGGCGTTGAATCCGTTGATCCGTCGTCGAGCACATACACATGCATGTTGGCGTAGGTCTGAGTGCAGACCGATCGCACACATCGCTCAATACCTCGCTCCTCGTTGCGAGCCGGGATGAGAACTGCAACCGATGCAGACCCCTGCTCAGCTGCCAACGAGCCGATCGAAGGTAGGCGAGCGAATCGGACCAGGTTGAAGACGCTGATGCCCAGAAGAGCGGTCATCACACCGGCATTCAGCAGGCTAAGAGCCTGAATGGTTGGGATCGTCCAACCCGTCAATACTGTGGCGATGTCGAGCGCGGAGACGTCGGGCATACTCGAAGCTACGAACCATCGGGATTCGGTAGCTTTGCGCCCTGTAACGCCCCCTACTCCAATGCACGTCCTGACCGGTCTCCGTAATGATCATTGCCATCAGTTTGATGGCAACGGTGCGTATGAATGGTGGTATGCCGATGCTGTTGATGACCGAGGTGAATGGGGAGTGGTCCTGATCCTGTTTCGCGGCATGCCGATGTCTCCCGATTATCTGGCCGACCCTTCGAGCATGCATGGTGGGTACGCCGTGAGTGTCTATCACCGGGGAGTGCGCATTGCATTTGGCTTTGGGGGACATCCGCTTGAGTCGTGTCGCTTCGATGCTGATGTTGCCCGGCTTAACATTCCATGTGGCGGCTTGGACGTTGGATCGAACGGACTGACGATGTCCATTGAAGCACCCTGCGGGGATGATGGACGGCGAGTGCGTGTGGGCATCCATATGCCTGAGGTGCGGCCTGCTGGGCAGCCGTCCGAGCGCACTCTTGGACCTCATGCGTGGGTGCTTGCAGCTGCGCGCAGCGCAGCACGCGTGAGCGTCGAGATCTTCGAAGATCAGACTCCCGTGGTGCGCCATCAGTTTGAGGCTCTGGCGTATCACGACCATAACATGGGCACACGCGCAATGTCGTGTGACTTTCGAGATTGGTACTGGGGCCGTTGCCACGGGCGCGACTCGACGTATGTGTTTCTTCTCACCCGGCGGTCAGCCGATAACGTCACATGGTTCGGCCACGTCGGTAGCGACGGACAGGTCGTAGAACTGGACGAGGTCAGCGTCGAGTTCTCTCAACGGCGAATCTCTATTCTGGGTTTGATGCATGACCGTCGGATATGGCTCCGCGGGCGCGACCGCAGCGGACGCGAGCACGAGGTGATCTGCTCGAATGATACCGTCTGTGAAGACGGACCCTTCTATCAGCGATACATCAGCACATGGCGCATCAATGGCGATGAGTCAGCGCTTGGCATGTCCGAGTACATGAACGTGCAGCGTCTGGCGCAGCCGTGGATACGCCCCTTCCTCCGACTGCCTTGGATGGTATCTTCGTGACCATGCAAAGCCGCATTCACATTCTTCCGGAGTACATCGCCAATCAGATCGCTGCCGGCGAGGTCGTGCAACGACCGGAGTCTGTGGTCAAGGAACTGGTCGAAAACTCCATTGATGCCGGTGCCGGTTGTGTGACGGTGGTCGTGCAGGGGGCTGGAAAGAGCCTCATCCACGTTATTGACGACGGCGCCGGAATGTCGCGTGCCGATCTCGAGCTCTGCCTTGTGCGTCATGCTACCAGTAAGATTCGAACCGAGGAAGACCTCCACCGTATTGCCACGCTGGGCTTCCGCGGTGAAGCAATGGCCTCTATCGCTGCCATTGCAGACGTCGAGGTGCGCACGCGAAACCGAGAAGAAGATCTTGGGTGGACGCTGACCTCGCATCCCGGAAAGCCCCTTGCCATTGCGCCAGCCACGAACGACGTGGGTACGCAGATCCTTGTGAGGCAGCTCTTTGCGTCGGTTCCCGGACGGCGCAAGTTCCTTAAGTCCGACATGACGGAGTTTCGCTATATCAGCGAAACGATGCAGACGCTGGCATTGTCCCGCCCGAGCGTGCGCTTTGTCTTTTACGACGGACCCAATAGGGTGTTTGATCTGCAGCCCACGGACCTGCGCAGCAGGGTGGCCGACGTTCTAGGCGTCGATGCTGCGCCCTCTCTGGTTGAGGTTGCCAGCACAGATGCAGGCATAACCCTTGCCGGATACGTCTCGCGTCCTGAAGTTGTCCGACAGAACCGGGGCGGACAGTTCCTGTTTCTCAACGGACGTCCCATCAAGAGTCGGGCCCTTGCGCACGCCGTCAACCAGGCCTACGAGCATCTCGTTACCGACCGGCAGCATCCGGTCTTTGCGCTGTATCTCGAGATCGATCCCGAGCGCGTGGACGTGAACGTTCACCCGCAGAAGCATGAGGTGAAGTTTGACGATGAGCGTGCGGTATTTCTTCTGCTGCAGGATGCGGTGATGCGCGCTCTTGCACAGGTGAACATCATTCCGCCGATCATGTCCAATGTGTCGATCGCCTCAAGCCCCCTTCGATCACTCGGCACAGAACCGATCTCGGGCGGCCTGATCGTCAACCGCATGACGGGCGAGATCCTTTCGGCTCGACGCGACAGTATTGACGGGGCTTACCAGCCGGTGAATACTCCGCGCTTTACCTCTGCCCACCAGCGCGCACATGATTTGCTGTTTGCTCCGACCGATGCGCCCGAGGAGATGCTTGCCGTGCTTCATGCGACGTCGGAGCGCATCGTCTGCGTGATACCATCGGGCGTGATGGTCGTGCGGCCTGCTGCGGCGGCAGAGCGCGTATTCTTCGAGCAGATCCTTGATAGAGCTACGGGTGATCTTACGCCGCAGACGCTGCTCTTTCCCGTTGAGATACCACTTGATGCGCAGAGGCGTGCGCAGATATCGGAACACAGCGAGGCGATCATGGCATCGGGATTCGTGTTCGATCTTGGCGATGCAACCATGACGGTGTCGGCCGTGCCATCGGTGATCGCACCGGGTGAGGAGCACCTGGTGATCGACGAGCTCATCAGCGCAACGTCCGACGTCGAATCCGGCCCAAGCATCAACCGCCGTGAATCGCTCGTGGCGCAGCTTTCAAGGCAGTATGCGCGGCGGAGTGTGTCAGGAATGACGCCCCAGAGGGCCGAGATCCTGGTTCGGCAGCTGCGTGCGTGCCAAATCACGCACCACACGCCGTTTGGTCAGCCCACGTTTGTGGTAATTCCCTTTGATGAGATCGACGCGAGGCTTTCATGATCATAGCATTACGATGGATTGTTCCGGTTCTTATCCTCATGCATGCCTGCGGGGCCAATGCAACAGCAGCAAGGGAGTCAAAGGTTGACGTCGACATCGACACACTGGCGATGTGGCTAACCGGCTCGTTCTCCAGTGAGCGGCACTCCGAGATAGACTCGGCCTATCTCAACGTCGTGCTCAACATGCAGCCCATCTGGAAGCAACGCACCGATGGCGCATGGATCATTGTTGAGCAGGCAATGGCGGCGACTCCGGATGCCCCTTACCGCCAGCGCGTCTACCGCGTGCTGCGTGTGGAAGAGAACATGATCGAGATCGAGATCTACACCTGGAAAGATCCCAAGCGTGTGGTCGGTGCCTGGCGCGACGTTGCCAAGCTTGATGAAATGTCGCCATCGGATCTGGTGCGGCGCCGAGGCTGCGAGGTCTACCTGCAGCGCGATGAAGTCAAGTTCCTTGGCAGCACGCATGGTACAGCGTGCTCGAGTGACATTCGTAGTGCTTCATACGCAACCAGCGAAGTGCAGATCTCGGCCAACGTGATCTCAAGCTGGGATCGTGGGTTCACCTCTGCCGGCGAGCAGGTATGGGGCGCCGTTAAGGGTCCGTATTACTTCCTGCGTCAAAAGCCCTAGTTTTGCTCTCTCTTCAATTCATCTACGGACCAAGCGATAATGGCTTCTACTCAGCAGTATGCACTGATCCTCGGCGTATCCAGTGGTTTCGGCCGCGCAGCTGCGCGCGCGATGGCAGAAGAGGGCCTGAACATCATCGGTGTGCACCTTGACCGTGCGGCGGGTATGCAGCAGGTAAACGAACTCAAGGTAGAACTCCAGGACCGTGGTGTGCGTCACTTGTTCTTTAATCTCAACGCGGCCGACCCAGAGCGCCGTTCTGAGATCATGGACGGCATCCGCGATGAGTTCGCAGCCCACCCGGGGTCGACTATCCGGCTCATGCTCCACTCGCTGGCCTTTGGAACATTGAAGCCGTTTGTCGCCGATCAGGCGACGGATGCGATCTCCCAAAGGAATCTTGAGATGACGTTGGATGTGATGGCCAACTCGCTGGTGTACTATGCGCAAGACGTTGTTCGCAGGGGGCTCATGGCTCCCGGCGGACGTATCGTCGGACTCACCAGCGCCGGAGCATCTCGCGTGCTTCCGATGTACGGAGCCGTCTCTGCTGCAAAGGCAGCCATGGAGGCATACTGTCGCCAGCTTGGTATGGAACTAGCCCCACTTGGGATCACGGCCAACACCATCCGTGCCGGCGTTACGGCCACACCGGCTCTGTCGAAGATTCCCGGTAATGACGTGATCATGAACAACGCGCTGATGCGCAACCCCTATCACCGGCTGACGACGCCGGATGACGTGGCAAACGTATTACGTCTGCTCGTGAAAGACCATGCTTATTGGATCAACGGCGAGACGCTTGGCGTTGACGGAGGCGAGGACGCCGTGGATCTTACCTGGTGGAAGCCCGACGCGGCATCCTAGAGAGCCCCTTAACATACAAGGCTATCACAGGTACTCCAGCACATCATGGCGCGTAAGAATGCCATTGATGCTTCCAAACTCGGTGACGGCAACAAGAGGCGCATTGCGCAGAAGCTGGATGGCTGTCTGTACATCGTTGTGAATGTCTACCGTCGGGCAGGGGGCTTCCATGATCGCCGTCACAGGCGAGGTCAGCAGGTCGCGGTCATTGATCACGGCCGACATCAGTCGTGCCTCGCGGACCATGCCGCTGAGCGTTGCGCCGTCGATCACCGGCAGGTCACTGACCTCGTGTGAGCTCATCAGAGCAAGTGCCTCGGAGACTGTGGCCACGGGCGGTACGCTGACCACCGAGGGCAGACGTCCGCGCGAACGTTTCGCTGCGACAACGTCACGGACCGTGATGCGCTCACGCTCCAGAAGGTCCTTCTCCTGCAGCCACTCGTCTGAGTGATGCTTCGTCAGGTACCGCTCACCAGTATCGCATATGATCGCCACGACGACGGCATGCTCGTCGAGTTTCTCGGCCACGCGCAAGGCCGCAGCCACATTCATGCCCGATGAGCCGCCGCAGAAGATGCCTTCCTGACGCGCCAGCTGCCGTGCCATGGAGAAGGCTTCCTTGTCGTTAACATTGATGATCTCATCGACCAGGTCGAGGTCGAGATTGTCTGGCAGACGGTCCTGGCCGACACCTTCGATGAGGTAGGGGAGCGACTCGATAAGGCGCCCTGTTTCTTTGTAGACCTTCAGTGATGAGCCGACAGGATCACCGGCGATGATCTTGATTGCCGGATTCATCTTTTTCAGAAATCGTGCCGTACCGCTGATGGTACCACCCGTACCCATGCCGGCCACAAAGTGCGTGATCTTCCCGTCGGTATCCTGCCAGAGTTCGGGTCCGGTCGTGCGCTCATGCGCATCGGCATTGGCCGGATTATCGTACTGGTTCAGGATGACTGCTCCGGGAAGTTCTCCTGCCAGTCGCTGCGCTGTGTTGACGTAGTACTCCGGAGAGCTAGGCTTTGCCGCGCTCGGCATGATCAGCACTTCACCGCCGAGGGCCTTGATGTATCGCACGCGCTCGACCGATGCTTTGTCTGTTGTCACCAGCAGGCAGGGATATCCCTTGAGCCGTGCAGCGATCGTCAGGCCGATTCCGGTATTGCCGCTTGTTGGCTCGATGATCAGCGACCCCGGCCTGAGGCGTCCGCTGCGCTCGGCATCTTCGATCATGGCAATTCCGATGCGGTCCTTGATCGATCCGCCCGGATTGCGTGATTCGAGCTTTACCAGAACGGTTGCCTTGACGTTGCGTGCAAGAGCGTTGAGTTTGATAAGAGGCGTCTTGCCGATGAGGTCGAGGACGGACGACTGAACGTTCATGAGAGCTGCTGTTCCAATTGTTGGCGTTCGTACATGTCAAAATACAGACCGCGGCGCTGAAGAAGCTCTGCATGCGAGCCCCTTTCAGCGATCTTACCATTGACGAGAACGATGATCGTGCTGCACCGCTGCACGGTTGAGATGCGATGCGAGATCACGATCGTCGTGCGGCCATTCATAACGTTCTCTAGGCCGCTCATGATCCGGTCTTCGGTTGATGCATCAACGGCGGAAAGCGCATCATCCAAGATCAGGATCCGCGGGTCGCTAACGATGGCCCGCGCAAGGGAGGTCCGCTGCTTCTGTCCGCCCGAGAGCGTCACACCCCGCTCACCGACTACGGTATCGAATCCGCCCGGAAGCGTGCTGATATCGGTTGGCAACTGAGCGATCTCGGCTGCTTTCGCCACATCTTCGTCTGTAGCAGTCGGGCGTCCAAAGCGAATGTTCTCGCGGATTGTGTCGGAGAACAGAAACGACTCCTGGGGAACAACGGCTATTGCAGAGCGAAGCGTCCCGAGCTGGTATTGCCGGACATCGCGTCCGTCGACAAGGACCGAACCTTCGCTGACGTCATACAGGCGCGGCAACAGACCGATGATCGATGATTTACCGCTACCTACGCTGCCAACAATTCCGAGACTCTCTCCGGCAGCAATGCTAAACGACACGTCCTGCAGAACATCTGAGCGTCCATCATACCGGAGTGTAACATTGCGAAACTCCACGCTGCCGGTGATGTCACCCGTCGATGCACTCCCGGAAACAACCGTCGAGGGGGCATCGATGATCGCACCAAGTCTACCGATGGAGGCGGCCCCGCGCTGGATCATGCTGGTGACCCAGCCGATTGCGGCAATCGGCCAGAGTAGCTGATTGAGGTAGATAAAGAACTGCGTCAACTCACCAACAGTTAGCTCGTTCTTTGCAACCAGCCAGCCGCCTACGCCGATCACGATCACATAGCTCATGTTGAACAGCACCGTCATACCCGGCATCATCATCGCTTGAATACGGGCAAGACGCATGTTCTTGCTGTAGTACTCCCGGCTTAGCTGATCGAAGCGTTCTGACTCGTTCTCACCACGCGCATAGGCCCGCACAACACGAATGCCAGATGCCGTTTCTTGCGCATGCGTGGTGATATGTTCATAGTGCTCCTGTACGATGCGATAACTGGCATGGATGCGTCGTCCGAGTCGGTAGGTAAGCGTCGACACCAGTGGCACGGGAATCAGGATCGCTATCGAGAGCCATCCATTGAGGTTTACCATCCACGACAGCGCGAAGGCGAAGGTGGTTATCGTGTTGGCTGTATACATAATGGCCGGTCCGATGAAATCTCGTACCGAGCTGATGTCATTGGAAAAGTGCGCCAGCAGAGAGCCAGTCGATCGGTCATGAAAGAACTTCGACGGCTGCGTGCGGAGAGCAACGACAAAGTCGTTTCGGAGGTCTTCTTCGACCAGACGCGACATGACGATGATCGTGCGGCGCGTGCAGAACATAAAAAATCCGCTACCGATGGTCAGCGCGAGGATCTGCGTGATCAGCCAGGGAATGTTCGATTGGCTCGTCCCGGAAGCCTTGACCGCATCGATGGACATTCCGACGACATACGGGACGGTGGTTGAGCAGACATTTGAGAGGGTGATAAACAACAGGCCCAGAGCCATGCGTGAGCGATAACGCTGAACGTATGGCAGAAGTCGGCGTAGCTCGCTCAGTGCCCCGGCGGTAGTTTTGGATTCAGACATTAGGCGATCGTAACGTCCTGGCAGAGATAGACATCCTGGATGGCCTGCAGAAGCTCGACACCTTCATCCATTGGACGCTGAAAGGCCTTACGTCCGGAAATCAGACCCATGCCACCTGCACGCTTGTTTATGACCGCCGTTGCTACGGCCTCGGCCATGTCGTTCTGTCCGGAGGCACCGCCTGAGTTGATCAGCCCGATGCGTCCCATGTAGCAGTTGGCAACCTGATAGCGGCATAGGTCGATAGGGTGATCACTCGAGAGTTCACTGTACATGCGCTTATCGAGTTTACCATAGCTCGAACCGCCCATGTTCATGGCCTCAAAGCCTCCATTGTTCTCGGGGAGCTTCTGCTTGATGATGTCCGCTCCGATTGTCACGCCAAGGTGGTTGGCCTGTCCGGTCAGGTCGGCCGAGACATGATAGTCCTTGTCGGACTTAAATGCCGAATTGCGCAGATAGCACCAGAGGATTGTTGCCATGCCAAGCTCATGCGCAAGAGCAAAAGCTTGGGCGATCTCAACGATCTGACGTCCGCTCTCGGATGATCCGAAGTAGATCGTTGCCCCGATAGCAGCCGCACCCATGTCATGCGCCTGACGTACCGTACCGAACAGGACCTGGTCGGACTTATTCGGAAAGGTAAGCAACTCATTATGGTTGATCTTGACCACAAAGGGAATGTGGTGGGCATATTGACGTGCTACGTTTCCAAGTACGCCGAAAGTAGATGCTACGGCATTACAGCCCCCTTCGATGGCCAGCTCGACTATGCGAGCGGGATCGAAGTAGATCGGGTTCTTGGCAAATGATGCGCCGGCGCTGTGCTCAATTCCCTGGTCAACCGGCAGGATCGATACGTATCCGGTGTTTGCAAGTCGACCCGTAGAATGAATCCATTGCAGGTTGTTGAGCACGCGATTACCTCGGTCCGAGCCGACGAAAATGTCGCTCACCGATGATGGCGAGGGAATGTAGATCGACTCCTTCGGAATAGTCGAGCAAGAATGCTCAAGCAGGTAGGGGGCTTGTGACCCCAGCATAGACGAAATGCGGTCGATCATCGAATTACCTCGCAAGTGGGGCTCAAGTTGGGAGTGGCGAGTGCAAATCTACGAAAACGACGCGGGCGGCTCCGGAATCCCGGAG
>CALRYC010000020.1:0-36683 GCA_943372295.1 Chitinophaga pinensis
TGGGTCACCGCCGCCTTTCCATCCTCGACATTGCCGGGGGCGTGCAGCCGATGCACGACCACTCGCGTCGGTATGTGATCACCTTTAACGGTGAGATCTTCAACCACCGCGAGATCCGCGCAGAGCTCGTGGCCAAGGGTCACCACTTCACCACCGCCGACTCCGACACCGAAACCCTGCTCGAGGCATACAAGGCCTGGGGCGCGGACATGCTTCATAAGCTCAACGGGATGTTCGCCTTCTGTCTGTATGATTCCGAGCGGCGGCAGGCCTTCATCGCCCGCGACCGGTTTGGCAAGAAGCCGCTGTTCTACACGTACCAGGGCGAAACGTTCGCCTTTGCCAGCGAGCTCACGGCTCTACGTCAGCACGAGCAGTTACGCATGGACATTTCTCGCGCTGCACTGAAGAAGTACTTTGCCTACGGATACATCCCCGCCCCCTCATCGATGTTTGAAAGGGTGTACAAGCTGCCGGGCGGACACTTCATGCTGCTCGACTGTGCCACGCTGTCGCACACGGTGCACCAGTGGTGGTCGTTTGCGATCGAGCCCTACGAGAGCATTCCGGCCAATGCCGAAGAGGTATGGGGCGAGCAGCTCATCGAACTTCTCACGGCGGCCATCAAGCGTCGTATGATCGCCGACGTTCCGCTGGGCTTCTTCCTTAGTGGCGGCATCGATTCGTCGGCCCTGGTGGCCCTGGCTTCCACGCTCATCGACGGATCGAAGATCAACACCTTCTCCATCGGCTTTACCGAAGCCAGTTTCGATGAGTCGGCCTATTCAACACTCATCGCCGAGAAGTTCGGCACCAACCACACACGTCGGGTGCTGGATCTCGACACCGCCCTGGATCTTCTGCCGACCATCCTGGGCAGGCTGGACGAACCCATGGGCGATTCGTCGCTGTTGCCGACGTACCTGCTGTGCCGGGAAACGCGTCAGCACGTTACCGTTGCCCTCGGTGGAGACGGGGCTGATGAGCTCTTCTGCGGATACGATCCGTTCAAGGCGATGGGTCCGGCCCGCCTGTACAATTCCATCATGCCTCGCGCCGTGCACACGCTGGTGGAGTCGCTTGTGCGGCGCTTGCCTGTGTCGCACCGTAACATGTCGCTCGACTTCAAGCTCAAGCGCACGCTGCGGGGTCTGGGCTACCAGCCCTCGCTCTGGAACGCCGTCTGGATGGGTCCGCTGGCCCCTTCCGATATCGAGGACCTGTTCAACGAACCCATTGCGCTGGATGATCTGTACAGCGAGGCAGTCGCAGCGTGGCAGGGATGCGCATCGGATAGCTATCTCGACCGTGCGACCGAGTTCTATGTGAAGCTCTATCTGCAGGACGATATCCTGGTGAAGGTAGACCGCGCCAGCATGATGAACTCATTGGAAGTGCGAGCCCCCTTTCTAGACATAGACTTTGTGAACCACGTGCGTCGCATCCCGGCCTCATTCCGCTACCGGAAGGGTCAGAGCAAGTACCTTCTCAAGAAAGCCCTTGAGCCATACCTCCCACACGACATTCTGTATCGTCCCAAGAAGGGCTTCGGCGTGCCCATCGGCAAGTGGATGAGCGAGGGTCGGATCGATCTTTCGAAACTTGCTGTGTCGAACCACACCATGAACACACGGTTCATCACCGAACAGATCACGTCGCACCGCGCTAACTCCGCCGACAACCGCGCGTTTCTGTGGAACATGGTGGTGATGGCAGGGGGCGAATGAAGAAGTTGCCACCGAAAATGTTGTTTGGTCTGAAGGTTCTCGTATCACTTGTACTCGTGCTTATCTTGATTCGAAACATCAGTGTTGAACAACTCTTTGTCGTCATGAGCTCCGTCCCACTTTGGTTCTGGTGTGTCTCTATCATGCTCATGTTCATTGGTCAGATTATTTCCGCCAAGAGATGGCACATGCTTTCGGATCATGTGTCGTTTGGCGTTTTGCTGCGACTAACTCTGATGTCTAACGTATATGCATTTATGATTCCGAGTGTGCTGACGGCAGATGCTGCCCGTCTGGTTGGAGTTCCGAAATCAGACGATGGTTGGACTGGGGCGACGTCACGTCTCATCGTTGATAAAGTGATCGGTTTAGCTTCCGTGCTTGTATTCGGTATGCCGGCCCTTCTCCTATGTACCTCTAGTCAGCTTAGACAGCTGTTCATGCCATCACTCTTACTGGTAGGTATACTTGCTTTATTCATCACAATCATTCGTCTTCAGCGCTTCCACCAGTCGCTATCAACACTTGAGCAGGCTTTGGCCGGCAGGGGCCGTAAAGGATCGAACATCTTGAGTAAAATCATCGGTGTCGTCATAGACACACGAGTGAAGCTGCCCAATCGGGTGTTGATTGACAATGGACTTCTAGCTATCAGCTTTCAACTAATCATGGTCGTAATGCTAGTACTAGGAGCACATGTTTGCTCAATAAGGGTCGTGGTTCAAGATCTTATTGTCCTATCTGCTGTAACTCAGTTAGCCTTCTTTGTTCCAGTTGGAATTGGCGGGATAGGAGTAAAAGAAGTTGCCCAAGTCGCTGTTTTGATGATGTTCGGTGTTTCAAAGCAGCATGCTGTCACTATGGCAAGCTTATGGTATCCATTAGTGTTGGTGATGGTGGCCACTGGAGGAGTATTCATTCTAATTGATCAAAGAAGAAAAAGAGGTACGCTAAATTCAAAATCATAGAGTAAGCTATCAGCGACACTCTTGAGTATATCATTCAAGTGAGGGCGAAATCAATCTTCTGTCCGCACCGGCATTGAAAATCAAGTCGAGTATGGAAACATACCCAATGAATGGCGAATGAAGTTGACTGTAGGTGGGGTAACGTGAGTAGTCCATCCAGGCAACTTCTATGTTGTTCTGTCTGAATATCGATTCGTCGATGTAGGCCCTCGCTGATGGCCCAGTAATGTATGTCGTAGTACCAACTTGAACTAGCAAGTCAAGCAAACGTTCCTGTTTCGTGCCGCTAAGATGAAAATCACGGCTATCCAAAAATCTCGATTCGAGTCCGTAGAAGCGTGTCGCTATAGACTTGATGAGGTAGTGGTTTAACTCCGAGAGAGAAGTCCATTCATGCTTTAAGTAGAAGTCTTCAAAGAAATCACTGTATCTGGTGAAAAAAGGTGCCTTTCTGTACTCTTGGGTGATCGACTTCCAATGCTTGATCTGCCAGACCTGATCTATTGGCGCAACATCATGAATCTTGACGCTGTAATCCTTCGGGCAAGGAATAGTCAGCCAGATTGGACCATCAGCGCCAATGATCATGTTGCGATTCCTCCAATCATTTTTTGTGAATTTTACATCATCGTAGAAAACAAAAACGTCGCTTCGACTAATAATATCGAAATATCCTCTCCAAGGGAGGTAGTTTGATTGAAGGACGGCTACACGCATGATGGTGAAAGAGCTACCTGATCAGAAGTGAGCTCGTCAAAAAACGCATTGGATTACCGACAACAGTCGTGTTGTTTGGGACATCTTTGGAAACAATTGTGCCCGCCCCTATGATGACATCATCGCCAACAACAACACCGTTTGAAATGATGCTGCCGGCTCCGATAAAGGTTCGTTGTCCAATTTTAACGTTGCCACAGACGACGACTCCCGGCGCTAGGAAGCTACATCCTCCTAAAACTGAGTCATGCGATACTATGACCCCATTGTTTACTATTGCTCCATTCTGAATAACAACATCATCATCTATAATCGAACCAGCGTAGATGTAAGAGGCCGCACCCAATACTATCGTGTCTGCCACTGAACAGCTTGCATGCACAACCGGAGGCGCGCTTACTCCAAGCTTCAAGACGGACGCTAAAATCGAATGACGTAAACTCAAATGTTTATAACCGATACCGATGTACGCATACTCCATTTCATGCACTGTATCTATATAGTTGTCAAATGGCTTGACCGTAACTAGGTGTCTTGACATTGCGAAATCATCAAACGCAATTATCGGGCGAGTACGATCGTCGATTCCAGCTAGCTTTGCAACCTGTTTTCCCAAGACACCATATCCGATGAAACATACCATTATCGCTGGACCTTCACTTGATTGCCTCAAAGCCAACGTACTTGTACAAACCACGCGATATTGGGAGTGCTTGCCGTAAAACAAAGTCCATTTGTGATGATTGAGTCGTGGCTGTTTCTAAATCGAGCCCCATCGAGTTGTAGAACAGAGATTGCCCAATAAACCAGTGATACTTAATCCTAACGGCAGAAAAGCCAGCTTCATAAAGGCACGAGCTGAGAAATTCCTCCTTAAATCCACCCGCTATGTTCTTGCCATATTCGGCCATGTTGAAAACGTCCTTTTCGACACCGAACTCTGATTCAATTTCGCTGTCTCTCGAGGCTACCGAATTGTATTCTCGACGAACTAGATCACTCATCGAATCTTGCCCACTTAGGCCATGAATGCCTTCCCAGAAGTAATAGTTTGGGTCTAGTTCACTGTAGAATACGCCCCCGGGCTTGAGAGCACTATAGGCTGTTTGCAGTGTGGGTCTGATATCAAACAAATGGTGAAGGAACGAATGTGCTGTCGCTAGATCGTAAGAATCCTCTTCAACTGCGACACTGCCCGTGTCACTTAGGATCAGCTCAATTGTTGTAGAACCTGTGGTATCAATACGATCGAGCATAGCCTGTGTCACATCGACTCCAGTGATATGTCTCACCATTGGCCGTAATATGTCGATCATAAATCCCGTGCCACAACCAAGATCGAGGACTCTTTGCACTGATGTAGCATCAATAACTTGATGTAGCTCGGAATTCAATCGAGCAATATTCTCAGGTCGGTACTGAGGCTCGCATTCGTTGTATTCACTGGCTAGCCTCGTGTGAAGCTTGATATTGGCTTCAATCACCTGTTGGTACATCTCATTCATTACTGCCCTCGCTTGGTTTGATTGGGACTGCCCTAACATCGCTTCGGTCACAAATCTGCGAAATTGTTTTGCGAATGCCACTTGTGATTGGCGGAAGCTTGCCACTTGCAAGGAAATGCGGGAAAGGAGTGTCCAGCAAGAAATCTGCCTATTGTTGCAGCAGGAGGAAAATATTCGATTAGCCGGTATCACCCCTGGCCAGATTTGTAGAGCCTCTTGTCCTCTGGGACAAAAAACTCTCCCAATGTTGTTGGAATTCGAGTGTCGAATCCCACGATACGTCGTGCCTGATTATCCAATTGATCACTGATATCACTTGGGATAAACCGCACCCAGTCCATGCGCTGCTTCATGTATGATCTGCAGGCATTCATAGTTAACGAATGGCGGAATTGGTCAGTGCTGTTGCTACCTGCACGGTGAAATACACGAGCATTGAACAGTACAAGACTACCCCGTGGACACTCAAGTGTTATTGAGTTGCGCTCAAAAAAAACACTATCGGGCACAGCTTCTGAGTGATGTGACGCCGGAAGTAACTGTGTGCCGCCATTGGCAGATGTGAACTCTGTTAATGTCCAAATTACACCCATGTTTGTGGGATATCCTTGTATCAGTCGAGGTGAATCAACATGGATTCTGCTGCCATAGTTTTCGCCATGCGGTGGCAATGAAGATGAGGTGAACGCGTATAAAATCCAGTATGGACCAAGATGGGGAGCTAGAAGTGCATCGAGATTTCTATCCTCAAGTAGCTTGGCGAAGGCTAAATCCCTGCACAGAAGGTCATGTAAATGGTAGCGATCCTGCGCGGACCGTTCAACACCCTCGATCGGGGAATACTTGCCAATCGCATACTCCAATCGCTGCGATAAAAAATCACAATACTCATCGTCCAGGTAACTGGGTAGCACACAATAGCCGACAGTATCAAGTAGGTAGGTGCATTCAGCAATTACAGCAGGTGTTTGATGATTTATCTTCATGAGGAAGAACCTTTCCGGAAATTGACTGATGGTGGTTGTGTGAGAACCAACTCATCTTGCCTATCCGCCGTTTGAGTTGATTAGATTGTAAAAGTAATCCCTAGCCCTCGTGTTAGAGAACTCGGCGCTTGCAATTTGCTTGAGTATAGTGAGTCTTGCAGGGTGCTGCGGGTCTTCATGTATGACCTCAGTGATGATTCTGGCCGAATCCTCAATCCTGTCTCTGTCAATTGGAACAATCAGTCCGGAGTTCGCGAGGTACTCATCATCATCGACCTCAATGGTTGTGAATACTCTTCGGCCCGCGAGCATGAACTCACGCGCAATTGAGTTGACTGGTTCTCCTATGGAGGTTTTTAGTAAACCCACCGAGTTTGGGATGTAGTCTGAGATGTTTGTCGCAAATCCATAGAAGCTCACGCATTCAATTCCCATGTCAGAGCAAAACTCTTCTGCTTTCTTGCGATCTGGGCCATCTCCAAAAACATGCAGATGAAACATCTTACCTTGAGAGCGACTAATCTCCTTTATTATCCGTAGGGCGATATCGATTCCTTTTTGTCTAACAAGTCTGGCGACAAACAACAAATTGTAATGGTGTTTGTAGACGACAGCAGTTGTTGATGTGCGTGTGGTGACGAAGGTTGGGTCCTCAAGAAGATCATCAGCAGCGATCCCCGTAAATGAATATCCTGACCTAACGCTCGATACGATTGAAACTGAGCGAAATCTTGAGAGAAAGTGCTTGTAAGCGACTCGCTCGTACCAGTATAGCTGTCGAACGTCACAGTCCACATTGTAATGGCAATTCGTCACTCGGGCCAAGCCACTGATGCTCCATAGTAACATTGCTAATGGAAGTCGAACGTTAACCCAGTCGAATGATACCTGTAGATAATCTCTCATCGATAGAAATCTGATTAACACGTAAGGAAGAAAGAAAACGAGTTTGTGGCGATTCGTACCTTTCGCCGAAGACAGGTGTCGTATTGAAACGTTAGTCAGGTTTTCGAGCTTTTCAGCGTATGCGTTTTCTCCGAACACTGACAAAATGAGGATATCTACATCCTGCATTTCGCGGCAAAAGTTCACAATCCACTCTTGCGAACCGCCTACGCTCATAGCATCGATTACGATGAGTACACGTTTCCGCTGCATGGTCTGTTTGGAAGACATCTTATTCGCCGAGCACGTCCGCAATCAAATCAACATGTTCGGTCGTCAACTCAACGAAGAGAGGAAGTCGTACCAGGCGCTCCGAAAACTTATCTGCATTTGCCATACCCGCTAAAACACCGGTCAGGCCGTGAGTATTCCGATGAAACTCGCTCGCATGCAGAGCCTGGTAATGAAAAACTGCTCCAAAACCTTTGTCCTTTAGTGAGTCGATCAGTGCACTCCGGTGGACTTCGCTGTCACAAACCAAATAAAAAATGTGTGCATTGTTAGTTGCGTACTCTGGTAAAACGGGTAAAGATCTGTCGCCATTTGACGCAAAGAAGTCAAGCTTCTCGCGATATCGATTCCATAGAGAGAGCCTGCTCAGTTGAATCGAGTCAATCTCCTCAAGCTGAGCCCAGAGAAACGCTGCAGTTATCTCCGATGGCAGGAAAGAACTGCCTGTATCCACCCAACCGTACTTGTCGATCTCACCTCTGAAGAACCGTGATCGGTTGGTCCCCTTCTCCCAGATGATCTCTGCGCGCTCAAAGTACTTGGCGTCATTGATGGCAAGCATCCCACCTTCGCCAGATATGATGTTTTTGGTTTCGTGGAATGAGAAAGCGCCGAAGTGTCCGATACTTCCAAGTGCTCGGCGAGTGCCGTCTTTGCTGATATGAAAACTGTCGATGGCCTGGGCCGCGTCCTCAATGACGCACAATCCATGTCGCGTTGCGATATCCATGATCGCATCCATATCGCAAGCAACTCCGGCATAATGCACAGGTACGATTGCTTTCGTGCGATCGGTGATCAGCTCTTCGATTCTGCTGGCATCAATATTGGGAGTTGTAGCTTCGGAGTCAGCAAAAATGATCTTCGCTCCCTGCCTGACGAACGCCAATGCGGTTGAGACAAACGTAAAACTGGGCACAATGACTTCATCGCCAGGCCCGATGTTTGCGAGAATCGCAGCCATTTCGAGAGCATCAGTGCAGCTCGTCGTTAGGAGGCACTTGCCAAACCCATATCTCTGCTCAAGATATGTCTGACAGCGCTGCGTGAACATTCCGTTGCCTGACAGCTTGTGCGACTTTGCTGCCTCGGCAATGTAATCGAGTTCCTTGCCTGTGAGGTAGGGAACATTGAAAGGGACTTTCATCAGCTGCTAATCTACGATTGAGGCTCCTGAATTCCCTCCCTGACCCCTCATCACCGCACCTCGTAGGTTCGCCCGTTGGTGCGGGGATCGGAGTTGTCGCTGGTGGTGAAGAAAACGAGGTTTTCCCAGTGGTTGAATCGCCCCCTGCCAAGTTTACGGATATCGTCGAAGGGGGCGTGGGGTGGACCCAGCGGTTTTCCGTTTTCGTAGACGGTGAGTGTGGACCTTTGAGGGTTGGCCAGGTCATTGGCGCCGGCCCGGCGCTCGGAAACCTCCGTCAGGTAGCCGCCGTCGCGTTCGGGTGACACGAACATGATGGTATTGCTGAGCTGATCTCCGCGGAACACCCAGGCCATGGTGGCACCTCCGTAGTCGATGGTGAACAGCGGCTTCTGTCCGTGCGGGAACGGATAGCGGAGCTGGTATGCGGCCTGACGGGAGATCACGTAGAAGTCGGTTGATGAGGTGGCGCGCACCAGCTGGTTGTAGGGCACAAACGAAATGGTCGGATCCTTCGAGAGCCAGTCACCAGGGTAGCTGCACAGAATGCGGATGCTCTGTCCGGGTTGACGGTACTTCTCGGCAATGATCCTGCCGGCAAGGTAGTTCTCCTCGCCCCATCCGGCCCAGAAGCCCGTCTGCAGCTTGCCATAGAGGGGCTTTGTGGCAAACTCCGCGTCGGGTTTGTTCCATACGGGTGTGAACGATCCGACAACTGGACGGAACAGAGAAAGCTCGCCGGCAACAAGGAGCAGAAACGCTGCGGCCGCTGCATAGCTGAGTTGACTCCGTAGAAGCGATGCCAGGCCGGTGGCGGCAAACACAACGAAGACGGCAATGACGAAGAGGAAGAGGTTGAGGTACCTCGAACCGAATGGCGTCTGCGTCACGGCGTAGGCAAGCGGAAACAGTAGCACGAACATTGCTGCGGCCGACCAGGCAGCAGGCACGTGAAGGGGGCGACGCACCGCAAGACCCGCCGCAACAGCAGTCAGCAGAAGCAGCCAGAAAGCACTCGGCAGACCATTGGCGATCACGCTGTAGGACATCGTTACGCCGGCCGTCAGGTGCGAGGCAAACGTCGGCTGCATGTAGTGCGCCGTTGCATCGTTGAATGACTTCGTGGGCAGGTAGATGCCGCTCGGAGTAGGGTAATACGGGTGCACATACACGGCATAGGCATAGGTGCCGTAGATGCCCACGGCAACTAAGAGAAGAACCGTGATCGACGCGGCCATGGCAAGACGCGAGCCGTCACCACCGAGGCCGATGCGCTTGCGCAGAACGCGGTAGAGAAACGAGAACACAATGCCCGCCACGATGAGGCCTAAACTGATGCCCCAGAACATACCCGAGGAATTCGATGCCACATCGCTCGCTACGGAGACATATCCGGTGAGCGGCGCAACGGCCCGAGCGAGATTGAACTTGAGTCCACCATGGATACCGTTGACCACCGACCAGGCGAGCATCACGGGCACAAGCGTGGCAGCCAGGACCGAACCGGATGCAGCCAGCACGCTGCCCCAGGGCACGCCCGAGAGCGGCTCTGCGTCAGGGGGCGTGCCCCGACCCGGCAGAAGGCGCGTGGGCCAGGTTGCGGCAATGAAGACGGCCGCAACCGAGGCGAGCGCCAGAAAGGGCGAGGCGATGATCTTCTCCTGCGAGGCAAGCGAGCCGGCGATGACGGCTGCAATGGCTGACGGAAGGTTGCGTGCGGTGACCGCTCCAAGGGTCAGCGTGAAACACAGCATGCCCAGCATCATCGACAGCAGGTCGTAATTGGCCACCTTGAAGGCCAGGATGTTGGTCGGCAGCAACAGTGCCACGGCAAAGAAGAGCACAAAGAACAGCGGCTGACGGTCCTTGGGCACAAAGAAGCGGCGAAGGGACTCGTGGATCATCAGCAGCACCGTGAAACCCACAAGCCAGTGGATCGACTTCGTCAGTCCATGCAGCTCGGCAGCCGTGAGTGCGCTGCCAAGGATGATCCCTTTGAGCGCCGAAAAGATCGTGCCCGTTAGAAGGATCGACGTGCGATATCCGCCCATGTTCCACTGACGGAAGTTGCTGCTGCGCACGTCCTCGAGCTCCAGCACCATGTAGGTCTCGTCGCACGTCAGGAACTGCGTAGCCCCCTCTATGGCGAGAAACAGCATCGGCACCAGCATCAGTGTTGATACAACTGTCCGCCCGATCGTGCCTGTTGTGCGATAAGCCAGCGCTGCGAGCATGGCCGTGGCCAGCACCAGCACAAAGAGCTCGTTCCCGTTCATCGTTTTCCCCTGTTGACCGTCAAAGTTACGGCATCGTCAGCGCCAGGGCGTGCTTGCCCCCTGAGATCTTCACACCAACAAATCCGAAGTTGGCGACGAATGTCTTGGCCGGCACGCCATCAATGGTCACGCTGAGGGCAGGGTCGTACGGCACGGAGATGACTGCCACGCCGGGCTGGGCGGCGTTGACTTCGGCCGTAAGACCGGTAGCGGTGGTGGTGGCCTTTACCTGCATGGCCGCGCGGCGTTGCTCGGCCGCGCGCACGAAGTCGGCCGGTACAACATTCACCACCGTGTCGGCGGCAAGGTTGTAAGGGGCTATTCCCGACTCCGATGCAGCGGGCGCATCGAGCACGACCGATGAAAACAGCATGTAGTCCTGACGTCCGGACGGAAGCTGACGGAACTGCTCGGGCGTGACGTAGCCATTGTAGCAGACAAGAAGCGGAAGCGTGACGTTTGAGCGCTGGATGAACTGATCCTGCAGGGTCTGCACGAGAGGAAACACCTCCGGCTGGAAGCCCAAAGGAGCCCCCTTTGTGATGAAGTATCGCGCTCCGAGCATGGACGCCAGGAAGGGGCGCGTCATGATCCGCGCAACCCACTTTGCCTCGTCCGGACGTGTAAGATCCGCACAGCCGAGCTCCGACATGAACTTCAGGTAGTATTTGTTGTGGAAGGAGAGGTAGCCGATGAGTCCGTTGAACTCCTGCACCATGGCGTCGTTGAGGCTGGCGTGGATGGCCGGACCCGACTGGTTGAATTTGACCACGCGGTGGAGGTCCGAGTCCTGCTGGCGGATCCACTGCAGCGCCTGCATGGATGCATCCCCGAAGAGTTTGCCACTGCGGATATCCGACGTGGTAAGAAGAGAACGCTTTGTGATGGTGGTATTGGCATTGAGCGAAAGGTCCACCATCGTCAGCGCAAGCAGACCAATCAGCAACGCCTTGCGCTGCGTGAGCACGTAGGCCGTGGCCATGCCGCCCATGCCGAGCAGAAGCACAACTGACGTGGTGCGCTGCGACGCGTCGATGAGTGCTGCCGGCTTGGCTAACACAAACGGCAGCAGCAGCATCGCTAGGGCCGCTACCGGCACCCAGATACGCTGCGCATTCGAGCGCGTGCTCACCAGTCCGTCGAGTCCGCGCATGGCCAGCACGAGCAGGAACGCGCCGATGAGCATCGTGAACTCGCGGAAGTAATCCAGCTTAAAGCCCCAGAAGGCATACCGGAACCACGGGAAGATGAGCATCATGAGCACGGCTGCCAGCATGGCGCCCCAGACGAGCTTTTCCCGACGGCTGCGGCCAAGACCGTAGAGCGGGAAGAAGAGCAGCATGGGCAGACCGTAATACAGCAGCGGACCCTCCAGGTAGTTGTCGCCGCCGTTGGTGGAGCCCCTGTAGGTATCGCCAACGCCAAGCGCGTTGGTTGAATACGCCCGCTGCACCACCTTGGTCAGCTCCGTCCGGTCAGCCAGCTGCGTCAGGGGGCGCTCCTTCTTCAGACTCATCAAGCCCCCTTCGACGGTTTTGAGAGCTTCGGCCCGACCCGACTGGGTCAGAGACGTGATGACGCCGCTGATGGCCGAGTAGGAGATCAGCAGGCCAACGGCCAGAGTGCCAATGGTCATGCCGGCACGACGCAGAGTAGCAAGGGGCTCCTCCTGCTGCAGGGTGCGGATAAGGACATATACGACGATCGCCGCCGTGAGGTAGATCGTCAGGTAGCCGCCATTCTGGGCTATCAAGGCAAACGTCAGCGGTGCAACGGCATACCAGAAGCGCTTCTGGTTGAGCGCGTATTCCGCCGCCCACAGCGCCATGGCAATGAAGACCACCTCCGACGAGTGCACGTACCACGCGGCCGCACCAAGGGCCACGTAGCCAGAAAAGGCAAAGCACAGTGCGCCGATGGCCGAGGTAATGTTCCGGAGGTTCATCAACCGGAAGGTGAAGAAGGCGAAGACCGCGATGAGGAGCGACTTCAGGATCTCGGCATAGACCACGCGCTGGGGGATTGATTCGGGTCCACCAAGGATGACGATCCACCCGAACGGATCCCACGGGCTGATCGCCGTGGGCATGCCCATGACAGTCTCGAGTGAAAAGCCATGCAGAGCCCCATGCTCAGCCCAGAGTTTGGCCTGCTGGTACCACAGCGGATAGAAGATGTTAACGGCGTCGCTTCCGATGTCCGTGTAGAGAAGCACCGAATCGCCGAAGAGAAAGTCGTTGTAGATATAGGCGATCATCGCCACTGCAAGCGCAAGCACCACGCCAACGGCCTTCACCGCTGAAAGCGATTCAAACTGCTCTACAAACCCCGATAAAACGTCCGCCGCCGGCGTCTCTCCACCCGTTTTCGGCGCACCCTCGTTCTGCTTCTTGCTCATGAATGTGTTCCCCCCCCGGTGATGGCGTCAAATCTATGATTTTGACGCGTACGCACGGGCAGGTCCTTCGTCGCCTGCGGCTCCTCAGGATGACTCAGCGCTTGGCGCAATGACGAAATGACCGATTACAGAATGACAATTTTGCCCCCCGTAACTCCGTACCTCTGTAACTCTGTAATTGCGCGAAGCGCAACGTGAGGTCCTTCGTCGCCTGCGTCATCCCGAGGAGCGCAGCGACGAGGGACCTCACCTGGGCGATATGCGCTACAACCTCACACCCGAAACCCGAAACCTCACACCCGAAACCCGAAACCTGAAACCTGAAACCTGAAACCCGAAACCTCAGACCTCAAACCCAGGTGGTTCTTCGTGCGGGGCAAGTGGAAAGAGCTTCTTTACGAGGGGTATCAGCGGTGTGAAATCCGCTAGCTCAGGTGAGTCTGGATCGACGTGGCGGACGTTGCCGTCGATCATGACCACAAGCTTTTGCCCCGAGCGCCGGTACTGGTCTCGAACGTCGTAGCTGGCACGAATAGCAGCAGCGGCAGACCTCTGTTGCTCTCTATCACCAGATTCGAGCTGTGCTCTATAGAAGTCCACCTTTTCCTGAGGCGATCGATTCATTGCCTTCGTCAATTCCGAGGTATAAAATCCAATCATGACATATGCCCCTATAGATTGTGAAGAAGTTAATGTTACAGCGATCAAACCGACGCAGCTGATCCTCGAGTGGAATGTTGTGACCGCCCCCTAACCAGCGACGACGAACTCGTTCTGACGTGATACGGACGGACGGCACCCAGAGCAGCCGCACGGCAATATAATAGCCGGCATCGCGGGCGCGCGCAAGCGTTGAAGCAAGCGTTTTGCCCGAGAGTGTCGTTTCAATTGCAAACGACGCTTTGCTGCGGAGCAGTTCGTCGATGATCTCGATAGCCAAGCGTCCCGCGGCAATGTTTCGTTCTGATTCCGGAACATCACGAATGTCTCGTGCGATCGCATCAGGGTCAACGATCATCGAGCATTCTTCAATGTCTTTCAGATACCATTTCGCGAACGTCGACTTCCCAACGCCGTTGGGACCGGCAATGATGATGATGAAAGGTGTCTTCATGACACCTACGTGCGAGAACGGCTATGAAACGTGACGCCGGCGCTTGGCGCAATGACGAAATGACCGATGACAGAATGACAATTTTGCCCCCCGTAATTCCGTACCACTGTAACTCTGTAATTGCGCGAAGCGCAACGTGAGGTCCTTCGTCGCCTGCGTCATCCCGAGGAGCGCAGCGACGAAGGACCTCACCTGGGCGATATGCGTGCGCTGCGTCATCCCGAGGAGCGCAGCGACGAGGGACCTCACCTGGGCGATATGCGCGCTACCACCTCACACCCGAAACCTCACACCTCACACCTTCACGGAGCGCTCACAGCAGAATGCGCAGGAGTTGTTCGTGTACGTAGAAGTTGATTCGGCCGACCTTTTCCTTCCGAAGGATGCCCACGCTTTCGAGCGTCGACAGATACTTCATGGCTGTTGGACGTGACACAGAACAATCACGCATGATGTGATCGATCTTGGTGTAGGGGTGGCGAAACAGATTGGCCAGAAGTTCCTGACTGTAGACACGTGGATGCTCGCTGCGGAGGCGGTGCTTGGTTTGGTGCATGAGCTCAGTGATAGCGTTGACCGTCGTGAGCGTCTGTTGCGCTGTTGATTCAACGGCTTGCAGCATGTAGAGGATCCATGGTTCCCATCCTGCTTCCTCGCGCACTCCTTGCAGATGTCGG
This sequence comes from Chitinophaga pinensis, assembly GCA_943372295.1. Classification (GTDB taxonomy): domain Bacteria; phylum Bacteroidota; class Ignavibacteria; order Kapaibacteriales; family Kapaibacteriaceae; genus UBA10438. The sequence continues at coordinate 14,692 of CALRYC010000020.1, forward strand.
TAATAGTCTGCCTTGTTGCGGACAATGGCTCGGCTGAGATAAAGTACCGGAACGCTTAGGAGCTCGTTCCGGATCAGGTGTAGCAGGTTCAGAATGCGCCCCGTTCGGCCATTGCCATCGTAAAAGGGATGAATGCTCTCAAACTGATAGTGTAGCACCGCCATCTGCACGAGTGGGTCGATACCCCATTGTTGGGTTGCGTGAAACCACTCCAGAAAGTTGTCCATCAGACGTTCGATTTCTCGCGGATCCTGAGGGGGCTCATATACCACTTCCTGCGTAACGGAGTTTCTCAGAACCGTACCCGGCAGTTTTCGAAATCCGGTGTCTGTTCTGCACAGCGTCTCATGAATTGCCATGATGTCGGAGATTCGGAGAAATCCATTCTGTTCGATCAGCGCAAATCCCTGCTTCAGCGCTCGAACGTATCGATGGACCTCCTTGGCGGCAGGCGTGGCCTGCTCTGTATCATCTTCGGCACTGCGGTACACCTCATCCTGCGTGGTAACAATGTTCTCAATCGTCGATGAATCCCGTGCCTCTTGGATCGATATGGTGCTTATCAGTATCTCTGCGTTGGGTATCGCCCGCAAAGCCCCCTTCAGCTCTGCAAGTGCCCTATGAGACCTTGCAGCCTGACGTAGGACCTCCGGTGATTCCAGATCTACCTCATCTCCAAGCGGTAGATGATTCATTGGTGCTTTCATCTGTCAAAATTATGCTCATTTCTTTCTATATCGACTCTGACGTATAAAGAAAATCACGTTTTCTTTACATATCAAGCGTGACGTGTAAAGAAAACCGATGACGGATGACCGATTACAGAATGACAATTTTGCCCCCCGTAATTCCGTACCTCTGTAACTCTGTAATTGCGCGAAGCGCAACGTGAGGTCCTTCGTCGCCTGCGTCATCCCGAGGAGCCGCAGGCGACGAGGGACCTCACCTAGGCGATATACGTGCGCCTGCGTCATCCCGAGGAGCCGCAGGCGACGAGGGACCTCAAACCTCAAACCTGTTTTATCTTCGCCCCAGCACGGGGGAGCTGAACCTATGGCAAAGAACAGGTCAGATAAACGGCAGGCGCAGCAGGGCGCACAGGAGCGGGCGCGGCAGGTGGTGGCGGATGCATATGCAGTGTCGGCAACTTGGAGGTGGCTGACGCTGGCGGTGATCCTGCTGGCCACATTCGTTACGTATCTGCCGGTGTTTGATGGGGCGAAGGAGTTCACGAACTGGGACGATCCGGCGTACGTCACCGAGCAGCCCCTTGTGCGGTCCCTGGATGCGGCAACCATCAAGCAGATGTTCCGGACCGAGTCGCGCGTGGCGGCCAATTACCATCCGCTGACGATGCTGACGCTGGCCTGGGATTACCAGCGGGGTGATGGCAAGATGCAGGCGTTCATGCAGACCACGCTGGCGCTGCACCTGCTCAATACGGCGCTGGTATTCATTCTCATCGGCCTGCTCTTTCGCAGCAGCCTGCTGATGCCGGTCTTGTGTGCGGCGCTCTTTGGACTGCATCCGATGCACGTCGAAAGTGTGGCCTGGCTGGCCGAACGCAAGGATGTGCTGTATACGGCGTTCTACCTTGCTTCGCTGATCGGATACGTCCGGTATCTGCGAGGGGGCTCGTGGACGTGGCTGGTGGCCGCGTTTGCGTCGTTCGTGGCCTCGTGTTACGCCAAGCCGATGGCCGTGACGCTGCCGGTGGTGCTGGTGCTGCTGGATGTGTTCGAGAAAAGAACGCTCTCGGTCCGCACGGCCCTTGAGAAAGTACCGTTCTTTATCGTTTCGGTCATCTTCGGTCTGCTTACGTTGCAGGTGCAGTCGGCCACCGGATCAGGTCTGGTTGATGTCACGTACTACACTCTACCGGAGCGGGCGCTCTTTGCATTGTACGGCATCACGCAGTACATCCTGCGTCTGTTTGCCCCTTTCAATCTCTCTGCGTTCTATCCGTATCCATCCAGCAATGGTGATCCGGAGACGATCGTCTACCCGTATGCCGTGGCTGGCGCCCTGATGATCGGTGCTATCATCTGGCTGTACTGGAAGAAGCGCTCGGAGATCACCACCACGATGTTCTTTGGCATGGCGTTCTTCGTGGTGACCATCTCTGTTGTGCTGCAGCTGATCTCCGTTGGCGGTGCCGTGATAGCCGACAGGTACACATACGTGCCGTACCTCGGCCTGTTCATCATTGTGGGCATGGCCACCGAACGTCTGCTTGGCAACGTTAGAGCCCCTTTCATCGCTCTCGCCGTTGTGGCGCTCGCATCGGGCTACTTTGCCGTTCTGAGCAATGCACGCATCGACGTGTGGCAGAACTCCGGCGTGCTCTTTGAGGACGTGCTTGCGAAGTCCGAAGGACGTCCGATGCACCACGCCTACAACAACCGCGCGCTCTATTACATGGAGCGTGGGGAATATGAGCGTGCCGAGCGCGATTACGCCTACCTCGAAAGCATTGGTACCGATAAGGCGTATACATACAAAGGGTACGGGGCTCTTCTACTGCGCATGAAGCGTCCGGCCGAGGCCATATCAAAGTTTACGAAAGCGCTGGGTCTTGGCGGTGATGACATGGAAGTGTACCGTGCACGGGGCTCCTGCCATGCGCAGGTGAACCAGTACGACTCTGCCGTAGCGGACTTTGCAAAGGCTCGAACGCTCGCCCCAAACGATCCGAATGTCGCCCTCGCACTGCTGGAATCATGCCTCAATGCCAACCGCCTGCAGGATGTCCTGCGCTATGGCGAGGCCATGTCCGGGCTGTGTCAGAACATGGCCGCATATCACAACCTGATGGGTATCGCCAACGGTCAGCTCGGCAACCACGCCGCCGCGTACAAGGCCTTTTCCAGGTCCCTGGAGCTCAACCCCACTGATGAGAACGCCAAGCGCAATCTGGAGATCGCGCGCGCTGCGGGCAAGTTATAGGTGTGAGGTGTGAGGTGTGAGGTGTGAGGTGTGAGGTGTGAGGTGTGTCACGTAGGGGTTCGGAGTCTGCACGAAGAAGAAACAATCGTTTCACATCTTCGGAGCAGATTCATGTCCGGTTCTCTTTTACCCTCGTATGGCGGATACCGTCAGCTGAAAAGCTTTACGGTGTCGCAACTGGTCTATGACGTCACAGTGCGATTCTGCAACCGCTACATTGACCGCCGAAGTCGCACGCATGATCAGATGGTGCAGGCTGCCCGCTCCGGCGTTCAGAATATTGCCGAAGGCAGTCAGGCTTCCGGAACATCCAAGAAGTTCGAGCTGAAGCTCACCAACGTGGCACGGGCGAGTCTCGAAGAACTTCGTCTGGACTACGAGGATTTTCTGCGTCAGCGCGGCATGCCCATTTGGGACAGACACGACCCTCGTGGAGCTCACCTGGTTGCACGCAGATGCACTACAGCAGACCAGGTGGTATGCTGGGTGCGCGACACCACCCGTGCACTGAAAGGCTCCGATGCCGCACCTCCGGACTACGCCGAAACGGCCGCCAATGCCGCCATTGTTCTGATAAGTGTGGCCTGCTACCTGCTTGACAAGCAGATACGCCAGCTGGCTGAGCAGTTTGAAAAGGAAGGGGGCTTTACGGAGCGCCTCTACAATGTGCGGCGCAATCAGCGCCGCATGTAGCCTCGTGCCAGGTCATGCAGCAGGTCCAGTTGGTCCAGTTGGTCCAGTTGGTCCAGTTGGTCCAGTTGGTCCAGTTGGTCCAATTGGTCCAAGTGGCCTGGCCGACTGAAACGTACCCAGTACCCAGTACCCAGTACCCAGTACCCAGTACCTCAGCACATCCGTAACTCCGCCACTCTCTCTTGAATGTTCCCTCCAAACACGCCACTACCCGAGACCAGCACATTCGCACCGGCGTCGATGACCTGACGGGCGTTGTCGGTTTTGATGCCGCCGTCGACTTCGATCTGGACGTGGGAGAGGCCGTTGGAATCGAGCCAGGAGCGAAGGCGCTCGCAGCGGCCGAGGAACGATGGGATAAAAGCCTGACCGCCGTAGCCGGGGTTGACGCTCATAAGGAGGATGAAGTCGGCATCGCCGGCAGCTTCGAAGGCATACTCAAGGGGCGTGGCAGGGTTCAGGACAACACCTGACTTGCAGCCGAGGGCTTTTATGCGGTGCAGTGTACGGTGCAGGTGCGGGGTTACTTCGGCGTGGACGCTGATCCAGTGGGCACCGGCAGCGGCGAATTGCTCTACCTGATGGTCCGGGTTGCTCACCATCAGATGCACGTCAAGGGGCATGGTGGTGATCGTGCGCAGGCGCTCGACGAAGGCCGGACCAAACGTGATCGGCGGAACGAAGTGTCCGTCCATCACATCAACGTGCAGGACGTCAGCGCCAGCCCCCTCACACTGGCGAACATCGCGCTCGATGTTGAGAAGGTCCGCCGCAAGCAGCGAAGGGGCGATCAGGATCGGATGTGACGTCATGAAGGTTCCTCGGAAAGTCGTCGTAGTTCTTCGGCCGCGCGGTTCCATGTATCGCGGTCGTAGCGGGCCTGTGGAAGGTCCAGCACCTGCAGGACATCTGCAACGTAGTCCGTGCGGCGCATGCCTACCAGTACGGTGCCGACGCCTGCAGTGCAGCGCAGCGCGTGCAGGGCAACGTGCTGGAGCGGCGTTTCCGGGTCGAGTGCGAAGATCGACGTCATGGAATGACGCAGCTCTTCGAGCGACGCGTTTTCGTCGCGCGCATAGAGCACGTCGAGGTCGTCCAGCACGCGCACCACGTCGCTGATGTAGGCAAGGTGATCGCTCATGCGCTCGGAGCGCTCCGAGAGCATGGCGGCGGCCTCGAGCCGCGGATCGAGATACTGCCGGCGCACGTCGCGCCAGTGGATCAGACCCTGAAAGCCTGACCAGGCCTGACATAGGGCACCGGCAACGCGGTAGGCCTCGCCCACCAGCTCTCGCTGACGTTCATCGTTGCCGCCGCCGCTCTCGGCAAGAAGGGCGTTGGCAAGGTCGTGCTCGACAACTTCCAGCTCGTGAATGCGACGCTCGACGTCGGAGGGATGCACGATGTGCGACGGCATCTGATGCGAAACAAGGCGGATCAGATCACGGTCAACAATGGCATTCAACGGCCGGTTGATCAGAACCCTGATCCCTAGCTCCTGAGCCCGCTCCAGCGTTGTGCAGCGTCCACCATCCTGATTGAGAACCGTGGCCGGGAAGTGTTCGATAAGGTTCATCGGCATCTGTGCAACGCCAAAGTGATGACGTCCGTCAATCGCATCGTGTGCCGCACGCACGCACTCTTCCAGTGACACGAAGTCGAACGCCTCAGGGGGCGAGGCAAACGTGTTCGATGAGACGCCGTAGGAGCTGATGCGCCCCCTTCGTGCTTCACTTTCCAGCCAGCCAAAGGCCATGCGAAGGCGGTGGTATAGGAAATGTCGGGCCGTTGCTAGATCGGTTCCCTGCTGCTGCGCATGCTGCAGAAAGTACTCAGGGTTGTGCAGCAGCACAACCAGTTCCAGGCCCGACGTGGGACGTCCGGCAGGGAAGAGGCGCTGCATGGACGCCTCGACAACCAGCTCGAGAAACTCCGGATGGATGCAGTGCCAGAGCGAGTCGCCGAGCTTGACGATATCAGGGGGCTCGTCGGACATCGCCTCCATGGCCTTGAGCTGGTCGAGGAGCTGACCCTGCACGTAGCCGACCTTGGTGATAAGCCGCAGGGGGGCAGAGCGAGCGCTCAGCACGCGGCCGATGAGCTCTTCACTTTTCCCATCGCCGTAGTTGGAGCTCGTGTCGATACACACCACCCCCTCATCAAGCGCCATCCTGAGCGCATTCTCATGCTCCGGATCGGCCAGACCCACACGATACGAGCCAAAGCCAAGGTCGGCGGCGCCCTGCGACGGCTCGCTCATTGTCCGCCTCCCAGACTCAGTCCGACCTGCACGGCAGGGGGCGTGGCACCCCGCTCATTGCTGAACCAGCTCTGCGCGGCGCTAAGACTCAGTAACACATCACGCGTGATCGGGATCGTGCCACCCAGGCGCACGATGCCGGCAAAGCCCACCGTCAACGTCGGATCGGCAAACACATCAAAGGCAAGAGTGCCGGTCTTGGATCCGACGGTGAATCCAAGATTCGCTGCGGCAAACAATCCAAAGGTTGGGCTGCCCACGAAGGTGTAGTGCGGACCCGCCATGATGGCTGCGATGTTGCGTTCACCGACGCCGGTGAAGAGCCCCATAAAGCTCACAGCCATGGGACTGTCGCTTTGACGTCCGAGTACATCGAAGTAGAGCCCGGTGTTGGGTCGGTATCCCTCGTCCGGCTGCCACGCGCGGTGCAGGCCGATCACGCTGTAGCCGCTGCCGGCGTCCGCGTCGGCAAGGTCTGCCTCCTGCTGTGCATGTGCCGGAAGGAACATCAGCACGATGCACAGAACTGACAGGACACAATGAATGGTCACGCTGGCCGGATGCATGACGCAAAAATGCGTCAATGAATGCTACCGTGGGTATTTTGGCGCCCATGTCAGAGGGTCAACAGCAAAAAAAGGTCATCCTTTCCGGCATGCAGCCGACGAATGACCTCACGATCGGTCAATACTGCGGGGCACTGCGCAACTGGGTCGAACTTCAGCACGAATACGACTCGCTGTTCTGCGTGGTGGATCTGCATGCCATCACGGTGAGGCAGGAGCCGGCCAAGTTGCGCAAGCGTACGCTGGATGTGGCTGCCATGTATATGGCAGCCGGCATCGATCCGGACGTCTCCACGCTCTTTGTGCAGTCACACGTGCCCGAGCATACGCAGCTGGCCTGGGTGCTGACGTGCATGACGGGTTTCGGTGAGTGCTCGCGCATGACGCAGTTCAAGGACAAGAGCGCCATGCATGCCGACAATGTGAACGTTGGACTGTTCACGTATCCGATCCTGATGGCGGCCGACATCCTGCTCTACAACGCTGATCTGGTGCCGGTTGGTGAGGATCAGCGTCAGCATCTTGAGTTGACGCGAAATCTTGCCGAGCGTTTCAACTTTCATTATTCGCCAACGTTCACCGTGCCCGAGCCCTTCATCCCGAAGGTGGGCGCTAAGATCATGTCCTTGCAGGAGCCGGAGAAGAAGATGTCGAAGTCCGATCCGAACGAGCGGGCAACGATCTTCATGGTCGACTCCGACGAAGTCATCCTCGGCAAGGTCAAGCGCGCTGTGACGGACTCGGGAACAACCATTGTGTTTGACGAGAAACGTCCGGGCGTGGCAAACCTCATGACGCTCTACTCGATCACTACCGGCAAGACCATGCAGGAGATCGAGAACGAGTTTGCCGGCCTGGGATATGCCGAGTTCAAGGAAGCCGTGGGGCAGGCGATCGTTACGTTCCTACGTCCGGTGCGCGAGCGCTACGGGACCATCCGCTCCGATGAAGATGCCCTGAAGGCAACGCTCAAGCGTGGTGCCGAAGCAGCCCGCGAGCGGGCGCGCAGGGTTCTGCGCAAGGTCTACAAGAAGACCGGTTTTGTTGAATTCTAATCGATATCTGCCTCGGTATGCCAACCTATGAATACCGCTGCACCACGTGCGGCGCAACCTTTGAAGTTCAGCAGTCGATGAAGGACGATGCCCTTGCCACGTGTCTGCCCGAGCTCTGTGCAGGCAGTGAACCGGGCAAGGGGCATGTGGAGCGCCTCATCAGCGGCGGAGGGATCATCTACAAGGGCGGTGGGTTTTACTACACGGACTACGTAAAGAAGTCCGGCGGCGGCGAGGAGTAACTCCACCCCATGCTTACACTCACACCTGTCGGGTCGGGTCAGCCCCCTGACAACGACCTCTTTGCCGGACTCAACGAACAGCAGGCCGCAGCGGTCCGCTGCGTCAACGGTCCACTGCTGATCATTGCCGGTGCCGGTAGCGGCAAGACCCGCGTTCTGACGGTGCGCCTTGCACACATGCTGCGCAGCGGCGTCGACCCGCGTCAGGTGCTTGCGCTGACGTTTACCAATAAGGCTGCGGGCGAGATGAGAGAACGTATCGGCCATCTTATCGGTCCGAGCACGGCGCGCTCGATCTGGGCCGGCACGTTCCACTCGATCTTCGCCCGCCTCCTGCGCCAGTACGCCGAGAGCGTCGGCTACACGCCGTCGTTCACGATCTATGACACGGACGATCAGACGGCAGCGATCAAGGCCGTGATGAATCAGCTCGGCATTTCGCAGCAGGTGCTTCCTCCGTCCGGCGTGCGCTCTCGCATCTCGTCATCCAAGAACTCGATGGTCTCCTGGCAAGAGTATGCGCGCTCGGCCAAGAGCGTGATCGAGCAGCAGACGGGTCAGATCTTCGAGCAGTACGAGCGGCGTCTGCGTCTGAGCAATGCGATGGACTTTGATGATCTGCTGATCGTGACCATTCGGCTGCTGCGCGATAATCCCGAGGTGCTCTCGACGCTTCAGGACAGGTTTCGGTACATCATGGTGGATGAGTATCAGGACACCAACCGGTCTCAGTACACCGTGATCTCGATGCTCGCATCGCGTCACGGGAACCTGTGTGTGGTGGGCGACGATGCGCAGAGCATCTACCGCTGGCGCGGAGCTGAGATCCGCAATATCCTCGACTTTGAGCGCGACTATCCCAAGGCGCAGGTGGTGCGACTGGAGCAGAACTACCGGTCGACCAAGACCATCCTTGCCGCCGCGCACAGTGTGATCAAGCGCAATACGACGCAGCTGAAGAAGGAGTTGTGGACTGACAACGTGGAGGGGGAGAAGATCACCGTGCTGGCCTGCCGCGATGACCGCGAAGAGGCCGAGATGATCGCCCGCACGATCCGCTCGCGCATGGCCTCGCATGGGTACTCACCCAAGGACGTTGCCATCCTGTACCGCACTAATGCGCAGTCACAGGCACTGGAAGACGCGCTGCGTCGCTCAAACATGGCCTACCACATCGTCAGTGGTGTGAGCTTCTACAAACGCAAAGAGGTCAAAGACGTACTTGCATACCTGCGCATCCTTGTCAACCCCGACGATAGCGAGAGCATCCTGCGGGTTATCAATGAGCCCGCGCGGGGCATTGGCGGCACAAGCATCGAACGAATTCAGAGCTATGCCGTGCAGCAGGGCATCAATTTCTATGCGGCTCTGCAGCAGATCGACCGCGTGCCGCTGATGCAGGCGCGAACCGTTAAGGCTGTTGGCGACTTCATTGGCATCATCGACCGACATCGCGAACTCCTCGGTGAGCTTCCGCCAGCCTCGCTGGCACAGGCCTACATTGAAGCGACGGGTCTGCCGCAGATGTATCGTCTGCAGCAGAATGAGGAGTCGCTCGACCGGTGGAACAATATCGAACGTGTGCTTGATCATATCGCCGAGCAACAGGAGCTTGACGAGTCGCTTACGCTCGTGACGTATCTCGAGCAGATCGCGCTGATCAGCGATGCCGATGACCCGGAGCTTGGCAACAATCGCATTGCGATGATGACCATGCATGCGGCCAAGGGGCTGGAGTTCCCGCTGGTGGTGATCGCCGGACTCGAGCAGGGACTCTTCCCGCTGGCCAAGGCCGAGCAGGATCCGGAAGAGCAGGAAGAAGAACGGCGTCTGCTCTACGTGGGCATAACGCGTGCGCGAGAGCAGCTGATCTTGTCCTATGCAGAAAAGCGATTCCGCTTCGGCGAGATCACGTATTCGCGTCCGTCAATGTTTCTGGCCGAGATCGATAAGTCTACCATCGCCCCTTCCGGTCGCAGCATGACGGGTACGGAGGTCACACCGCAACGTCCGATCAAAGCCCCATATCAGCAGACGCCGGGCCGGACCGGTGCGGCACGGGGCGCATCGGCCGTTGAACACAATGAGTACTCGCAGATCCCCGTCCCGAAGCGCTACACCAGCGTTTCGCAGCCGGCCTCGCGGCGCCAGGCCGAACAGCCGGCAGCGCCGACGGTGCGTGTTGGACAACGCGTCAAACATCCGATGTTTGGCATGGGTACCATCAGCGCTGTTGCCGGAGGGGGACAGAACGAGAAGGCAACGGTGCTCTTCGATAACGGACAACGCAAACAACTCATGGTCGCTTTTGCCCGTCTGGAGATCATCGGATAGAAGCATATGCCTTCTTGTAGTTCTCATACTCCTTGCCGGAGTAATGAGTAGCCGCGCACAACAGCTCGCCCCGCTTCTGCCGCGTACCGATTCGATGTCCAGAAGGGGGCTTGACTTCGGCGTCGATAAGATCACCAATACGTTTGTCTGGACCGGCAATGCGGACCTGGACCTGGTGACGGACTTCGGCACGTTTACGCTGGTGAACCGGTTCCGATCCACGGCGTTTCGTACAAGCACGCTGGCCACGCGCGATGATCAGCAGTCGCATATCTCATACGCACTTCCGCTCACTTCAGGCCTGTCGGCCGTTGTCCGGCAGGCGTGGACGCTGTCGCAGGATTCGCGCAGCATCGGCCTGAATTCTCTCGAACGGCTTGGGGCCGTTGCAGGACTGCGCTACAACCTTTTGCAGGGGGTCGACCTGGAAGCCATCGCCGGGACGGAGTCCTCCTCGCAGCTGGGGGTGAAGGCCGCCGGACCCGTGGCGGCGCTAACGGGTGCGGTGCGCAGGCTCGACCTGGATCAGTGGGCGCTCAATGGCAACTTTACGGCAGACTGGCAGAGGCTTGACCAGAGGCGCACCAATAGCGACGTCGACCTCAAGGCACGGGTCGACCGCGACCTGTCGGAGGGCTCGCTGATGTCGCTCTCGGTAAGCTCCACGGACCGACGTCGGCAGTTCTTTACATCCGTGTCGCCCTCAGCCCCCTTGAATGTGGAACAGCGCCGGGAGCAGCTTCTCGACGTAAATGGATCGATCCTCTATGCCGTCTCGCCGTCCTTTGCGGTGGGCTTCGATGGTATCGTCCAGTCCAATGGCATCGAGCGTTCATTCGGGTCGCCCGTTACCGCTCTGCCCATCACATCTGTCAGTCGCAGACTCGACGAGCTGGTGATCGACGTGTCGACATCGCTGCAGTGGACGCTGCCGACGCTACGCGCTTCCATTACGGGCTCGCTCTTTCAGCGCAGCGAGCGCAACGGCGTGCAGGATGTGCACGGCGTGGCGCCGTCGGACCTGCAGGCAACCCGCGCGCAGGAGTTTCAGCGCGACAACGAGGCGCTGCGCACGCGAGCTCTGGTGCGCGTCGAATGGATGGCTTCACCGTCTGACACGTTTCGTGTGGACGGGGCTTCATGGCTGCTGCGCTACGACACACCCAGTACTACCAATGATGACGATCGTGATGAGCTGGCCTCGACGCTGACGCTGAGCTACGGCCGACGCATCTCCGACAACCTGAGCATGAGCCTTGCGCTGTCGGGTCAGTTCCTGCACCTCGTCTTTCTGAAGGCCTCGCGCAGTGCACTGAACAACGTCAACCGATCGCTGCGGCTCGCCCCCTCCTTTGCCCTTCGGTATGCGGTGCTGACCATGCAGCCGCAGTTTGAGATCCTGGCCAACTACACGGCATACGACTACGAGACCGTGGCCGCCTCAGCCCGGTCGTTCTCCTTCCGTCAGCTGTCATACCGCGACTCGATACGCATCGGCCTTACATCCACACTGGCATTCGAAGCGCCCGTGCTGCTGCGCTACTTCGAGCGTGCAACGTTCCGATGGACGTCCTTTTCCGAGTCGCCCGAGACCGGCAACATTGAGTATCTCATCAAACTGCTGCTCACGGCTCGCCCCCTTCCCAATGTTGAGGCCGGCGCCGGCCTGCGCCTCTACCAGCTCGATCAATCAAGCATCCGCTTCGGTCAGCCAAGTATCTCCACGGGCTCACTGCACTCCATCGGACCCGAAGTGATCCTGCGCTATTCTTCCCCGGGGGGCTCCTCCATCTCCCTCACGGGATGGTATGAGTATCAGACCATTAACCTCACAGCAAAGCGACAGCTGCCGAATATTCTGCTGCGCTGCAATGTTGGATACTGAGCGCTGCCATGCTAACTCTACGATTACCCAACGTTGTTGCCAGTATCCGTGCTATCGGACCCGCTGTGTCGGGGCTTGCAGAGTGGTCGCAACTGACGCCGCAGAGGCAGCACGATGTCGTGCTGGCCACAATCGAAGTGGTCATGAACGCCATTGTGCATGGAAACCGGCGCGAGCCGCAGCGATCGGTGCTGCTCAGCGCTGAGTTTACGAGTGACGAAATAGTTATCGTTGTCACCGATGAAGGTCAGGGGTTCGACGTCGAGTCGGTGCCCGACCCTACGTCGCCGGCCCTACGCGAGAGTGAGGGCGGAAGGGGGCTGCACACGGTGTACAGTCTTGCCGATGCGCTGACCTTTAAACACACAGAGTCCGGTCATTCAGTCACAATCCGATTTCATCGAACATGATGTTCTGTCTGCGATCCATTGCGATCCTCGTTATCACAGGCGTTTCCCTTCATGCGCAGCTTGCTCTGCCAGCCGATGCGCAGAAGTTGTTTGTTCCGCAGAGCTTTCAGACGCACCTGAAGTATCTGTCGTCCGACGAGATGCGCGGACGTGACACGCCGTCACCAGAGCTTGACCGCGCGGCCGATTACCTTGCGGCGCACTTCAAACGTATCGGCCTTCAGCCGATTGGCGGCCAGTACCAGTTGCCCTTTGTGCTCATCCGTCCGGATCTGAACACATCGCCTGAGGTCACCAACCTGTCGATCACGGTTAGTGGGGAAACGAAAGGCTTTGCGCTGACGAAGGACTTCATCCCTTTCGAGCAGACCGGCGAGGGTAGTGTCGTGAACTCTCCCGTTAGCTTTGTCGGTTTTGGCATAACGGCGCCGGAGTACAACTACGATGACTATGCCAACGTTGATGTCAGGGGGCACGTGGTTCTCATGCTCCGTGGCGAGCCCGAGACAACCGACACGACGGTGTTCCGTGGTCCGGCCTTCACCCGGCACTCGACAAATCGTGAGAAGATCCGTCTGGCAAAGCAGAATGGCGCTGCTGCCGTCCTGATGGTAGATGCCATCCGCGCACCTCGAAAGCCAATGGTGTCGGGCTATGCGTGGCCTTCGCTCTTTCCCGGTGGGGCACGCTCCACGCGGGGCCTGACGCTGGGCACGGAACAAAGGGACGCTCTGGTTTTTCTCCATGTTGGAGAGGCCGTCGTTAACACCCTCATCGGTTCGGTCGACACGGTACGAACGTGGACCAGGAGCATCGACTCGACGCTGCGTCCACGGACTTTTCGCCTTGCCAACGCATCGGTCACGGCCGCCGTCAAGCTCCGTCCCGACAGCTTCAGCGTGAACAACGTTGCAGGGATCCTTCGCGGATCAACGTATCCTGACGAGTATGTGGTCATGGGCGCGCACTATGACCACGTGGGTGTTGGCAAGCCGAATGCATCGGCTGACTCGATCTACAACGGCGCCGACGATAACGCATCGGGCACCACCAGTCTGATGGTTGCCGCAGAGGCACTGGCCCAAAGCAGCACGCGCCCCGAACGCAGCGTTGTCTTTATTGCTTTTGCCGCCGAAGAGAAGGGGCTCCTTGGTTCCAAAGCGTACGTGCGAAGCTCGCCTCTTCCCGTCGATAAGTGCGTAGCGATGATCAATACCGACATGATCGGTCGCTCGGTCGACGGGAAACTGTCGATCGGCGGCGCAGAACGCTGTCCCGACCTCGTGTCGATCAATGAAGAAGAGAATCGCAACCTCAAAGCCCCTTTCTCACTTGCCTATGATATCGAGCAGTACTTCTTCCGCAGCGATCAGGCATCATTCGCCATGAAGCGCATCCCGGTGATCTTCTACTTCACCGGCGAGCATAAGGACTATCACAAGGTCACCGACGAGATCCATCTGATCGACTTCTCTTCACTGGCCGAGATCTCTAAGCTCGCCACTTCCGTTCTCTGGCGCGCCGCCCACCGCCCACGCACAACCTATGTGCCCGCAGGATTTGAAGAATAGGGGCGAGAATTTGCCGCGCTTCGCGCGAGGGAAACCTGCGGAGGGAAACCTCACACCTCACACCTCACACCTCAAACCTCACCGCATACTTCGCCATCATGTCGAACTCGAGGTTGACGTATTGGCCGATGTGTGCCTGGCGTAGGTTGGTGACGTCGAGCGTGTGGGGGATGATGGCAACTTTGAGGCGTTCGGGTTCGAGGTCGGCTACGGTTAGGGAGATGCCATCGATTGTGATGGAGCCGACGGGGATGAGCAGGGGGCGATAGTTGGCGGGGAAGTGTACCCACATTTCCCACACGGCACCGTCGTCGCGAATCTCGTCGACGATGCCTGTGGTGTCGACGTGGCCTTGGACGAGATGGCCGCCGAGGCGATCGCCGAGGCGCATGGCGCGTTCCAGGTTCACTACGGCCCCCTGGCTGAGCGTGCCGATCGTAGTCTTGCTGAGGGTTTCCTGGATCACGTCGGCCGAGAACGTTTGATCGCCAAGATCCACCACGGTCAGGCAGACGCCATTGACGGCGATGCTGTGATCAATGGCGGCGTCTTCCAGGACGCGCTGGGCCGAGACGGTAAGTCGACGTCCAGTAGCTGTTGGGGTCGACGAAACGATCCGCCCTGTTTCTTCGACAAGTCCGGTGAACATGTTCTAGCGTCCGCGAATGAAGGTGGTGACAAGTTCGATGTAGTTCTGTTGACCCATGGTAGCCGGGATCGTTGTGTGGTTGGCACCGTCGATGGGGCGAATGATCTTTGGCTGTGGAGCCAGGGCCGACAGCACCTTGCCGTTGGCCTCATATCCCACGAAGGCATCGCCCGTGCCATGAAGCATCAGGATCGGTGAGGTGACCTTGACAATCTGCGCGCGGTTGTCAAACGCCCCCTCCATGAGGTAGCCACCGGGAATGTTCAGGATGGTGCCACTTTGGACCAGTGCTTCGCTCGAGGCGAAGATCGATTCGGTGATCACGGCCTTGGGTCGGTGCAGCGTAGTTGCAGAGTACAGGCAGGCAAAGCCGCCCAGGGAGTAGCCGTAGTCGACGATCTGTGACGTGTCGACGTCTGAACGCGAGCGCAGATAGCTCATTGCTGCGGCGGCATCAGCCTTCATTCCATCCTCAGAGCTTGTGCCCGTGCTGCGTCCAAAACCGCGATAGTCGTAAATAAAGATATCAAAGCCGGCACGGTAGAAAAGTTCTACACGGTCCCAGTACTCCTGAATGTTGTGCTTGTTGCCGTGGTGATACAGCACTGTAGGATGAGGCTCGATGCGCAGAGAGTCGGGCTGCCTGACGAAGAATCCATACAGCGTTTCGCCGCCGGAGGTGAGGGTGACTTCCGTTCGGTTGGCTGCGGGGATCACCGCCGTCGACAGAGCATACGACTCCAGCGGCAGGGTGTTGAACAGAAAGCTGTCCATGCTGCAGCCCGCGCAGGCAAGTGCGATGGCGACCAGAAAAGGTAAGGTGCGGTTCATAGAGCGATGACTCCACCGAGATAGATTCCGAAGGAACCGTTGCCGCCGATCGAGGACTCACCTTCGAACACGCCGAAGCGAGTGTCGACGTTTGAGGCCTGCCAGATGGTCTCGACCTGCAGACGGACGCTGTTGGATACGGAAAACTGATATCCGGCAAAGGGGCTCACGAGCCCCCTCCAAGGATCGAGCTGCAGCGTCAGGTGCGAGCCGACATAGGCAAGAGACGACTCGCCGACGCTCCAAGAAGCATTGGCCGTCATGTTCGGATACAGGCGCGCCGGCGCCGTGCGGACGATGCTGGCAAAGCCGAAAAGCTGCACGCCAAGGGTGAGCTCGGGAATGGCTTCGTTCTGACGGAGTGCGCGAACGCTGGCTCCGGCTTCCAGACCGGCAACGCCGAAGGCCGCCATCGTTATCTGCGCTCGTGCGTGCACAGTCACGTTATCGCTTGTGCCATAGGCATAGCCGGCCGTGAGGTAGGGCACAAGGCCTGTTGGTGTGGAACTGGGAACTACGGCGCCACCGAGCGACGCGGTGATGGCGTTGGCACCCTTGTCGAGAACTCGCACGGGTTGCACGGCAGAACATCCGGCGAGGATTGCCATGATAAGTCCGGCCATTGCCAACGACGTGATGCTCGGCCGATCAAGATGCATTTTCATCCGCGAAGATACCACGCCACGTGCTGACCATCCTGGATGCTACCGAGCCGAACGATGGCTGGAGCGAGATTTCGTAACATCGCACCGTTATGTCACGCTGGGTAGCATCATTATCGGACTCTTCGCTGATCTCGGCGCTTTCTGCGATGACCTCGCAGGAGGTGATGACGGGGCTTCCGAGCGGACCCGTGATCGTTGTTGTGCCGACGGCTGCGCAGAGACCGCATCTTCTGCGCACGTGGCTGCTGACGCGTCCGCATGACCCGTCGCCGGTGATCGTCACGATGGCGCAGTTCGTGCGTCGGTTTGGTCAGCAGGTGGTCCGGGACGGACCACGTATTCTTCACGAGTCGGCTGTAGGCGTGCTTCTGCGTCATGCCTCTGCCGAGCATCCATCGGTTGCATCGCTGGGTCTATCGGCCGAGACCATTGTCCGCTGGGCGCAGCACGACCTTTCGCCGGAGGATCTTGAAAAGACCGCTGATGACCACAGCGCCCCCTCCCGCTCAATGCGTATTCGACGCGATGCGGCCGACGTTTGGCGTCGGCTGCACGAGAGTTATGGCTGGCGCGGGTGCGACCGCGGAACGTATGCGCGCATACTCGCCGGACAGATCAGTCCGACGCAGCAGGCCGGTTACGTGCATGCCGACGGAACGCTCTATTCGCGTCTGGTGGTTTTGGACACGCACGGTATCACTCCCATCGACCGGCTGATGCTGATGCGTCTGGCCGAAGGGGGCTGGGAGATCGGCATTCGGTTCTGCGACGAACCCGAGATCGTTCTGGAGGATCTTCCGCAGAGCACCACGTCGTCGGACATTCAGGTCCTGGTTGCAGGGGGCTGGCACGCGGGCGGACGTAACGAGTCGCCCGCACCGCAACAGATCACCATTGCCCAATGTGCCTCACGCCTCGACGAGGTGCGCACGGCCCTTATGGAGGTCCGCCACATGGCCGCATCGGGCGGTGCTCTGACGGACGTCTGCCTGTGCCTGCCGGGATCGGCCGACTACCGACGGCTGTTGGATCAGCAGGCGCGTCTCTACGGCGTTCCGCTTGCCATGGCGCTTCCTCGACGTGTGGCCACAACGCGCATCGGTGCGGCTATTGCTGCAGCATGTCAGGTTATGACAGGGGGCTGGCAGCGTATCGATCTTCAGCGACTGTTTGCCGAGCCCCTTCTGGAATCGATCCGCGCTGCCGGTGCGGCCGACCTGATCGAGATCGCCCTGCGCGATCGGATACGTGGTGGTTTCGGAGCGGAGCATTGGCATGAACGACTCGAATGGGGCTTGCAGGCCACACTTGCCTCGAAGGAGCGTGCCTCCGAGTCGGGGGATGACGTGTTTGCCCGCGACCGCAGCGTGCGTGCCTATGAGCGTGCACGCGGGGTTGTGCAGCGCCTTGAGACACATCTTTACGGTGCATCCTCAGACATCCTCTCGGGCGTCGACTTTGCGTCGATGATCATGGAGTCGGTCGTTGCTGGCCTGCAGCTGGACGAGGCACTCGAGCGTGCGCTTGTTACCGGCGAGGCGGTTGCGGATGCGTCGGTGATCGAGGTGGAGCTGGAGGCATATGATAAAATCCGTGATAGTCTGACGCTGTATGCGAGTCTTGCGCAGGACCATGAACTCCTGGCACTTACGTTCGCCGAGCATGTCTTTGCCTGGTGGAGCATGGTCGAAAAGATGTCGATCGACGTTGGCACGCACCATGCCGGTGTGACCGTGGCCACTCCGGCCGAGCTGCGTGGTCGGCGATTTCGGCACGTCATTGTGCTGGGCTTTATCGACGGCGAGTTCCCGCGTACGGCGGGCAGTTACTTCGACGAGGAGCTCCTGCCGCAGGTGGCACGTCGGTTGGATGCCGAGGCCATGGCCGACGCGCTGGCGGCGGCCATCGGGGGACGTCTGACAATGCTGCTGCCGAAGATGATCGACGATACGCTGACCATCCCATCGACCTTTGCCGCTCTTGTGCCGCAGGCACAGTTTGTGCAGGCCGATGAGCCCCCTGTGGCGGCGCATCAGCACGATACCCGTGACGTTGGCGAGGCCTATCGATCACCGCAGCATGTGCAGCTCTTTGCCGGCACGCATGGCGAGATACCTGAGGAGATCGAGCAGGAGCAGAGCCGGCGTATGAGCGCATCGCGATTTGATGCCATGACGAAGTGTCCCTTTGCATACCTGGCAACAAAGGTCATGCGGCTTGATACCGCTACAAGCGACGATGCGCGGCTTACCGCACTTGAGCGCGGTAACGTGATGCATGAGCTTATTGCGGAGTTCTTCCATCGCGTGATGCCGAGGCAGGCGCTTCGGGACATTACCAGGGGAGAGCTCCTTTCGCGACGTGTCGTACTCGAACCGGTAATGATTGAGCGATACTGGGACATGCTTTGCGGCCTCGTTGATGAGTATGCCGAGCGGCATGCATGGACGCATACCTACTCAGTGGCCGAGCGTCAGGCCCTTGTGGGATCGCCCGCCACGGCTGGCCTGCTGCGGCGGTGGCTCGAGCTGGAGATCGAGTATCAGCAGGAGACGGGCTTTGCGCCGGCGCTTTTTGAGCTGACGCTTGAGGAGGATCTCGTTGTTGATGGCGGCGCAGAGAGTGTGACACTTCCCATTACGGCGCGCATCGACCGTGTGGATCTGCGTCAGGCGGGTGATGACCTCGAGTTCACGGTGAACGATTACAAGCCGGCGGCTGGCGGCTTTGCGATGAATGCCGTGGTAGAGGGCACGCTTTCGCAGATGCCCCTCTACATCAAAGCCACAGCAACGTGGCTTGCACGTCACGGTGTGAGGGCCACCCCCGTGGGCGCTGTGTACCGTTCTTTTGGGTCGTCCATCAATCAGGCCGAAGACCCCATGAACAAGGTCGTGCTTTACGATCAGAGACTGAAGGGGGCTGGCCGGTCCCACACGTTGAAGTTCGCGCAGATTTCTAAATCTCTTGCCGATCCGCCGGATCTCACACTTGCCGAGCAGGTCGATCGTATTCTGCCGCAGCTTCTTTCGTCGCACGGTCAGATTCTCAGCGGCACCTTTGCCGTGCGGCCTGCGAAGCAGGCATGTCAGACATGTCGATTGAGCGAATTCTGTCGAATCCGTCAGTGGGGTCGCGCTACTGTCGACAATGAAGGTCACCACCCATGAAGAAACCATCACGTCTGTCGCTGCCCGTGGGCAAGCTTCGTTGGACATGTCCGAGCGATCAGCTTCCATTTGCGCGCACCACCAAAGAGGTTCGCCCCCTGCAGAAAATCGTCGGACAGGATCGGGCGATCGAAGCGCTCGAGATGGGTGCACGTATCCGCAGTCAGGGATACAACATCTGGGCTTCGGGCGTAGTGGGAACGGGGCGCATGACGACGGTGCGGCGGATCCTCGACGAGGTGAAGGCCGAACGTCCGACGCTTTTTGATTTCGCCTACGTTCAGAACTTCAAGCAACCCGATCAGCCGGTCCTGCTGCGCTTTCCGGCCGGTGAGGGTCGGGTCTTCCAGCGCATGATGGACGAATGCCTCATGGTGATCCGCCGGCGCATACCGCAGCTGTTCGAAGAGGAGCAGTTTCAGGAGTCGCGAAAGAAGATCATCCAGGAATTCCAGACCAAGGAGAAGAACGTTCTGGCGGAATTCGATCAGAAGATCCGTCCATCGGGCTTTGTGCTGGGTCAGCTGCAGGACGAGTCGGGTGCGCGCCCGGAGATCTTTCCTGTTGTCGATGGCAAGGCCGTGACGATCGACGAGATCGACGAGCTGGTTGCCGGGGGCAAGCTTTCCGAGACGCAGGCTACGCAGATCTCGGACGGATACACCCTGCACCAGGAGGAGCTGGCCGAGATTGGACGCCGCTCTATGCGTGTGCTGACGGACTTTCGTCGCCAGATCGGACAGTTCGATCAGGCAGCTGTGGGCATTCTTCTTCGGTCTGTCTTCGAGGAAATGCTGCAGAGTTTTCCTCGCGACCGTGTTCGGCTGTTCATCGACGGGGTCACGGCGCATATCCTTGATAACGTCGACGACTACGTGCGGGTGTATCGGGCAAAGGCGGCCGGAGCGACCGATGAATCTGTCGACGAGAGCGCCCGTAACCTCGAGCGAGCCACTACCGTAAACCTGATCGTTGACAACTATGAGACCATCGCGGCTCCGGTGATCGTCGAAACCGCCCCGACGTATGCCTCGCTGTTTGGCATGATCGATAAGCGCATGGATGCCCGGGGCTTTATCCAGAGTGATTTCACGCAGATCCGCGCCGGATCGCTGCTGCGCGCAGATGGGGGCTTCCTCATCATGAATGCCATTGATGCTCTCAGTGACGTCGCCATCTGGACGTCGCTCAAGCGCTTGCTGCTCTACGGTCGTCTCGAGATACAGTCGGCCGATACGCAGATGACACTGTCGAACATCAAGCCGGATCACATCAATGTTGATGTGAAGGTCATTCTGCTTGGCGATCCTGCCGTTTACCTGGCGCTATGGGCTGCCGACGAGGACTTTCACAAGATGTTCAAGGTGCATGCCGAGTTCGAGGCCGACACGCCGCGCTCGAAGGCCATGATCCAGAACTACTGCGCATTTCTGTCGCATCTTGCCACCGAGGAGGGGCTGCTTCACTGCGATCGCGGAGGAGCATCAGCCATCATCGAGTGGGCTGTGGCCTTCACCGATTCGCAGGAGAAGATCTCTCTGCAGTTCAGTTATGTGGCGGATCTTCTGCGCGAGGCAACGCACTTTGCGCGCGCTGTCAAAGCCTCTGTGGTCCGGCGCGAACACGTTCAGCATGCTCTTGATATGCGGCATCGTCGGAGCTCCCGTGCCGACGAAATGATCCGCGAAGAGATCGTCAAGGGGCGCTTGCTGATCGACGTCAAGGGCGCTCGCGTTGGGCAGATCAACGGTCTTACGGTGTACAGTTCCGGAATCGTGTCCTTCGGGAAGCCGTCGCGCATCACGGCAACCGTCAGCGCCGGCAATGCCGGCATCATCAACATTGAGCGCGAAGTGCAGATGAGCGGTCCGATCCACTCGAAAGGCGTCTACATCCTCTCGGGTCTGTTGCGATCGCTGTTCTCTCGCTCCCAGCCCATCTCCTTCACGGCCAGTGTTGCCTTCGAACAGTCCTATGGCGGTGTCGACGGAGACAGCGCTTCTGCTGCCGAGATGATCGCCCTGCTGAGTGCGATCGCCAACATTCCCGTGCGTCAGGACATCGCCGTTACCGGCTCCATCAATCAGAAGGGTGACATCCAGCCCGTGGGCGGAATCAATGAGAAGATCATTGGCTTCTTCGAAGTATGCCGCGATAAGGGGCTCACCGGCACCCAGGGTGTCATCCTGCCGAAACAGAACGTCCGCGACCTTATGCTGCCACAGGAGATCATCAACGCTGTTAAGGCCGGTACATTCACGATCTACTCAATCGAACGTCTCGAGCAGGCCATCGAATTGCTCATGGATGCCCCCGCCGGTCACCGCCGTACAGATGGCTCCTTCCCACCCGACAGCGTGTATGCAAAGGTGCAGTCAAATCTGAGCGTTTTGCACGACGCAAGCGGGAATACGCCTTCGGCGTAAGGAAGCCGAAGCGGAGGGAAACCGAAGCGGAGGGAAACGCGCTTCGCGCGAGGGAAACCGAAGCGGAGGGAGACGCGCTTCGCGCGAGGGAAACCTGCGGAGGGAAACGCGCTTCGCGCGAGGGAAGCCGAAGCGGAGGGAAACGCGCTTCGCGCGAGAATCAACCTCACACCTCACACCTCACACCTCACACCTGACACCTCACACCTCTTCTGGACTTGCTTTGAGCTACTGATGTTCCGTGAACGCGTGCCCGATAGCACAAGAAGCGACTTGTGGATAACTTTCG
>CALRYC010000021.1:0-36464 GCA_943372295.1 Chitinophaga pinensis
ATCGAAGGTCATCGCGCCATGATGAAGGGGGCT
This sequence comes from Chitinophaga pinensis, assembly GCA_943372295.1. Taxonomy (GTDB): domain Bacteria; phylum Bacteroidota; class Ignavibacteria; order Kapaibacteriales; family Kapaibacteriaceae; genus UBA10438. The sequence continues at coordinate 34 of CALRYC010000021.1, forward strand.
CGCCCGGGCATGAAAGAGTATGAACTGGAAGCGCTCATGGAGTATACCTTCAAGCGTCTCGGTTCGCAGGACGTTGGCTACGCTTCGATCGTTGGCTCGAACTACAACGCCTGCATTCTGCACTACACCACCAACCGACGCAAGACGGCGATGAACGATCTGGTGCTGGCCGACTGCGGCGCTGAGTATCATGGATACACCGCCGACATCACCCGCACGATCCCGCTAACGGGCAAGTTCACCGCCGATCAACGCATCATCTACGATGTGGTCCTCGAAGCGCAGGACTCGGGCATTGCCGCCGCACGTGCCGGCAGCCCCTTCCGCGCGCCCCACACCGCAGCTATGTCGGTCATTCAACGTCGACTCCTGGAGCTGGGCATCATCAGCAAGACCGAGGAGGCACGCCTATACTTCATGCACGGCACCTCGCATTACCTCGGACTCGACGTCCACGATCCCGGCACCGGCGGATCGCTCAAACCCAATAGCATCATCACCGTCGAACCCGGTGTCTACATCCCTGCCGGCTCGGCCTGCGACAAACGATGGTGGAACATCGGCGTGCGCATCGAAGACGATATCCTTATCACCGAACAGGGGCCGGTGAACATGTCCGCTGCTCTGCCAAGAAAAGCAGAGGAGATAGAGAAGGTGATGACCGATGACCGATGACCGATGACCCCAAACCTCACACCACACACCTAAAACCTAAAACCTCACACCTCACACCTGTCATCTCCGCATCACGGTGATCACCTGCTGGGTGGTGTTGCGGGTGATCACCAGCAGCACAAGGCGTGATGGGTCGTTGATGGTCAGATAGGCGCTGTTGCGGTTGACGCTCAGCTGCACCGGCAGCTGACGTCCGAGCACGTCGTAGGCCTCCACGGATGTGACGTCGGGGCTGCCATGACGCCAGATCAGTTCTACCGAGCCGTCGGCCGAGGTTGTCGAGATGATGTCCGGAGCGCCAGCCGATGCCGCGGAGGATGCCGCAGAGGTTTCAGAGCCGGCATGGACGTCGTTGTCGCTGACGCTGGTGGCCACGATCTCGATCTCGTTCGAGTAGACGTCGCAGCCAAATGCCGATCGTCCCATTACGTAGTAGCGACCCGGCTCGGGGTTGATCAGCATCGAGTCGCCGATGGCTTCGGGTTCGGTCCAACCCGGATAGGGAATGTGTTTTCCATCGCGGAACCACATGAACGGACCCTCGGGATAGCGCGCGGTGAGCGTGGTGGTGCCGTTCTTCTGCCTGCCGGCTTCGATCACCGGTGCCTGCTGGCGTACCGGCACAGAGTCGGTGAACCACTGGCGGCCCAGCACCGCATCGTCGACGGTCAGTCGTACGCGCACCGGCTGCGTACTGTCGATGGCCGTGACCGTGATGGTTGCCATGCGCCGGTTGGGCGTGTAGATCGTGCTCACGCGCGCATTCGACGAGCGCTGTCCGTCGACGCCGACCTTCTGCAGCTGCCGCCCGCCTACCACGTATTCTACTCCCGTGCACGTATAGATCTTGTCCAGACGCGACACCGGACGCCGCGCACGCGCGGGGAAGTAGTAGTCCGATACCTGCGGGTGGACGTTGCCGTCGAGGTCGTAGAAATTGCCGATCTTGCCCGGAAAATTCAGCGTGTCGCTCTTGTTACCATAGCGGTCAACAGCATACGGGTGGCGGATAGTCGAATAGGGCCGGTAGGTTGTATCGACCGGTCCGGAGAGATCCTGTGACGAGTATGGTCCGAAGTACCACCTGGTACTGTCGAGCACACCACCGGCAAAGAGCGACTCGATCCATCGGCCCGTCTTCCACTGCTGGGTTGACGAATGGTAGTAGAGCGTGCGCCTTGATAAGATCTTGACCTTGTCGTCATAGTAACTGTGACTAACTGCCATGGTGTCGTCGATGACATCGTAGTTCCAGTACACGCTCAGATTCGCATTTCCCGCGCCGTCTCCATCTCGGCCCTGCAGCGTGACCGACCACGACCGGCCATGGTCGGTGCTCAGTTGCATGATCCTTAACTCAGCTGACCCTCTCCACCCTTCCAAACGTGGTATCAGAATATGCCCGTGCGGCGGAAGGACATGGAAATTGTAGTCTGGCCTACTTCCTTGCATCCATATTCGTGTTCTGCCATTATCAAGACTGACAAACAGACCACCGCCAAACCAGTAGATCAATCCCCGGTAGTCACGCACGAGATTGAATGCATTCCACGTGGGCTCGGCTGCACGCACGCCGTCATAGAGCACCTGCCAGGAGCGCCCGTTGTCGGTGCTCTGCATGAACACATTCCCCGCTGACAGCAGCCGTCCGCCGCGCAGGCGCACGATCTCTGAACTGCGGATGCTATCGAGCCGTATCGCTTCGTTGTCCCACGTCACTCCGCCGTCGAGCGAGCGCGACATGATCAGGTCCCGGCAGAAATTCGGATTCGACGAATAGTAGTACGGACACAGCAGCGTCCCACCAATGATCGAGCCATCATTGCACGGAACCGGTTTGTACGCCCCGCGCAGAAACGTCGAGTCAAGGTCCGCCGAATCCCGCCTGCCCGCCCCTGCCACCGAAGTGGCAAGGGCTAACAGAAGGATTATCAGCATGCCGTGCAGGGCATGTCGAACATTGATGCTCATTGTACGACCGTGATGATCGTGGTGGAATGCGAGCCCTCGGTAAGAGCCTCGACAATATAGATACCGCTTTCTAACCCGGTATTGTCGAGCCGCACCTGCTGACCAACATGAACGTCAGCGATCTGCCGGCGCAGTTTCCGGTGTATGCGGAAATCGTGAGGTGAGTGACCAGTGACGAGTGACGAGTGACGAGTGACCCGTGACGAGTGACCGATGGTGTGGAAAGAGTTGTATGTCACGTCTGTGTGGCAAAATGCACGAAGACGAACATGAATACCACTATAAACCCCAGTGGGCGGACATGAGGGCCACTCGAATGAGATGCCATCAATCCTGCACGCATGATTTGGGCACGTTGTCGAACAATTGGAAATCAGGTCAGTTTCGATCGAACAGTAAGGCGCTAAATGTGCGTCGCATGCTTGCAGCTGCCATACGCACTGCCAAGGAGCGCAAAGAAATGGATTGAACTGGTCACTCGTCACTAGTCACTGGTCACTCGTCACTAGTCACTAGTCACTCGTCACTGGTCACTCGTCACTCGTCACTAGTCACTCGTCACTAGTCACTCGTCACTCGTCACTCGTCACTGGTCACTCGTCACTCGTCACTGGTCACTCGTCACTCGTCACTCCCTATCTTTGAGCATGCTCATCCGCTCGATTTCCGGACTACGTGCAACGCTGGGCGACTCACTGACGCCCGACGTTGTGGCGCGTTATGCTGTGGCCTTTAGCTCGATTCTGCCGCAGGGGCCGATCGTGGTTGGGCGTGACGGCCGTCCGAGCGGGGTTTGGATGGAGCAGGTGCTCGTGGGTGCGCTGCGTGCATGCGGGCGTACGGTTCGGCAGCTGGGGATGGTGCCGACGCCGACGGTGCAGCTGATGACCGAGCACTCCGATGCCGTTGGTGGTATTGCCATCACCGCATCGCATAACCCGGCGCCGTGGAATGGGCTGAAGTTTCTGGATGCGGGCGGCGTCTTTCTTGATGCAGAGGGCAATCAGCGGCTGTGGGATGCCGTTGATGCCGGACCGGGCGGACTTTGCACGGATCAGCAGTCGGGCTCACTCGAGCTGGTGACGGATGCCATTGAGCAGCACGTCGAGCAGGTGCTGCGTCTTGATGCCGTGTCTGCCCTGCCCCCTGCCACGGGAGAACCGGTGGTTGTTGATGCGGTCAATTGTTCGGGATCGTTCATCGTGCCGATGCTTCTCGAGCGCCTGGGATACCGTCCTGTTCCCCTCTACGCCAACGGGTCGGGAGTGTTTCCGCATACACCCGAGCCCCTTACAGAGAATCTTGGCGAACTTGGCCGTGCGGTCGTTGAACACCATGCTGCCTTTGGTGTTGCGGTCGACCCAGATGCGGACCGGCTTGTTCTGTTCGACCGCCATGGAGCGGCGATCGGTGAAGAACGCACGGTGGCTCTGGCGGCGCGTTCCGTTCTTGCCAGCGGGCATCTCGGCCCGGTGGTTGTCAATTACTCCACATCGAAGATGGTCGACGATGTAGCCAGCGTGTATGGTCAGTCCGTAGAGCGTGCACCGGTCGGCGAGATTAACGTCGTGCGGCACATGCAGCGCCTGGCTGCCGTTGTCGGCGGCGAGGGTAGCGGCGGTGTCATCTACCCTGCCTGCCATGCCGGACGTGACAGTATAGTGGGACTAGCCCTGATCTGCTCGCTGATGCGGCGCACGGGCAGACACCTCGATGAGCTTTGCGCCGAGATGCCGCTACGAGTGATGGTCAAGACCAAGTTCGACCTGGCATCGCGGCAGGACATGCAGCGCATCCGCGGTCTGATCCTCGAGCACTTCGCCGATCACGTCGGCGCGACCGATGACGGGATCTACCTTCAGTGGTCTGACTCCTGGGCCCACGTGCGTGCGTCGAACACGGAGCCCATCATGCGCGTCATCGCCGAAGCCCCCTCGCAGGAAGAGGTCAGGGGGCTCATTGATTCGATCACTTCGCTCATCGGTGTGTAAAGCGGCATGACCACGAACGGCATCGCCCATGCGCGAAGCATCCTTGCCAAGTGCCTGCAATCGGCCGTTGGTGCCGATGCGGCGCGGATAAGCGTTGAGGAGTACACCAGCGTGGAGGGCACCTTCCGCGTGCTGCGTCAAACGCAGACGCAACGGGCCCTTGCGATCGTCGATGCGATACCGCCGTCGGAAAGTCCGTTCGACGAAGTACCGCGAGACCGGCTGCGGGCCGTGGCCACGCGCCTGCAGGCCCCATACTTCATCCTGACAAATTTTCGTCGCGTGGTAAGCTACCGCACCGACGCGGTTTTAAAGCGTCTTCCCGATGAGCAGCAGACAGTGGGCTGGCAGAACGCGTCGGACGTGCGCACGCTCATCGATGCGGACGCCTCGGGGATGCAGATCGGCATCACCTCCGCTCTGCGTCAGGCCATCCACTGGCTTGACATCGACTCGGCCCTTTCGCCCGAGCAGCGCGTCAGCGACGCGTCGGCCTTTTTCAGCGAGCGCGTCCTGGCGCTGTTTGATGACCTCGTGCACTGCTGCGAAAGCGGGTCGGAGCAGCGGGACGCAGCACTTCGCCTGGGAACAAGCATCCTGGCCTATGTGCTGATGCACGTGCGTGACCGGGAGAATCTCGACCGGCTGTCACTCCCCTATGGCCTTGGCAGCGCCGAGTTGATGACCGACCTTGTGGGAGCGTACTTCCGTCAGGCAAGGCGCCGCGGACACACGATGTTACCCGATCGGGTGGACGATCTTTCGATTGTGGCAGGACGTGATGGCGTATTCCGCATGACGCTTTCAGACCTTATAGACTTTCTGCATCGCTTCGATCCTGAGCGTCTGTCAGACCATGAGCTTCATCGTGCCGTTGATGCCGTCCTGCAGCGCTGTGCGCGCATTGCACGTTCATCGGTGCCAACGATCGATGCGCTCGACCTTGCCCTGCGCATGGCTTCGTATGTGTGCAACCCATCAGTTACTACTCCCGGCGAGAGACGTCGGCTTCTGGAGATCGGACAGACCCAGGGTCTTGCAAGCGTGCGCTACCTTCTCATGTCGAACGATGCCTCGGCCGAGGCCCGCGTCTATGCCCGGACGGCCGAAGACGAACGGGCCATCGTGCTGCGCTCGAGTGGACGTCTGGGCATTGACGCCGACGTACAGATCCTGCGCGAGACGCGGTTTGTACGCAGTCCGTGGAGCACCGTCGTGGTCACATCGACGGACGTTCGGGAACGTCACCGCCTGCGGCTTCTGCTCGAGCGCCTGCCTCTTGACGCTGACGCGACGGTCGTGCTGTTTCTTCCGATCTCGGCCCTGCATGACGAGCGCTACGATGCCGTACGAGCGACACTGGCGGCCCGGTACGCTATCGAATGGCTGGTTGTGAGTGACGCCGAGGCTCTGGCCGAGCCCGATACGGGCGTGTGTTTCATCGTGGCCCGACATGTCCCACACGTCGAGGCAGATCATTCTGCCCGCTGCGTTTACCTTCGACGTCCGATCGCCGCGTTCTTCCCGTCGTCAAAGGCCTCGCGCGATCTTGAGCAGCATCGGCTGCGGGCGCTCGACACCTTTGTGGCCTATCTCGACGCGTCACGTCAGGGCAAGCTCAACGATGAGGCCGCCGTGCGCATGATTCCGCAGGAGTTCCTGCGTCGGCATACCGAATGGGAAGACTTCCTTGTTCCGCCTGACGTTCTGAGTTCGATCATCAGCAAGACGCTGCCGCTCGTTCGGCCGCTGCGTCAGCTGGCCGATGTCTCAGGGGGCTTGCGCACCGGCGCTAATGATGTGTTCGCTCCCGATACGCAGCAGATCGCCTCGGAAGACATCGAGAACATCTACTGGCAGCGCGTCACCGACGACGGAAACCTGGTGGACAATCTCCTGTTGACCGCGGGTGATGAGATCGAGTCCATGCTTGGTCTACCCCATGCGGACCGCCGTCTGCTGTGCCTGCCCAAGGATCGTGCGCAGATGCACGGCAGCAATGTGCTTACGCGCATTGAGCGCGCAGAACGCGATGGCGTGCACCTGCGTGCGTCGGTGCGCCATCCCGCGCATTGGTGGCACATCCCGCCCCCTGAAGCGCCGCATCTGGTGGTGCCAAAACAGCAGGCGCAGCGCTGGGTTGTAGCCCTCAACTCAGTGAGAGCTTACGCTGCCGATGCCTTCGTGTGCATCACGCTGAAGCAGCCGGCAATGGCCGAGCGTATCACGCTGTGGATGAACTCCACCATCGGACTGTTTCTAAGCGAACTGATGCGTCAGGACGCGCACGTGCAGAGCATCACGGTGCGTGACGCGCAGGAGTTTCCGATTGCCAGCGATGAGATCCTTCTGCGGATCGATCCGCAGTCGTTTACGGGTCTTGCCCGACGACGGGTGACGACCCTTGCCGACGAGTTCGGTGCGCTGTCGTACGACAGCATACGGCCGGAGACGGTCCTGAGGGACCGACGCAAGCTCGACGCGTTCATCATGACCGATCTGCTTGGTCTGTCGGACGAAGAGCAGCGCTGGGTGTATCGTTTCGCTTATTCATGGTGGTCGCGCGCATCCAACATCCGGCATACAGCCAACGCTCTTTTGTTTGAACTTGAACGGCGCCTGCGCATCAAGCCCCTTCGCTCGTGGTACTGGCCGCGGATCGATCAGCTACCCGAGAGGAACCGACGTGAGATCGTCCTCGATGCGCCGGCACAGGATGTGACCGTCTCGACGACAATGTTCGGCTGGCAGGTGCGCGTTGTCATGAACTCGCGCGATGAACTTGTGATCGACACGTCAACTTCGGAGGAGGCCGACTGCATCGGTCTGTTCTTGAGGATTGGCGTTCGGGCCATCGAGATCCCTTCCGACGCCGTACTGATCGCCGAGTTGCTGCCGCAGCTACGCTCTTACGTGGAGCTCATAGACGAGCACCTTCCACCGATGCTTGCGCCATTTCCGGAGGATATGCGCGCCTCGGTCCGTTACGACATCGCCAGAGCCCTCTGCTCGCGCTGATTTCCCGTCGGCATGTCACGTGCAGGGGGCGCTGCGGCACGTAGACGCATGATGACACCTACCCCATCATGGAGACAGCATGCTCGACCAGCACGAGATCGTCGCCCTGCGACTGATCGCCCGCCTGCACAACGATGATATCCGGCGGCTGTGCCGCGATTGCACCGATCTTGACGATGCTCTTGAACGCTTGGGACGTCATCCGATGGACCTGCCGGAGAGAGCCGCCGAACAGCTCGATCGATGCACGCAGCTGGGGGTTACCGTACTTGCCTGGCACGACTCGCAGTATCCAATGCGCTTACGTGAGATCGCCTCGCCCCCTGCCGTGATCTTCGTCCGCGGATCACTGCCGGAATCGACACGTCCGACGCTGGCCATCGTAGGCACCCGATCGTGCACGATCCACTACGGCAAGCCGGTCACGGAGGTCCTCGTAGAATCATGGACGCAGCGCGGAGCGGTAATCATCAGCGGGCTTGCCCACGGAATCGACGCGGTGGCGCACGAGAGCACCGTTCGCATGCGTGGCACGACTGTGGCCGTGATCGCCAGTGGCATCGATCGAATAACGCCGATCGTAGCGCAGCGTATGGCCGAAAGGATCGTTGAAGGGGGCGGATGCATCGTCAGTGAACATCCATGTGGAGTTGCCGCGCTGCCACCGGCCTTCCCGGCACGCAATCGGATCATCTCCGGCATGAGCGACGCCGTTGTAGTGGTCGAAAGCAAACGTCGCGGAGGAGCCCTCATCACGGCCGACTTTGCACGGCAGCAGCAGCGTCCGCTCTATGCCGTGCCCGGACCCATCACATCCACGCGCAGCGAAGGGTGTAATGCCCTCATCGCCGACGGAGCAGCACGCATGCTCACGTGTGCCGATGACCTACGGGAACTTCCGCAGCAGTCAGCGCAGCGCCAGGCGTTTGAGAGTATCGACGGACTCGACACCGGGACGCCACGTCATCTGGATGAGATCGCCATGCACTGGAACTGTTCGGCCGCCGAGACCATGAGACGTCTGCTCGACCTCGAGTTGGAGGGACGTATTACACGACTTCCGGGGAATAACTTTCTGGCGCGGGCAACATGATCGTAATTTGTGGTGATGTCAATCACCAGTCGTAAGCGTTCTCACGTCGAACTTGCCATCAGTGCCGATGTGTCCTTTCGTTCCAAGACCAACGGTTTCGGGCGTTATGCCTTCGAATACAATGCGCTTCCGGAGATCGACCTGGCCGACGTCGACACATCCATCTCGTTCATGGGTCGCACCCTTGGCCTTCCCTTGCTCATAACCGGCATGACAGGGGGCTACCCGGAAGCCGAAAAGATCAATTCCGAGCTTGCCGAAGCCTGCGCTGCACTGGGTGTTGCCATGGGCGTGGGTTCTATGCGCGCAGCGCTTGAAGATCCATCGCTGGCCTCCTCCTTCAGCTGCGTTCGCCCCTTTGCCGATAGGGTGCCGATCGTTGCCAACATCGGCGCTGTGCAGGCCGCACGGTGGCTGCGCTCCGGTCAGCTCGATACCATGGTGGGTCGCGCACTCGAAATGACGGGCGCTACTGCGCTTGCCATTCATCTTAATCCACTACAGGAGCTTGCGCAGCCCGAAGGCGAACCCGAGTTTCGTGACGTACTTCAGACCATCGGGCATCTTGTACGCACAAGCCCCGTGGCGATCATCGTCAAAGAGGTCGGTGCCGGTCTGTCACGGCGCGTCGTGGACCGACTCAGCTCGGTCGGCGTGGAGCATATCGACGTCGCTGGTGCCGGTGGCACCTCATGGGCAGGTGTGGAGATCCTGCGTCACGAAGCTCCGTCACGCGTTGACCATTTGTGGGACGTCGGCATTCCGACGGCCGAGTGCATTGTGCAGAACCGAGATCGCATGCCGACGCTGATCGCCTCCGGCGGCATCGGATCCGGAACCGAGGTGGCACTCTGTATCGGGCTTGGAGCCAATATCGTCGGAGCCGCCCGACCGATTCTGCAGGCGCAGACCCTGGGCGGCGTCGAAGGCGTCGTCAACCTCCTCACGTCATGGGAAACCACTCTCCGTCAGTGGATGTTTCTTACCGGCAGCGCCGATATCGCTTCGCTGCGTTCTGCACCCATCATCCAGGTTTCACTGTAACGACCGCCTATGCCCATTGATGCTTCACATACCGATACGCTAGCCCCCTACCGGGCGATGATCGAAACCGCTCTTGTTCAGGCTCTGAACGAGTTCCGCGAGCCACACTGCCTTTATGATCCGGTGCACTACCTCTTTGAGGCAGGGGGCAAGCGTGTCCGCCCGGTGCTGACACTTCTGGCGTGTGAGGCCGTCGGTGGAAGGGCAGAGCATGCGATTCCGGCATCGATTGCCATCGAGCTCCTGCACACCTTCACGCTGGTGCACGATGACATCATGGACAGCTCGATGAAGCGCCGCGGACGTGATACGGTTCATCGCAAGTGGAACACCAATACGGCCATACTTTCTGGTGACGTGATGATGGGCATGGCCATGCGCCTGCTTCTGCGCAGTGCCGAGCATGCGCCGCGTCCGCTAGATGTGGTTGACGCTTTTTCAACGGGGCTTATCGATGTCTGCGACGGACAGGCCCTCGACATGGAATTCATGCTTCGATCGGATGTTAAGGCCGACGAGTACTTCATGATGATCGAGCGCAAGACAGCTCGCCTTCTCGAGACATCCGTGGCCATTGGCGCAAGCATCGGGGGGTCGGACCACAGCCAGCGCAGCACATTGCAGCGCTTTGCCCGCGAGATCGGACTTGCCTTTCAGATGCAGGACGATATTCTGGATGTATATGGCTCGGAGAAGTTTGGCAAGGCACGCGGCGGCGACATTATTGAAGGCAAGCGCACGTGGCTCATGCTCGAGTGCTGTGACCGCGTAGAGAATAGCCCCCTGGCCACCGAGCGCGATCGTCAGATCACATCCATGTTCAGAGCTGGCCAGCCCCTTGCGGCCGAACACGTCGATGAAGTGATCGCAATGCTCGACCGATATGGTGTGATGGAAGACGCCACATCGATCGTTGAGCGATACACGCACAGCGCCTACGAGGCACTGATTAGTCTGCCGGCCGGCGCATCGCGGGATCGCCTTCATGACCTTGCCGCATCTTTGATGGAGCGGACGCACTAGACCAACACTCGAGCGTATTTTTGCGGCCATGAAGATCTCCGTTATCGGCGCTGCTCTCAGCGGCATTGCAGCAGCTGAACTGGCCCACCGCAAGGGTCACGACGTGTTTGTCAGTGAAGCTCGCAGCGCAGAGCAGACGTCTGCCGCACTCGGCAGGATACGTGACAGGGACATAGCCTGTGAGTTCGGCGGTCACACCGACAAGGTGTACGACGCCGAATTGATCGTTGTCTCTCCCGGCGTTGCACCCTCGCATCCTATCCGCGTCGAGGCAGCACGGCGGGGTATCGAACTCATCGGCGAGCTCGAGTTTGCAAGTCGGCATCTGACGAATCCGATCATTGCCATCACCGGAACGAACGGAAAGACGACCACCACCGCACTGACGGCTTACATTCTGCAGCAGAGCGGACGCGCTGCTGTTGCGGCGGGAAACATCGGTACTCCGCTCAGCGCGCTGGTTGATGCGATCACGCCCGAGACCGTCATCGTTGCTGAATGCAGTTCGTATCAGCTCGACACGATCACCTCGTTCCGTCCGCATGTGAGCATGATCCTGAACATTACTCCCGATCATCTTTCCTATCACGGCACGTTTTCCCAATACGTTGAATCAAAGTGGAAAATTGCTTCGAACCAACAGGCCAATGACATTGTAATTTTGAACGCTGATGATCCGGCAGTTGCACCTGCGGCATCAGCAGTCCGAAGTTCGGTACGCTTCTTCAGCACCACTCGTGCGGTTGATGGAGCATTCATCCGGGGGGGTGAAATCGTTCTTCGGGATCAGCAGCATAATGAGGAGATCCTTATGTCATTGAGACGTCTTGGATTGCCGGGAGTGCACAATGCAGCAAACTCCATGGCATCCACCCTGGCGGCCCGCGCCTTTGAAGTGCGCAACGAGAATATTCGTGATTCGCTGATGTCTTTCAGCGGAGTCGAGCATCGCCTCGAAAATGTACGAATTCATAAAGGCACGCGTTTCGTGAACGATTCGAAGGCGACCAACGTTAACGCCACATGGTACGCGCTTTCGAGCTATGACCGACCGATCGTGTGGATTGCCGGCGGCCGCGGGGACAGCAACAACTATGCTGAACTCGACGACCTGGTGTCTGCCAACGTTAAGTCGATCGTCTGTATCGGCGAAGAAGCGAAGGCCATATTCAACCATTGGTGCACGACCAAGCGCTGTGTGGAGGCCGAAACGATGGAAGATGCCATTCGTATAGCCTCCGAAATGGCACTTGCCGACGATGTCGTGCTGTTTTCACCTGCCTGCAAGTCCTTCGATATGTTCGCCAACTACGAAGAACGGGGTCGAGCGTTCAAACGCCTTGTAGCCGCATTGTGATCTGCAATGTCACATCCAGTCATCGAGATCCGTGACCTTCACAAGAGGTATGGCTCGTTCAACGCCGTCAATGGGCTCAACCTGACGGTTCAGCAGGGCGACGTCTACGGCTTTCTCGGACCGAACGGTGCCGGAAAGAGTACAACGATCCGCATGATGATGTCGCTGATCGCCCCTTCATCGGGATCGATCAAGATCTTTGGAATGGATCTGCATTCCCGCCGCTCGGACATCCTGTGCCGGATCGGTGCGATCGTTGAGCGACCGGATTTCTACAACTACCTCACGGCACGACGGAATCTTGAGCTGCTCGGACAGCTCAGCGGGGCCGATGTGTCGCGTCCTGCAATCATGAAGGTACTTGGCATGGTAGGCCTTGACGCACGGTCGGAGAGCAAGGTCAAGACCTTTTCTCATGGCATGAAGCAGCGTCTGGGTATTGCCCAGGCACTTCTGCATTCGCCTGACCTTATCGTGCTGGATGAACCCACGACCGGACTCGATCCGCACGGCATGGTGGACATGCGCGACCTTATCCTTGAACTCGCTGCCGACCACAGAAAGACGATCTTCCTGTCATCGCACATCCTGCCGGAAGTCGAACTCACGGCCAACCGGATGGTGATCATCAACAGGGGTCAGGCAATCATTGAAGGGGCTGTGCAGGATCTGCTCAATGCCGGACGCATGAAGGTAACGATCGAGACCCCTGATGCTGCCAAGGCACTGGCCCGCATCAACGCGTCGCCTCTTGCGCAGCATGTCCATTCGTCCACCGACGGAGCAGTCATCTTGATGCTTGAGAAATCGGAGATCCCCGATGTGGCCGCAATGCTAAGCGCGGCAGGTGTCGCACTTTATGGCATCGTGCCGGTCCGCTCTCTTGAAGAGTACTTCATCTCGCTTACGAGGCAGGTAGCATGATTCTTACGGCCTATCGCGTTGAAATGTCCAAGGTATTCTCCAAATGGAGAACCTTCATCGGATTTCTCGCCCTTGCAGTGCTGATCCCCATCGTTGTGGTAGGCATGAGCATGCAGGGTGAGCAGTTTTTCAAGTTTGCCACGGCGGGCCTGAAGGACAACTTCGACTTCACGGGTCATCTTCTGAACGGTTACGCCGTAGCCTATATCATCTTTTCCTCTTTGTACTTGCACGTTCCGTTTCTGATCACGCTGGTGGCCGGAGAAGTTCTTGCGGGCGAGGCAACGTCGGGCACGTATCGGCTTCTACTGACGCGCCCCCTGTCGCGCGCCACAATGGTCAATGCGAAGTACCTCTCGGCGCTTACGTATACATTCCTCCTGGTGGTGTGCATGGCAGCGCTGTCGCTCGGACTCGGCATCGGTTTTCTGGGCACGGGCGAGGTGTTCATCATCCGACAGCAGATCACGATCCTGCAGGGCGACGATCTGATGTGGCGATTTGCCTATGCCTATGTCTGGGCATTCCTGGCCATGGCCACGGTGGCGAGTGTGGCCTTTCTCTGTTCATCTCTCGTTGAGAACGCCATTGGTCCGATCATGACCACGATGTCGATCATCATCGTCATGACGATCATTTCGGCCATCGACGTTCCTCTTTTTGATTACGTCCGCCCGCTGTTCTTTACGAATCACATGAACAGCTGGAAGTTCTTCTTCGACGATCCGGTGCGATGGGACCGCATTGTGCCGTCCTTCATCACGCTGATGCTGCACATCGTCGGCTGTTTTGCCGCCGCACACCTGATCATCCGCAGAAAGGATATCCTTACGTGATCCGCCCCCTGCTGATAGTCGTGCTCGCTCTTGTGAGCTTCGTTCCTGCGACAACGTATGCATCGGCCGATGCTAAGGCCCTGTTGATGTCCATCCGCAAGCGCATGGAGACCAGCGGCAAGTACACGGCTGACTTGCGACTGAAGGTCGATATCCCTTTCATCAAGGCCCCGGAGTCGCGTGCTACGCTCAGCTTCACGCCGCCCAACACAACCAAAATCACATCGTCCGGCTTTGCGATGATCCCCAAGCAGAGCACCGAGCTCAGCGCTCTGTCCCTGCTTTCGGGAGACTTTGCGGCGATCGACATGGGTACGGAAACATGGAAGGGGCTCACCCTGCGCAAGATCAAGATCATCCCTGCCGACGAGTCTGGCAACGTTGTGCTGGCAACCATGTTCGTCGATCCCGCGACCCTGCTCACCCATAAGGTCGTGGCAACCTCCAAGACCGGTGGTTCGGTCACGGCAGAGCTGGTCTACGGCAATCCGAAAGCTGCATCCTTCTGCCTTCCCTCCTACATGAAGCTCATGATGGAAGTGCCCAACTTCGAGATCCCGCGGTCCATCACCGGCGATTTCAACGAATCGTCCAAACCCAAGAAGCCCGCTGATCCCGATGGCAAGACAAAGGCCACGGTTGAGATCTGGTACGAGAAGTATAAGTGGTGAGGTTTGATAGCCAGGCGTAGCCCTTCGGCCCTTCGGGCCTTAGGATGACGCCCGCAACGTCGCTTTGACGAACATCATCAGATATCGCCGCGCGCCGCGTGGCTACTAACGTGCCCCCCCTATAGCAATGCGCGGTGCGTCATCCTGAGGAGCCGAAGGCGACGAAGGACCTCGCAAAGATGACGATTCGGGGCGACGGAATCACACAATCACAATTCCGACAGGACAATGATCTGAGCCCATGACGTCGGGCAGGATGAAGGCGTTTTTCAGGCGTGGACGGAGGTCCTCGGTGATCCAGTGGTAATCGATTCGCCAGCCCACGTTGCGTTCGCGGGCGCGAGTGAAGTAGTCCCAGTAGGTATAGTTATCCGGCTCATCGGGATGAAACTCCCGGAATGAATCCAGCCAGCCGTCGGCGGTCATGCGATCGAGCACGGCGCGCTCTTCCGGGAGAAAGCCCGTGTTGGTTTCGTTCTCTTTGGGACGCGCAAGATCTATCGGGTGGTGGGCGATGTTGTAATCACCACAGACCACAATGCCCCTTCCCTGCTTGCGTTCCTCGGCGCACCGGGCCAGCAGTGCGTCATAGAAGCGAAGCTTGAAGGGCACACGGGAGTTGCCCACAGATCCATTCGGGAAATACACATTGTAGAGCAGGAACGTACCGAAGTCTGCTTCGATGATGCGGCCTTCTCCATCAAACTCATCGATGCCGATCTTGGTGGTGACGGAAAGGGGCTCAGTACGACTCATGATGCCCACGCCGCTATAGCCGCTTTTGATCGTGCAGGAGTGCCAGTACGTATGCCAGCCCGGGTGGTTCTTGACCTCATCGGGAATCTTCTCAACGTCAGCCTTGGTCTCCTGCAGGCAGATCACGTCGGCCTTGACCTCGTCGACCCATTCGAGGAAGCCTTTTTTTTGCACGGCACGGATACCGTTAACGTTCCAACTGATGATCTTCATCGTCCGGCCTTGAGATCGGTCATGGTACACAGCGCATGCAGCGTGTAGCCAGCCTCAGCGAGTTTGTGCCTGCCCCCTTGCTCGCGATCGATCACGCAGAGCACTTCCGACGTGTCGGCTCCGAGCGAGCGCAGATCATTACCCGAGATGATCACCTGTCCGCCACTCGTGATGACGTCCTCGACGATCAGCAGGCGCTTGCCGGTCACATCCGGACCTTCGGCAAGCTTGCAGGTTCCGTAATCCTTGGCCTTCTTACGGACGAAGACCACTGGCAGACCCGATGCAAGTGACAGCGCAGTGGCAATGGCCAATCCGCCCATCTCAAGTCCGGCAAGCATCTCGGTACCCTCGGGGATCATCGGCAGCATCTGCTTGGCAATCGCATCAAGCAGGCGCGGGTCGCTCTCGAACTGGTACTTGTCGAAATACTCGTTGCTAACAATCCCGCTTCGCAAGGTGAATGTTCCGGTGATGTGCGCCACGTCGTAGATGGCCGAGGTGAGTTCTTGTCGTGTCATGCGGCAAATTTCCGACTTCAAACGCAAACGGCGATGCTGACATTGTCAGCATCGCCGTCGTGTTGAAAAGTTTCGCAGTCGTCTTACGGCACAACCATCATCACGCGCGACAGTTCGCCGGATTCCGTTCGCAGGCGTACCACGTAGCTACCGGCAGACGGAAGCAGCGACGCGTCGAGAGACATTGTGAACGAGCCGTCTGCAGGGATCGTGACGAGACGGACGAAGACCTCGCGTCCGGCAACGTCATGGATCGACAGCGTGGCTGCACCGGGCTGAACGCCCTTAACGGCAAGCGATGATGTTGACCGCATCGGCATTGGCGTGATGCGCATTGATTGACCACGCTCGTCTTCGTCCACTGATGTTGGATTGTCCGGATACACCGAGAGATTACAGGCATTCGAGACGTCGATGCCGCATTCGTTTCGAACGACACAGACGTAACGTCCGGCATCCGTTGTCTTTACCGAAGCGATACGAAGTGTCGGTTCGGTAGCTCCAAGAATGTCCTGACCATCCACAGCCCACTGATAGGTAACCGGTGCTGAACCGCTCTTGAGCGTGATCCGGATCTCAACGGACGTGCCTTCCTTTGCGCGAAGCTCAAACGGTGGCTGCAGACCAACCTCGGCCTTGACGATGTTCCGCATGCTGACCGTGCGCGAGCGAGTAGTCTGACCGCATGCGCCGGTGACCACCACATGATAGTCGCCAGCTTCACGCGTGGAATACGTTGAGAACGTGGCCAGAGGAATAGCCGATCCGTTGCGGAACCAGCGGTATGAGAGGTTCTCGCCTTCAGCATCAACGCCGAACTGGAACAACATACCCAGACAGAGCGTGTCGGACACCGTGCCGTTTGGAGCGGCGGGCTCGCGCGTGATCTGCGGAGCAGGACGGACGACAACGTTCACCGTGCGCGAGGCGAGGCGGAACTGCGATGGAATGCCGGTGACCAGACACGTGTACCGACGTGAGTCGCCCGGTGTTGCTCCGACGATGCGCAGAACATTACTGTTAGCACCTGAGATGCGGCCGCCGTTGACGAGTGGCGTTCCGTCTTCGGTGCGCCACTGATAACCGACGCCGGCATCGCCGCCTGAAGAGAACGCATTGATGCGGAGTGAAATGGTGTCATTCGGACATACTACCGTGTCGAGTGGCTGCTGGCTGATGGTGATCTTCGGGATCAGCACGCGGGCATTACGCGAACGGACGCTTGCGCATCCACCGGTGACGGTGCATGAGTACACGCTTGACGTGTCATTCAACGTCACGTTGCGGATCGTCAATGACGCCGTCGTCACGCCGCTAAACTTCTGATCGTTGGTAAGTGCAGTTGCTCCGCGGAACCACTGCAGTCGCTCTCCGGCAGTGGTCGTGGCAACTAGGCTCAGCGTCACGGTCGTGCCTGCATCGATCTGCGTGAGCGATGGCGGCTCTGTGGTTATGCGCGTACGGGTAAAGACGTTCACCGCTGTCGGCCGGGTGGTAACGGCAATGCCGGTACCCGACTGCACTCTGCATGTGTAAGCACCGGCAAACGATGCGTTGACAACATCAACAGCGTACGTGCCGCCTGTTGCACCGGCCACCGGCAGTCCATCCTTGAGCCACTGATACGTCAGCGACGGTCCAGCTGCGGTAACCGCCAGAGTCAGACGGTCAGGAATGCAGTGATTGATCGTGGCAACCGGCTGCGTGAGTATGCGTGGAACACGCATGCCAAATGCGCTGAGTGTACCGCTCACCTCGTTGCTAAGAAGGAGCATGTCGCCACTGATGGGGCTTTCCGTTGCCGGTACATGGATCAGGACTTCCGGACCCAGATCGCCAACGGTTGTATTGTCGATATTGGCTACACTTGGCGTGACCGAGAAGTTGCGTGCGTTGATATAGTCAACAAAGCGTCCATTCGTTGGATTTGTGATGTTATACATGAACACGCCGCCAATGCGCTCAAGTCCAACAAACACGTACGCCGAATCATTGATCATTGCCGCGGCGATTGCCTCGGGCTCCGGACCCTTGTTGTCAGAGCGATCGTCCAGCGCGTTTGTCGTGTGACCCGTATTGAAGTTCGTTGGGTACAGCGCGGCGAGGCGAGTTTCGAACTCACTGCCGGTGTCGAACAGAAGGTTGCCGTCGGTATTCCATACAGTGAACGAACGTCCACCCAGAGTGTAGATCTCGTCGAAATCGCCATCAGCATCGATATCACCCAGGTTGGTCACCACGTTCAGCCGACCGAGCAGTTGGTTTGTTTTCAGGCCCGGCCAGGCCGTGAGCAGGTCGGGATCAACGACATATGTTGCCGCACCCGCGCGGGCTTCTTCGACGAATGTGCCCCACTCACGGGCATCACCTTCATTAGCCGTCACCAGCACCGTCGTTGTTCCGATGGTGAGCGCCGAGATAGCATCCGGTTGATACATTCCAAACACGGGATAGTTGGCGATCTTGATGTTCGCTCCCGAACCGGCAGCATTGTCACGGTCACCGGCATCAAGGCCGTTCGGCACATCAAACGTTATCAGACCCAGGATCGGATCTGCAGAAGGGTTCACGGTGATGCTGCCATTAGGGGGCGATGGCAGCACCGACCCACCTACGCCAAAGTCGTTGTCGTTGATAACAGCAAATGTGTTGGCATTGATCCGCGCAATACCTTCGACCTTATCGACGCTTCCGTAGCCGACGCCCGGTAGATAGACAGACTTTGCCTTCTTCACCGGACGCACGCCAATGGCTGCCAGTTCGGCAAACGTCATGGTCTCCCACGTCTTGCCCTGCGGCAGCAACGCCGCCGCATTCACGAGGTTCGTTGCGCCCTTGAGATTGATCTCGAAGATGTACTTGCGAGCCGATAGTCCCGTTGCATCATCGCGCTCGACGACGAAGAACTTGCCTGCACCGAGTGACACAGCGTCACCGATCTTATCGCATGATCCGAACTTTTCGAACATCGGGTAGAGGTACTCACCCACAACCTGCTTCGTGACCGTGTTGAAGGCCAGGATGCGGCACCATGGCGAGGCCTTTGAGGTTGCATCGGTAGCGTTATCCGGATCGTCGATACTGCTCTGAATGAAGGCGTACAGAATGTCGCCTTCGATCGCACATGCTTCGAATCCGCGATTTGCCCGACGCTTTGCATAGGCAGCCGGAAGGGCCTCGTTGCCGTATGTTCCGGCGGCGGCGTTTACCGAAGCAGCTGTGCCGGCCGGGATGTAGCGATCGATCAGGCGTCCGGTACTTGTGAAGTTGTAGATGGCCGGACGATACTCGTCAACCATCCACCATGTGCCGGCTGCATCGATGCTGATGCCTTCGAGGTCGGCACCGAATGGATCATTCGAAAGATCGTTTCCATTCAGATCGATCGGCAGCTCGTCCGTGTAGGCCAGACCCTGAGCTGCGGCTTGCAGGTTTGGAAGACCCGTGATCGGCGTGGCACCATCGGCCCGTGTCAGACCGATGCGGTTGAGGATCGTGAACGTCCCCGTCGTGCGATCAAGCTCGAAACGTATGACCTCGCATTGGAAGTTTGGCAGAGCAAAGGGGCGACGCGTCAGACCACGCACGACGGTTGGCTCGCCGTTCGGTCCGCGATCAGGATGTGTAAGAAATCGCACCTTGTTCGTATCAGCACCGAAACCTTCAAACCAAAGTCCGGAGAAACCGCCAAGGTTGATGGTCTGTCCGGCAGGAGTTGTGCCGAGCACCGGACGGTTGCGCCACGTGAAGTTTGTCGACCGTGGGAGCCCCCTGCTGTAGTCCTTAAAGCCAAGAGCAACAACACGAACCAGTGTGGCGTTATTGATGTCGATGACCGCAATCGCGTTGTTCTCTTGAAGCGTCACATATGCCATGGACCCGTCGGCAGAGATCGCCGCATACTCAGGCTCGAGATCCTGCGCTACGGTAGCGTTCAGCCCATAGATCCGCACACCCAGTGCCCGCAGAGAGTCCTGACGTCCGTTGAGTGATGTGAACGTCACGGTCTGCACCGTTGGCGCCGTCGGATTCGTCACGTTGATAATGCTGACGGATCCTTCCGGATCAGCCGTGTAGTTGTTCTCAGGCTCACCTTCGTTACAGACCACCACGCGCTGACCATTTGGCGTGAAGGTGAGCATGTCCGGCAAAGCGCCAACGGTAACGACCGAGCGAAACACTCCGCTCATGTCGAAGAAGACCACGCGGCCCGGGTTGCTCTTCACGGCATCTTCCATGGCAACGGCAACAAGACCGTTGCGGACCGCAACCGAGTTGACACCCGCACCATAGGTTGCCATGCTGACGTCGCGGATCAGCACCGGCAGGGCGGGATTGGACATGTTGATGTAGCTAATGCGGTTCGCGCGTGCGTCCGTCACAATTGCTGTTCTGGTTGTCGGGTCGTAGGTTACCGACTCGGCAGCACTACCGTCATAGACCGCGGGGCGCTGGGTATGACGCCCCAGATGCTGAAGTACCTGACCCTGCGCGGTTGCACAGATCGATAGCAGAACCAAGAAAACACCGCAAGCAGTTAAAGTTCGTCTCATGTCACGTTCCTCTTTCGTTACACACAAATGAATTCGCAGGAGAGCAGAATGCGCCGCAAAACTCCCGCTGGGGTGTGGCCTGAAGGTTACCGGGCCGTTACGTTTGTGTTTCCCCACCATCAACTCTTGGTAATGCACAAGATGTTCTTCTTCATCGTGGCACTCAGCGCAGTCCTTACACTCTCCAGCTGCTCAACAGTTGATGAGTGTGTCAAAGGGGTGACCGTTCAGAACACCAGCGTCTCGTTGGAGAAAGGCATGTGCTTCGGAAAATGTCCTGTCTACGCCGGCACCATCCTCGGTGATGGTCAGATCATGTACGATGGTCGACGCTTTACCGATCGCGAGGGTATCTATGTGGGCGCACTCAGTAAAAGCAAACTCTGCGAGCTTACCACCCTGCTGCGTCAGGCCGATCTTGCCACCCTACCCAGCGAAAAACTCGACAATGTGCCCGACGCCCCGATATCAGAGCTACGCGTGGTCTTCCTGGGAAAAGTCCATACCTTCAAATGGAATATGGGCACGCCCGACGCCCTCAAGCGCATCGAGACGTTCATCGAAGACAACACGCACGAGAACAGTACGCTTCGTCAAATGTCCAGGTAGGCTTCGGCTTCCCTCGCGCGTAGCGCGTTTCCCTCCGCAGGTTTCCCTCCGCTTCGGCTTCCCTCCGCTTCGGCTTCCCTCCGTCAGGCGCGCCTGACGGCGCTATACAAGAACGCAATCCCGCCGGTCAGCTCCTGGTACTGGCAATCTTCCAGCAGACCGGTTGATCGCATGAGCTCAGTAAACTCATCGCGGCACGGGAAAGCTGCGGCAGTTGTGGGCAGATACTCATAGGCTTTACGATTGCCCGTGAGCATGCCGCCGATGAGCGGGATGATGTGGCGACTGTAAAAGCGATAGGTCAGGCCCATGAGGCCACGGGGCTGACCAAATTCAAGCACGACGACGCGGCCGCCGGGTTTGACCACGCGGGCCATCTCCGAAAGGGCCGTGCGCGGATCGTCCACGTTGCGGATGCCGAAGGAGATGCTTGCCACATCAAACGTCGCATCGCCATACGGAAGGTGCATGACGTCGGCCACTTCAAACTCTACGTCAAGCCCCCTTGCATGAGCCTTTGCGGGAGCAAACGACAGCATGTCGGCATTGAAATCTGTGCCAAGCACGCGGCCCGCATCCCCAACCACTTTCTTGAATGCAAGAGCCAGATCTCCCGTGCCCGTGGCACAGTCCAGCACGTGGCTACCGACGCGAGCTCTGCTGGCGTGCACCGTGGCCGCTCTCCACAGATGATGCACACCGAGTGAGAGAACAGAATTGGTCACATCATATCGCGGGGCGATGTCCGAAAACATCGTGTGGACGGCGTCGCTCATGAGCCAAAGATACGGGCAACGGTGTTCCAGGCCCCGAGCATCACGGCCGGCATGCCCTGACCCGGGAAGACGCTATCGCCGATCATGTACAGGCCTTCGAATGGCGTCTTGTTGGGCGGCAGCAGCGGAAGGGGGCGTCGCACGTCGTGCGGGATACCGCCAACAAAACCATCGTACCGCTGCGTGTACCGCTCCCAGGTGTATGGTGTGCCGACATCCACGCGCTCGATGTCCATGCCTTCGAACTCATGCATGCTGCGTCGGATCGACTCGACCATCGCCGTGCGCACAAGATCACGTCGACGATCATGCTCCTCGGCGCTCAGCCCCTTCCAATCATCAGCAAGCGCATGCGTACTGACGGTGACCGTTGTCACACCCTCGGGAGCCTTGTGCCGGTCATCGGGGTGCGACACCGTAAGAAACAGTGAACCCGAATGCACATAAGGGATGTCACGGTCGAGATGCATCTGCACGTACCGACTTGGCAAATTCGGCACACCGCGCAGCGTTAGGTACAACGTGATGGCGCACCACGCATGATCGAAGCGCCCTGCAAGACGCTGGAAATAGTTCCGGACGGTCTGCTCAGTGAGTGTTACCATGTTCCAGATCGGAATCGACGAGACGACGCGCTTGGCGTGGTACACCTCTGCGTTGGAGCACGTGACCTTCCAGCCCCCTGCCTCCCTCGTGATCTCCGACACACGCCGGCGGAACTTCACCTTTGCACCACGCGCTGTGGCATGGCGCATCAGCTGCAGGGCCGGACGGTACATGCCGCCCACCGGGTAATAGGTTTCGCTCGGATAGGTCAGACCCATCGCCGCTGTCAGGTAGGGGGCTTTGTCTGAGGTGTTCTGTGTGGAGATAAGCAACTGCTCGTTGAGGAACCGCCGGAATGCTGCATTGCGATACACGCCATGCTTTTCCATAAGCACGTCCATCGGACGCACGAGTCCGGGCGCAAGAGGTATACCGGCGATGGCCGCAGGTGTGACCAGGCGCAGCAGGTCGCTCATGCTTGTTGGCGGGAAATGCGTCAGCCCCTGCACGAGCGACCAGACGCGGCGCTCCATGGCGTAAAGATCCTGCCAGAACGCTGCCTGGCGTCCACCCGGAAACAGACGCTCGGCCTCGGCCGTCCACTGCTGCTGATCGGCGTATCGCACAACGTCGAACTCCGGCATGCGGATCAGCATGCCCGGATCCTGCTTGATGAATTCCGGCTGCAGGCCAAGGTGACCGAACACGCGTCCGGCCGGCTGCGTGTCGACGACACCGCTGACAGTCGTCGCGCCAACGTCGAAGGTGCATTCACCGATGCGGAAGAACGAGGCGCATCCGCCGAGCGTTTCATGCGACTCCAGCAGCGTCACCTCGTGTCCCTCATGGGCCAGCAGGGCAGCACAGGTAAGGCCCGCGTAGCCGGCACCGAGAACGAGTGTAGAGGTAGTATGCGTCTGCGACATGGCGCATGATAACATCCGCGCACGAGCGGGCGTTCCGGCAGCTTGAAAACAACAGCTGCAGTGGTGTATTCGTCTGCCTACACCGAGTGTTTCCACAGTAGATTTGTGCCATGAAGACTCCTTTTGCCTACCTGCCGGTTCTGCTGATGCTCCTGCGCGTGAGCACCGTGGCCGGAACCGATCCGACGTTGAACGTCAAACTCGACGGGGCGACCAAGATCCGAGGTCGATTCCTTGACTATCATCAGCGCCGATTCGGGACCACAGAGCCCCCTTCGACGAACCTTCGAGTCAAGGCTCTCAATGAGGTGCAGCGTCGCTCAACAAAGCTCTCGGCAGAGACGCAGGCAGAGACGCCACGCTGGACGCAGAAGGGTCCGTATGCCGTCGGTGGACGCATCAAGACGATCGCCTTCGATCCGGTCAAGAAAGACGTGATCTACATCGGCGCAGCTGCCGGTGGCGTGTGGAAGACCACCAATGCCGGCGAGGAATGGCAGCCGATGATGGATCAGGTCAACGCCATTGCCATGGGCGCACTGTGTATCGACCCCGATGATCCGAACATCATCTATGCCGGCACGGGCGAGCAGGTCATCAATGCCAATACGTACTTCGGCTGCGGACTGATGCGATCGACCGATGCCGGGCAGACATGGAATGTCTTTGCCCTCGCCAACGTGGGGGCATTCTCGCGCGTGTACATTCATCCGAAGAACAAGAACCTGATGATGTGCGGAGCCATGGGCTCCGATGCCGGCGTCTGGAAGAGCACGGACAAGGGGCTCACGTGGACGCGCGTGCGAACGGGTCAGGTCTATGACCTGTCGATGAATCCCGACGATCCCGATCAGTGGGCAGCCGCCGTTTCTCAGGACGGCATCAGCATGACAACCGACGCAGGACAGACCTGGACGACGCGCATGAACGGTCTGGTCGGCGGCGTCGGCCGAATCAGCGTGCAGTACGCCCCCTCCCGTCCATCAACGCTCTACTGCCTGGCCGAGCTTGACCGTCTGGCAACGGTAGCGAAGTCTACCAACGGCGGAGCCACCTGGACCGTTCAGTATCGCGACGCGCAGGGATGCTTCTTTGCCGGTGCCTGCTCGCCGGATGCGAGTCAGGGGTTTTACGACAACCTCGTCTCGATCAACCCGAACAATCCGGACCATGCCCTCGTCGGTGGTATCGATCTCTGGATGACCACTAACGGCGGCTCTCAGTGGGTGAACGCCACCAACGGCTACAGCGATGGTGATGGAGCGAACCTGCCGCATGTGGACCAGCACGTTGTGGCCTTTGATCCACATGATGCCAAGCGCCTGTTCGCCGGCAATGACGGCGGCATGATGCGCAGTCCTGACGGCGGGAACTCGTGGTACCTCATCAACACCAACCTTGCGGTGACACAGTTCTACTCCTTCGATATCGATCGAAGCAACCGTGACCGCATGTACGGTGGCACGCAGGACAACGGCACGCTCGGCACCGAAGGCGTGGTCGACTGGGAACGTCTGGTAGGGGGCGATGGAATGACCACGCTGGTTCATCCGACGATACCGTCGATCATGTATGGGACGAATCCCAATGGCGCACTTTTCCGTGTGGACTTTGATGCCGGACGCCTTGTGCGGATCGTCACCGGACTCAACAACAGCGAGGCCTGCGAATGGGTAGCCCCAATGGCGATCGACCCATTCAACCCCGATGCGATGCTCACCGGACGTCAGCGCGTGTACCTTTCGGAAAATCGCGGTGATATCTGGCAGGCAGTATCGCCACGCTTCGAAGGGAACGTGTCGGCTTTGGCATTCTCACAGGCCGATCAGGAGGTGATGTGGGCCGGCGGCAACCAGGGCGAGCTGTTCGTTAGCACGGACTACGCTACAACCTGGAAGCGCGTCGACGTCAACGGTCTGGGCTCTGCCTATATCAGCGACATCATCTGTCCGGATGATGACCGCAAGACGGCATGGATCACCTATTCCAGCTACGGCAAGCCGCATGTGTGGAGGACCACTGACCTGGGGCAGACCTGGGAGTCACGCTGGAACGGCATGCCCGACATCCCGGTCAACACCATCGACATCCACCCGGACGATCCGAATGTGCTGTTTATCGGCACCGATATCGGCGTCTTCGTCAGCTTCGATGCCGGCGCAAACTGGATGCCCTACGGCAGAGAGCTACCGCGCACTCCGATCCTTGATCTCAAGATCGACGTCGCCAACAGCTTCATCCGTGCCGGTACGCATGGCCGCTCTATCTGGGATGCACCACTATTGTCGGTCGCTCCGGCCGACCCGATCATCGCCACGCCAATCGGCGGTGAGCAGTTCGTTGGTCTAACGGCAACGCGCATTTCCTGGAGAGGCGTGCCCGCCCCTTGCCGCATTGAATACTCGATCGATAATGGGGCTTCCTGGCGCGGCATCATTACCGGTCAGCAGGGCTCGGCCTTCTCATGGCAGGTGCCGAATGCGCCGACCAACTTTGCTCTGATCCGCGTGACGTCCGAATCCAACCCGGCCATCTCGGTCGTCAGCCGCAACTTCTCCATCCGGCAGCTCGAGCGCGGCATGGTCGTTTCTCAAGCCGCCGTTGGCTGGATCCCCTACGGCCTGTCATACGATGGCGCATCGGGGCTATGGACGACGAACTTCCGAACGAAGACGCTGCATAAGCTCGACCCGAACACGCTGCTTCCGATCAAGACAATAACGATGCAGGGGGCCGGCGATAGTCTGTTTACCGACCTTTGCTATGATCGCGAACGGCACGAGATCTATGTGCATCGTCTTGAAAGCACCGAGGGTCTTGCCACGACGGTCAGCGTAGTAGACACCAACGGACGACTTCTTCGGACATTCCCATCCGGTGCTCGACGCTACGGGCTTGGTCTGGAGCTGGTCAACGGCATCCTCTACGGCTGCGAACGTGACGGAGAGCGTCGCATCGTCGGCATGAGCCCGCAGAATGGGAATATCCTGTCGGCCGTTCCAAACCCGTTCCAGCAGTTCTATGGTCCACGCTGCATGACCTCTGACCGCGAGGGCAACTTCCTGCAGGTATGCACGGGCTTTGCTGACGGTGGCGGAGCGCTGCTGAACGCGTCGATCGCCGAGATCCCTGTGGCAAACCCGACGACGATCACAAGAACACTTGCTCTGCAGACGCCCAGCGGTCTGATCAATGCCCGGGGCGTTGAGGCCGACCTGCGCGACAACACCATGTGGATCAGCGAATACGGTGGCACGATCTTCAAGATCACGGGGCTGCGCTTCGAGCCCCCTCCGGTAACCTCCGTGGACGAAGAGTCTATGCAGCTTGAGGGCAACATTTCAATCACACCGCACCCGGTCAGCTCAACGTCGTTCGTCTCCGTCACCTCCGTAGGGCGGCCACGCATGATCATGCCGATGATCACGGACGTTACCGGACGCTTGGTGTGGAATGGACCGGCGTATCAGCAGGAGGCCGATCAGGCCCTGGCTATTCGCATACCCGACGATGCCCTCACAACGGGCACGTACATCTTTACGCTCAGCGGCAATGACGGACGCAGCGCGCGCCAGGCATTTGTCGTTAGCAAATAACAAAGGCAACAATGCTGCACATTCTGCTGGCGTTCATCACCATGGGTGTGGTGTGGTTCGCTTGGACGAATTTCAAACAGATCGGCCGCCTGCGCGTGGCAGACCTTGACCTCACGCCCGAAGAGCGGCAACAACGCCAGGTATCCTACGTCATGCGCATCGTTGTGTGCCTGATCGTGCTTGCCATCCTTCCGTTTTTATTCACGTTTCTTATCAAGTAATGTCAGAGAACGACCCGAAACTCGGCGGTCCCGGCAATAAGGGGACCGAACGCGAGTTTCTCTCCGGACCTCACTCGCGTCTGCGCGAGTTCATGTTTGTTGTGCGTGTGATGAAGGAATTCATCCGTGGATTCCGCGTGCTGCATTTCGTCGGCCCCTGCATCACGGTCTTCGGATCGGCCCGGTTCAAGGAAGACCATCCACATTATGACGCCGCTCGCGTTGTCGGAGCGCGCCTTGCCGATATGGGCTTCACGGTCATGACAGGGGGCGGACCGGGTATCATGGAGGCGGCTAACCGCGGAGCAAAGGAAGCCGGTGGAACAAGCATCGGACTGAACGTTGAACTTCCGTTCGAGCAGCATGCCAACCCTTGGCTTGATGTCATGGTAACCTTTGAGCACTTCTTCGTCCGCAAGGTCATGCTCGTGAAGTACTCCCTCGGCTTCGTTGTCATGCCCGGCGGATTTGGCACGATGGACGAACTGTTTGAGGCCATCACGCTCATCCAGACGAAGAAGATCGCCAACTTCCCCATCGTGCTGATGGGTACGCAGTACTACTCTGAACTCGTCGATACGATCCGCAATCGCATGGTACAGGAAGGTACGATCTCCAAGGACGACCTCGATCTGTTCCTGGTAACCGACAGCATCGACGAGATGGAGAACTTTCTGCGTGCACGCGTTGTGAAGCGATTTGGTCTCAAGCAGCAACTCTTCATCCCACGCAAATGAACATCTGTGTTTACTGCGGGTCTCGCACGGGCGTCGATCCATCGTATCAGTCGGCAGCAGAGTCCGTGGCCGACGAATTGTTGCGGCGAGGTTGGGGTCTGGTCTATGGCGGCGGTGGCATCGGTCTCATGGGAGCGATCGCGCGGCGAGTCTTCGACGGCGGCGGCCATGTCGTCGGCATCATCCCGTCATTCCTGGCATCACGCGAAGTTGCGCTTTGGGAATGCTCGGAACTGATCGAAGTACCCTCGATGCACGTTCGCAAGCAGATGATGATCGAGCGCTCGGACATGTTGCTGGCAATCCCGGGCGGATTCGGCACCATGGATGAGCTCTTTGAGGCCATTACGTGGCGGCAGCTTGGACTGCACGACCGTCCGATCGGACTACTGAACACCAACGGATATTACGACCCGCTTCTTTCGATGAATGCTCACATGGTCGAACGGGGCTTTGTGCATCAGCACCACGCTGACCTGTTAGTGGCCAGTGATGAGGTGCCTCGACTTCTAGATCTGCTCTCGTTTGCCTCCAGTCACGCCCCCTCCCGGCTGCCGGGTCGCATCTAGGAAATGTCGGTGCTGCGCGATCTCTTCTTTCAGAGTGCTACGCCCATCATTCGGCTGGGTCGTACACGCCCCCTGACGCCGGAGGATGCGCCGCCACTTCCAAAGGGACTACATCCGGAGGAGGCAGCAAAGGCCTTTGCATCGCTGTCAACGGATTCGTTCAGACGCTTTGTCTTTGAGGTGTTCTGGGCAACCGGACGTCCGGCACGAGCGGTACTGGGGATCATAACCGTCCGCATCGCGGTCGTCCTCAGCACTCCCGTCCTGCTGCATTCGGTGCTTTCGCAGCTGCCCGGTGTGACGGCCTCTGCGCAGCTGCCGGTTGCAGCGCTGCTGACAGCGGTCACCCTTGGCTGCGTGGGAATCCTAGGTGCAATGCTCAACCAGCACATGTTCTTCAACATGCTGCGCGGATTCGCTACGATCATCAATGGCCTGAACGACCGCATCATTCATCATACGCTGAAGCTGCGGCGTTCGTCGCGCTCGACGATGCAGACCGGTGACCTGGTCAATCACCTTTCGAGCGACACCGACGCTATGGCAGAGTCGATGTTCTTCATTCCTGAGTTCTACAACACCGTCATCGAAACCGTGGCCGTGATGGCCATGCTCTGGTGGTACCTGGGTCCGGCGGCACTGGCCAGCTTCGCCACGCTCGCCCTGATCGCACCCCTGATGATCGTCGTTGCCCGACGTTTTCGGCGGCTCGACCATGATCTCATGGAACTTCGCGACGAGCGTGTAACGCTGATGTCGCAGATCCTTCAGGGCATTCGCGTGGTCAAATTCCACGCCTGGGAACAAAGCGTTCGCTCCGAGGTCAGCAGCGTACGCAACCGTGAAGTTTCGACCAAGGTTCGCATCGCTCGCACCGACGCGCTCAGCACGATGATCTTCGTCAGTACCACGACGCTTGTAGGGTTCTCGGGCTTCGGTGCGTTTGTTCTCATGGGCGGAGAGCTTACCACGCCCGTGATCTTTGCCTGCCTTGCGCTCTTTGCCATGCTTGAAGAGCCCTTCGGCATCGTCAGCCACCTGCTGTCGAATCTGCAGCATGCGCGGGTAGCCACGGGACGTCTGCATCGTTTCTTTACGGCCCCCGTCCGAGAGGAAGACCACCGTCCGGAATCAGATCCCGGAAAGTCTGTAGGCCTTACCACCCAGGGTCTTTCGCTCACCTATCCCGATGCCACCGAACCTGCCCTGCGGGCACTCGATCTGACGATCCCGCCCGGCGCGAGCGTGGCGATCATCGGCACCGTCGGTGCGGGCAAAAGCACACTGCTGCGCATGCTGGCAGGACTGCATGTCCCGACGAGCGGAATGGTAAGCCCCCTGGGGATCGACCCGAGTCAGCGTCCGCGCATGGGCTACGTGCCGCAGGAAGCGTTTATCATGAATGCGACGGTGCGCGAGAATATTCTCTTCGGTGAGGAACTCCATGAAGATCACCTGAAGGGGGCTGTGCGCAACAGCGCTCTGGAGACCGATCTGGCGATCATGCCGGCTGGACTCGACACGGAGATCGGCGAGCGCGGTGTCAATCTCTCAGGGGGGCAGAAGCAGCGCGTCTCTCTTGCCCGCGCGGCGTATTACTCTCCCGGAATCGTCTTGCTCGACGATCCCCTGTCGGCTGTAGACGTCAGCACCGAAAACACGCTGGTCGATTCCCTGCTCTTCGGTCAGTGGCGCAACATCACACGCGTTGTGGTCACACACCGCCTTGCGCACCTGCACCGCTTCGACATGATCCTGCTCATGGAGCAGGGGGCTGTTGTTGCCCGCGGAACGATCGACGAGCTTCGCGACCATGCGGCATTCGCCGAACTGATGCGTCATGAGGCAGACGAACCGGTCGCCCCCTTGCAAGCAGACGTTCCTGCACCGGCGGAGATTGACTCCAGCGGTGTGACGCCGGCGACACTGGATGAAGCATCCTCAAGACTAACGGTCGATGAGGACCGCGTCACCGGTTCTGTGGGCTTTGACGTCTACATCACCTACCTGCGCGCCATGATCGGACGCCGCTGGACGGCTCCCGTGCTCCTGTTTGCACTCATGGGCTCGGTGATCATGATCACCATCATGCCGATGCTGCAGACCTCATGGCTTGGCTACTGGTCTGACGTGACGGCTGGTCGCATTGCTAGCGGACTGTGGGCATGGTTCTCGCCGGTGCTGGGCAGCAGCGTGCTGAGCGCGCCGGCGGCCATCGCGATCTACGGACTGCTCGGAACGGCAGTGCTGACTGCCTGGTTCTCCGAGCGCATGGTATGGCTATCGCGCGCTGCGGCGGCATCACGCACCATCCATGACAGCGCGCTGACAGGCGTTCTGCAAGCACCGCTGCGGTTCTTTGACAGCACGCCGATGGGACGCATCCTGAATCGCTTCGCCCGTGACATGGAGGGTGTGGACGATCAACTTTCCTGGAACATCGAACAGTCATTCAAGTCGTTGGCGAATACACTCGGCTCGATGATCCTCATCATGAGCGTTCTGCCACTGATCATCTTCGTGGTCATACCGGTCTTCTTCATCTACTACCGGCTGCAGCGCGATTACCGTGGAAGCGCGCGCGAAGCCAAGCGCCTGGAGTCGATCAGCCGCTCGTCACGCTATGCGCACTTCAAGGAACTGGTCACCGGACTCGACGTCATCCATGGCTTTGCACGCGAGCAGCACTTCATCGATACGCACCGCGCCATCCTTGCACGCTATCAGCGGTCCTACTGGTGCAGCATCATGCTGAACCGCTGGTTCTCCACGCGTGTGCCTCTGACGGGCGGGCTGGTAGGAGTCTCAACAAGCGTGCTGATCATCATGGCTGCGTGGAATGGTGCTATCGCCCCCGGTGTAGCAGGCCTGGTGCTGACCTATGCCATCAGCTTCTGGGGAACGCTCAACTGGACGATTCGTGCCTTCAGCGAGGTCGAGTCACGCATGACCAGCGTAGAGCGCCTGGAGACCTTTGCCAACCTGCCGGGTGAGCCCCATGTCACACTCACTCCTCCACTCGACGCCCGCAGCGAATGGCCCACGAAGGGGGCTCTGCTGATCGACGACTTGCATGTGCGCTACGCGGCGCATCTTCCCACGGTACTGCACGGTGTGAGCTTCAAGGTCGAACCGGCCATGAACGTCGGCATCATCGGCCGCACAGGCTCGGGGAAATCAACGCTATTCCAGACGCTCTTCCGTTTTGTCGAACCGGAACGAGGACGTGTTCTCATCGACGGCGTCGACATCACCTCCATCCCGCTTGATCGACTTCGGCGCAGCATCGCCATCATTCCGCAGGATCCGACGCTCTTCATCGGAACTGTGCGTCGCAATCTTGATCGTTTCGACGACTGCTCCGATGCTGATGTCTGGGAGGCCCTGCGCCGCGTGCAGCTTGCCGAGCACGTGCGGGCCCTGCCGGGAGGCCTTTACGCACCAGTGGTTGAGGGCGGAGCGAACTTCTCGCAGGGTCAGCGTCAGCTACTCTGCCTGGCACGCGCGATCCTCATCCGTGCTCGCATCATTGTGCTGGACGAGGCAACAGCGAGTGTGGACATTGCAACGGATGCTCTGATCCAGCAGACCATCCGCGAAGAGTTCCGCGACGTTACGGTGCTGACCATCGCGCATCGACTTGACACCGTGGCCGACGCGGACATGATCGTTGAACTCTCGGCCGGACGCGTCACCAGTATCACCAGACGTTGACCTCGCGCTCAAGCGCAATGCCAAAGCGCTCAATCACGCTCGCTTGAATCGCTGAAGCCAGGGACAGTATCTCGTCGCCACTGGCTCCTCCGTGATTCACCAGTACCAGCGCCTGACGGTCATGCACGCCGGCATTGCCATGGCGAGCCCCCTTCCAGCCACACTGGTCGATGAGCCATGCGGCGGCAAGCTTGACGCGTCCGTCAGACTGCGGGTATGAGGGGGCTTCGGGGTACTCTGATCGCAGCCGCTCGGCAACGGCGGCATCGACGATCGGGTTCTTGAAAAACGAGCCTGTGTTGCCGACCACTGCCGGGTCGGGCAGCTTGCGACGCCGCACCGAAACAACAGCGTTCATAACATCCATGATCGTTGGCTCGGTGACGGACATTGAAGCGAGTTCCTCACTCACGTCGCGATACGTCGTGTTGACCGTGGGCTTCGTGCTGAGTCGATACGTTACAGAAGTGATGATCATCCGATCGCGATGCTCATGCTTGAACACACTCTCGCGGTACCCGAAGGCGCAATCCTGCGGCAGAAATCGAACAATCTTTCCGGTCTCCCTATCCAGCGCCTCACACTCTTCGAAGATGCTCGCCTGCTCGACGCCATACGCACCGATGTTCTGCATCGGAGCCGCGCCCACCGTACCGGGGATCAGCGCCATGTTCTCCATGCCGCCCCATCCCTGCGATACGGTCCACTCAACCACGTCATGCCACACTTCGCCGGCACCGAGGCGCACATGGACGATGTCGCCGTCAACGCAGGTGCTTCGCTCACGAATGCCCATGGAGATCACAAGCCCGTCAACATCCGACGTGGGAACGATGTTACTGCCCCCTCCGAGAATGCGAACACTCCAGCCGTTCTCATCAGCCATGGCCAGCGCCTGGCGCAATTCATCAACGGAAGTCACCTCTGCAAAATGCTGAGCTACAGCACGGCAGTGCATAGTCATGCGGGTGGAGAGATCGATGTTGCTCAGTAACGTCATACTAGCGGATAAGACCTTTCGTCAGCGGACGAGTGTTGCCCGCAAGAACATCAAGCGGAATCACATACGGTTCTGGTGTGAAATCGCCAAGCTGGTTAATGATGGTCTCAATCCTTAGCAACTCGGGCGGCAGTGTGGTTGAATCATACTTACGGAGTAGTTCTGCAACACGCCCAACAAGTGATTCCGACGATTGATCAGCATTTGTAGGCTTCATCATTTACCTCGCGAGATCATGGTTGTGAATATATAGGGGTAAGTTCATACGGTCGACGTATAACTATCGCACGATTGCAAAGGGGCGATTAACAACATAACCATTACTCACCAACGTAGCGAGGTAGACTCCCTGCGGGAGCGATGATACGTCGAGTGTTACATCGTCTGCCTCCGCAACACGCGTGCGAAGGATCTGCCCGTGCAGCGAAAATACGCGTATCGTCGATCCCGGCTCGACAGATTGAATCCGAAGTTCGTCTTGCGTCGGATTAGGGCCAACCAACAGCGACCGTGACTCCTCCACCCCCGTCGTACCCATCTCCCAATGCAGCGTTGTTCCCTTTGCAAACTGGCGTGTAGGCGTTAGACGTAGACGTACGGTTCCATTGGGGTCGAATGCAGCGGTTGACTGCAATAGATCATCGCTTCCGCCGGATCGGACAACCTGATTGTCCAGGACATCATTGCCACGTATACCTACCTGCACGTCTACGGGCTGTGGGATCGGGATCTCGGTGTCATAGACCATGCCGATGTTGCCCCCTTCATGAAGGCGAATCTGGAACGACACACGACCTCGATCAACATATGTCCCGGTGTTGGCGTCGAACAACAACAGCGTCATACTCCGCCACTCAACAACAAGCACTCGATCGGGTGAAGCCCCTTCCACAGCCCAACAGATGCGCGGACCATTCGGAGCGTTAGTGTCCAGAGTCATATAGTGGCCCAGCGCGGAGATCACCAGATCAGCTTCGTTCCACATCAACACCGGCGAGCTGGCCCATACCGGGAACAGACTACCGCCCAGACTGATGAATCCGTTGGTATGCACATTCATTGTGTCGAAGGTGCGGTCGAGTATCGTGATCGGAAATGGCAATGCAACCGGGGTGACTACACGGCCAAACTGAAGTTTGTCTCGCAGCACCGTCGGCGATTTCAGCACACGGAACTCCCCCGCCTCGGTGCGGAAGGAGTACTGCCGCATGATCAACGGACGGCGACGCGGTTGGATCATCACCACGGTTGCCGTTTCATCGTACATCGGGAGAAGGTATCCGGAATTAGATGCCGGTGCCACGTGCGACGAATCGTATTGTGCTTCGGCCTCGAATAAGACCGCAGCATCAACGTTTTCAATAACCGCAATGCCGTCGGCGTCGGTCATTCCTGTGTAGCGTTTCGATGCACCCGACTCGGTGATCTGATATGGAACACCCTGCGCAAAGCGTACACGCCGATCAGGGATTCGGATGACCTCGGCAACTGCCATGGAGATGGTCGTCGTCAGCTCGGGCAGAACTGATGTGGACACAAGCCGTGCAGACTGCTGTGGAGTTTCCCCGCTAACATCGAGACGCAATGAGGAGGGCGTGAATCGACGTCCGATAGCGCTCGGAACAATGACAGCCCGCCCCAGCGGCAACACACGGCGCACGGCAACGGATGTCTGCGTTCCCTCCGGAAACGGCACGGGCACGAGAGAGAGCAGTCCGGGGAGCTTTTCACTATAAACATTTAGCACTGTTGACGTTGTGTCACCATCGTTCTCAATCGTGATCTCAACGATCTGGCCTTTGGTCACCAGAATGTCTTTGAGCTCAATGCTATCGGCAATAGCAACACCGAAGGAAAACGCATCCTCGCCAACCTCGGCAGGGTAGATCGTGTACGGTCCATCGATGTCGATGGCATACAAGCCCCTTCCCAGGCCGGCAAAGTTCCATGTACCATCGGCCGCCGAAGTCACGATCGTATCTCCTGACGGAACCGGAGTTCCGCGGTACACATAATCGCTCACGGGTCGGATCTTCAAGGTCACCCCTCCAAGGGGCTTTCCGGTCTCAACATCGCGAATGGTGCCCACCAGACTGCACGAGCGCTGACGTGGCTGGTTGCCAACGCACGCGCTCGACTGCAGATACTCGCGCAGAACCAGGCGATGCATGGGGTGAAATTCCAGAACATCCTCGAAGGCCGGGTCACCATTGGCAAAGCAATACGACATGATCGTACCGCGACTTGGCTTGACGTCATCACTCGAGAAACACGTCCCTGACTCGGGTGCAACGCAGCTATCGAGAGCCCCGTTCGGCCAGTAACAGCTGTGCGTGTGAATTCCCCCGCAGATGTGACCGAGCTCGTGAGAGATCACCGAGACGTTCCATGACCACGTCGGATACGCCACGGCCTTCGTTTCTATATCCACGGCACAGTACGCTCCGTCCGGCTCACAGAGTCCACCGATGGTTGCCGCAAGGCCCCCTGCTACATCGCGCGAGGTGATAAACACGGCTGCATCGCGCTGAATGCTCGTCATGTTTGACGTGTACTCTTCGATGAACGTATCGAGTAGACTGAATACATCTTGCTGCGTCGGATACGGGTCGTTGGACTTGTCCCACAGACGGAGATTCGTCACCACAACGCGCGTACGCAGGTCCGTTTCGAACACGGCAGACACGGCAGCCATGTTCAGCGACACCAGAAGTCGCGCATCACCGACCGAGCCAGCGGCATACACCGCATCATTATCAACCTCGAGGGCCAGCTCAAGAGTGAGCGTATCGTTGGCGTTCGTCGCTTCGGAAGTCTTGTGTCCGGCCTGACGCAGCGCCGACATCGCGGCGGAGCTGATCTTCTCCGGCGACGTCTGGCAATGAAGGGGCTTCGCATTCGCCGCTGACGTTTGAAGCCGCAGCGCGTTCGACGCATCCCGAACCAACGTTGCCCGGCGTCCCTTCTGCTGGGTCAGCCCCATCATCGACCCACGCTTATCGATAGCGATGATCGTCCAGTCGGCACCCGGCGTTAAGAGCTTCGTACGATACATCACCACATCATCTGCAAGAGCCGTCGTGGTGCTGCC
>CALRYC010000022.1:0-36126 GCA_943372295.1 Chitinophaga pinensis
TGGATAACGATGCGCTCCGTACCGTCAAGTGTGACGTTGTGTGCGGAGAAGTCGACCTCAACCCACCCTTTGCCGGTCACCTTGACGTCCGCCTCCGCGAGCGTGTTATACGAAAAGCAGTACTGCGTCGGAGGAATCGTTCCCTCGGAGGCATCGCCCGTAATGCGAACAACATCGGTTCCCGTTCCCGATGTGTAGTAGATCAGCACCTTCCGAACAATGCATGGCTCCGTCAGCGGCAGGATCACCGATTCCTCCCAGCCATCGTTCAGCGCCGGCGTGGCTGCCGCGGTGCCATTGTCCTTTCGGAGTGTATCGGTGCTCGCATGGGCTGCAGCCAGCCAGAGACACACAAGGCAAAGCGAGCAGATGAGTCGGAAACAGTAGCGATGGATCATCAAGAGCCTCAGCGTTGATTGAGGCTCAAATCTACATCGACGGCTCCGACCGTGCCATCAGAGAACTGCGGAGATCGCCGCGACGTATCGCTGAACAATCAGATACACGGCAACGGCCAGTCCGGTGATGTTCAGAAATGGGAATACCCACCCCCGCACGGATGATGCACCAATGGGACGGAGGATCGCAAAACCTCCGGTCTTGGAATGCAGTTCGCTCAGTGTGACCCGGGAAACACGAACGTCGAGTTCTTCACTGCGACGGATCAGCTGCTTCAGTCGACGTGTCTCGCGCAGGTATTCGACGCCCCACAGCGAGAGCAGGATGAAGGAGATCAGCGTTTGCCCCGAGCGAAAGTCGCGCAGCTGCTCGTGATCGATCAGTAAGAGCCACTGCAGGAGATAGATCACGATCCAGTAGCAGCCCGCAAAGGTGAAGCACATCCGGACAAGTCGTCCAAAGAGCGCGTGCTGCGGTTCATACACTTGGGCAAATGAAGTGTCGAGTTTCATAGGGAAGGCTGATGAAAAAAAGAACGGGCGCAATCGTCAAACGACGATAGCGCCCGGAGGGTTCACGGTGTGATGCAGAACATTATTCTGCGGCGGCTTCCTCTGTCGGTGCCGCTTCTGCTGCTGCAGCTGGAGCTTCTTCGACGACCGGTGCCTTGGCCGCTTCTTCCTTCGCCTTAGCGCGGTCTACACGACGTTGCTTCAGCCGTGTGTAGCGTGCAGAAGACACTTCCTTGTGCTTTGCAACAGCTGCATCGATCTCTTCGGGCGTGGCGCCCTTGAAGCCGAGGTGCTGGCGCAGAAGGACGCCTTCGCGACTTAGGATCTGGCGGACGATGTCCGTTGGTTGAGCACCTACTGAGAGCCAGTAGATGGCGCGATCGGCCTCGAGGACGACATTCTTGGGGGATGTCATCGGATCGACGTACCCGATGCGTTCGATAGCAGCGCCGTCACGACGGTCGCGTCCGTCGATCGCGACGATATCGTAGAAGGGGTGCTTCTTACGACCACGGCGACGCAAGCGGAGTTTTACCATGTTTTCTCCTGATGAGAAATGGTGAAAGAAAAAAGGTGAATCAGCGGCGTGCTCCAAAGGGAAGATTCGGCATGCGGTTGCCCATCATGTTTGCCATCTTACCCTTTGTCATATTCCGCATCATCTTTTGCATGTCTTCAAATTGCTTGATCAGTCGGTTCACGTCCTGGATCGTCGTCCCACTACCTGCGGCGATCCGCTTGCGGCGGTTACCGTTGAGCAGACGTGGATTCTGACGTTCCTGCTTGGTCATCGAGAGGATCATCGCCTCGACACGGCCGAAGGCTTTGTCATCGATCTCCACGCCACGCAGAGCCTTGTCGACCCCGGGAAGCATCCCAAGCAGGTCGCGCAGCGAACCCATCTTTTTGATGAGCTTCATCTGGTCGAGAAAATCCTCGAACGAAAACTCGTTCTTGCGCATCTTCTCTTCAAGTCGCTCAGCTTCTTTCTCATCGATCTGTGACTGGGCCTTTTCGACCAACGTCACGATGTCACCCATACCGAGGATCCGCGACGCAATGCGCTCGGGATAGAACGGTTCGAGCTGATCGATCTTTTCTCCGACACCGACGTACTTGATCGGCTTGCCGATAACTGCGCGGATCGACAGCGCTGCCCCACCACGCGTATCGCCGTCGAGCTTCGTCAGGACGACTCCGGAGAGTTCCAGACGATCATGGAAGGCCTGAGCCGTGTTGACCGCATCCTGACCCGTCATGGCGTCGCAAACAAAGAGGATCTCATGGGGCTTGAGCAGGTCGCGTAGGTCCGCCACCTCCTGCATCATCTCTTCGTCGATGGTCAGACGTCCGGCCGTGTCAACGATCACATAGTCGCGCCCGTACTTCTTGGCATATACCAGCGCATCAGCGGCGATCTCGGCTGGTTTCGCCCCCTCCTTGGAAAACACCGGAAGGGACATGCTCTGTCCAAGCATCTTCAGCTGGTCGACAGCGGCCGGACGGTAGATGTCGCAGGCTACCAGAAGGGGCTGACGACCCTTTTTCTTCAGAGAGTGGGCCAGCTTACCGCAGAAGGTGGTCTTGCCAGAGCCCTGGAGGCCGGCGACCATCACGATAGTCGGTCCCTGGGGCGCGGTTGCGAGATCGACCTTGGACGAACCCATGAGCGAGACCAGCTCGTCATGGATCAGCTTGATCATCAGCTGTCCGGGCAGGACGTTACCTTTGACCTCCAGACCGAGCGACTTCTGCTTGACGTCGTCGATGAAGGACTTGACGACGCCAAAATTGACGTCGGCATCAAGTAGCGCGCGACGTACCTCCGTCAATGCTTCATTGACGTTGTCCTCGGTCAGCTTGTTCTGACCCCGGATGGCTTTGAGGGCGTACTCGAGTTTGTCGCTGAGTGATTCAAACATTGCGGTCAACTAGGAAAAAGGGACCGCAAAGATACACATCAGCGTCCGATTACGAGGGTCGATGTGGCAAGAATCCGTCCGGTGATCGTCCGGATGACCACCTGGTAGCTACCAACCGGCAGTGAATCAACGCTGATTCCGGCCACAAAGCCACCGCTTGCAGGCGAAAGAGTGCCCGAGCGGACTTCCGTACCCCGAACATCGACGATGCTGAAGGAGGGGGCGAGCGGGGTCTCTGTTAGAGGAATGAAGATCTCCGCCACATCCGACGACGGGTTTGGATGCAGGCGTGTGGCACCGGTAACGATCACGTCATCATCCACCGAGGTCTCACCCGGCGGATCGATCGCCTGGATGTTGGCGTTTACGGTGCCGTTAGGGTCGACAAGGATCACCGCCAGCCCGGGTCCGCTGCCGTTCTTTGACGGATCGGCAAAACCGGTGGCGATCATCATTGTGGCGCGCGCCGCACCACGGAAGTCGCACAGAAAGCCCTTCAACTTCTTGCCGTCACCATCGTTCATCCATACGGTGTCGGTGACGGGCTCTGTTTCAATGTAGGCCGGTGTAGCGCTGCCGTACGATAGCTTCGTGGCATAGCTGACCTTTGAGCTGGCAAACGACACGGTCGGGGCATCCGTGACGGCATGCAGCGTACGCACGCCGGTCTTGGTTGTGCCATTCTTCTCGAGTGCGCCGTCGAGCACCAACAGGCGGAAGCCCGGCGCGACGCCGTCAGGGTTCTTGGCAAACTTCGACGTATCGCTCACGCCAAGGGCAACGATCGTGTAGGAGCGCTGCGGACGCAAAGGCTCGAGAGTGATGGTCGCGATGGTGTCTTTGTAGGCCGTCGATGTGGCCGGAGCAAGACCGATGACCAGCGGTGTGTTGGCCGGCGCGTCAACGAATGCCGATGCCTTGCGAAACGCCACGTTGTCGAACGTCTTGACGCCGTTGAGCCACAGATCGACAACACCGAAAGCCGGATCAGCCGAAGCATGAACGACCTGTACACGAGACTTCTGAGAGCCGGCGATGAGCGGGGAACGCACGACACGTCCATCTTCAAGAACGTTCAGAAGGGCAAGCGTGTCGGTGCTCTTGGCATTGTCGTTTGGCGTCTTGAATCCGCTCACAACGCACACGAGAACGTTGCTGGCAAGAGCGGCAAGATCGACGCTAAACGAAGCCAGGACTTTGGATTTGTCACCGACCTTCGTGAAGTCGATCACGGTGGCCTTGCGGTCAAGCACGACCGCAGCTGTGGTGCGGCCCATGAACCCAACGTTGGTTGCTGCAGCCTTGGCGGCTCCACGCGGCCAGATATCGCTGACCTCGAGGTCCGAAGCACCGTGGAAGAAATACACGACTGCTTTGTTCGGGTCACTATTCTCGTTGGGAACTTCGTAGGCCGTGATGGCCAGTTCGATGGACTTCTTTTCCGGGTTGGACACGAAGTCCGATACTTTGCGAACGCCGGTGAACACGGCCACGTATCCCTTGTCGGCCATCGGCGTGAAAGTTGTTTCGTAAACCGATTCGGAGATCCCGACGCTCGTACTTGGCGCAACGCCCAGCGTCACTTCGATGTCGCCGTATATCGCCACGCCCTCAAGGTTGCTGCCCTTCTGGAAGGCAATGTCATCGACCTTCGTGACGACGCCTGCCTGGGTGATGTAGAGGTCGATCACGCGCAGGGACGGCTCGGGTGAGCTGTGAACGAACGTTACGACCGACAACTGGGCGCTGGCTGTAAGCGCAGCACACATAAGAACGGTCAACAGAGTAAGTGATCGCATGATCATGCGCGTATCCTCGGCAAGATGAACAGAATGAGTCGTAAAACTACGGCGAACGACATCTATATAACGCCCGAAACAGTCAAAAGTTTCACTCGGGATGGGCATACGTCGCATGGCCGGCGTCGGCTGCCGAAACATATGCAGGATGTGACGGTATCACGCGTACCGTGCAACCCTGAAATCCACTGGTTGTGCACGTTGATGAACCTTCAAACATGGTGTCGCCGTCTTCCGTCCCGATCATGCGCATGATCTCCGTCGACACCGGGCGGATCTCACTGCGCGAGTCGATGGGGCCGTGAATGAGCACAACGCGAACATCCTCCGGACGGATGCCGCCGAGGTGCACCCTTGCGGTTGCCGACAATCGCTCACCGATGTGCGCCGCTTGCTGACCTTTGACGGCAACGGAGACAATGCGCACGGCCGGCCATTGCCGGGCGATCTCGGATTCGAAATGCAGAAGGTCGCGAGCTCCCTGCGCATGATCGCGCGTCATGTTCTGTTGGCGTTCGTGCAGCACGGCATAGGCTTGCCGGGCATAGTCGCCCACCATGCGATGGGAGGAAAACCGCCATGCGTTCGTTGCGATGTTATGTTTCATTCGCTCTACCCAGCGCTGCGGGACACCCGCCGCATCGCGATCATAGAACATCGGAGCGATCTCGTATTCCAGCAGGTCATAGAGTGCAGCGCTGTCGGCCGCATCCTGCTCGTGGTCCGAAGCCACTTCGCCCCTTCCAATGGCCCAGCCGTTACGTCCGTCATATGCCTCGGCCCACCAGCCATCGAGGATCGAACAGTGCAGGACGCCGTTTACGGCCGCCTTCATGCCTGAAGTGCCCGATGCTTCGTGTGGTCTGCGTGGTGTGTTGAGCCATACATCGCATCCGCGCACCAGAAGTCGGGCAATATCCATGTCGTAGTCCTCGAGGAAAACAATGGATCGCTCGAGACCATGGGCACGCACGCGACGGTGAACATCCTGGATAATCTCCTTGCCCATGAGGTCTTTGGGGTGTGCTTTACCGGCCAGGATGATCTGTACGGGGCGCCCGATGCTGGTAGCGATGGCTGAGAGTCGATCCATATTCGACATCAGCAGGTCTGCGCGCTTGTAGGTGGCAAAGCGACGCGCAAATCCGATGGTCAGTACTTCGGGTCGAAGCATCTCGTCGATGATCTCGGACTGTCGCTCGGACAGGGCGGCATGATGTTTGACCATGACATGACGTCGTACGCCATGGATCAGGCGGTGACGTCGCATTTCGTGAGCACGCCAGAGCGACTCGTTGGGGATGCTGCCAGCCCCCTGCCATGAAGAAGCCTCCCACGGACGCATTCGCCAGTCCGATCCCATGACGGAATCGTAGACATGACCCAGCTCCGGGGCAACCCAGGTGGGAGTGTGCACGCCGTTGACGATTCCGCGGATCGGCACCTCGTCGACGGGGAAGTCTGGCCACACCGACTTCCACATATGTCGGGCAACGTCGCCGTGCAGCGCACTGACACCGTTGCGGAACATCGAGCCCTTCAGCCCGAACACGGTCATGGAGAAGTCGGATGGTGATGCCGACTCGGCTGCCGAACCAAGCTGGGTGAACTCGGACCACGGTAGCCCCATCGAGTCGGTGTACTGCCGCAGATACGGCTCCAGTTCTGCAACGGGAAAGACCTCATTGCCGGCAGGCACCGGGGTATGCGTCGTAAAAGCCGTGGAGCTGCGCGTCATTGTCCAGGCTTCGCGGAACGATAGAGAGAATCGTTCCATGAACTGATGCGTACGCTCAAGAAGGAAGAATGCCGCATGACCTTCATTGATGTGGCATACATCGGGCTGAACGCCGAGGGCTTTCAGGGCCTTCATGCCACCGATGCCGAGCATCAGCTCCTGCATGATGCGCGTTTCGATACTGCCTCCGTAGAGACGATCCGTAACGTCACGCAGCACCGGATTGGTGTTCAACGGCACGTTCGTATCGAGCAGGTACAATGGCACGCGTCCGACCATCGCCCGCCAGATGTGCGCATGGCATGTGCCGGCAGGGAACTCCACGCTGATGGTCACCGCAGATCCGTCATGATGATTCATGCGCTGGATCGGCAGGGCATGAAAGTCCATCTCGCCGTAATGTTCATTCTGCCAGCCACTTTCGGTCAGATACTGCCGGAAATACCCCTCCTGGTACAACAGACCGATTCCGAGAAGGGGCAGGCCCAGATCGCTGGCCGACTTCAGGTGATCGCCCGCTAGAACGCCGAGTCCGCCCGAGTACATCTGAAAGCTCTCGTGAATCCCGAACTCGGCACAGAAGTATGCGATGCACGACGGCATCTCCATTGTGTGATGAGCAAACCACGTATCCGAGGTCATGTAGTCGCGGAAGCGCCGTATTACCTCGTTGCACCGGTGCACAAAGTCCTCGTCGGTAGCAAGCTCCAGAAGCCGTTCGCTGGTTACGGACTGCAGCAGGGCCACCGGGTTGTGGTGCGTATGCTCCCAGAGCGATGGGGATATCTGCGACCACAGGCGCGTGGCATCTGAGTCCCAACACCACCAGAAGTTGCGTGAAAGCTCGATCAGCGGGGCAAGGGGCTCGGGGATGCTTGGGGCGACGACGAAGGTGGAGATAGGGCGCATAGGGCCGCAAATCTACGCTATGCATAACAGAACGACGTCGAGCGGTATACTTGTCGTATGATCGTGCCAGTCACACCGGAGTCGATTCGATCGGCTGCCCAGCAGTTGCGTTCAGGCGCTGTTGTGGCCATTCCGACCGAGACGGTCTATGGACTTGCCTGTGCGATCGACGTTCCCGAGGCTATCCGGCGGGTCTTTGAGCTCAAGGGACGTCCGGCCGACAATCCGCTGATCGTGCATGTGGCCAGTCTCGAGCAGGCACTTACCCTTGCGGATGTGTCCGACCATGACGTCGTGCGCCATCTGGGCTCGGCACTCTGGCCCGGACCGCTGACAATGGTTGTCAGGCGCAGCGCACTGGTGTCGGATGCTGTCACGGCCGGACTCGAAACGGTGGCGCTGCGAATGCCGGACCATGATGTTGCCCTGGAGATCATCCGGCAGGCCGGTGTGCCCCTTGCCGCCCCAAGTGCGAATCTGAGCGGACGTCCCAGTCCGACGCGTGCCGAACATGTGGAGGATGACCTGCACGACGCGGTCATGGTGGTCGATGCCGGCCCATGCACCTACGGTCTCGAGAGCACCGTCGTGCGCGTCCTCGGCACGGAGGTGGTGATACTGCGGCAGGGGGCTTTTAGCGCGGCCACCATTCTGTCGGCTCTTGGCGCGATGACCGTCCGATCCGCATCCGCATCCGATGACGTGCTCAGTTCGCCGGGAACACGATACCGGCATTACGCTCCGAGCGTCCCGGTGGTGCTCTGCTATTCGGTCGAACAGATCAAGACCACGCTTGCGGCGCAGCAATCAGAACGGACGGTGATACTATGCTCGGCAGAAGCATTCGGCTCGCTGGCCGGCGTTGACACACGAGAACTGCGTGCCAGAACGCTCTTTGATGAATTCCGCCGCGCCGAGGCCTTGCAGGTTGATCGTATCGTGGTACTTTGTGATGACAGCGTGCGGGCTGACGAGGCCCTGCTTAACCGGTTGCAGCGCGCTGCTGAGACACGTCACGGAAAGTAGAACAAGACCTGTATGATTCAACGTACCATTCGAGTAATGAACCGTGCCGGACTCCATACGCGTCCGGCTGCGCTGCTCGTGAAGCTTGCCTCGAGCTTTGCCTGTGAGGTCCACCTTGTCAAGGATGGTTTTCACATCAATGCCAAGAGTATCATCGGTGTGATGACCCTGGCTGCCGAGCATGGCAGTGATCTCCTGCTTGAGGTCGATGGTCCGGACGAATCTGCGGCCA
This sequence comes from Chitinophaga pinensis, assembly GCA_943372295.1. GTDB lineage: Bacteria > Bacteroidota > Ignavibacteria > Kapaibacteriales > Kapaibacteriaceae > UBA10438. The sequence continues at coordinate 8,538 of CALRYC010000022.1, forward strand.
TGGAAGCGATCGAGCAGTTGTTTTCCTCGGGATTCGGCGAACAGTAATGTACATGCATTTCGAACATGTCTGACGCTTCACAATCCGCAGCTCTCCTGCGCGGCACGGCGGCATCTGCCGGTATCGCCATTGGGCGTGCCATCGTGGTGCATCCGGCGTGGTCTGAGGACGCGTCCCTGCCGCCCCCTCGCGGAGATGTTAACATCGAGACCGAGCGCTTCCGAAGCGCTCAGCGCGTTGTTGCCGACGAGCTTGAAGGAGTAGCCGCGCGCGCCCGCGACGAGTCGCCCATGCTGAGTTCGATCCTGGATACGCATCAGATGATCGTCACCGATCCGGTGCTGAGCTCGGACATTATCGAGCGCATCGCCTCGGGCGTTTCCTCCGAAGCCGCCATCGTGCACGAGTTTGAACGTCAGCGTCGCACACTTCTTGCCTCGACAAATTCCATGTTCCGTGATCGGGTGCATGACCTTGATCACATGAAGCATCAGCTGCTGGTGGCGCTCACTACCGGCGTCGTGCCCATGCGGCGTGACGGTGAAAGCATTGTCGTGGCCGAGACGGTCTCGCCCCATGACATGCTATCGGACCATCAGCTCGGTATCCGCGCCTATGTGATGAAGTTTGGTGGCATCGACGCTCATGCTTCGATCATTGCACGGGACTTTGGCATTCCCGCCGTGGTGGGAGTGCAGGAGGCGATGACTCGCATCCATGACGGTGACCTGGTGATCGTTGACGGCGGCCGCGGCGTGGTGATCGCTCAGCCCGATGAAGCCGTGCTCTCTCATTACCAGGAGTTACTAAGCCAGCAGAATCTTCAGCGCAGCATCGAGCAGTCAGACCTAACGGGTCCGGTCCACACCACTGATGGCCACCACATCGCCCTCGAGGCAAACATCGATGTGCCCGACCAGGTACCGGTGGCCTTCCGTCTTGGTGCCAATGGTATCGGGCTGGTGCGTACCGAAATGATGGTCGCATCGATCAACGACATTCCGTCGATCGATGACCAAATAACCTGGTACCGGCGGATCTGTCAGGGGGCTGATGGTTCCTGCGTGACGTTCCGCGTGTTCGATCTCGGCAGTGACAAGGTCGATACGGGCACGAGCTACGTCGAGGATAACCCTGCTCTCGGACTTCGGGGCATTCGCTTCCTGCTGGCGCAGACCGAGATCCTTCGCGATCAGATCATGGCTCTGCTGCATGTGGCCCAGGAGCATAACGTGCGGTGCATGCTGCCGATGGTCTCCACGCTCGACGAGCTTGTTAAGGCCCGTGAGATTCTAAATGAATGCCGGGCGGAGTTCGCCCGTCAGCACGGTCGTGCGCCGAACATGCCACTCGGCATCATGATCGAAACTCCTGCGGCCGCACTTTCAGCCGACATGCTGGCCGAGGAAGTTGATTTCTTTTCGATCGGAACGAATGACCTTACGCAATACACGCTAGCGGTCGACCGAACCAACGGTCTGGTCTGCGATAGTACCGATTCGCTTCATCCTGCGGTGCTTCGGCTCATTGCCATGACGGTGACGGCAGCGCTGTCGGCCGGAATACCGGTTACGGTATGCGGTGAAATGGCCGGACAGGCGAGCGCGTTGGACCTTCTGGTAGGACTTGGTGTGACGGGTGTGAGCGTCTCGTCGTTTCAGCTTCATGATGTCCGGCGCCGCATCGCCGGCATCTCGCAAGAGCGCGCGGGGGTGCTAGCCGAGCAGGCACTTCGATGTCGCACGGCGGCCGAAGTTGCCGATCGTGTGCGCATGTTCCAGAGCGCCTCCGAGGGGGCCTCTTAGTGATGCGTGCCAAGCCCCCTGCCAGCGTGGCAGGATTGCTGTTCGTGTTTCTTTTGACGTCGTCCATGCTCTGGTCACAGGATGATATTCCGGTCATTCGATCGGTGCGCGTTGAGCGCCGTGACGTCTGGGACGAGCGTGAGGGTGACTGGTTCTTCGGCTCATCGGTCATGAACGGTCTGCACGTGATGACTAAAGACTATGTCACCGATGATGAGATCTTCTTCGACATCGGAGATGACCTCGACACGGTACTGCTTCTGGAGACCGAACGTGTGCTGCGTCGCACGGGCGTGTTCACCAACGTGCGGGTGCGTCATGAGCGCGTTGGTGACAGTGCCGATGTGATCATCGAGACCCAAGACCGGTGGTCGCTCGATCCTGCCATTGTTCTCTCCACCGGAGGGGGCATCTCAACGCTGGGAGGGCAGATCGAAGAGTACAACCTTCTCGGTACGGCCTCGCGGGCCAAGGTTCTGGGAATGTACCGCACGGAAAATGACATCGGCATGCAGGGTACTGCCGAGCTGAGTCTGCGGAGATTCATGCGTTCCTCACTATGGATCGACCTTGGCGTTACGGCCAATCGCTTCCGAACAGATCAGGCCGTGTCGGTCGGCATTCCGTACTGGCGTTTCTTTACGCCATGGGCCTTTGCTGTGCAACTGAAGAATGCCTTCGGTAGTGACTTTGCCTACGATAGCGGCGGCGTCAATCCACGACTTCTGCCGTTTCACGAACGGACGTTTGATGGGTGGATCTCGCAGGCCGACGGAGAGAAGGACCGCATCTTCGTGACCGCCGCGGCACGTGCCTCACAGGTCCGCCGGGCTGATCCGACCTCACGACAGGCGTTCGACAACACGGCGCACGCGCTGCTCGGCTTCTCATCGATCTCGCAGAGTTTTTCGACCACGCAATTCCTCAACGGTTACGAAACCGAGGATCTTCAGCAGGGGGCTTGGGGCTCAGCCATTCTTGGACGGATCTTTTCGATGGGCGAAGGTTCCGAAGCCATGTGGTACATCGCGGGTCAGGCCGAACAGTCGAGAATGATCACACCGTCGCTATACGCCTATGGCCATATCTCGGCAGGAACGGGGTTCATCGGAGCACGAGCGCGCAATACGTCTGTGGACCTGCACGCCATTGCTCACTGGCGACTTGATCCCAAGCTCGTGCTGACCTCGCGTATGCGTTCGCAGACGGTCTGGAACTGGAACGGATTTCATCAGCTGGTGCTCGATCCGGAGTCGGGCATGCGAAGTCTCGATGCTAACGCCCTTGCCGGCGACAGCCGCTTTGTGATGAACACCGAGCTGCGCTGGTTTCCGCGCTGGCAGCTGTGGATCTTTGGCTTCAGTGCGGTCGCGTTTCATGATCTCGGTACGGTGTTCGATCAGAATGTCGCGTTTCTCTCGTCGCGCTACCGCAATGCAATCGGCGCGGGCATCCGCATTCACAATCTGAAGTCGGCCGGAACCGATGCGACCTTTCGGTTTGATGTTGCATATGATCCGCTCACCAAGCGTGTGTCTGGCCTGATCTTTGCCGTCAATCAACTGTTCTCGGCCTTTGGTCGACACGAGTATCGTCCACCCCAGATCATCGGTCGCGAGATCGATGGTCAATGACCAGCCCCCTTCCAGCATGGATACTGCCGCAATTGCCGCCGCCATCGATCACACCGTTCTGAAGCCGGACAGTACGCTCGAGCATGTGCGCACGCTATGCCTCGAAGCCTCCGCCCACCGTTTTGCCAGCGTGTGCATCCTTCCCTGGCATGTAGCCGATGCTTCCCGGCTGCTTGTCGAGAGTTCGGTGGCTGTCTGCACGGTGGTGGGCTTCCCGCTTGGTGCTTCAACCACTGCCGCAAAGGTAGCCGAGGCCCTGGATGCGATAACGAACGGAGCAACCGAGATCGATATGGTCGCATCGATCACGGCACTCAAGAGTGGACAGTATGATCGTCTCCAGCTTGATATCACGGAGGTCGTCAGCGCCGTGCACAACCGTGGCGGAATCGTCAAGGTGATCATCGAAACATGTCTTCTTAGCGACGATGAGAAACGCCGCATGTGCGATGTCGTCTCCAACGCCACAGCCGACTTCATCAAGACCTCCACGGGCTTTTCTACCGGTGGCGCCACTCTCGAAGATGTCCGCCTCCTGCGTCAGCATGTTGCCCCCTCCGTTCAAGTGAAAGCCTCAGGGGGCATCCGCGATTTGCAGACTGCCATCGCCATGCTCAATGCCGGTGCTACCCGCCTCGGTACATCAAGTGGGGTTGCGATCGTTAATGCCACAGGTGACAGCCGAGATACGTACTGATGACAGACGGGTTCCCGCTTTCGCGGGGATGACAACCATCGGGCGAGACGGCGTCGCGCCCGATGCGAGGAAACCCACTTTTCAGAAAGCTTTCGAAACGTACCATTGTGCCGGTTTCGGAATCTTCGCTAGCCCTTATCAGAAGGGGCGCAGAGCGCTTCACGCGATGAAAAAGTAGCTGTCCCAAAAGTTTGATTGTTATACCATGACATGAGCAAGCGCCTCCGTAGGTTGCCTATGTCAGAAGCACGTGCTGAAGACCACGGTTCATACGCAATACAGGTAGGGCAGTCATGTGGCTGCCGGGTTATCATTCATTCATTTTTTGAAAGGATCGTTCTATGAAACGATTCATCACTTCAGTAGCGCTGCTCGTGTGCACCATGCTCATGACCGGCAGTTTCGTTCAGCTCGTTGCCCAACCCAACACAGCGGGGGGGGGGGGGGCAACTACCGCAACTACCTATGATGCCGTGTGTTCCGGACTGTCCGGAAACGCCGTTTCAGAATGTCTATCTAAATATTGAATTGACCATCAACGGATGCGTTGTTGAGGTAGGCTACAGGTATCGAAAAGCATGTAATCAGTATTATGATTTGTTCATTGATTACATATCAGCAGTCAACGGTCGAAACGAGGCGAATGATCCTGCATGCGATGCTCTATTTTCTAGAAACTCATCGGCGGCCATTCTCGCTGAGGTAACAAGGGCACTCATGTTGCGCAACCCTATGGGTTTCCCTCCAAACGAGCCTGGTATATGTGAGGTAAACTGGCGCGTCGTAAAGGGTGGCTGTTGGTCCCGTCCCTACATCAATTTCGGTTCGTTGGATAGACAACCGAGTTGGTTCGTGAATCGACTATTTCCATGTCCTACCGAGGAAGTGTGCTGTCTAGACTACTTCAAAGTTTGTATGGATGAATCTGGACAGCGAGTCATCACGAGTCAGCCCCCTCCGAAGTCGAACAAGATGCCATCCTGCTGGCAGGTGAAAGAAGAAAAGGACGAATACGGAACCACCTACCGTTCCTGTGATCCTGTCTGTGGCGTTGCCCCAGCAATGTGGCCTTTTGGTGATAAGTGAGCAACTGCCGGTAACCCTGACCGGATATTGATCCCCCTACCCTTTCGAACATTTCAAACCGATGGTGCAACATGAATAGGTACGTATCGATTCTCATTCGCACGGCGATCTTACTATTGGCAGCTGCACTTGCTTCTGCTGATGCGCTCGCGCAGCACTCGTGGCGGTGGTTGTCGTATAGCTCCCTGGCGAAGCATCAGTGGGCTGTGGCGTTATCACCGGATAATCGACATGCTGCCACAGTGGGCGTAGGGGGTACTCTCTACGTGTCTGCCGACAGTGGAGCGACCTGGGAGTATCGAGAGGTGCGCATCATCGGGGACTTCACCTCAGCGGCGTACAGCGCAGATAGTACGCTCATTGTAACCGCAGAGGACGGTGCAGTGTATCGTAGTGAGGATCATTTCCGGACGTGGACGCGCGTGGTGCTCAATGCACGGGATAGTCTCACATGCGTGCGACGCGTGCGCACGGATGAATTGTTGTGTACAGGAAGTAGCGGTGCAGTGTATCGCAGCACGGACGCCGGCATCAGCTGGTCGTCCGTGCTGGCACTGCCCACAGCGCTGTACCATCTTGCAGCGGCATCTGATGGCAGAGTCATGGCTGTTGGTGATCGTGGCCGTTTGGTACTTAGCCGTGATGGCGGCCTAACGTGGGACACGGCAACTGCCCAAGCGCCTGATAGCGTCGCCGTTCAGCGCGTATGTCATGTCAGGGATTCGATCTGGGTGATTGCTGGAGACATCTCGTATCTGGCCCGCTCTACCGATGATGGGCGCACATGGGAGCGCAAAGAACCAATGCCAGAGCGTGCCGGTAGCAGGTATTGGGTCAAATCACTGGCATTCAGCAGCACCGGTGCCGGCGTGCTTCTGGACTACAACTTCTTCCCGCCTCCCCAAGGCTACATCTCCGTCACATGGGATGGTGGTGCGACCTGGGAGCCCGGCTATTGGGGTTTCTTTCAACCAGAACATCAGAGTGACTGTCTCAGGAAGACTGACATTGCGTTCTGGCCCGACTCAAACAAAGCCGTCGTGTCGGGGATTCATTACTTCGTTTGGGACCTTAAGCTCGTTCGTGGCGACTTTCCATCCTATTACTCCCGAAGGCCACGAGTCTTCAGCAGTTTCGACGAGTATCGTCCACACAGTTTCTTTAGCAAGGCTTCTGAACACACCTACTTTGTCTGCAAGGACTCGGCGAAGGTGCAAATTCTGTCCGAGTATGACGGAGAAACCGATCGACTCATCAGACGGTGGCGAAGTAGTGATAGCAGCTCGACCTTCAACAGTTCTACCTACGAGTCAACCGAATGGAAGTATCTCTGCGCGTACAAGCCCGCAGATTCGACCGTTGTGATCGTGGCTGATTCCGTGTGGACCTTCAATTCTAAGTCCGAGTATCACGGAATGATCCTCGCCACAACTGACGCAGGCCAAACATGGCATCGAACGGCGACCGGCAGAACCGTGTCTTGGCAAAGAGGCCAATGGAAATCAAAGAAGAGCGGAGCACTGCAGGCGGCCCGAAAGGAACTTCTGCTGACCGATGACGGTGGCATCACCTGGCGCGCAGTAGCGCTGCCTGACAGTTATCGAGACTTCGCGCTGGCCTTCGTCAGCGCCGACAGTTCATCGTATATGGTGTTTGCGCAGGATAGCACTAGAAATCGCAATGATCTGTTACGATTACGTGGTGACGATACCTGGCAACTGATTCTCACGGATGTGCCCGCCGAGCGGTTTGCTTCTCGAGATGGCACAATCACTGTTCTCTTCTCCAAGAGCGCACGATCGCATCTGATTACCGAACGTGACGGAAGCACAGCTAGCGTCGTGCGCGTTGCTGATTCTCAAGGCGAGGATGCTGACAATCGAGCCAATGCGTGCTTCGTCGGCGATGTTTTGGTTGCTCTGAGACCAACGCTGAATGTTCACATCTCTCGCGACAGCGGTAGAACGTTCACGGATGCCCTGCGTGACCCTATTCTGCAGTATCTCGACACACCATGGTATCCGCAGTTTGATTTCACGAGCGCATTCTCGATCAAGAACACGCTACTCTTCGGCAAGTACGACGGCCTACGCTTGGCGTGCACCATTGATCAGATCACGGGCGTGGAAGAGGAGGCAACGGATATCTTCACGTATCCACCATATCCGAATCCATTCACATCAGAAGTCCGCATCGATGTAGCCTGGTATCAAACAGTTGCAACACAGGAGGTAACACTCCAGGTGTACGATGCTCTCGGCAGGCAGGTGGCCGACCTGACGCAGCAAATGCGGGAAGCGGCACATCGACGATTCTCATCCGTCATCTTCGACGCGGCAGACCTGCCAGCGGGTATCTATTACGTCGTCTCTCGCGCCCATGGACAAATGTCCACACGTCAGGTGCTTCTGCAGAAGTAGAACCTGCGATGCGGGACGGCTGCGCGGTGCGGGACGGCTTCAGCCGTGGGGACTCGATGTCGATCACGCGTGGGGATGTGAAAGGATTCATCCAAGAATCATCCATTTGTAGGATCGCAGAATGGTGTAGCCTCAATCACGATGAATGTTTGCCGCGTGCGTATCCGGACTACGGGGCATGACGCCGTCTCGCCCCATTGGTTGCCTTCATACGCTCGTTGAATCAGGCCTCTGCGTACGTCTGCAAACGAATTCTTGTCTTTTGGCATTCACTGTCACTATGCCATCTAAGGTCATACATATGATTCGTTATTAATCGCTGGTATTGCTGCTACGCGTTGATCTCAATGGTGTTGCAATACCTTGCCGCTGATCTTCGGAGTGATGGAACAAGAGAACTCGGGGGTGCCGTCGGACAGCGAATGTTGTTGTCTCAAAAAGCCGATTGTTGTGTACTGGGAGCATGATAACGAACGGTAGATTGCCGATGTAGTTGTTCACGACTACACAGTCATTGATGCAAACGATACTGAGGCATCCGCGTGGGGTGCCGCTATTTTCATTCATTCATTTTTCGAAAGGATCGTTCTATGAAACGATTCATCACGTCAGTCACGCTTCTTGTGTGCACACTGCTTATGAGCGGCAGCATAACTCAGCTCATTGCCCAGGGCCCCACGGGGGGGGGGGGGGACTCCTTCCGGTAAAATCAGAGGGAGGTGTGCTATGAGGCTATCATTTGCACATCTGCGCTGCTTCGGTACCTGCGCCTTTCTGGTCAGCTCGATTGTTCTATTGTTCTCGTGCTCGAATGAGCCTAACACATCGTCAGATCATTCGTTTGGCAAGCATCTCGAGCTGCAGTTTCGTGATAGTCTGTCATTGATGCCGATTGGTGCGGTCCAAATCGGATTCTCGAATCCTCAGTTGTTTGACTCCGATATTCCAGATAGAGAGTTCAGCGTCATAAAGTCAATGCTCGCGAGGCAGGGGATAGTGACATTAGATGTCGAATCAGTGGTGCTGTTTACCACGGGCGACGTGGGTGCAAGGCATGAGTTGTCACTTAACGATGTTGTGGGTGTCGGCACCTATCGTCAGACGAACAGCGCGCGTCACTTTTCGCTGTACTGTCGCCGTGGTACCTCCACCGAATATTTTCTGAGCCGTGATCTGAAATGTCGCTCTGGAAGTGTTAGCGCGAACACTATTGGGCTTGTAGCATCTCGTACTCTTCGGGACTTAGGGCACAGCGTCATAGCCGCAGTTGTGTTTACCCCGAGTTCCCGCCGCGTTTCACATCATGCAGACATCATAGGGGATAACATTGAGCTTAACGCACGAGTATGGTTATCGAGCTCCGTGTTTCGCAGGCAGCAACATCGCTCATCGCAGCAGCTAATGGCTGTCGCTCCGGGTAATGTAGGACAGGATTGCAAAGTATACTATTGTCAAAGTAGCGGAGGCAACGAGTGTAGAAATCAAGGTAGGGAAGGATGGATATGTGCACATACATGGAGGATTTGCACCATTGCTGCTTATCGAACGGATAATGACCTTCAACCGATCGTTGGCTCCGACACCTTTGAGACTGCTCTTGACACCATGCATTTAAGAGCATTTCGAGATCAGTCGCTGAAGCAAACTGCCTGGGGTGCGAAGATCATCTCGTACTATTACTTCCTTTCGCAGGTGATTGATACATCCAATGTACCGTTGTCACTAAAGGCCCGAGCAGTTGCATCCCTTTACAAGTTCAACCTAGCAACAATCAGCAAACTGATGGATGAAAGCAGTCCGGCAGAAGCGCAATTGATGTCGGCGGGTCTTCAAGCCGAGTTGATTGAGTTGCTCGCATCATTCCGCGCCGTTTCAACGGAACCACTATACCGAGATGTAATTGATGATTTGATCCAAGATGTTGAAGCTTACGGCAATCTCAGCGTCGGCTCGTTCCGCAGTGTGGTCCGTAACTACTAACATTCCGGATGTCGCTATGTGCAAGGTGAATGCAATATCTCATGGCCAGAGCCCAATGGGCCTTCTGTGTCTCATCCTGATGCTCATGTCAGTGTTGCTGTTCTTCGCGGGTGGCTGTACGGTCACCCGCAAGTGCAGCTCGGTGAATCCCAGATATCGGACTCTCAACAAGGTGATTATCAATGGCAATCATCTCTTTGAAGGGTCGAGGGTGGGACTGGTCAGCGATAGTATTCGAACATACATTAGCTGTGTGTCGGATACGAAGAACAAAGACGGGCTTGCTTGGACACCCGAGGGTGTAACGATTCGGCCGGGCTTCAGTCCAAGAATGATCGTTCTCTACTCGGACGAAGTCTCGACAGATTCTGTCGTGGCCATCGTAAGCCGGCATAGGGCGGTTGTGCTGTATACGCAGAACCAAATTGGAGATACAATACTCGTTGATTGTTATCTCAACGATATTGTATCCAACAGATACACGCCTATTCCTGATCTGCACTATTCACTCAGCAGTATCAATGCAACCCCTTTGGTCGTAATGGCTGAGCATCTCTTGCCTTTGTACGGTATTGTGGCAAAAGCTGCTTCATCTATCTCTGTTCTGGGAGATGTCACTACCGACGAAAGACCTTGGAACGCATCGGGTACGGAGGATGAAGCCTTCTTGAACGCACTGTTGGCACATAGACCACCACTGCTGAATAGATGACCTCGCCATAGAAACGGAAGGTCCGATTACAAAAGAGCTATCGGTCTCTTGTCCGGATTCTTGGATTTAATGACTGTTCGTGTGTCTGCGTTTGTTTCACCAACTGCTAAGCACAGCTATGTATAAGGGGCGATTACTGACTTCTTGTAAAGAGCTCACATCACGATTCAAGGGCAAGGGCCTGTGGGTGCGTAGCTGGGTTGCTGAGTTAGCACTCCCTGCTATTGCTTGCCTGATTCTATTTGCTTCCTGTAGTGAAAGCGGGAACCTTGTCAGAGAGACAACGATCGATACAATACGGCTTGATTATCAGATTCCGAATCTGACATTGCAGATGCGAGTAGATGATCCTCAGCTCGTGGGAAGACGGATTGTGAAGGTTGAGTCAAGTTGTAGCTGTCTCGGAGTGAAGATTCTTGATGGTCATTATAACGCAAACCGTGGAGTGTTGTGCGAAGTACGAATTGATGTGCCGATGACGTCAGTGCTTAAGACAGTAAGCTTTGACTTGCTACTAGACGATTCATCGGTTGTGAGGGTAAACCGTGCGCTTTACCTTATGTACGACATTGATTTCTCACCCGCGACGGGCGTTCTTGTTACTACGACAAACGGTGATCTGAACAGCGGATACGTCGGACTAGAGGTTAAGAGCAACACAGTCGAAACTGCTGAGATAGAGTACGATTTGGTCATAGAGGATAGCTTGCACTTTCGCGGTCGAGTGTTCACTCCCAAGGATCGCAAAGTACAAATCCGCATTCCCGTCATTACATCACGGAGTCGCAAAGGATCTCGCATTGGTCGTGTTCACGTTAGATGGCGTAATCAAAGACAGAGGGCATTTTACCTTTACGAGTCACCGTAGCGTGGCTCGGCTTCCAGTGTTTGCACTTATTGCCATTGAGCGCGCAAGCATCTCACACCGTTTCAGCCTCTCGACACAGCCGATGCTGCAACCTCTATGATCCATTGGATCGGAGCCCCTATATGAAATCCTCGTGCAAGCCTCTCGTTTTTTCGCCGCTGCTCATGGTTGTTCTCTGCATGATCTGTCATGCTCCGTGTTTCTCGGGTCAACCGCCGTGGAAGCTGTTGCTTACCTACCCTCGCGAGTGCGGACAGATGGCAGCTGCAACGTCGCCCGACGGCAGGCATGCCGTGACAATTGGATGGTGGGGGTCGATGTACTTCTCGCGTGATTCCGGGCAGACCTGGAAACTGAAACAGACGGGCATATTTGAGCCATTTGAGTCAGTTGCCTACTACTCCGAAACAGGAATTGCCATTCCTGTCTCCAGTGGCGCGGTTCTGCTGAGTGACGATGAGTTTCAGACGTGGACGAGAGTGACCGTCGATGCGTCGGATAGCCTTACGCGACTACGACGCGTAAAGCACAACACGCTGTTGTGTGTAAGTCGTGATGGAGTGGTGTACCGCAGTAGCGATGGTGGACGCAGCTGGTCTGCCGTGTATCGGGGCACCACTCCACTCTACGACGTCGCCGTTTCGCGCGACGGACGTGCCATTGCCGTCGGGAGCAGGGGAACTGTTCTGATGAGTCGCGACAGCGGCGTGACGTGGACGCCGACGCCAGGCAGAGGCCCGGATACCATACGGCTGCTGCTGGCGGCGTTTGTGCGAGATTCGATCTGGATGATCGCCGGTGATACAACATATCTGGCGCGCAGCACAGATAACGGGGCCACATGGAGCAGGCGTGAGCCTATTCCGAGTCTGACGGGGCGCAGATTCACTGTCCGAAGTCTTGCATTCAACGATTATGGAGATGGGTTGCTTCTTCATCGTAACATGTTCAACCCTGACGGATACCTGTCGATAACACGGGATGGTGGGGACACATGGGACAGAGCGAGGGCGAGCAACATCATGGGGACGGACGCTATGTTCATGACCGACATCGCTTTCTTCCCGAACACCGTCACGGGCATTATCTCAGGCGTTATTATTGAGCGTCTGTCGTGGATACGGCTCTGGGAGCAGGGCTCGTGGCTTGATCGGTTTTGCAAGGAATGCCGGTACAAAGACTCCAATGATTATGCGCCGCTGTTCTATACGCCTACGAAGTACGGAACCTACCTGTTAGGCCGCGATCATCAGAAAGTGCAGATGGTTACCGAGTACTCCCCTGATGATGATCAGCCGATTCGGCAATGGAAACAGAACGACAGCTCCAGCTGGCGGCAACAAGATTCCGGTGCGCAGGAGTCGTACAGCAAAAACTGGAAATACCGTGGTGCCGATAAACTCAGCGATCGACAGATGGTGATCTATGCAGACTCCATCAGTAACGCCAGCACTAGTACCGACTACTTTGGTCGACTGCTGCGTACTGATGATGGAGGGGCAACATGGAGAGTCACCAAGCTTGATTACTTCATTTACAACCCCGAAACTCTGTGGAAGTCGTCAATGGACGGAGTCATTGAACATGCATGGATTCGTGGACATGCCTCAACTTCGGATGGCGGCTTGACGTGGCGCAAGCAGCTCTGGTCGTCTCTGTATGATACAATTCTATTGCTTTGTGTAACAGACGATAGCACGGGATATCTCGGAGTAGGCGTACGTAGTGGTGATGGACAGACGGACCTGATGAGATCTTCCGATGGCCTAGAGTGGTCTGTGCTGTTGGCAGACATTCCCAAAGGTCGCCGCGTATTGAAGAACGGACGCTTCATGCTGATCCTGGCACGTGATGCAGTGTACGGAGTGGACATCGCCGCCGATGGCTCGTGGGCCAAGCTTACCCGACGCTGCGATTCTGACGGCATCGATGCGGGTGACGATGGTCTGTCCTGCTTTGCCAATGACATCCTGGTTACCATGCGATCCGGCGGTTCAATGATGATGTCGATGGATTCCGGCTGCAGCGTGATAGGCCGCTTGCGAGATCCACTGCTTGATTACCTGTATGTGAACAGAATGTCAGTGCTCAACCGATTGTTCGCACTCAACGATGTTGTTTATCTCGCGTTCGGGAAGGGACAGATCGCCAAGGGGGTTGTCAACGCCACTACCACCGGCATTGAGGACCATGGTGACGTCTTAACCAACCCACCGTTTCCGAATCCGGCAGGAAACCGAGTGTCTATCCGCGTCGGGTGGTTCGTCACCGTTGCCCCATCCGTCATCACACTGAAAGTCTACAACAGTTTGGGTCAGGAGGTCCGCGACCTTACCACGGAACTGAGATCCCGTGTTGACGGCCTCTCATCGACCGTTACGATCGATATCTCCGATCTGCCGCCCGGAGTCTACTACGCCGTCACCCGTGCCGGAAGAGACCTCTCAACACAGCAGATCATGGTTCAGAGGTAAGTGATAGTTCGTCATCCCATCGAATGCAGGAGGCTAGCGTCGATATCGTATATTCGTGTTGGAACACACAATAAACATCCACCACAAACAAGGATTTTCGTAATGGCAACATGGAATGTAGATGCCGCCCACTCGGACGTACAGTTCAAGGTCAAGCACCTGATGATCAACACGGTAACCGGGGAATTCACGGATTACTCGGTAACTGTAGAGTCGGATAAGGACGATTTCTCTGATGCGGCAATCGTGTTTGAAGCGAACGTCAACAGCATCTCAACCAAGAACGAGATGCGCGACGGCCACCTCAAGAGCGAAGACTTTTTTGCAGCTGAGAAGTATCCGACGATGCGTTTTGTCTCGACGGCATTTTCGCCAAAGGGTGAGGGAACCTTCGATCTTGTTGGTGATCTGACGATCCGTGACGTGACCAAGAGCGTTGTTCTTTCTGCGGAGTACGGTGGTCAGATGACGGACTTCTACGGCAACACCAAGGCTGGGTTTGAGATTGCGGGCACGATTAACCGCAAGGAGTTCGGTCTGGCATGGGACGCCATCACCGAAGCCGGTGGTATTGTTGTTTCCGACGCCGTCAAACTCCAACTCAACGTCCAACTCCAGAAGAGCTGAGCTATGCTTCGCCCCGTGCAGATCATCACCGATTCACAGCTGACAAACGTAGGCCCGCTGAATGTCAAGCAGCCACTTCCGGTGGCGGCGCTGCGAGATGCAGATCCGTTTATTCTGCTGCATCACGCTGGACCTCAGCCGGTAGAGCCGGGAGTGTTTCACGGGCGCGTAGATCCGCATCCGCATCGCGGATTCGAACCTGTATCTTTCGTCTACCGTGGGAGTCTGCTGCATCGCGACTCCCTCGGTAACGAGGGTTCCATCAGTGCCGGCGAGGTGCAGTGGATCACCAGCGGACGTGGCATCATCCACAGTGAAGGTCCGTCAGAAGAGCTGCTGCGCGAAGGGGGCGAGCTGGAGATCATCCAGTTGTGGATCAACCTGCCGGCCTCCAAGAAGATGATGGAGCCTGCCTACCAGGAGATCCATCGTGATGCCATCCCCACCGTTACGATCCTGGGCGGTGGCGGAGAACTGCGACTTGTTGCCGGTGAGCTTGATGGCCTGCGCGGTCCAACAACAACGCAGTCTCCGATCATGGCCGCTATGGGGCACATCTCGGCCGGTGCCTCGGGAGAGCTCAACGTTCCGCCCATGCCGACGCTCCTGCTGTACGTACTCGGAGGTTCGCTGCGCATTAACGGCGAGCATACCGTGGGCCGGCACAAGCTGGTCGTGTTCTCCGATCAGGGACAGAGCATTTCCATTGAAGCCACCGAAGAGACCGACATCCTGCTGCTAGCCGGTGAGCCCCTTCACGAGCCGATGGTTGCCTACGGTCCGTTCGTGATGAATACCGAAGATGAGATCCGTCAGGCCTTCCTTGACTTCCGTCAGGGGGCGATGGGGCGGCTCGAAGAGTAGTCGCGCTATCTGATGATCGACGGAATGTCGGCGCTTCCGTCAGGCGTTTCGATGTGCACGATGTACGTGCCCGAGGCGATGCCAGTGACGTTGACGTCGAGTCGATGCTGATGGTCTGACCTGTGTACCGTGGCTGCGTGCTGCAGCACGGTCTGTCCGAGCATATCACTGATCACGATCGTGATCGAGCCGGCGGCGGTGCCTGGCAGTATAACGTGCATCACGTCCTGAACCGGAACAGGTTGGATGAGCGGGCGTGTGCTGCCGAGAGCTACGTTCCTGAGCCGACGTCCGGCACATACTTCGTCGATCACCAGCAAGCCGTCATCATACAGAACATCGCTTGACTGGCCGAGCCATCGGAAACTGATGGATTTATCGAACACAAGGTCCGTGGACTCAGCAACCGAGAGGAGCGAAAGAACCGGAACGACCGCAAGCGTGTCGGTACCATTCCACGCACCGAGGATGCTGATACGGCTGGAATCTCCCGATCGTTCCACGCGCCAGGTGTTCGACAGGCTGGAGCCATCTGCTGCTGATGCCTCGGTGGACTTCCATGCGAAACGGATCTCGAAGGAGTCCAGCAGGCTCGTGTCGATATCCGGTAGTCCGTCAAGCAGTACCGGCACGTCCACCGTCTTGCCGGTCGCAACGTTGACGTCAGGAATACGAACCCGCGTGATAGCCGCTCCCTCTCCACGTAGCATCGTGACAATGCGTGTCGGACAGGGATCGACGCGTTCAAGAACGATGCTATCGGTAAACACGCCGAATGTCTGCAGGTACTCGGCATCGATCACGATACTCTCGCCCGGCAATAAGCGCACAGGAGGGGGTGGGGTTATCCGCAGAACTCTGAACGGGGCTGACGGTACGGAAGCCACCCGGATCGTTGCGGCCGATGTGCCGCTATTGGTATAGGTGGCTTGCAGCACCTGCCGACGTCCGATAAAGCGCTCCGTGTAATCAATGCGGGGTGTTGACTGGATGGCAGCATCGATGGCTGTTCCTCGTATGCGAATGATTACGACCGTGTCGCATGGAACAAGCCGGATGCGTGCGATGATCTCATACGGTCCGGATGCCGTCGGCCGTGCATGCACAACGATCGTGTCGCTTCCGCGCAGGGTATCGCCGACGGGATTCACGACGATGCCGGGTCCGGTCGTTGCGATCGAGTCCAGCACCCACGGTGTTGCCGTATCGGCGACGACAGCGATCGGAACGCGCACGAGGGAGTCTCTACAGAGCACCATCGTGTCGGCCTGAACATTCACCGGAGCGATCAGGAAGGGGGCTTTGACTGGCCCATAGACGGTCATCCAGAGCGTATCAAGGCATGCACTGTCCCGCACGATGAATCCGATGCGACCCGTCGCGGAACTCCTTGTCGGCGTCCACGTGATGCGGGTCTTTATCCGGCGACGATCGGCTGTGGCAAACGGCGTGACCAGAGCGGCCGAGGCGACCGCGTCGGAGAGGATCTTTTCGACGATGACATCAGCCCCCTCAAAGACCAGATCGACATCAAGGCTGCTGCTGCGCGTGGTGCACGTCTCAAGCATCGGCATCACCACCGTGTCAGGCCGGATGTCGATCACCCGGTCCTGCCGGCGCCAGATGACTCTGCCGATGATCATGCTGTCGCAGGGAGAAAGACCGATCTTCAAGAGGGCCGTGTCAGCACCCTGACGCGGACCGGGCACCAGACGAATGCGCGCCAAAGCGATGTCGCCGCCGGCCAGACTGTCTGGCAGGGCTGAGGTCCAGCGCGCGGCAGAAGTCGAGTCCATGAGCGCTCGCAGCCGGGCCGTAAGCGCCCCACGATTGCGGATCACTACCGATGTATCGATGGTCCGGTCACATCGAATTGAGCCGAGGTCAAGCAGGTCCACCGTGACGTTCCATTGGGGGCGAACCGTGACGGTAAGGGTATCGGCACCGAAGCATCCAAGCGTGCCGTATGCCCGCACAATGAACGTATCGGTTCGCACGGCACGGAAACCGAGTCGCGTATCACCACCGATCACGCGTTGGCGCGAATCAAACCAGCGAACGGAGTCGGCACGCTCGCCGACAACGCAGTCAAGGACCAGCGAGTCATTCTGGCATACAACGTAATCGTTGAGCGCACGCACAGCCGGGATCACTGGCCGCGTCTGATTATGCGGGACGACGGCGCGCACGCCGAGCGTTCCGGCCTTACCAGCTTCAGCCAGGTAGTCAGAGTTGCGCGGATCGGTAAAGGCCACATTCCGACCGCTCACACCGCCCGAGAGGTCGAAGGTGAGCGATGCTGGTGGTGCGCTTTGCGAGATCGACAACGTTCCACCGCCTCCTGCGCCGCCCGGACCATGGAGTCCGCCATTGTTGATGTTGCCGCCGTTACCGCCCCTTGCGACGATCGCCAGGGGCCCGACGGCCGCAATGATCTCAAGATGTACCGTGCCGCCGGCACCACCGCCGCCGGCACCGTCGTTACCGCCAACCAGGGCCGGGGCCAGACCGTTGGCAGAGATCACATTCTGGTTGCCGACGATCGTATCCGTGCGGATGATGACGATACCTCCGCCGCGAGCGCCCGCCGTGCCGTTGTTGTTGTTCATGTGGCCGGCACCGCCGCCGCCGCCCATCACCAGGGTGGGACGTCCGCCAGACTGCACGGCAACGATGCTGCCGGGTCGACCGCCGTTATCGAAAAACGAACCGCATCCCTGCCACTGGCTTCCACCGCGTCCACCCACGCCGCCATTGCCACCACCACCGCCGCCCGAGTTATGACCGCGTCCACCGCCACCACCATTGTACAGGGCACGTCCGCCGGCCACCATCGACGGTAGGGGGCGCACGTAGGTCTCGCCCTTTGCCGCGCCGAGCGTGCTGCCGGCTATGTCATCGTCAACCATCTGCGAGCAGTCTCCGCCTCCTTGCCAGGTAACACCTCCGCGGAAGCCCAGTCCGTCGGCGCTGATGCCGGCTCTGAGCGTAAGCGTGCCGCGGTTGTCGATCACCACCACGCCGCCGACACGGCCGTCCCAGGCGCGTCCGGTGACCGGGGCCGTAATGGTGGAGTTGAACGTTACCGGAACGCGCACCAGCTGGATCACACCGCAGCTGGCGTAGGTGTTCAGCAGGGGAAATGTCAGCTCGATCGTCGTGCCGCGGATCGCAGCAATGTTGGCAAATTCGCAGCGTCCAACGGCTTCCACGTCATAACCGGCACTCACGGTGCAGCCGCCCGTCTGAATGATCAGCACCTCGTCGCCGATACGGAATGATGCCAGCGAGTCGACAACGATGCGCGAGACGCAGTTGATGGTCTCAACGCTGAGAACACGTGTGTAGTCATTGACGATCGTCTGCGCTACGGCATGACCCTGACTCACGGAGCCAAGGCTGAAGACGGCAAGCATATTTAGGAGTAGTCGCTTCATAGCCCGTCACGATGGTTACTACGACTCTACAATACGCAATTTTCAGGCCGTGAAACGGCTCAGACAGGGGGCTTGTCGGACAGTTCTAGACTCTCAGAACGCTGGGTGGTATAGTCGATTTCCCACTCGCTCTTGAACAGCACGACGGGCCGGTCTTGATCGTCCAGCATCACCGGCGCGGCCGTGGAGGGACGCGCCTGACCGATGATCCAGCGCAGGCGGGTGTAGGGCAGCCGCTCAAGGCGGATCTTTTCATTGTACTCGTTTTCCATCCGCCAGGCAAAAAGCTCCAGCTGAAGTTCGCCCACAACTCCCACAAGCGGAACGGGGCTCCCGTCGGCCTCGATAAAGATCTGGATAACGCCTTCCTGACGGAGCTGGTCGATGCCCTTGCGGAATGACTTGGAGAATGACCCTGTGGCCGGCCAGACCTTGGCGAAGATCTCGGGCGCAAAGCGCGGGAAAGAAGGCAGTTCCAATAAAGAGCGTTCCGTGAGCGTATCGCCAACCTGGAACAGTCCGGGATTTGTCAGTCCGATCACGTCGCCCGGGAAGGCCTCGTCGATGATCTTGCGCTCGCGGCCAAAGATCTCGAACGGATATGTGAGTTTGGTTTCGCGTCCGCTGCGCGGATGCACGGCCGTCATCCCCCGTGTGAAGGTGCCGCTGACGATTCTCAGAAAGGAGATGCGATCGCGATGCGCCTTGTTCATGTTGGCCTGAACCTTGTACACGAAGCCAACGAACTCCTCTTTTTCCGGCTCAACCACGCCCTGTGACATCTGATACGGTTGCGGCGTAGGAGCCATGGACAGGATCGACTGCAGGAAATGCTCGATGCCGAAGTTGGTAATGGCCGAACCCCAGAAGACAGGCGTGCAAGCGCCCTTGCGGAAGGCTTCGACGTCGAAGGCAGGGATGACGTGATCGACAAACTCCAGGTCCTCGAGCAGCTTATCATGGGCGTGTTCGCCGATGGCCGAGCGCAGCTCAGCGCCTCGAATGTCGCCAACACTCACCGGCGCTTTGTAGCGGTTGCCGACGGTGCGCTCGAACTCGAAGAACTGACCGCTCGGGCGGTCGAAGATGCCGCGGAAGTCCGGTCCGTCACCAATGGGCCACGTGCGCGGGATGGCGGCAATGCCCAGGACCTGCTCCACTTCGTCGAGCAGTTCCAGAGGGTTCCTCGCCGGACGGTCCATCTTGTTCATGAAGGTGATGATCGGGATACCCCGATCTCGGCAGACCTTAAAGAGCTTGATGGTCTGCTCCTGAACGCCGCGGCCGGCATCGAGGAGCATGATGGCCGAGTCAACGGCCATCAACGTCCGATATGTGTCTTCGGAAAAGTCCTGGTGACCCGGCGTGTCGAGAATGTTCAGCAGCAGGCCGTCGTACTCCACGCGCATAGCGCTGGAGGACACGGAGATACCGCGCTGCTGTTCGATCTCCATCCAGTCCGACGTGGTCGAACTGTGCTTGCCCCCTGTCACGGCACCGGCCTGATGGATGGCCCCCGAGTAGAGCAGGAGCTTCTCGGTCATCGTGGTCTTCCCGGCATCGGGATGACTGATGATGGCGACGGTACGTCGCCGCATGCACTCGTCGTGAATGTTGGCCATAGCCGACAAACTTACGGCTCGATCGGCGTCGACGATGCCTCACTCGTGGTGATATCGAACAGGATGCTCACGCCAAAGCGCAACGGTGCGATGGTCCAGGAGGCATCGGTGACGACATCGGTGAACATCGGCGAGTAGGTCACTTCGGGCACTATGGAGAGTCCGCCCGCAAGGGGCGCGGCGTAGCGCAGTCCAACGGTAGCACCTGCCTGAAGGCCGCTGGTATTGGGAATGTCGGCGCTGGAGACGTTGTACAGCCCCGACCCGGTAGGGAAGTCGTACGGCAACGACGGATCGCTCAGACGTTCCCGCTGATCGTAGGTTCCGCCAAGCGTAGTGCCCACCCGAAGACCGGCGATCACCGACAGGTTGCCACCCAGTTTGAGGTTCGCCACCGGCTCGAGCAGAAGAAACGATGTCGAGGTCGCAAGGGTGTGGTCGATGGTTGTCGACAGAGCCCCGTTACCTGCGCGCACGGTTATGGGTTCGGAAGCTGTAAAGTCGGTAGCCGACGACTGGTACACCAGGCGCGCGCCCACCTCGATCGTCGGGGACATCGGCAGCATGAATTCCGCGCCGAAGACCATGCCGGAGCCCGAGCTCGACTCATAGCCGGGACAGCATGACGGCACGGTTGGCAGCTTGAAGTTGGTAACGCCGTTCATCATGATGCCGTAGGAGGCATGCAGACCGACGGACATCACGCGACGGGAGACCATGGCAGGTTCCTTCTTCGGAGCCGGCTTGGGACGTTCCTTTGAGAGCGATTCCTGGGCCAGGGCCGAGGCCGAGGACACGAGCAGCACTGCGAGCAGGGCGAAGATTCGATTCATCATTGCGTGTATCCTCGGGAATTAGCGTTGAATGAGAACGGGAATGGTCGTCACCACACCGCGAGCATTGACGGTCATAGTGTAGGTGCCGGCGCCGAAAGCGCTGACATCAAGAGTGCGGCGCAGATCGCCCCCTGCCTCGGCAAGCTCTGAGCCGCTTTGCAGCACTTCGCCGAGCATGTTGGTGAGTGTCCAGGCAAGGGCGTCGCTGCCCAGCCCCTTGACGTCCATGGTAATGTCCGACGTGGCCGGAGTAGGGTAGACAACGATGCCGAAACCATTCTTCTTCGGGATCAGGTACCGGTCGCCCCCTTCGCGGCAGATGTTGCTGATCGTCACCGCGCCGTCGCGGCGGTCGATGACCGCTCCGTTGATGCCGATCCACTGGAAGTCGGTCAGCGTCAGCGCCGTGCGATCGATCGATCCAAGGACGGCCGTGAAGTTCAGAGCGAAGAGCGTGCCGACAGTGTCGGCACCGCGCGTCCCCTGAATTGTGATCGAGCATGGTCCGGGTGTGTTCGGCAGCCAGCAGTCGGTCGTATTTGCCCGGCCGACAATGACCGCCGGATCGTAGGTCAGTGTGGCGCGCCATGACTTCGCAGCGGCGGCTTCGAGTCCTTGCGACCGCGTAAGGCGCACGGGAACGATAAACTGTTCGCCTGTCTTGGCGCTCACCGAGTCGATGCTCACCGTACTGGTGACGACGTTCGAGACCGTGCACGTACCGGTGATGATGGTCTTGAGCTGTTGGCCGAAGCATGGCAGCACAACCGTGGCCTGGATCGTATCAAGTACGCTTGTGCGCCCCTTACAGAACGTCGTGAAGTCGGCCACCAGCTCGGCACCGGGTAGCAGCGGTTCGAGCGAGCCCGGAACGGCCTTGTCGATCTGTGTTGTCGAGCTCATCGAGGAAACGCCGACGGTGATCGTGTCGGTACCGGTATTGGTGAAGCGAACCCTGCCTGAGGCAGAGTTGGTGATCGTGCCGAGATCGACCGTTGGGTTTTCGGCGCGCAGGGCGACGCTTGTGCGAACTCCCTGCAGGCGGATCACGCGGCGTACGTCACACGGATCAAAGACCACCACGATACTGTCGACCAGCGGACCGTCGGCCACAGGCGTCCAGGTGACCGTAAACTGCTGAGCCTGGCCGGCGCTGAGGACAAGGCCCTGTGTGAGACTTGTGGTGACGCGCGGACCTCCTACAATGACGTTTTTGATGGACGCAGAGCCCGTTCCGTCGAAGGACAGCGAGGCCGACTGCTGCTTGGACGTGCCCGGGTCGCATGAAGAGAACTCGCCGAAGTTCACAACTGACGGTGTCGTGAAGGCGATGCCGTTCTTCTGGAGCGAATACGAGACGCTGACCTTGACCGCACATGGTTCTACTTGCAGTTCCTGCGTACGCGTGAATGCGCCGGCTGCCGATGGACGTAACGAGACGTTCACGAGGGTCGATGACTTTGGGCCGATGGTAAGGGGCCCAGCCGGAGCGTACACGATCTCGGGGTCGGTCGGAAGCGCTACCGTGATGGGCACGTTGGACGTGTTCTCGATCGTGATGGACGTATCACGCTGACCCTCGCAGCCAGAGAGTGTTCCGGCATTCACCGATGCCGGCGTCACCGTTGCGGTGACGGCACTGGTTACGGCATTGAGCTTCACGCGAAGTGAGTCTTTGCATGGCCCAGACTCGAACGGGAATACAACGTCGGACGAATGCGTCCCGGCAGTCGGCGTGTAGGAGAACACCACGTCGCGCGTCTCGCCCGGCTTGAGCGTTACGTCCGCCGAAGGCGACACAAGCGCGAAGGGGGCTGATACGGCCGCCGGTTTGACCACGAGGTCTACCTTGCCGCTGTTGCGTACAACGGCAGTGTCCAGGCGGACCGCTGTCTGGCAGACGACGCCGGCGCCAAACGACACCACGCCCGGTGTGATGGATGCTGTGAGCTGATCCTTCTTGGCGGTGTAGCGAAGCAGCGTCGACCACTCGCACGGCGTGCCCGTGACGGTGAATGTTCCATTGATCGTGCCTGCGGTCGAAGCCGAGATGCGCACGCGTAGAGCCACCGATGCGTTCGGTGCGATCACCACGCCCGGCGTGAGTGAGGTCAGCATGCTGATGCGTGGATCATCCGGAACAAAGCCAGTGGCGCGCAACTCGTAGGGGTGAGGGTTGATGATCGAGAACTCAAGTTCGGCCGATGAGGCACACGCGTCGATCGTGCCGAAATCAATGCTGGCGGGAGCTGCTGTCGGTTTTGGGTCGATGACAGTTGCCAGCACTGTATCGCGGGCCGTACAGCCCGATCCGTCGGTTATGGTGACTTCGTATCGAGAGGTTGTGCCGGGGTTGACGTTAACCGTCTGCAGAGTGTCGTCGTCGATGAATTCGACGCCGGTCTCGACGCGGTTCCACTTGTACTTGTAAGGGGCCGTCCCACCGCTCGGAGTGGCACGAAGAGGGATGCTCGACTTGATGCACAGAGACGTGTCACGCCCGGCCGATACCGATGGCTTTGGATTGCGTCCGATGAAGATCGTATCGCGGTAGCGGCAACCATCGGTCGTTGTGCACAGCACTGTGTACGAGCCAGAGTCGCGCACGACGATGTTCGCGGTGGTTTCGCCGGTCGACCACAGATATCGTGCGAATCCCTTTGGTCCGATTAGCTGACGCGAGTCAACATCACAGATCGTCGCGGGACCGTTGGGCTGGATCACGATGATCGAATCCTTGCACTGCGTGAAGTATGCCACAAACGCGTTCTTCCGGAGTGTGTCCTTATCGAGTTTCGAAGAGTCCTGATACGCCCCCGTTGTGGTCGTCATGCGGTAGCTCTGCGCGATACCGGTGAAGACCACATAGGCGTTGTTGTCAAGAGCCACATCGAAAAGCTCATCGTTGCCGAAGTCTACATTCGGCGGAACGACCGGGGGTGGTGGCGGTGGAGGCGGTGGTGGCGTTGGCAGATTCGTCTGCGGCGGTGCACCAAGGAACGAGCCATACAGAAGAGTTTGGCCCGTGGGGTTGAGCTTGCCCATGATGCCATCGGTTCCGCTTAGGGCAAACGGCGTTGCCTGAAGAGCATCGGGAGTAAGCGGAATGTTTGGAGAGCGACCCGTACTGCCGGCCACCCAGATGTTATCGGCCTGATCGATGGCCACGCCGCGGAGGGCATCGGCAGAGTCGCCGCCGTAGTATGTCGACCATGCAACGGCACCCGCCGAGGTGTATTTGCGGATAAAGCCGTCACTTGGTCCGGCGAGCGTCGCCTTGATGGCGTTTGCCACCGGGAAGTCGCCGGCTTCTGCCGTGCCGACGATCACGACGTCGCCCTTGCTGTCGATAGCCAGGTCTCCGAGCGTCTCGAAGCTCGCCGATCCAAAGACCGAGGCCCACAGGCGCGTCGGTGTGGTTCCGAATTTCACAACTCCAACATCGTAGATGCCCTTGAACCTTGAGCCATCAGTGACTGGGAAGTTGTTCGATTCCGTCGTTCCGCTGAAGATCACGTTGCCTTGCTTGTCGAAGGCGATCTTACCTCCGTATTCGAAGTCGCCCCCTCCGTAGAAGATCAGATAGTCATTCGTCCATTTGCTCGGAGTGGTTGTCCGTGGCTTAACGATGCTCAGGAAGAGGTCGGTGTTGTCGTTAAAGTTCGTGGTGTCCTTCCGGTAGGGGGCTTCTCCGAACAACCCGCCAAGCCTTGGTGATCGAGTATGTCCGACAATGGCCACACGGGTGGCCGTTACGGCGATGCCCGTTGCGACGTCATTCTCGCGTCCGAATACTTCCCAGCTGTCGCCCCACTTCCCATCCGGCTGCAGCATCAGCACCATGGCCTCGGCCAGCTGGATCGAGTCGGGGTCGCCATACGGAGCACTTCCGATCAGCGCGTTGCTGAACTCCGGACGGTCCTTGGAGTTCGACTGACCGCAGGTCCAGATGTTGCCTTTGGCGTCAGTTGTCACATCGTTGAGCTTGTCGACGAGTGATCCGCCGTAGTAAGTGTGCCAGAGGAATTGTCCGCGCTCGTCGAACTTGGCCACATATCCGTCGGTCTGTGCCTTGAGGCGACGCTGCAGAACGCCCGGAGAGCTCGGCATGTTGGTGGCGATCGTCGAACCGGCAATGATGACATTGCCCGTTGGATCGATGGCGGAGTAGGCCGACTCGATCGTGTTGTTGCCCCCGTAATACGTTGCCCAGATACGCTGAGGATCTACCACCAGTACGCGCGTTGGATCATACGCACCAAGATTGAACCGCACCGCCGAGCCACTGACCTGATAGCGGGCCTTGACGGGGATGCGATTCATGCCATTGTCATCGGTGGTAAAGACCACCGGGGCCTGCTCGCCAAGTGATCCGAGGGGCGTCTCGACCACGAGATTGCCGTCCTCGTCTGTCACCGGTGATGCCGTGCCTTCGTAGCGGAAAGCGATCATGCGCGGATCGGCACCTGGCTTGACCACGAAGTCGTACTTCAGTCCGAGCTGCGTCAGATACAGGCGCATATCGATGCCGGGCCACACGTCGTGGTAGACCATGCCGCCGAAACGGTCGGCCGCAATACCATCGATGCCCGTGTGTGCATTGATGTAGCGCATCGTTCCGGGCTGACGTCCCGAGAACTCGATCCGTGGGTCCGGATTGCTGCCGATCAGGCGCATATCCGTCCGGAACAGATCGACCTCATAATCGGTCAGGTACGGGTCGCGGTTCGGAACCCGATAGGTGACCTGCTGAAGTATGTCCAGCCCCTTACCATGGATGTAGGCCGTTGTCGACCCGAGGCGCAGCACCGCGTCGACACCGTACGGCTGCTTACCGCCTTCGTATCGGGCCTGGCCGACGTTCCGTTCGAAGGCCACCGGCGCCGACGGAGAGGAAAGCTTCGGATTGATCTTTGCGCTCAATGGTAGCCCGAAGCTCATCAGGCTCATCAGAACGACCGTAACTAGAACACGGTAACGACATTGCATGGAAATCCTCGCGACGATGGTGGTATGCAGACTGGCGAGAATACGACACAATCGGCCAACCGACAAGAAACAAGCGGCGCTATTGCGTATCATTGGCGCAAGTCCGTTTACCATGACAATCACCAGACCCATGACGACGCTAGAGACCCTCTCGACGGCGGCCGGCCGGGCACTGCTTCGGGACCTGCACCAGGAGCTGCGCTTCGACAAGCAGTTGAACTCGCTGACAACGCTCGGATACCTGTGGCGCATCTGCACTCGGGAAACCGATCTGTTCCGAACGGTGAACCGCGATGTGGCCATTCTGCACCCACTAGGATTGATCTCAGGGACCTCACTGTGGATGCAGGAGATCGTTAACCGCTTCTACTTCGCGCCGATCAACGCCTTTGTTTACATGGGCGCAGCCGTCCTTCTTGTGGCCGTCGGGCTCAACCGCATCCGCATCATCGATACTCCCGGACTGTTGGTGGCGGCGATCATTCTTGAGGCGCTTCTTCTGTTGCTGCTTTTTCTGGTGATGTTCTTTACGCCCCCTTCTGAGTTGGAAACTCCCGGAACAGAGTCCCGGACCGACGGGACATCACAGGAACTTCTGCGGGAACTGGGAGAGATCGGGCGCGACTATGCGGCAATGGCCGTGCAGTTGGAGACAATTTCGGTGACGCTCCACGAAGTGGTCGAGCGGCAGGACGCCATGACGCAGCAGCTTCGCAGTAGTGTGGATGCAGCCGTCAGCGCCGTTGCACCAAATCCGGAACTCATGATGTCGATGAAGCAGAATACGCGTGCGCTGGCGGAGTTTTCCGAGAGCGTATCGCTGTTAAGCGAGCGCCTTCGTGCCGTTGAGCGTCAGGAGGTCGAGGGCCTGGTGCGCCACGAGTTGGAACGCATTTTCTCACGCAACATCGTCGACAGAGATGGATCAGCCTCAGCCGCGTCGACGAAGAGTTGAGATCTACTTCATCCTGTACCTGCTGGCGCTGGTACTGCTGATGCCCGATATCGTCCCGCCTAGTTCGGAGACGCAACAGAAGCACGCGCCCATTCGCATTGAGCTCTTCCCGGAACGCATTCGCCTTTCATGCGAGGTCAAACGCGACTCGTCAGGGGGCGTTCGGGTGCTTGGCATGGACTCGACGAACGTTATCCGCTATTCACCCGAGCTCACCAACGTCAGGGTCCGGGCGATCATTGAGGACGTTGCCACCGGGCAGACACTGACGATCGATGAAGACAGCAGCATGCCGCGGCGGTTTGCCACTGTGCGCCATGATGCCGGGCGGAGTGCGTTCATTTTCTCTTGGCGACCTCTTACCGATGCCGTAGCGTCGAAGACGTTCAGAGTGATCATTCAGGCCAGCGGAGTGCCTGTCAATGGCGTTGCCACCGATGCTCTCAGCGCGGTCGGAAGCACGCAGTTTGTTCTCACAACCGTGGTCAACGATCAGCAGCCCCCTCAACTGGTCTTCATGCCGGGTCGGCGTGACACACTCGTGCTCCGCGAGACGGCAATGCCAGCCGAAGGCCCTGCCGGA
>CALRYC010000023.1:0-35155 GCA_943372295.1 Chitinophaga pinensis
GGAACAGGAACAAAGCAGTACTCGAACAACAACGGCACATCGTGGCAGGCATCGAATATCTTCTCGGGTCTTGCCGCCGGCACGTATCAGATCAAGATCAAGGATGCAAACAACTGCGAAACGGCAGCAACACAGGTGGTCATCACGGCCCCGGTTCAGCTGACGGTTGCATCAGCGGTCAAGACACAGTACAACGGTGCTGACCTGAGCTGCCATAACAGCACGAACGGTGAGATCACCGTCACGTCAGCTGGTGGAACAGGTACGAAGGAGTACTCGCTCGATAATGGAAGCACGTGGCAATCGAACAACGTGTTCTCTAATCTGGCCGCTGGTACGTATAAGATGCGGATCAAGGACCAGAATGGTTGCGAAACCTCACCGACAGTGGTTGAGATCGTTGCCCCAGTCGAACTCACGGTCACTTCTGCCGTCAAGACGCAGTACAACGGTCGAGATCTGAGCTGCCATAACAGCACCGACGGTGAGATCACTGTTTCGACAAACGGAGGAACAGGTGCTAAGCAGTACTCGAAGGACGATGGTGCAACATGGCAGGCATCGAACATCTTCTCGAATCTTGCCGCCGGTAGTTATCAGATCCGCATTCGCGACGTCAACAGTTGCACAACTGCTGTTACAAACGTTACGATCATCGCACCTCCAGCCATCACTTCTGCTCCTGCTGTCACATCGAACTACAACGGCGCGCAGCTGACATGTCCAAATTCATCGGACGGTGTCATTGCAGCGAACGCTGGCGGTGGTACACCTGGCTACACCTACCTGTGGCAGAAGTTCAACGGCACCACTTGGGGAAGCCCCGGTGCGATGAACGCTACTTTGGCGACGATCACGAACGTTAACGCTGGAACGTATCGCGTGACGGTGACTGACGTGAACCTTTGCGCGATCACAAATGCCGTGGAGGTGATTCCGCCTGCTCAAGCTGTGATCCTGACTGTCACCAAGACACCGGCATCCAGTTTCAACGGACGTGATGTCAGCTGTTTTGGCGCATCAGACGGAACTGTAACGGTCGTCGCTACCGGCGGTACCGGTAACCTTAAGTACTCCAGCAATGGAGGCACGACGTGGCTAACGGGTGGCACCCTGACACCTGGCGGAGAGCCAACCTACACGTTCACTGGTCTCGGTGCAGGTACCTACACGGTCATCGTCCAAGACGTCAACGGTTGTAATTCGGATCCGCAGTCGATCACACTTCTCGACCCACCACTTCTTCAGATCGCGTCGCTCGTTACGAACGGCCCGGTCAACGCAGGCGAGTCGATGACCTTTACGGCTACGGTTGTTGGTGGTACCCGCAGCGGCGGCGTCAACAAGTACAGCTATGCATGGCAGAAGCCACGCCCTGCGGCCAACATGCCTGGATTTGGTTCTGAGACGGTAAATGTCAACGATGTCGTCACGACATTCACGATTCCTGTTACGACGCCTGATGATAACGGATTCAACACTAACTACATCCTCACGGTAACCGATGCCAATGGATGTACGGCAGTTCTCTCCGTCACGCCGATCATCTACCCACCGACGATCCACGTCGCGACAACAGGTAACGATGCGACTGGTGACGGACGCCCGGTCAACCCACTTCGCACGATCCAAAAGGCGAATGACGTGGCCGATCCTAACAACACGATCGAGGTGGCGGCTGGTGTCTTCGATGAGTCCCCTGTGATCACGAAGGCCCTGACAGTCAACGGCACAAATACCACCGTGCTTGGAACGGGACGCTACTTTGTTTACGGCACGCCGAACACCATCACCTGGGGAACCAGCTGGCCTACGTCAGTCTGGGATAACCTTGGTCTGAATGGTGATGCTTCATCGGCCATCGGCACGGTAATGGCAAAGGTCAATAGCAACGCCAACGCAACGATGTGGCTGATCGGTAACATCGCTTGGAACGGTACGATCACTGTGTCGAAGCAGCTCGCAATTCGTGGTGCTACGGCAAGTGCTGCAGTACCATCGTATACCGGTTGCGACATTGCGCCGCCGACAACGATCACCTACACGGGTACGGGAGCCGACACGGTGCTGTTCAAGTTCACGGGAACAACGACGAAGTCGATCCGCGACCTTGTCCTGCAGGTTCCGTTTGCGGGTCGTTTTATTGAGATTGCTGCCGGCAACTCGTGTGACGTTGACCCAGTGACGAATGTGCGTTTTGACTGGGATCACGACAATAACGCTCTCACAGATCGTCGCCGCCTTTACGGTGTAACGAACGGTTCATTCTCAGTTAACCAAACGTTTGACGTTGCCAAGCTGATCCATGACGTGACTGACAACAGTTACGGATCAGGACGCGTGGTCTACGGCAACAACGGTCCACTTCCATGGAACTCCCTCGAGATCGGATGGAAGGCTGAAGACGGTGGCGTTGAGGTCGCCGGTGATAAGATCAAGACACTCGAGCCGATGAAGAGCACAGTGAAGCTCCAGAGCTTGATCTCCAATGGTCGTCGTCCTGCTCTGAACACCACTGCTGGTAACTATAACGGCAAGTGGTCGATGGACTTCGATGCGACAGCCAACCAGTACCTGGAAGCAAATACCACCGAAGAAATCAACGGTGGAAGCAAGAAGACGGTCTTTGTTGTCTTCCGTCCGCTTGATGGTGCAGACAACCAGATCATCTACAAGCATGGTGATCAAACCAACGGTATGAGCCTTGTTCACCTGGCTGATGGACGTATCTCGATGAACATCTACGATGGCACGGCGGTTGACAAGCGTGAGAGCTGGATCTTTGAATCGGCAGCTTCTTCGCACTCGGAGACCGGTTTCGACAATGAAGTGCTGATCGCTCAGATGTACTTCAACGGTGATGGCACCAACAATGCCACACGTCGAGTTGGTGCATCGCTCGACCGTGAATCCGGACGCATCGACTCAGATGTCAACCACACAGGTGCGGATAAGACGAACGGTTATGTTAGCAATGCCGCCTTCACATCGGCAACACTGACAACACCAGCCGTTATTGGTCCTGCCAATGTTGCGGTTCTTGGAGCACGCTCCGGATCGATCTACTATGCAACCTGGAACGGAACGGCATCAGTTGACAACTCGGTGACAAGCACGGGTCGTTCGCTCTTCTACAATGGAAGCATCGCCGAAGTGCTGATCATGAACACGGCTTCCGAATCCATTCGTGATGCGGCATACTGCTACCTGCGGAATAAGTACTACGGTGGCTCGCAGTCGACACAGAATGGTCTCGACAAGCGTGCTATCGCCGGTGACAACCGTGAAGACATGGATGCGGTCTCTGCATGGCCGAACCCGGCGGATGATCGCGTTTCGATCGAAACGATGATCCCAACCTCCGGTATGGTCACCGTGACACTTCGCGACGCTCTTGGCCGCGTTGCTCAGGTGCTTCATGAGGACTATGTTTCTGGTGGAACACTCCTGCCAGTAACGGCAGATGTCCGCAACCTTGTTAGCGGTGCTTACGTGATCCACGTCAGCGCGGCCGGTGATGTCAACCACTCGTTGCCTGTGATCATTCGTCACTGATAACACCCGGTACCAGTACCTAGTACCATCTTCAAAGCCCCTTGGGAGTCAATCTCAAGGGGCTTTTCTTTATCCGCTGCACCGGACAGAAGCCAATTGGATGGATTGTTATCAACAAATCCACATTAAAGGCAGACAATACGTGTTCTTTATCAACATTGTGAGAGTTTTCAACAGCAGTACCTCGGTCCGTGCGTAACATTGCACTCCGTTCATCGTACGCGTCTGTTCTGATATACAGGCGTTTTTTCGTCGTTCAGCCGTGTTCATCTATTACTTCCGAGGGGATTGCCATGACTGTTTGGTTCCGTGTTTTTGCTGTTGGGGTGTTGATAGCGCTCGTGTCCACGGGTGTGTTTGCCCAGAAAAGCATCTTCGTACGTGTGGATGGAAACGATGCCAACGATGGACTCACGGTCCTAACCGCCAAGCTGACGGTGGCATCGGCCATTGAGTCAGCAGCCGCGAACGACAACGACGTCATCGACATCGGACCTGGCAATTTTGCCGGTGCCGTGTTTGCGAAGGACGTCATCATGCGTGGCGCGAATGCGAATGCCGGTTTAGCGGTATGGGGTGATGAGACCGTCATCACAAGTGTTCTCGACTACGGCAATGCGACGGTTTCGGTTGAAGGAATCGCCTTCAACGTGATCAGCCCCGTGGCGTCCACTCGGTACATCAACATCTCCAATTGCAAGTTCCGTGAATCCAACACTATAGCTCTCAGCTACGGATTAAATGGATTTGAAGTGCGCGTTGTCGGCTGCTCGTTTGATGGCAACCTGGACAACGGTGGTGGTGTGACCGTAGGACCTGCAATTTCGGTAAGCCCCGACGGAGCACCGAACATGTGTGACTTCGCCGGGCTCATGTCGTTGACGGTACTCGAAACGACCTTCGAGGACTACATGAACAGTCCGATCTCGGCCGCCGGTTACAAACTTGCCTCTATCAAGAACAATGAGTTTACCAACTGCAACTCGGCAGAAACCGGTACTGTTGCGGCAGTATCATTGAGCCCCTTCATCGCAGCATGTGCTCCCGGGTTGATGAATGCAGGTGTGATCGGCGATGCTTTCGTGACAAACAATCGCTTCGAAGCGTGTCGCAATGCCGTACGCGTCTTCGATGGAAACAACACCGACGCCGGTTGGGAGCAGTCATCGGTATCATACAACCTCTTTAACAACACTCCAGCAGGGTTCTATGCCCTGTGGGTCGATAAGCTTTCGACCGACGGTGCATATAACTCTTTCGGTGCTCAGACAGGGGATGCCGCGACTAATTTTGGCCGCATTCGCGACATTATCCGTGGTCACGGGGCGTATGGTCCCTTCATGTTGAATGCGGTCGATGTGGACCCCGGAGCAGTCGGCTTTCAGCCCGATTGGAACATTTCCGATGCGCCAGTTGTCAGTAACTCCATCGGACGCTCGTTCTTTACTATTCAGGCCGCTCTAGCTTCGAACCCAGGTGCAGGATCACAGCTGACGCTGTTCGCGATGGAGTACGATGTCACGTCGCCGCCAAGCGCTGCGGGCATTGTACTTAACCGAAGTATCCACTTTGCCGGTCAAGAATGGATAGGCGATGCCACGACTCATACCGGCCCTTGGCCAACGATCCGCGGGAGCATAACGGTCTCAGGTACATGGTTCAGCTTCTCGGGCATCAGATTCGCAAGTCTGACGCAGACGCAGCTCGATAGACTTACACCGTCGGCACGCCCAACGGGCGTGACCATGCTGATGTCGAATTCAACCTCCTCGCTAAGCGTGCAAGCTTGTCGATTTGACGTTGACCCTGTGGCCACTCTAACGACTATCCCGACGGCCGGAGCGATCGTGATCAATCGTGAGGGAGACTTCTGGCTGTCGAACACGTGGATCAGCCGTCCGGTTTCAGTCGGGCCGGAAGCAGCGCAGTTCATACGTGCGATCACCTTTGGTTCAGGGAATGGTTCTCGAAACTTCAGTGTATCCGCAAGCCGGGTCGAGGGGACCATTCAGATCTCCGGCATGTCGCTGCTGTCGAGTGCATCGATCACCAACTGCGTAATTGATAACGCCGGTGTTGATGGTATCACATTCCTTGGCAACACGGTCCGTGATGCGTATGTCGGTGGCAATACCATCTCAAACTCGCGTCAGAACGGGATCAGCATCCGTGATCGGGTCACGGTCGGCACGAACAGCGCGACCTTCGAAAACAATCTCATAACAGGGTCGGGCGCATCAGGGTCGTCGTTTGCGGCCATCAACATCGCCAATCCTTCGTACGGAGTGCAGTCGTTTGTGAAAAATGCACTCTTCAATCAATCGGGAACAAACAAGGCTTTCATCAATAGCCGCCCGAGCTACACTCCGATCGCAACCTGCAACTGGTGGGGCTCATCTTCCGAAGACGACATCATCAACTTGATCACCGGATCGGTTGCCTACGATGATGGTGTTCGGGGCTGGTCGCTGGCCAATACCAACCAGGTTACTCCTCCGGCTAGCGGATACTATCCGGCTCAGTTTGGTGGTGATTGTAGTGTCCGGTCGTTCTCGATCAGCCTGGCCGCTTCCCGCTCTACCTGCTTTGGTTCTGCAACAGGATCCATCACGACCACACTCTCGGGAGTCTCCGATCCGAACCCGGCAACGTATGCGTGGACCCGCTCAGGCGGCGGTTTCACGTCGACGGCACAGAATCCGACGAATCTCGCGGCCGGAACCTATGCGGTAGCCGTAACGTCGGTGACGGGGAACCTGCGTCGCAGCGCGACGGTCATCGTAGAGCCCACGCAGCTTACCGGTTCGTTAGCCGCCATTGCTGCGTCATGCAATGGAACAGCCGATGGTGGAATCAAGATCCTCAATGCGGCAGGCGGTCTGATTCCCAATGTGATCACTTCACAGACGTACAACTATCGCCTTGACAACATCTCCGGTACGATCGGTGACCGCGGGCAACAAGCTTCGGAAACCTTCACCAATGTCGCTGCCGGTACGTATGATGCTTACGTGATCTCCGCGGGTGTCAGCCCAACGTGTGAAGTCATGGTCGGTACGATCGAAGTTGAGCAGCCCGTTGCACTGAATGCATCGGTCAGTAAATCCAACGTTTCATGCTTCGCTGCAAACAACGGTTCGATCACGGTTTCGAATCCGACAGGGGGCTTGCTGCCCGGCTCGACGGCCACAATGACCTATCAGTATCGACTGGATCATCTTGCCGGAACAGCCGGTGACCGTGCCCCGCAGGGCAGCGGGGCATTCATCGGTCTGATCCCCGGCACCTACGATGTCTATGTGATCGCCGTCGGTGTCACCCCAACGTGCGAACGCCGAGTTTCTTCGGTGACGATCTTCGAACCATCCGAACTCAGTGCTTCCGTTGGTAAGTCCAACAGCACATGCTTCGCAGCGAACAACGGAACGATCACGCTCTCCATGATCGGCGGCGGAACGCATCCGGAGCGCATCACACAGTCCTACTCGTACCGCATCGACCGCCTTGGCACCACCATTGGGGACGTTGGTCCTCAGGTCGGTACATCATTTGGCAACCTTGCGCCGGGCGTCTACGAGGTCTTCGTAATCGCAACTGGCGTTACGCCGGTGTGCGAAGTACGAGTTTCCACTCAGACCATTCTTGAGCCTTCGCAGCTAGTTGCGAACGTTAGCAAGGCCAACATTACCTGTTTCGGCGCCAACAACGGATCGATCACGCTAAGTGGGGTTGCCGGTGGCGTCCATGCCGAGCGTTCGACGCAGGCATACTCGTATCGGATAGACAGGCAGGGTTCAACCGCAGGTGATGCCGGTCCGCAGGCCGGAACCACCTTCTCGAGTCTCATTCCGGGCGCTTATGATGTGTACGTCATCGCCACCGGTGTTACGCCGACGTGTGAAGTTCTGGTCTCGACGCAGACGATTCTGGAGCCCCTTCAACTCTCTGGTACAGCATCCAAGACGAACATCACCTGCAACGGTGCGAATGACGGAACGATCCAGGTCTCAGCAGCAGCTGGTGGGACGCATGCCGAACGCTCTACGCAGACGTATACGTATCGGATCGATCGCCTCGGCTCAACTGTTGGTGATGCCGGACCACAAGCCAGTGCGACGTTCGCAAATCTGATTCCCGGCACGTATGATGTGTTCGTCATCGCAACTGGCGTATCGCCAGCGTGCGAGCGTAGCATTTCGACGCAGACGATCCTGGAACCGTCGGTTCTGAGTGCATCAGTTGCGAAGACCAACATCACATGTAATGGGGCTAACAACGGAACAATCAGCATCTCGGGCGCAACAGGCGGCACGCATTCTGAGCGTCCAAACCAGACCTATACCTACCGCATCGACCGTCAAGGCTCTACCAACGGTGATGCTGGTCCGCAATCGGGCACGACGTTCTCGAATCTGATTCCGGGCGTCTATGATGTCTACGTGATCGCCAGCGGTACTACTCCGGTGTGCGAGGTCAAGGTTTCGACGCAGACAATCCACGAGCCTTCCGTACTGAATGCTCTGGTCACAAAGTCTAACATCTCCTGTAACGCTGCGAATGATGGAACGATCACCATCAGCGGTACAACTGGTGGGGTCCATGCCGAGCGCGGATCGCAGAACTATTCATATCGCATCGACCGTCAGGGTGCGACCGTTGGTGATGCCGGACCACAGGCAAGCGCAACGTTCACCGGCCTGATCCCGGGTGCGTACGACGTGTATGTGATCGCCACCGGTGTATCGCCGACGTGCGAAGTGCTCGTGTCGACGCAGGTTATCCTGGAGCCCCTTGCAGTCAATGCCACAGGGAACAAGACTAACCTATCCTGTAACAACGCTAATGACGGCACGATCACTGTCGATGCGCCGACAGGGGGTACCCATGCTGAAGCTTCTTCGCGGACCTTCCACTACATGATCAACCGTTCGGGTAACATCACAGGTCCGCAGCCAACGGGAACCTTCGAGGGTCTTGTGCCCGGCACCTACACGGTTTCGGTGGTCGCACTAGCAACGGGTTCATCACCGGCATGCACGACCTTTGTGTTTAGCGTGATCATCCAGAATCCATCCTCGATATCCGCAACGGTTGCAAAGACGAACATGTCCTGCAACAACGTCAGCGATGGCTCCATCACGATCTCGAATCCCCTTGGTGGTACCCATACCGAGACAGGGCCGACCCGTCAATCTTATCAGTTCATGCTTGGACTTCCGGGTGGCGGAAACACCCCTTCTC
Source organism: Chitinophaga pinensis (assembly GCA_943372295.1). Lineage (GTDB taxonomy): Bacteria > Bacteroidota > Ignavibacteria > Kapaibacteriales > Kapaibacteriaceae > UBA10438. The sequence goes on from CALRYC010000023.1 coordinate 8,797, forward strand.
AGGCTTCGGGCTCATTTACGAACCTTGGTCCCGGTAGCTATACGGCCTTCGTGATCGCGCTTGCACAGGCCTCATCTCCGGCGTGCACGACGAACATTGGTTCGTATGTGATCAACAACCCGACGCCGGTTCTGGCATCCGTTTCGAAGTCGAACCTTTCATGCTTTGCCGCAAACAATGGCACCATCACGGTAACGAATCCGACCGGCGGAACACACGCTGACGCGGGAACGCGGACGTATCAGTACATGATCTCGCGGTCCGGTGGTACGACAACCGCTCCTCAGGCGAGTGGCAGTTTCAGCAGTCTCGTGCCGGGTACGTACATCGTTTCGGTGATCACCCTTGCTTCTGGCTCGTCGCCAATCTGTACCACGGCCGTCTCAACGCAGACGATTCTTGAGCCATCGGTTCTGAGTGCCAGTGTGAACAAGACCAATGTCACGTGCTTTGGCGCAAACAACGGAACGATCAGTCTCAGCAATACGCAGGGTGGAACTCACGCCGAACGCTCAACGCAGACATACTCCTATCGCATCGACCGTCAGGGTGGCGTATCCGGTGATGTCGGTCCTCAGTCAGGCACGACGTTCTCAGGGCTGATCCCGGGCGTGTACGATGTCTACGTCATTGCGTCGGGCATCACACCAACATGCGAGTTGCTTGTCTCGACGCAGACCATCCTTGAGCCCCTTCAGCTGACTGCGAATGTTTCGAAGACGAACATCACATGCAACGCTGCCAATGATGGAACGATCTCTCTGACCAGCGTGTCAGGGGGCACACATGCCGAACGCTCGTCGCAGGCATACACGTATCGAATCGATCGCCTCGGAGGCACGTCCGGTGATGTCGGTCCACAGGCAGGCGCAACGTTCGCAGGCCTGATCCCCGGTGTGTACGACGTGTATGTGATCGCCTCCGGTATCTCGCCGACGTGCGAGATCAAGATCTCAACGCAGACGATCTTTGAACCTTCGGCTATCTCTGGTTCTGCCACGAAGGCAAATGTCACGTGCAATGGCGCAAACAATGGTACGATAACAGTCACCTCGGCCACGGGCGGAACACACGACGAACGTGCATCGCAACTGTTCGCGTATCGCATCGATCGCATCGGTTCGACAACGGGTGACGCCGGGCCGCAGGCAGGAACCGGGTTCACAAACCTCATCCCGGGAACGTATGATGTTTTCGCGATCGCCACAGGTGTATCGCCGACGTGCGAAGTAAAGATCTCGACGCAGACCATTCTCGAGCCGACAGTTCTTTCGGCAAATGTGAATCGCACCGATCCGACGTGTACGGGCGCAAACAACGGATCGATCACGGTCAGTGGTGCAAATGGCGGACTGATCACCGGTGTGATCCTGTCACAGACATACACCTATCGAATCCTCAGGATGGTGAAAATCGATCGTCTGGGCTCGACGGTCGGCGACGTCGGGCCGCAGGCAAGCGGCTCCTTCCCGAATCTCGAACCTGGCACGTATGATGTCTATGTGATCGCCTCAGGTATATCTCCGGCGTGTGAAGTCATGGTGTCTACGCAGGTCATCGCCGATCCAGCACCTATCGCTTCCAATCCGCAGGTCACATCCAACTATAACGGCGCTCAGCTTTCCTGTCCAAACAGCTCTGATGGTTCTCTCGCAGCTAATGCCTCGGGCGGAACACCAGGGTATACGTATCTGTGGGAGAAGCTCGTGGCGACTGTTTGGACGCCGGTTGGAACCACGGCGACGATCAGCAATCAGTCCGCCGGTTCATTCCGTGTACGGGTTACGGACGTCAATGGCTGTATGATCACGAACCCCGTCAGCCTGGTCGCACCTCCGCAGACGATCATTGTCGGAGCCACCAAGCTTTCCTACAACGGACAGGACATCAGCTGCTTCGGTGCATCTGATGGCCAGATCACGGTGAATGCAAACGGTGGTACTCAGCCACTTCGATTCTCGAGAGACAACGGGGTCACATGGCAGGCCTCGAACATCTTCACCGGACTGCCGATCGGCACATTTACGATGATCGTGAGCGATGTCAATGGTTGCACATCGCTTCCGCTTGCAGTAACGATCACACAGCCGACGGAGGTTGTGATCTCGTCGCTGACACAAAACGGACCTGTCAACGCAACGCTGCCGATCGAGTTCACGGTTGTCACCTCAGGTGGCACGCAGCGTTCATCCGGCACGAAATACACATACTCTTGGGCAACGCCACGCACTGCCGCACAGATTCCTGTGATCGTCAATGAAACGGGCACCGCGACGGCAACAGCTCGATTTACGATCGCAGCTACGACTGCCGACGACAACGGGCAGTACACTGTAACCGTGACAGATGCTAACGGATGCCAGAAGACTTCCAGCTCAACTATCATCGTGTACCCATCGACGCTCTATGTGTCGACGACCGGCAATGATGCGACGGGTGATGGACGCCTATCGAATCCGCTGCGGACCATTCAGAAGGCTAATGATGTTGCCCTTGCCGCCAACACCATCGAAGTGCTCTCGGGCACCTTCAATGAGTCTCCCGTCATTAGTAAGCAGCTCTCCGTAAACGGCACAGCCACGACTACTCTCGGCAGTGGAGGTTACTTCATCTATGGCACAACATCTGTGATCACGTGGGGTGCGAATTGGCCTTCATCAACGTGGAACAACATTGGTGTCAATGGTAACGGATCCGGTGCCCTGCAAACCGCATACAACAAGGTTAATGGTGGATCGGGTAATGCTCTGTGGTTCATCGGCTCGCACACCATTGGTGCAACACTGACCGTCGGTAAGGAGCTTGCTCTTCGTGGCGCAACGTCTACCGCTGCGATCCCATCGTATACTGGATGTGATGTTGAGCCCCCTGCCACGATCTCCTTCACCGGCACGGGTGCGGACTCGGTACTTTTCAAGTTCACCGGAAGTATGGCTAAGTCGATGCGCGACCTGACGCTGAAGATCCCATTTGCCGGCAAGTTCGCAATGGTAGACGTCGGCAGCACGGGCGATGTGACGCCTGTCGAGAACATGCGTTTCGAATGGGATAACAACAACAACACTGCCGATGGATATCGTCGCATCTATGGTGTCACGAACGGTGCATTCTCCGCCACGGAGAAGTTCGACGTTGCGAAGTTCATCAACGATGGTGCAGACGTCGGATTTGGTGGCGGACGCGTGATCTTCGGTGCAAACGGACCGTTGCCGTGGACGGCACTTTCGACCGGCTGGAAGGCCGAAGACGGCGGATACGACGTTAACCTCAGCAAGATCCGCACGCTTGAACCGATGAAGTCAGACGTGCCGCTACAGAACCTTGTGTCGACCACTCGCCGTCCAAGTCTGAACACAACAGGCACGGCATACAACAGCAAGTGGTATCTCTCCTTCGATGATGCACTAACACAGCATCTCGAGGGCAACAAATCGGAAGACATAATCGGCGGCGATCAGAAGACACTCTTCGTCGTCTTCCGTCCGCTTGTGAATACCACCGAACACCAGGTTGTCTATAAGCACGGTGATGATGATGAAGGCATGAGCATTGTCCATCTCAAGGATGGTCGAATCTCGCTGAATATCTACAATGGCACCACGAACACAACTCGCGAGAGCTGGATCTATGAGTCGGGTGCAACACATTCATCGGCCGGATTCGATGACGAGGTACTGATCGCGCAGATCTATTTCAATGGTAATGGCAACCTCAATGCCGACCGACGAGTTGGAGCATCTCTTGATCGCAGTTCCGGACGCGTGACGACTGAGGTCAACCACACCGGTGCCGATAAGACGAACGGATACGTTGCCAACACGGCGTTCACATCCTTCACGCTCACGACTCCAGCCGTGGCCGGCGCAGCGAACGTAACATCCATGGGTGCGCGCTCAGGCTCTATGTATTACGCAAGCTGGGATGCCGCAGCCCTTCCGCCTGTGGCCGTCAATAACGCTGTCACAACAACAGGCCGTTCGCTCTTCTACAAGGGAAGCATCGCCGAAGTTCTGATCCTGAACGATGCGTCGATTGCAATGCGCGATGCATCATACTGTTATCTGAGGAACAAGTACTTCAGCGGCAACCAGACTGTGGAGAATGGTCTTGACAAGCGTGTGGTAGCCGGTGACGAACGTGCCCTCGACGAGTCCTTGCTTGCCTGGCCGAATCCGGCCGACCAACAGCTTTCGTTCGAAGCCGTCGTCCCATATTCCGGAGAGGTCACCGTGACGTTGCGCGATGCTCTCGGCAAGGTAGTCCGCGTTCTCTTCGAAGAGCACGTCCAGGGCGGAACTATCATACCCGTCACGCGTCAGATCGAGGATGTCGCTACCGGCTTCTATATGCTGCACCTCGAAGGTGCCGGAGAAGTCAACAAGGCCATCCCGGTCGTGATCAGGCATTGAAACAGGTTCTAGGTTTTGGGTCTTAGGTGATTGGTCGATGTTGCGAATGCGCAACCCCCAATCGAGAGAAATCAGTCCTCGGTTCGTTCATTCGAGCCGAGGATTTTTTTTCGTGGCATCCGAAAGGTCAATCGTTAAAGCCCATGGCGATCTGGCCTCTTGACTCGGCATTGGTAACTCCGTAACTCCGTAACTCCGTAACTCCGTAACTTCCACGATGCTTCCTTTCCTCGTTATCCTGCTTCTGGCTGCCACAGACCTCGTGGCACAGGCACCACGTTCCGAACGCATTGAGTCAGTCGATTCTACTCGCGTTGATTCCGCGTCGCCGCGCCTGCGACGTCAGCGCACCCCACGGCCGCCGAGGCCGGGAGTCTTCTCCAGCCTGGATTCAGCGCGCACGATGCCCGACTCAGTGATCGTTCTTTCGCTACGTGGCAAGGGGCTGACCACGGTCGCAGGTCTTGGATCGTTCAAGAACCTCCAGGTGCTCGACCTGTCCGATAATGCGCTCACGACCTTCCCGGTCGAAGTGCTGAGACTCAGCAAGCTTCTAACACTCGACCTTTCGGGGAATCCGATCAAGACCGTACCGGAAGAAATCGGCAGTCTGACGCAGATGACCAGGCTTAACCTGCGCTCAACATCGATCACGATGCTGCCTGCAGGAATCGGTAAATGCGTATCTCTGTCATCGCTTGATGTCTCGAAGAATGCACTGGTCTCACTCCCGATCAATGTGCTGAACCGCCTGCCCCTTCTCAGATCCGTTCTGATCGGTGGCATCCAGCAGGGCGAGCCGTCGGCAGAGCCTACCGAGCCAAGTCCGCAGCAACCGGACGCCGGTAAGTGAACATCCGATTTCGTACGTTTGAGCACCCGTCAACGGAGAATACATGATCAAGTGCACCACAATTGCGATCTCCCTGCTGCTTGCTTCCTCTGCAGCAATGGCTCAGATTTCCATTGGAGGCAGTGGACCGCAGACGTTCCGGGTACAGGGAACGATCGGCATGGGCAATGGCGAGAGCTGCGTAACGATAGCCAATCCCAATAGCACCGGACAGTTCCTTTTTCTGTTTCCGCACATGACGCAGCTTAAGCCCGGCGAACATGTGCCCCTGCGTCTGCATGCTGTCGGCCAGGAGGGTCAGACGGTGTTTGTCTGGAAGCTCGATAACACGTCCGAAAAACCTCAAGACGTTGTGGCAGGGGGCGATAAAGCCGCGCCCGCAGCCGTGCAGCACTTTACCGCGAACGTCGATATCCCTGCAATGCTCGGTGGCACGTCTCAGATCGTTCGTATCGACATTCCAGGCGTGAAGGCAGGCTCTGCTATTAGCGTCTCTCCCAGCGATGAACTGCCGGGCATGCTCGCCATTGCCCATGCCTCAGCCCCGGTCGATTGCGTGGTGATCATTAAGCTGATCAATCCCGGGCCGTTTGTGCCCGGTATGACGATGAATATGAGCGTCGGAGCTGTTGCTGCTCCGTAGCGGAGGGAAGCCGAAGCGGAGGGAAGCCGAAGCGGAGGGAAGCGCGCTACGCGCGAGGGAAGCCGAAACGGAGGGAAGCCTGCGGAGGGAAACCTGCGGAGGGAAGCGCGCTACGCGCGAGGGAAACCTGCGGAGGGAAACCTGCGGAGGGAAACCTGCGGAGGGAAGCCGAAGCGGAGTTGGACCCCATACCTCACACCTAACAAAAAAGCCCGCGACATATGCCACGGGCTTTGTTTTTGCGCTATAGGAATCCCGCTTTCGCGGGAATGACAGCCATCGTACCCAGTACCCAGTACCCAACCTACTTATTCCAATCAATCTTCTCTTGTGTCAGCAGGCGTTGAGCGTCGGCGTAGCCGAGGCGGGCGGCGGCTTTGTAGGAGGCGATTGCGTTATCGCGCTGGTTTGCGCGCAGGTAGGCGTAGGCGAGGTTGTTGTGACCGAGGGCGTAGTTCGGATTGATCTTCGTGGCGTTCTGGAACGCGAGGATCGCTCCACCGAGGTTGTTCTGCGTCAGGAATGCAAGACCTTGGTTGTTGTACATCTCTTCGTTGCGGCCCTGCAAGCGGCAGATGTTGGCCAGCTCTACATAGCACTGTGAGTAGTTGCTGTTCAGAGCAAGCGCCTTCTTGAAGGATGTGGTTGCATCATCCAGGCGGTTGAGCTTGACAAGCACCGTTCCGAGGTTGAAATGCGCGCTGATGTTGCTGGCATCAAGTTCGATGGACTTTTGGAAGGACTTTGTAGCCTCGTCATTCTGACCCTTGGCCGAAAGAATCACACCAAGGTTGTTGTGGCCGATGGTGCTGTCGGGCTTGATCTCGATGGCCCGTCGCATGATCTCCATGGCACGGTCGTAGTTACCTTTTGCCGAAAGCGTGTTCGAGAGTGCATAGAGCGCGTCCATGTTCTCTGGACCCAGTTCCGCGGCCTTGTCAAACGCCGTGATCGCTGAGTCAAGATTGTTCTTGCGCATCCAGACTTCGCCGAGCTGATACCATGCGCCTGCGTCAGAAGCATCAATGGCGATTGCCTTGCGTGCCCAGGTTTCAGCCTTGGCTATGTTGTTCATGTCGCGATACAGCTCGCTGCGGAACGCGAGTTCCTCGGAGCTTGGCCCCTTGGCGCAGCCAATAACGGCCAGTGCAATTGTGACCGCAACGGCCAGTTTCTTCAGATTCATCATTCCTCCTGTTGTAAATGCTGGCGTCGAGCCATGGGCCCGACGAAGTTCCAAATATACAACGAAGTTAGGCCGAGGGGCATCGTACGTGGAAAACCGTAGGAGGGTAGGTTCGTGTGGATATGTTGTTAATAATCGGCCCGATTTTTGCAGTTTCGTGCAATCAACCCGGGCTTTTCCGCGGCTTTAGCTCAGCCCCGGAATACGGAGAGCTTTACATCGACGCAGGGGGAATCTCATCAATGGTACAAGTACGCGTTCTCTTCGCTATCGCGGCATCGCTTGTCGTGGGGTGGACGGCTGCATTTGCGCAGCCAGCGTCGACGATGTCATTTCAGGGTCTGTTGACGACGCCACTTGGTGATCCGGTGCCGGATGCCATCTACTCCGTTACTGTTGCCCTGTATACCGACAGCACGGCTACGGCATCGGAATGGAGTGAGCAGCATTCCGTATCGACGGTACTCGGCGTTTTCGACGTGGTACTTGGCAAGCGCCAGCCCCTTTCCTTCGACCCGTCGCGCCGCTACTGGGTGGGCGTCGCACTTGGAGCCGACCCGGAGTTTCGGCCTCGGGCTGAAGTGACGGCGTCGGCCTTTGCATTCATTGCCAACAGCGCGCTTGAAGCGAAGTCACTTTCCGCCACTGCCACAGGCGCTGTCCTGTCGATCAACACCCTTCAGGGTAGTCTGAAGATCGTTGGCACGCGAGGTATCACAGTAACTGAAAGCGCCGGTACACTGGCGATCGCGCTTGATGCCGACTCTATCAATGTCCTTCCACGAGGTCCGGCTGGGGGCGACCTGCGCGATTCGTATCCGAATCCGGTGATCAGAGACGGCGCTGTTACCTCCTCCAAGATGTCCATCACGGGCGTTGCGCCGGGATCCTACGGTTCGGACACAACGATCCCGGTCATTACCGTCGATGCTCAGGGACGCCTCACGTCGGCTGCAAGTGCCAACCTTCGCCTGCCCGGCATCAGTGGACCTGCAGGGGGCGACCTTACAGGTTCGTATCCGAATCCGACGATCTCGGCCACGGCCGGCAACAACATTGTGAATGTCATCAACAGTCCGGCAACTACGCTGAAGATCAATGCCAACCGCGTTGCCGACCCGAAAGATGCCTCGGGGTCGGATATCGGGATGACGGGCACACTCGATAACCTGAATCTTCAGATCAAGGCCGGTAGCGTAGGAAGCTCCGAGCTGGCCGACATTTCCGGTCTGCCGACCACGCCCGTAGGTGGTCCGAACTTTATCCCCGTTGTCACGGTCGACAACGACGGTCGCGTCACCTCTCTGACAACTACCACCTTCGAGGCACTGCGCACGGGCACAACGGCAGGCGGAGATCTGACGGGTACCTATCCGAATCCTACGATTGCTCTTAATGCGGTCAGCACGTCAAAGTTGCTTGATGGAGCAGTGACGTCACAAAAGATGAGTAGCACTGGCGTTGCCGCCGGCGTGTATGGCTCATCATCGCAGGTGGGCGTCTTTTCGGTCGATGCGCAGGGTAGAATTACCACCGCTTCGAACGTCACCATCACGGGCGCGTCACCTACCGGCACGGCAGGGGGCGACCTTACGGGTACGTACCCCGCGCCCCTTATCGCCTCTGATGCGGTTACGTCGGCGAAGATCCGCGACGGATCGATCGCTACGTTGGACATTGCCGATAACGCCATTGTGACCTCGAAGGTGCAGGATGGTGCGATCACTTCGCAGAAACTTGCCAATACCGGCGTCACCCAGGGCACATATGGCTCGGCAACAAAGGTCGGCGTGTTTACTATCGATGCTCAGGGTCGGGTGACCAACGCCAGCCAAGTCGATATGCAAGGCTCCACGGCTACGGGTCCGGCAGGGGGCGATCTCACGGGCGCATATCCCAATCCCCTCATCGCTCTTGGTGCGGTAACAACCGGGAAGATCGCCGACAACTCGATCACAACAAGTAAACTAGTTGATGGGTCTGTCACGGCGACCAAACTGGCAAACACCACCGTCGCTCCGGGATCGTATGGTTCGGCAAGCAACGTTCCTGTCATCACGGTCGACGCTCAAGGACGCATCACCTCGGCAGCCATAACGCCCCTTGCCGGCGCTCCTCCAACGGGTAATGCCGGCGGAGATCTTACCGGTACGTATCCGAATCCTCTTATAGCCAATGCAGCGATAACGACAGCTAAGCTGGCTGATGCATCGGTAACCTCGACGAAGCTTGCCAATACGACGGTTGCCGCCGGTTCGTACGGCTCGGGCACGCAAGTGGCAACCTTTACGGTGGATGCTCAGGGACGTCTTACGGCAGCTGGCAATACGAACATTGCAGGCCTTCCTCCAACGGGTGCGGCAGGGGGCGATCTTACGGGAACGTATCCGAATCCGACGATCGCAACTGGCGCTGTTGTAACGAACCGTCTCGCTGATGCCGCGGTGACGACGCTCAAGCTGGCCGATAACGCGGTCACAACCACGAAGATCGTCGATGGCAATGTCACGGCAGCCAAGCTTGCCAACACGGCGGTTACTCCCGGAGCGTATGGGTCAGCTTCGCAGGTGCCAACCTTCACGGTTGATGCACAGGGTCGACTGACCGCCGCCACCAACGTGACGATCGCAGGCGTTGCTCCGGGCGGAAGTGCGGGGGGCGATCTGACGGGTACGTATCCGAATCCAACGATCGCAACGGGCGCAGTTGTGTCCAACCGCATAGCCGATGCGGCGGTGACAACCATAAAGCTTGCCGACAATTCCGTCACGTCAGCCAAGATCGTCGACGCAACGATCGTCAATGGTGATATCGCCGATAACACGATCAGCTCGGCAAAGCTCACCACAACCGGTGTTGCCGCTAACAGCTATGGATCGGCAACGGAAGTTCCGCGTATAACGGTGGACGCGGCAGGCCGCATAACGGCCGTAACGCCAACCGTGATCACGGGAATAGCTCCGGCGGGTGCGGCAGGGGGAGATCTTGCCGGAACATATCCAAATCCGACCATTGCTGTTGGAGCCGTGGCAACGAACCGCATTGCCGATGCAGCGGTGACAACATTGAAGCTTGCCGACAACTCCGTCACATCAGCCAAGATCGTCGATGCGACGATCGTCAATGGTGACGTTGCCGATAACACGATCAGCTCGGCGAAGCTCACCACAACAGGTGTTGCCGCTAACAGCTATGGAACGGCAACGGAAGTTCCACGTATCACGGTGGACGCCGCGGGTCGCATTACAGCCGTAACTCCAACGACGATAACCGGCATCGCTCCAAGTGGAGCTGCAGGGGGCGACCTTACGGGAACGTATCCGAATCCGACGATCGCCCTTAACGCGGTTGTCACAAACCGTCTTGCCGACGCAGCGGTTACCACGGCAAAGCTCGCCGACAACTCCGTCACGTCAGCCAAGATCGTCGATGCGACGATCGTCAACGGCGATATCGCCGACAACACCGTCAGCTCTGCGAAGCTCACAACAACCGGTGTGGCGGCCAACAGCTATGGAACGGCAACGGAAGTCCCTCGGATCACAGTGGATGCCGCAGGCCGCATCACAGCCATCACTCCAACGACCATCACGGCAGCCCCGTCCGGTGCTGCTGGTGGTGATCTCACCGGAAACTATCCTGCTCCGACCATAGCACTTGGGGCGGTTGGGACAACGAAGCTTGCCGACGCCGCAGTCACGACAGTGAAACTCGCTGACGGTTCTGTCACGACGGCCAAACTTGCCGATAACTCGGTCACCTCCGCCAAGCTCGTCGATGCGACGATCGTCAACGCGGACATTGCCGACAACACGATCGCTAGCGCTAAGCTCACGACCACAGGCGTTGCAGCCAACACCTACGGAACCGCCACCACGGTTCCTACCATTACGGTCGATGCAGCTGGTCGTATCACCTCCGTTGTGAATACCACCATCGCCGGTACATCTCCAACGGGCGCGGCAGGGGGCGACCTTGCCGGCACCTATCCGAATCCGACGATCGCGCTCAATGCCGTGGTGACCAATCGCATTGCCGATGCCTCGGTCACAACGGCCAAGCTCGCCGATGCTTCGGTCACGACGGCCAAGCTTACGGATGCTTCAGTTTCGACGTCGAAGCTTGCTGATGGCAGCGTGACGGCGCTGAAGCTCGCCAACACAACAGTTGCCTCCGGCAACTACGGTTCGGCCACACAGGTTGCAACGTTTACCGTTGATGCTCAAGGTCGATTGACAACCGCCGCGAATGCGACCATCTCCGGCGTCGCTCCGGGTGGCGCTGCAAGTGGCGACCTTACGGGTACCTATCCCGGACCAAGCATTGCCACAAACGCTGTGACTACGTCAAAGATCAACGATGCTGCCGTGACGGGCGCGAAGCTTGCAGACAATGCCGTGACAACGGCCAAGATCACTGACGGTGCCGTGACAGCGTCCAAGCTTGCTGCTACCAGCGTTACACCGGGCTCATACGGTTCGGCAACACAGGTTGCTACCTTTACCGTTGATGCCCAGGGCCGACTCACCAATGCTGGTGTGGTCACCATCAGCGGAGCCGCTCCGACGGGCGCTGCCGGTGGCGACCTTTCGGGATCATATCCCAATCCGACGATCGCCAATGATGCTGTGAAGACCGAGAGTATTCTGAACGGTACGATCCTCGATGCCGATATCGCAGCCAACACGATCACCAGCGCCAAGATCCTCGATGGAACAATCGCCACGTCCGAGCTGGCTGACAACGCGGTCACCGTCGCCAAGCTCGCCGACGGATCGGTTTCAACAGCCAAGCTCGTTGATGGTTCTGTCACGGCTGCCAAGCTTGCAAATACGGCCGTTACGGTCGGTACGTATGGCTCTGCTACGCAGGTGCCCACCATCACGGTCGATGCGCAAGGTCGCATCACCAACGCCGTCAGCACGACCATTTCGGGTGCCGCACCAACCGGTGCTGCTGGTGGAGATCTCGGCGGTACATATCCGAACCCGACGATTGCTGCCGGTGCCGGAACAAACATCATGACCGCTTTGAATGGGGCGGGCACAACAGGAACGCTTGCGATCAACCGCGGCGGAACGGGTGCGACAACAGCTCAGGGGGCTCGCAATGCGCTTCTGCCGACACAGGCAGGAAACAACGGAAAAGCGCTTGTCACAGATGGCACAAACGCGTCGTGGAGTGATGTAGCTACTATCGGAACCGTTGTTCAATACGACGTCAATGGAAGTCAGGCCACGTCGACGAGTCGCGGTCGCTATCTGTTTGATGTCGGCTACGATGCAATCAATGCTACGGGTGATGATGCCGTTGGTGCGCGGATCATTTCAACCGCGCGAGTCGGTGGATACAATTCGACGGCACTCACGCTGGAAGCGAACGTGACCGGGCTCGGAACTGCGTGGGGTCTTCGCTCAAACGCAAACATCAATGTCAGTGACGGAAAGTTCTACGCCATCAATGATCAGGCCGTGCTTCGACTAAAGAATTCGGGCTTGTTTGTTGGCGGAGCCGGAAGTCTCAACAGTACCGGGGCAAACAACGTGATGGTTGGTTCAAATGTCGCACCATCGCTCACTAGTGGAGCGCGAAACGTAGCGGTTGGTCGCGATGCCGCAAATGCCATTGTGTCAGGTTCCGATAACATCGCCATCGGCTACCAGTCTGGCTTGAACATGACCTCAAATGAGAACGTGTTTGTCGGCTCGGCCGCCGGAAGCGCAATCACGACCGTGAATGGACTGACAGCCGTCGGTTTTGAAGCCTTGAAGCAGAATACTTCCGGCAGCGAGAATGTCGCAGTCGGATATCAAGCTCTCAACGGCAACGTCTCGGGTAGCCGTAACTCAGCGTTTGGATACCAAGCCGGTAAAAACATAGGAGGTGCCGATAACACGATGGTCGGCAACAACGCGGGTGCAACCATAGGGGGCGGATCGCGCAACACCGTCGTCGGAAGCAACGCGATGGGGGAGACGGCTCTGGGCACGTCCAATGACAATACACTCTTGGGATTTGAGGCTGGGAGCGTACTGCGGGCCGGAACTGCCAATACGATCGTTGGTAGCAGTGCCGGAGCGAACCTTGACAACACGAACGATAACGTCTTTGTCGGTAAGTCTGCGGGCGAACAAACGGATCTCGGTTTTGCGAATACGTTTGTCGGTACCGAAGCAGGGATGTTGAATTACGGCGGTGATCAGAATACGTTTATCGGCTATCAGGCTGGTATGAACCTGGGTAATGCAAATACAACGAACAAGAATATCCTGATCGGCTATCGTGCTGGATTAAATCTCAACAACGCAACTGGTGTGATATTGATCGGTGATAACACTTCGTCCGATATGAGCCTGACCAACGCCACAGCCATCGGATCTGGTGCAACCGTCAACGTCAGCAATGCCATCGTGCTCGGTAACAATGTCAATGTCGGCATCAATACGTCATCTCCGACAACGAAGCTGGATGTTCGCGGAACCTCACGCTTCGGCACGAATGGAAATACGATCACTAACATTATCAAACGCACGCTCACCGTCAACATCGCCAATGTGGCCGCAAATGCCGGACTGACGGTGACGGTTGCCTTTGGTGATGCCGCTGTGGGTCAGTCGGTGATGATCAGCCCCGTTGCTGACCTGAACGACGGCCTCATCATCGCATGGGCGCGAGCTGAAGCAGGGGACGTTGTGTTCCGCGTGCAGAACGTGACCAATGCAGCCATTGATCCTGTTGAGCAGGACTTCTACGTCACGGTGGTTGAGTGATCACGCGGTCCAAAACACATATCTGTCTCATCGCGACGCTTGTTGCGATCACCACGGTCTCCGGACAGCAGCTCCGCAGATCGGTGATCAGCAATGGTGCGGTGAATGCACGAAGCGGCTCGAATGCAGCCATTCAGGGGTCGCTGGGACAAGGCGTCATTGGTATGGCGCGAAAGAGCAATGTCGAGAAGGGCATTGGTTTCTGGTATCGGCAGCCTAAGGCAACAACACGAGTGATCATTCCGCGCAGCGAAGGAGACATCGGCACGACGGTTTCGGTGCCGGTCATCTTGGCGGCATCACGAAATCTCCTTCGCGACGGTCCGCGTGAGGTCGTTGTTAAACTCCGGTATAATCGTACCGTCCTCATCCACAAAGGCAATCAGCAGGTTGCGTCCCAGGGCGATGATGCTATCATGACCATCACAGCCACCGTGAGGGATTCCGTTGGGATCATTGCTGAACTGCCATTTCTTGTAGCGTTGGGTGCGGTAGAGAAAAGCCCCCTGGAGATCATCTCTGTGGAGTGGCCACAGGGTGGTTTTATCCGTGCTTTGAAAGAGAGCGGCGAGTTTGCCGTTCTTGGCCTTTGTAGAGAGGGCGACACGGTGCGACTGATCAAGCGCACCAACGCGACGGGTATCATCGGGGTGAACCCCAACCCAATCAGGCAAGGCGCCGTCATTACCGTCAGCGCAGCCCACGAGGGGCAGTATAGTGTCGTACTCGTGGATGCGATGGGACGGCCGCAGGGGACACTGCTCGAGAGTCAGCTTTCGGTGGGCCGGCACGAGATCGCCCTGCCGGCAGAGTACCTGCCAAGCGGCCAGTACTTCGTTGTGCTGATGAATGGTCGGGAGACGTATTCACGAGCCGTGATCATAGAGAAGTGACCACTTCGTGAAGATGTTCTCCCTCCACATATCTCTGTTGCTGCTTGCGCTGGCGATGAGCTTCGACGTCCGCGCTGCAGGCGTTGAGGACAGCCTCGGTGCGACCTACTACGACACCAGGTATGGACTGTCGGGCGTACTCGGCGCCGGCTTCGATATGCATAATGCGCCGATCAGGGGGCTTCCCGACGTCCCAAGCTGCTGTCCGCAGTATTCAACGGCAAGCTCGCTCATGCCCGTCGTCGATCTGCTGGCGCACTTGCGCCTGTCAGACCCATTGCGAGCTGAAGTGCGCATCGGATTTGACTATCACTCGGCGCTTCTTTCGGCTGAGCAAACGCAGGTGATTGCGCCCAATGGCGTCGAGGAGTCGGCGCTCATCGGATACGAGCTTTCAACAACAAGGTCCTTTCTCAGCATTGCACCCGTTGTCGGTTATGATGTTGCGCCCCGACTCAGCGTGCTTGGAGGATTCCGGCTTGGCTTGATGATGTCCTCGTCGTTTTCGCAACGTGAGTTCATTGCCGCACCGGCAGATATTGTGTACGAAGACGGCACGCGTACGCGTTTTGCCTTCGACTCGGCAGCCATCCCCGGAGTTGCTTCAACGCGCTTCACTGCTGTACTTGGTGTGCGATACTCAATTCCGATCTCGTCGGACCAGCAGTGGCGCATCGAACCCGAGCTCGTAGCGAACATCGGACTTTCGAATCTTCAGTCTGCGCAGCCGTGGAGCATGACGTCGATCCGCCTCGGTATTGGCCTTGCCTGGCAGAACTACACAGAGCGGAGCACGCCACGTCCAGCACCACCTCCGCCGCCCCCTCCGCCGCCACCACCACCGCCGGTGCGTGACACCGTGGTGGCTGAGGTCAAGCTACCGGAGCCCGAGAAACGTGTCCCGAAGGTCTCCGTGCGGGGCATCACCGCGCAATTGCTTGACGCGTCGGGTCAGCCCCTTGCGGCCCCGAAGCTCGCCGTGAACAATATCATTTCGTTGAATCTCTATGCTCTGCTGAACTACATCTTCTTCGATGAGATGAGCTCCGAGATCCCGTCGCGCTATCGGCGTGTTTCGCCGAGTGAGGTGTCGACCTACACGCTCGATCATCTCAATGGTGCCGGAACGGTGGCGATCTATCAGGACCTGCTGAACATCATCGGGTATAAGCTCAGGAGCAACCCTGCGGACAAGATCGTGATCACGGGATGCAACTCGAACAATGGTCCGGAGAAGGCTAACCGAGATCTATCTCGTTCGCGTGCCTACAATGTTCAGGAGTATCTGCTGCGTGTATGGGGCATCGAGACCTCTCGCATGCTGGTGCAGGCGCGCGATCTGCCGGAGAACCCATCGAATATTAACGTCGCCGACGGGGTCGCTGAGAACAGACGTGTCGAGATCACAAGTCAGGAATCGCGCCTGCTCGATCCGATCTTCTTTACCGACACCGTGCGCACGATGAATGCGGCGTCCATCGCCCTCAAGGCCGATGTGGCAACGGACACGACCGTGAAGGACTGGAAACTCGAGGTCTATCAGGGGGCTCGCCGGCTCGATGAAATCAGCGGAACCGGTCCCGTGCCGAGCCCAATTGCCTGGAGCATCAACGATCGCAAAGAGCTGTTTCCGCGTACGCAGGAACCCCTTACGTATGCGATGACCGTCAATGACGTTACGGGCGAAACAAACACGGCAAGCACGCGTGGCTATGATGTCGAGCAGCTCTACCGCAAAGACAAGCGACTCGAACGTTTCAACATGATCATCTTCGGCTATAACGAGTCGGAGTTTACCAAGCAGCACGAACGCATCATCGCCACCATTCGGCCACGCATTACCGATAGATCCAAGGTCACCGTGGAGGGCTACACTGACCGCGTTGGCGCACCGGACTACAACCTGCGCCTGTCGGAACGTCGCGCCCAGGCCGTAGCTTCCCGACTCAATCTCCCCCCCGGCAGCGCCGTGGGCTACGGCAGCGCCGATGAGCTGTTCGACAACAATTCGCCCGAAGGGCGGCTCTACTCGCGCACGGTGATCATTACGATCGAGACTCCTTTGGAGTAGGTACCCAGTACCCGATTTTTCGTATCTTCGTGGCTCTGTAAAACTCAACCATGGGAAGTACCCCCTGGGTGGGAATCTCCAACAATGTTGCCCCATTACGATGGGAGCGAGGTACACATGAAGTACAATGGACCCAAGGTCAAGATCTCGCGCAAGCTCGGCTTTGCCGTAACGCCGAAGTCGCGCAAGTATCTTGATCGCAATCCGGCCCCTCCGGGCCAGCACGGTGCCGCAAAAAAGCGCGCCAAGCTTTCTGACTACGCCAAGCAGCTTCTCGAGAAGCAGCGTTTGCGTCTGCAGTACAATCTGCATGAGCGTCAGATGACCAACTACATCGCCAAGGCTGCCCGTATTCAGGGCAATAAGGTGGACATCCTGGTGCAGCTCCTTGAGCAGCGCCTGGATTCTCTGGTGTTCCGCTCGGGTCTTGCCCGCTCGATGTATGCCGCACGCCAGTATGTCCGTCATGGCCATGTTTTGATCAACGGCAAGAAGGTCGACATGCCGGCATACGCGGTTCAGCCAAACGACGTGATCGCTATCCGCGAGAAGAGCCGCAAGGTAGAAGCCATCCAGGAAGCGATCCGCTCGGCCGCCCCGCCACCATATCTTGATCTGAGCAAGGCCGATTACTCGGTCAAGTTCCTTTATCTGCCCACTCGCGATGAGGTGCCGGCTATCTGCGAAGTACCGCTGGTGATCGAGTATTACTCTCGTTAAGGTTTGAGGTGTGAGGTTTGGGGTGTGAGGTTCATTCCTTGCGCTAACACGACACACAGACAGTCGATCCTCGGTTCGTTTATACGGACCGAGGATTTTTGTTTTTGTGGTCATCATTCCCGCGTGATTGCGTCATCCTACTTTCGTCGGGATGACGGCTACCGTAACTTTCCCTGATGAACACATACGCAGGAATCGACGTCGGCGGAACGGGCATCAAGTATGGCGTGGTCGACGAGCAGGGGCAGACGGTCTGGGAGGAGAGCGTACCGACGCAGGCAGAGGAAGGTCGCGATGCGGTTGTTGAGCGCATCTGCGGCATTGTGCAAAGTATCCAGCAACGTTCGCCGGAAGTTCGTTCTGTGGGCCTGGGCGTGCCTGGTGTTGTAGACCCAGACACAAAGCACGTGCAAGCGCCCCCTAACCTGCCGGGTTGGGATGACGTGGATCTACTGTCGCGCATCCGTCAGATCACCGTAAAGCCGGTCGACCTTGAGAACGACGCCAATGCAGCTGCGCTGGCCGAGGCGCACATGGGCGCCGGAGCAGACCATCCGAACTTCCTCTATGCAACGCTCGGGACCGGTATCGGCGGCGGTATCATTCTCGGTGGAAGATTGTATCGTGGACCCCATGGCGATGCCGGTGAGATCGGCCATATCATCATGAATGCATGGGCCAGGGAAGGGGCGAGAGATCCGCGTCCGTTCCGCACGGCCGTGCTGGAGGATCACGTCGGCAACGCCGGTATTGTGCAGATGGCACGACAGGCCGGGCATGCCGTTCACTCGGTGGCGGAGATCACCGACGAGAATGTGCTCCGCGAGGCTGGACGTGTCATCGGCCTTGGCATGTGCACGGCCATGGCGGTTCTCGGACTACGCGTGCTCATCGTCGGCGGGGGAGTGTCGCAGGCCCCTTACATCATCGAATCCATCGAGCAAACGATAAAACTCCGTGCTATTCCGACAATTGCCTCTCATGCCGTGGTGCTTCCGGCACGCTTCGGAGCGCACGCCGGACTGGTCGGCGCCGTAGCCGTGGGACGTGCTGTGGTGGTACGGTGATGTCGTAACTTTACGTCCTTTCCATCACCATCGTTCCGTAGGTCCATGCAGAATTCAAACAGGACGCTTCACTATGCGTTCGCGAGCATTGCCTTCGCTGTTTCGCTGATTACCTATCTCATGACCGTGCAGCCGTCCGTCCCGTTCTGGGACTGCGGCGAGTTCACTGCCGCCGCCGTGCAGCAGCAGGTGCCGCATCCCCCGGGAGCCCCGTTGTTCCTGATGATCGGCAAGGTGTTCCACCTCCTGCCATTCGGCGATCCGGGCTGGCGCGTCAACCTTGTTTCGGTGCTTTCCAGTGCGTTCACAGTTCTGCTTCTGTACTTCATCACCGTGCGGGTGATTCGAAACTTCTTTACCGAGAGTCTCGACGATCTGGGCAATGCCGTGTCGGTGTATGGAGGGGGCTTTGTGGCTGCGCTCACATTCACCTTCACCGATACGTTCTGGTTCAACGCCGTTGAATCCGAGGTCTACGCTGCGTCATCACTTTTCGTTGCCATCATCGTGCATCTGATGATGATCTGGAATGAGAAGGCCGATGAAGCCGGACACGAGAAGTACCTTTTGCTGATTGCCTACCTGATCGGCCTGTCTATCGGTGTGCACCTACTGTCGATCCTTACGGTATTCTCCCTCGTGCTGCTTGTCTACTTGCGTAAGTACCCCTACTCGCTCAAGTCGCTCTTCATCACAATGGGGATCGGCCTTGTGCTGTTTGTGCTGATCTACAACGTGATCATCATGAAGTTTCCGGCGCTGTTTGCCGGCAACCTGCCGTTCTTCAAGACCGAAGGTGGTGAGTTTCGCATCGAAGACAACATGCTCTTTCGTCTTGTGGGATTCGGACTCATTGCTCTTGGCGCGTATGGCACGTGGTATGGAACACGCAACAAGAAGGGTGTACTTACCCTCGCATCATCGGCTTTCCTTCTGCTGATCCTGGGATATTCGACGTACGGGCACATTCTGGTTCGTGCCAACTCGAATCCACCAATGAACGAAAACAAGCCGGAGAACTTCTCGAAGCTTGTCAGCTACCTCGGCCGTGAGCAGTACGGTGAGGCCCCAATGTGGCCGCGACGCTACCAGAGCGAGTCGCGCTTTGTGAACAACTACCTCAAGTACGGCAACTGGGTGCAGCCACCGATCAAAGCGGTCGAACGCAAGGATGGGGCTCGCTATTCCCGTCCGGATTTCGGCAACTGGAAGACCGACGGCCGCTCACGGTACAACTCGAGCGAGTTCGAGTATATGTTGGATTATCAGATCGATCAGATGTACCTGCGGTACTTCCTCTGGAACTTCATGGGTCGGGTGAGCGACGTTCAAGATGCGCCGGCTGCAAGCCCCCTGACATCGAAGGCAACCATCGAGTCGTATTCGTACAAGACGGGTTTTGCCGAACACTATCCGATCAACTACTTTGCCCTGCCGCTGCTGCTGGGGCTGTTCGGTTTGGTCTTCCACTTTGTGCGCGACAAGCGCATGGCATGGGTGTACCTCGTGCTATTCCTCATGACGGGTGTTCTGGCGGCGATTCAGCAGAATCAGCAGAACCCTCAGCCACGTGAGCGTGACTACTTCTATGTGTCATCCTTCATGGTGTTCGCTATGTGGGCCGGCATGGGCGCATTTTTCCTGATGGAGCGACTGCGTCAGAATGTGGCGGTCGTCGGCGCATCCATGGCCGCAATGATCGTCCTGGTGCCGCTGAATATGGCGCGTCTGAACTGGTTCACGCATTCGCGTGCAGGTAATTATCTGGCCTTTGACTACGCCTACAACATCCTTCAGTCGCTAGAGCCGAATGCGATCGTGTTCACCAACGGCGACAACGACACATTTCCTGTGTGGTATCTGCAGGACGTTGCCGGCGTACGTCGTGACGTACGTGTTGTGAACCTGTCGCTGGGCCAGACGACGTGGTACGTCGAACAGCTGAAGAATCAAGCCCCATGGGGCGCACAGAAGATACCCTTGTCGTTCAGCGACGAGCAGTTGACGGTGCCGGAGGATGATCCTCGTGCACTATCCTATGATTTTGGTCCGGCTACCATCATCACCATCCCGGTAGAAAAGGCCATTCTGGCGAAGTTCACCACCGATACGGCTCTGATCAACCGGGGCTCGATGACTTGGCAGTTCAAGGGCACCTCGCGTGGTCCTGATGAAACAACAGGTCAGACCACGTACTTTATCGGTGTGCAGCACAAGCTGGTGGCCGACATTCTCAAGACCACAAGGTTCACGCGTCCGGTGTACTTCTCAACATCGGTCGGTGATCCGCAGTATGCCGACGAATTCTGCGGTCTTGATGGCTTTGTGCGCCTGGAGGGTATGGCCTACCGCGTGTGCCCGACTCCGCAGAGTTCGGCTATCGGAGAAGGTGTCAACGAAGAAGTGATGGAAAAGACCCTTATCAAGGACATGGGGCACGACGAGGTGTATACCGAAGCGCGCCTGGGTCTGAAGTTCCGTAACCTTAATAATCCGAAGGTTTACTACGACGACGTGAACCGTGGCTACATCCTGAGCTATCGCAACGTCTTTTACAAGTACGCCACGTGGTTGCTCTACGAGAAGAAGGATACTGCCCGTGCCGGTGCAGTTCTCAAGCGGATGAACTCTGTTCTATCGCTGGATATGTTCCCGATGAGCATGATGTTCGAGCTGCAGACGGCCCGTTTCTATGAGACGTGTGGAATGAATGTCGAAGCGGCGGCCATGGCCGATCGTGCGATCACCAATGCCGGGCGTCTTATCGCGAATCCGCGACTGTACACAGCAGAGCAGGGCTTCCCTGCGCCGCGTGAGGGCAGCGAAGCCGAGATCCTTGAAGCGGTCATCCGCATGTCTCGCGTGCTTGCAGCCGATGCGGCCAAGATCGCCGGGAAGTGGGACGTTTCGGCCCGCTACCTGAAGGAAGTTGGCGCAGGTCAGGGAGTCTCCGCGGAGCTCGATTATCAATTGGATGAGATCCCGATCGCACAGGCCATTCGAGCTAAGGATTATCGAAAGGCCCTGAAAATCGCCGAAGGTCTGCAAGGCAAGTACAATCTGTCCACTGCGCGTGACCGTGGAATGCAGCAGGCCGCTAATGATCTGCAGCAGACCATCATGGGTCTTCGTGAGAAGCTCGGCCTGGCCCCGCAAATGACGATGATGCTTGCCCCGTGAGCGAGCTGATTCTATCGCCACTGACATTAACGATCGTGATCGCCACCGTGGCGGTCACGATCGTTTCGTTTCGGAATCGGGCTCTGTATGGTCGATTGCTTTTCAGCGTCGACGATGTGCTTGGTCCACGCACCGAATGGTGGCGTATTGCTACGTCCGCACTAGTACATGCCGACTACATGCACCTTGCACTGAACATGTTCTCTCTGTTCATGTTCGGACGCTGGTTCGAGCACATCATCGGTTCGTGGCGGTTTGGCCTGTTGTACCTTCTGGGAGCCGTGGTCGGCTCATTTGCCTCTCTTATTGTGCACCGTAGCGCCCCCTCCTACAGAGCAGTCGGGGCTTCAGGCGCCGTGTGCGCCGTTATCGCCGCATCGACGGTGCTGCTGCCGGACCTGCCGATGATGTTTCTCTTCATTCCTGTGCCCTTGCCAGCATGGATAATGGGAAGTTTGTTTGTCTTTTACTCGGCCTATGTTTCGGGTAAGGGGTACGACAACATCGGTCACGAGGCCCACCTCGGTGGGACGGTTGCCGGCATCGGGATGATGATTGCCTTCTATCCTGCGCTGGCCTTCGAGAACATCTATGCCATCGCGGCAATGATGGCGGCAGGGGGCTTGGCATGGCTGCTGCGTCGGCGCACAGCATCCGCCTGACGCGCCGCCGGTTACATCACAAAGCTCATCCCCGCATTAACGATGCCGCGGTAGCCGTACCCGATCTCCAGTCGAAAGCCCACGTCGCCCGTTACCCGCATCGACACCACACCGAGATGGTAGGCAACATCCGCCGAGGAAAGGGGCACGTTGTTTCCCGCATGACCCATCATGGCGAGGCCCAGCGAACCAGAGCTTGAAAGGGTGATCCACCGTCCATGAAACCAAGTCAGCTCGGCGCTGGCCGCAATGTGCACCGTGTGTTTGGTGTAGGCGACGGGTATGGCACGTCCGCCCGGTGGGGGCTTAGTATCATCCGACAGCCATCGCCCCTTAGCTTCATGATACCCGACCTCAGCGCCAACGCTCCACACGCTGTCGAGAGCCACCATGTAACCGGCCCAGAGCGGACCCAGAAAGCTCAGCGTCGAATCATCCAGCACGTTGCGCGCTACCGCGTTCTGTGCGCCCCCTAGTCCATACCCCACTGTCATCTGATGATCTCGGTGGCCAATGAATCCATGACGAACCGAATACCCCTGCGCGGATATGGCGGTGGCCGCGAGCATGGTAATGAAAATGATTTGGAATATCGGCACGCGCCAATTTATGATCCCCTGGGGCCGTTTGCCTACCCCGGGCCGTTTGCCAACCCCGGGCCGTTTGCCAACCCCGGGCCATTTGCCTACCCCGGGCCGTTTGCCAACCCCGGGCCAAGGCCCGGGGCTAGTAAATCCATAATGCTGAGTTCTTAGCTCGCGTCACGTTTTGGGTGAGATCGTGCACATACATACCCCATGGGACACTCACACACAGACCTCTGCTATCACATTGTTTTTGCCACCAAGAATCGTGCGCTACTGATCGAGCCAGCAGTAGAGAAGATCGTATGGTCTATCCTCTGGAAAATCTGTTTGCGTATCGGCCTGCACCCTTATGCTGTCGGCGGCGTCGAGGATCATGTGCATGTCGCACTGTCGATTCCTGCCTCCATCAATGTTGCCGGAGCTGTGGGAAAGCTCAAGAATCTTGCAACGCGAGAGATTCGAGAGTCAATTCCTGGCTTTCACGACTTTGAATGGCAAGTTGGATACGGAGCATTCACATTTTCTTATCGGGATCTCGATGGTGTTGTTCGCTACATCCATAGCCAGCGGATGCATCATGAAAGAGGACGGAAGGCCGATTAGATCGCGGCGTGCAATGGAATTACTGGCCCGGGCCTTGGCCCGGGGTAGGCAAACGGCCCGGGGTTGGCAATGGGTAACGGCGCACGAATTATAGTCGCGTTGCAACGTGATGGCGATCAAAATTAGTCCCGGGCTTCATCCTGAGCCGCGCAGTGGCGAAGGACTGGCCCTTGCGCTTCGCGCAGGTGTTAGGTATGTGGTTTGGGGTGTGAGGCCACCACGCAATGGATTTACTAGCCCCGGGCCTTGGCCCGGGGTTGGCAAACGGCCCGGGGTTGGTAATGGGTAACGGCGTACGAATTATAGACGCGTTGCAACGTGATGGCGATCAATATTAGCCCCGGGCCTTGGCCCGGGGTGAACGCGATGGCCAATTCGGATTTACGCATTGAACATCGATCGTTCATGGTTTCGTATCGCGAATCGCGTACGCCGTAAACAATGCCAACCCCTGGGGCCGTTTGACTACCCCGGGCCAAGGCCCGGGGCTAGTAATTCCATTGCGTGATGGTCCCACACCCCACACCCCACACCCCACACCCCACACCCCACACCTGCGCGAAGCGCCGGTAACGCCCAACGAAGAAGTCGTATTTTACTACAGCATCATTCTCTGAATCATCGTCTCACCAGGAGCCACATCATGATCCAACTTTTCGCTTTGCTTGTTCTCGCATCAGTCGTTGCCCTAGCTGATCCCGGTGGCAAGACAGGTTTTACCTCCAAGAACAGTTCAGGCTGCGGCACCTGTCATGGCGGAAATGCCGGAGCGGCAGTGACGGTTACGCTAAATGGACCGCGCAGCGTGAAGCCGGGTGAAAAGGTCGACTTTTCGATCATCGTTGGTCACGCTTCGGCGCGCTCTGCCGGTATCAGCATTGTCGTGCGGTCCGCACCCACTGCGATGACGGGGGCCGTCGGGACCCTGTCGGTGGCGGCTACGGGCAGCGGACTGCGTGTTCGGACCTCCGGCAGCGGACAGGAGATCACGCAGGCAGCACCCAAGACGATCGTCGACAAGCAGGTGACGTTCGCATTCTCGTGGACAGCACCTTCGGCGGCAGGAACGTACTACCTGCAGGCCGTCGCCAATGCCGTGAATGGTAATGGCGGTCCGGACAACGGTGATGATTGGACATTCCTCGAGCCGGTTGAAATCAAGGTCGAAAGTGCAACCAGCGTCGAAGACGTACCGTTGTTTACAT
Source organism: Chitinophaga pinensis (assembly GCA_943372295.1). GTDB lineage: Bacteria > Bacteroidota > Ignavibacteria > Kapaibacteriales > Kapaibacteriaceae > UBA10438. The sequence goes on from CALRYC010000023.1 coordinate 33,646, forward strand.
CACTCTATCCGAATCCGCTGGCCCCTTCACAGATTCTGCATCTTGATGCTACCCTGATTGGTCCAACACGTGTGCGTGTCATCAACATGCAGGGGGCTGTGGTGATCGATGAGATGATGGACCTTGTGAACGGTGCGCTGCCGCGCCCCTTGGCAGAACTTCCTCGTGGAGTTTACATGATCACGTCCACCGGCGGCATGATCTCGCGTCGTGGCGCATTCATCATCGAGTAAATGCTAATGCGAACTCTGCTTGTCTTGGTTCTCGCATCGGTCAATCTCTTTTCGCAAACGCAGGTCCTGAAGGATCAGCGGGAGGGGGCTGAGCATAAACGCCAGGCCGATGCGTTCTTCGAGTCACTGCACGTTGTGCCGCCGGGCATGAACTGGCGCGTTGTCAACGACGCCGTGCGTGATGCGCGCTTTGCGCAGCGGATGGACGGGGCTGAGCGCATGCCGTTCAATGACCGTGTGAGCGGACGCTGGGGTGAGGTTGGAAGCGTAAACCAGGCCGGACGTGTGGTGGCCGTGGAGTACGACCATGCTACAGGACGTGTCTGGCTGGCCGGTGCGGGGGGCACGATATGGTCGGGAGATACCACCGGCAAGATGTGGACGTGCCACTCGGATCTGCGACGCATCGAAGATCCCCAGCTTTTGAAGCTGGTGCGTCGACCCGATAACACGGAGTATCTGGTGGTTGTCTCGCGCGCATGCCGCGCGTGGATGTTCGACCTGGTCACAAAGAAGTGGTCGCAGGCAGACGGGCTTACGGAGATGCAGCGATGGGGGTGGTTCGATAATGCCGTCTGCTGTGCCCGTGAGGGACGTCTAGAGATCCACGCCGTTGGCAACGAATGGGACTATTCGCCGGCATGGAAGGCGCGCAAGGTCTGGTACCGAAGTGTCGACTCCGGCAAGAGCTTCCAGCGCATGCGGTGGATCGACGGCATGGCCCAGCTCTGGTCCGATGGCACCGCCAATGTGGGACTGTATCATGCCGATACCATTTCATCGGTTGCGGCCGATGCTTCGCTGACAACGCAGAGCGTGCGACCTTTTGCGTCGATCGCGAATCTTGGCACCGTGCTGTTTGCCGGACCCAGTGCTGATTATGTTATGGCCGCGTGTACACGGTCGGACACAACCACGTTCTTTCTTAGCGTCAATGGCGGTCAGACATGGGTCAAGCGAGGGGGCGTCAGGTTCAGCCCCTTTGACCAGCAGTCTTTCGGTTATGCGAATGAGAACGGTCAATGGCTGTTTGGCGGAGTCGACACGTACATGTCGGGCGACGATGCTCAGACATGGCTCTTGGTTAACGGCTGGGGTCAGTACTATGCCGATCCAGTCAACATGCTCCATGCTGATGTGCCGGGCATCTATGGCTTTTCGTCAGGTGTTACGTTCATCTGCACCGACGGTGGGTTGTATATCTCACGTCAGGGTGGCGAGAAGGTTCGCAACATCTCATTGCGCAATCTCAACATCAGTCAATACTACAGCTCCTA
>CALRYC010000024.1:0-33844 GCA_943372295.1 Chitinophaga pinensis
CATTTCCTCATGTCGCTCGCAGCGTGGGCTTTCTAGCCCCCAAAACAACTATAGACGGACTCCTGATTGTAAATTCAATCAACAAGGGAGTGAACGGTGGGAACACACCGAAGCTGGAGCAAGGAAACGAAGCTTGCGATTCTGGAAGAAGCAGAGCGTGACGGCGTAGCGCAGACATGCCGTTAACACGGTATAGCGGCAAGCTGGGTCCACGACTGGAAGAAGAAATTCCAATTATTGGGAGAAGCAGGACTGTCGGGCAACGTACCAAAGGAAGATCCGGAGTCTCACCGTCTTCGGTAAGAGAATCAGGCCCTGAAGGAGATGATCGCCGAGCAGGCGTTAGCCTTGCGGATCGAAGACAGTCTGCTAAAATAACGGAACTACGTCTGTGGAGAGGCTCATGATCGTCCGCGAGTATGTCGCCGAGGGAGAGTCTGCACGTAGCGTGTTGGCGATTGTAGGAGTCTCTGAGAGCACGTTCTATTACAAGCCCAAGACAGGCAAGCGTGGCCGCAGGGCAACAACGACTCTGGAGGCCAATGGTGTTGTCTGGACAGAAGAACGACTCGTAGCATTGATCACAGCCGAGCTGGAGCGGGAGTTTGTTGACTATGGCTACATCAAGATCACGAAGTGGCTTCAGCGTAAGCACAAACTTCTGATCAACAAGAGGAAGGTTTGCCGATTGATGTCGAAGCGCGGGCTGCTCAACGGTAGTCCCGTGCGCAGTAGGATCAGCAAGCAATGGATCAAGGAGTTGGTGCCGAATCCGAGGCTGCCGCTGACGCATCTTGAGTTTGATGTCAAGAACATGTATATCCACGGTAGCAGGCGCAACGCCATGATGCTGACGGTGCTCGATGTCAAGAGTCGATTCAACGTTGGCTGGCTACTGCAATGGAGCATCAAGAAGGAGGACGTCGTGGCATTATTTCACGATATCCAGCTCACCATGCCAACGGTATCCAAGATCACGGTGCCTAGCGACAATGGCAGCCAGTACACATTCACCGACCTGCGACATGCCAACAACGTGCTGACTCGATGGGTGCTATTCTACAACCACGAACGCATACATAGCGGTGTCGGCTACACCTCGCCCGCTGAGTATTTAACCAATCACGTATCATTGCCACAAGCACTGACATCGACGACACAACTAACGAGCTTTTCAATCAACTGAGAATCAAGAGTACCCCATTGCCCCCCGGCATCTACTATGCCGTCTCACGCGCGGTTGGTCAGACTTCCACACAGCAGATTGTCGTGCAGCGGTGAGGGACCTGCGGTGCGAGACGGCCGCGCCGTGCGAGACCTGTAACCCCGAACCTCACACCTGATCAAAATCTCAGCACCGCTTCCCAGGCTTTGAACAGTTCCCACGTTGAAGCCACATCGCGGAGGCAGTATTCGGCGATGGAGGCGTGCTGGCCGGCATGGAAGAGGTCGCCGACCTTGGAGCCATCGACGCCTGCCGCTTTTAGGGAGGCGACGCCGAAGGCCTTGGCGTAGAAGTCGAAGTTGAACTTGCGGGTAGCGCCGCTGGCAGCCCCCTGAAAGAACGTGAGGCGATCGATCAGGTCGATGTGTCCGCTATAGTTGAACTTCGTTCCGTCCATGCAGATACTCAATGGTCGATACCACATCACGGCACACGACATCCGGTACGTGTACCCCGCTCATGATCTACCAGTCCTTTATTTCCGATAGAACCTCAGATGTGAGCTCGGATACGACCTCCTGGAGCCTGCGGATCTCCGCTTCGGACTGCTGTGCCTTACGCTGCTCTGCCGTGAATCCGCCCGGACGCCCAGATCGAGCGGAGAACGTCGCTACGCCTCCCTCAAAGAAGGCTTTCTTCCATTGACTGAACTGACTCGGATCGATTCCGCACTGCTCGCAGATCTCCGACACCGGGCGTCGTTTCTCAAGATGCTCGCGTAGTATCTTGACCTTCTCTTCAGGGCTGTAATGCCGCCGTTGCTCTTTGGCTGTCATCGCCGTTCCTTTCATTGCGAGTTCAGCACCAATCTATTGCTTACAACTTTTCCTTGCTTGTCCTATTTCGTGTGAAGCTTTTCAACACCGGGGCGACCACATTTCACACCGGGGCGACCACTACGGGATTAACGTTTGAGATTCGTTTACCGATTAGGATACGCACTTCGGCTGCGAATACACGTTCTTCGAACTGGCGGTTAAACCTTATCGGGAGATTCGTGTCTACAACAGGGAATCACATGGTGGTAAAAACCAGAACGCACAACCTCCCATCCTATGAAACGCAGTCTGTTCGTGTCCCTGATCTTGTGTCTGCTCATACTCTCCTGCTGCAACAAAGCCGAAATGCCGGTGGATGGGCAAGCCACCCCGGGTTTTCAATGGCTGACCTCCATTAGCGGTCCGGGCGATGAAGTGACCCGTGGCGTAACAGGCGATGCGCAGGGTAATACGTACATCACTGGTAGCTTTACATCATCCGTCAACATTGGCAGCGCAACGTATGGCACTACAGGGATGAACGACATTTTCCTTGCCAAGCTCGGTGCTGGAGGCCATGCCGAATGGTCGCGTGCATTCGGATCTGCGGGATCGGACTTTGCCTTTGATGTCGATGCAGACGCCAGTGGCAATCATTACGTAACGGGTATGTTCAAGCAACGCATGCAACTTCCCGGTGGAGTTACGGTGAGCAGCCAAGCAGAGGGCGATGTTTTTACTGCCAGATTTTCACCCTCTGGCACCTGCGAGTGGGTAAGAACAGGCCGCGGCCCTGGCACCGAATACGGCAATGAAATCAACCTCACCTCCGATGGCCATGTGCTCATCATCGGCCCCACCGATCGGGGCGTAACGTTTGAAGGCGTACAACTGACGAACACAGACGACCAGGATGTGTTTGTAACTAAGTACAGTACTGCCGGAAATCTGCGCTGGGCGGAACTCCTGGCGGGGGCAGGAAGGGTTTCTGGGCGGGGTGTCAGTTCTGATCGGAACGGCAACGCACTCATTGCAGGGTCATATAGCGGTACACTGTCCGTTGGCACCCTGAATCTCAATGTCAACAACTCGAGTGTAGATGTTTTCGTTGCCAAACTGGATGATGCAGGTACTGCGATCTGGGCCAGATCATTTGGCAGCACCGGGGACGATTATGCCCGGGGCATTGATGCCGATGCAGTCGGAAACATATATGTGTCGGGCGTTTTCACCGGAACCGTGCGTTTCGATGCGATCACCCTCACCAGTCTTTCCGGAAGTAAGGATGTTTTCTTGCTAAAGCTTAGCCCACAGGGTTCAGTGCTGTGGGCAAAAAGTTTTGGCGGGCCGGGCGAAGAAGAAGGCTGTGAACTGGAGGCCAGCGATAATGGAGACGTTTTCATCAGTGGGAGTTTCTCTGCCACGATGCAACTGGGAAGCGCAACCCTGACAGCTGCAGGACAACGAGACGTGTTCGTGAGTAAAGTAAATACCACCGGAGAAGTACAATGGGCAAGGGCTGCAGGTAGTACCCAGGACGATGTTACCTATGCGATCACCCTCCACCGGGGAAATGAGGAGGTCGTGACGGTGGGAACATTCACGGGAGTTTTCTGGCAGGCAGGCCGTTCCGTAAGTTCCGCAGGCGGTTTCGATAGCTATGTGTCAAAGGTGAAATGATTTCGCAACACTGCTGAGTCCGCTGTTTCTTCTAGAGGTTCCGCGTGGTAGCGGGGTACCGTGTCATCGGTCATTCAAAGGTCTGGAATCCTGCATTCGCAGGAATGACGATACAGTACCACATTCGTCCACACCTCACACCTCACACCTCACACCCCGAACCTCACACCTGATCAAAACCTCAGCACCGCTTCCCAGGCTTTGAACAGTTCCCACGTTGAAGCCACATCGCGGAGGCAGTATTCGGCGATGGAGGTGTGGTCACCCTGTTCGAAGAGATCGCCGACCTTTGAGCCATCCACGCCGGAGGCTTTGGGAGATGCGATGCCGAAGGACTTGGCGTAGAAGTCGAAGTTGAACTTGCGGGTAGCGCCGCTGGCAGCCCCCTGAAAGAACGTGAGGCGATCGATCAGGTCGATGTGTCCGCTGTAGTTGAACTTTGTTCCGTCCATGAGATTGCGCGACGGGCGGATGCCGTGCACGGCGCTTCGGAGCATCAGCCAGGGGGCGTCGAAGTTGCGACCGTTGAAGGACACAAGTGTGATGCCGCGGTGATGGGCCAGAAGCTTCCAGAAGGATTCGAGCATCACGCGCTCACTGCCTCGGTACCAAGTGGCACCCGAAGGCAGCGAGGTCTGTGCGAACTTCTCATCGTCAGACATCGCCGGGTCCAGTGAATATGCCACCTGCTTTGCGTTCCACTCTGCGCCGTCACTGGTCATCATCTGCATGCCAATGCACGAGATGAATCCGGTCATGGGGCTCAGGCCAAACTCGTTGATGCGTTTTTCCCGGTCCTCGTCAGTGGCAGCGCTCCTGAGCAGATACTCTTGTTGCACATCATCGAAATGCTCCAAGGGAAACCCGACGGTTTCGAGGTCAAAGACGAGGTAGGATGGTTCCATGAGCATTGACTCCAAAAACTTGTCAGGGTAAGGTCGATTCCAGACGTGCCGTCATAGGATGCGAGGGGGCAAGCCGGCGTGCCTGCACGCGGTAGCGGCGGAATGCGGCGGTGTCAGAAAGCGCATCAAGGTGATACATAGCCGTTGAGCCGATGGCCATCATGGTCAGGTCACTCAGCGATGAATCCAGCCGCTCGCGCGGAACGGCGATCGACGTGATGACCTTTTCCAGGCCGACGTCGGAGAAGCGCTGTTTCGGTGTTGTGCCCGGACGCGTAAGGCGTACAAGTGGTCCGGCCGGCATCGGCTCCCAGCCGACAGCAAACCCGGGCTCTTCGTTAAAGAGCTCGGGAGTGATGTAGAGCGGACGGTCGGCGTTGTTATCGAGAATGCCATTCAACATTGCTATAAAGCGCGGCTGAATCTCTGCTGATTTACCGGCCTTGACGAATGCGTCGGCGTCCTTTTCAAAGTCGGCCAGCAGCGGCATATAGGCGTCGACTTCGCGTTGTGCCCGCCCCATGACCGATGGATAGAGTTGCCTGAGGTAGGGGGCGTACCACGTCCGCCGGAAAAGTTCTTTGTCGATCACGGCCACATCCGGACGTGTTCCGCGCACGGTCTGCTCATACCATGCGGCCGAGCAGAAGAAGTCCCACTGACGCGTGAGGATAACTGCATTGGGCTCGGCATGCGCCAGCACCCACTCGGTGTAGCCTTCCACTGCACGGTGGTTCGAGCGATCCTGCTGGGTGTAGTTCGTCGTGATGGCCACCAGTGGCAGAAGCAGCAGCACCCACGGCGCGCGGGCTGCAAAGCGCTGCACAAGCCACCAGAGGCCCACGCCTGTGAACATGAGAGCGATCAGCACCGATGGCAAAAAGTATGGTTCAATGTCGGGGATTGAGTACCCGAACGAGATCCCAAGATTGCCGGCCACAATGGCCAGCAGCGAAAGCGTCAGCCGCGCGTTGGAGCGCAGCATCTGCCACAGACCGATGGCCAGTGCTGCATAACCGGCCCACAGCACGGCGTTGGACAGCACGTGTTGAAAGATGCGGGCATTGACCTTGAGGACCTGCCGATCGCTAAAGAGCCAGACACCGAACTGCGTTCCCTTGACGTGGTAGAGAAACGCGTCGAGACTCCGGTGGACCATGCCCCAGTTGATAGGGGGCTCCTGCCCACTTCGCAGGGGCAGCACGGCGTAGAGCATCACACCAAGCAATGCCGGTATCACCACGTAGTACCAGGTGCGCAGCTGACCCGGACGTGCGGCACTGAGCCACAGCAGAAAGATTCCGGGCGCGAGAAAAGCGCTCGACAAATGGTTGGCCAGCATCAGGCCGTAGAGTACCCCGGAAAGACTCGACCATCGTGCGGAATCGACCTCGGCACGGTGACTCCTAAGCACGGCAAAGAGGGTAAGCGTCAGAAGGCACAAGTGTAGCGAGTACACCTCCAGCGAGGTGGCCTGCACCCATACGATGCCGCTGAGCCCCAGCATCAGGGCAACCGCTGCCGCTGCATGCCTGTGAGCGCGCGTCAAGCCCCCTTTCAGCAGCGACAGAAGCTCAAGCATCAGGCCGTAGGTGGCCCCCACAGCAATACTGCACCAAACTCCGGCAAGCATGTTCATCCAGCCGATGTCCGTGCTGAACATCGACCATACATGCGCCAGGATCGTAAACAGCGGATAGCCCGTCGGGTGGGCCACGCCCAGAGTTACTGCCGCCGCCGCCAGTTCCCCGTTATCGGTGTACTGTAGAGATGGGGCGTGGGTGATCGCGTAGACAACAAACGCGATGGCAGACAACACAGTGCTCTGCAGCAGTGTGCTCTCAGTCAGGCGTCGGGAAATTGCCGACATAACGCGTCCGGATCAGCAGCGCCCCTTAGCGCGCTACCGTTACAGCACTGCCGCGCAGAGAGCCATCGCGCATCGCCAGCACCAGACGATACGTTCCGCTGGCCAGACCATCAAGAGTGTAGCGGACGTTGGAACCCATTGGGACTCCGTACGAGCGGATGATATTGCCCTGCATGTCATAGAGGCTGACGCTTGTGACTGACGACAGAGCTTCTCCTGTGAGAGAGAGAACTTCGGCCGTCGGGTTTGGACCGATCGTCACGCCAACGTCCTCGATACGACTGACGGACGTGTTCTTATCGACCACGAACTGGACATCAAAGTCCAGCTTATCTGTGGTGTCGGTCTTGTCGAACAGCGTAACCTTGACCGTGCTCTTGCCTTCGTAGGAATTGGTGGTCAGATCGACGTAGATCGGCAGTGATGCACCGGCAGTTAGGATCTGCCCCTCACGTTCAAACGGATAGTCCTCCCCACGATAAAGAAGCCAGCAAAGAGACATACAGAGCTGTGCCGTGTGGTAGGTATTCACCTCGTCGAGATTGAACCGGAAGTAGAGCTCCTTGGTCGAGACCGTGGAATTCCTCACGTATCCGTCTCGCTTCATCGTGGTCTTTGTTGGTGGACCCGTGATCGGGTTGGGCTGGTTCCAATCGATATAGAAGGTCTGTGCCGAAGCAGCGGTGGCCAAACAGGCAAGCAACAGGGCAACTACATGAGTTTTCATAATTTGGAGTCCTTAATGGGCGTGGTGAACAACGAATTTAGTGCCTCCGCGCCGATTTTTCTCGCCAACGGGGGTTTACGTGGTAAAGTCGATTCTCTGCGTCGTTCTGGCGCTCATGGTCAGCGCCGGTGTCCGGGCCCAGGATAGTCAAGGTGCGCGGATCCCCTCGGTCAAGATCAAGAACGTTGGCGGAACTGTGGTCAACACGGCCGAATTGGGAACAACCGACAAGCCGGTGATCATCAGTTTCTGGGCCACGTGGTGCAAGCCATGCATCCAGGAACTCCAGACCTACCATGCGCTGTATCCCGATTGGCAGGAAAAGTATGGGGCATCACTGGTTGCCGTGTCGATCGACGACGCCCGCAATGCGTCCAAAGTCGCCCCCTTCATCAAGTCGCGTACATGGATGTACGAGGTGCTGCTGGACATCAACCAGGAGTTCAAGCGCGCCATGAACGTCAACAACGTGCCGCACACCTTTGTGTTACAGAACGGCAAGGTGGTGTTTTCCCACAGCGCCTATTCGTCCGGTGACGAGGAAGAGCTCGAAGAGCTGCTGAAGAAGCTCACCGGGAAGCAATGATGAGAAAGACAATTCTGGCTCTACTGCTGGTGGGTACGCTTGCCCATGCGCAGGGCATTGATGCGGGAGAGAACACGGTCATCAACGGCTCGTTGCAGACCGATGTCCAGCAGTACGGGGCCGACTCGCTCATTGGTGCCCCGGATGTGCCGGAGCAGATCCTGTCGAACACGTTCTTCAATCTGACGATCTCGAAGGGGAAGTTCTCCGCCGGGGTTCGATTTGAGTCGTACCAGGGACCACTTCTCGGCATCGATCCACGCTTCGGCTCGTCGGGTGACGGAACCGGCATCGGGATGCCCTATCGCTTTGTGAAGTTCGCCGATGAGACGTTCGAGGTCACTGCCGGCAATTTCTACGAGCAGTTTGGCAGCGGCATGATCCTGCGCACGTATGAAGAGCGGAACCTTGGCTTCGACAATTCGATCGACGGAGTACGGCTCAAGTACATGCCTACTGAGGGCATGGCCATCACCGGTCTGATTGGACGTCAGCGGGCATTCTTTGCCCTCAGCGATGGGATCATGCGCGGTGCGGATATCGATCTCGACGTCAACCAGCTGAACTCCGACCTGCTGCCGGAAGGCACGCGTCTGACGCTTGGTATGAGCGGCGTGAGCCGCTTTCAGGCGGATGATCAGGATGTCCTCAAGATCCCGGAAAACGTCTTCGCGTGGTCCACGAGGGCAAACCTGGTCGTGCATGATCTGTCGCTCGACGTCGAGTACGCCTACAAGATCAATGACCCATCCGCCGTGAATGCAAGCTCGTTCAATCCCGGCAATGCCTTCTATGCCAGTATTGCATGGGCCGGAACGGGTCTGGGCATCAACCTTGCAGCAAAGCGCATTGACAACATGGACCTGCGCAGCGATCGTACGGCCACCGGCTTTGCTCAGCAGGTGAACTATCTGCCGGCACTCTCCAGGCAGCACACCCTGCGCCTGATCACCCTCTATCCGTATGCAACCCAGCCCACGGGCGAGTTCGCTCTGCAGGGTGATGTAGCCTGGACGATTCCGAAAGGGGGCTGGCTGGGCAATGAGGAGACAATGATTTCCCTGAATTACTCGCTGATTCATGGGTTGGACACGACGCGCACCGGACCATATACCTATGACGCAGAGTTTATGTGGGGCGATGAGTTGTACTATCGCGACATCAATATTGAGATTCAGCGCAAGTGGGGTCGGGACTTCAAGACCACGCTGACCTACGTTAATCTCGATTACAACCAAGACGTCATTGAACGCAGGGCCGCTCCGGGCGAAAAAGTCTACGGTATCATCAACGCCAGCTTTGTCTGCCTCGAACTCTGGTTCAAGACGGCAAAGAATCAGAGTCTGCGTACGGAGCTCCAGTTCATGGATGTCACCCACGAAGAAGGAGCGAAGAAGGCCCTGCAGAATGGTGACTGGATCATGGCACTCGCCGAGTATACCGTCTCGCCACACTGGTTCTTTACGCTCTTCAATGAGTACAACTTTGGGAACAACGACGAGGCGCTCCGCGTACACTATCCCAATGCGTCGGTCGCCTACTCGAAGGATGCACTCCGCATTCAGGCAGGATACGGCCGGGTACGTGGCGGTATCCTCTGCGTGGGCGGCATCTGCCGCCCGGTTCCGGCCTCCAACGGCATGTCCATGAGTATCACCTATACATTCTGAGCAGGCACCATGAAGCCCCTTGTCATTACCCTCGCTCTTGCCCTCGGCATCATTGCCACGTCTTGCGATGTGATCGAAGGTCCGTACGAAAAGTATCCAACCGTCCCGGTCGACACGCTGCTGCGTGACACCTCAACGACGGTGGCAACAACGAATGGCAAGATGTATGTGCTGCTTGAGGACTACACCGGCCACACCTGCGGCAACTGTCCGGAAGCCGCCGAAGTAGCGGCGAAGATCTATGAGGACAACAAAGGATTGGTGATCGTGACGGCCATTCATGCAGGGGGCTTTGCAGCTCTTGAACTGCCTGACTTCAAGCGCGATCTGACGTGTCCGGCCGGCGTTGCTCTTGATGCGGCGTTCCGCGTGAGCCGTGCAGGGAATCCCAACGGACTGGTTAACCGCGTTACGCTGAACAACCGCCTCATTCAGGGCATGAAGAACTGGGAACCGGCCGTTGCTCAGCTGCTGCCGAAGAAACCACTGATGGATCTTGCACTAAGTCATACGTACTACCCCGATAAGCGAACCATCAGTGTCACAGTGAAGGCGACGGCGCTGGAGGATATCCCGGATCCGACCAACATCAGCGTCTGGCTGCAGGAAAATGGTATCGTTGGCGATCAGAAGGACTACCGCAGATCACCGTCGCATATCAAGGACTATGTCTTCGAACACGTGCTGAGGACATCGCTCAACGGCACCTGGGGCGACACGCTTAATCCTAAGCCGATCCCCAAGGGAACCGTCATCACCAAGAACATCAAGTACGTGATCCCCTCGGTCAAGCTCGACACGTACGATACCCTGAACGTGTGGACGCTGAAGAACTGCGAACTGGTCGCCTTCGCTCACAAGTCCAGCACCACGCGTGAGGTGCTACAGGTGGTCAAGCAGAAGTTTGTACCGTAGGCCGATCAGTACCCGATGCGAACTTCGAGACTACCGAAGAGGAATGATTCGGGATTGTTGCCGCCATTGCGATTGGTATAGCCCACGCGAACATCAGTAAAGAAGTTTGGCATCCATTCGGCCGAGAACCAGAGGCGTGCGCGGCGCTGATGGCTGAGGTTGCCACGCAGGAAGCGATTGCCGACGATAAAGTCGCCGTCTCCGCGGAGGATATCGCCACCGACATTGCCGATGGCGACGAGGGCGCCGGAGCCCGGCCAGTCGGGGTCTTCGGCGGTGAGAATGTTCCCATTCGCATCGAGAAGATTCTCTCCATGTCGAGTGTAGTCCAGGTCCACGCGAAGAGATGTGCGCGGAGTGAACCAGTGGCGAGCCTGTAGCGCGACGCGGTCAGAATTGGGTTGCATATCATAGCCGACGGACGCGCCGAACGTGGAGTATGATGCGTTGATGCTTCGGTGTGTGAACGTAAATGGGTCGATACGGGCATATTCCAGGGTAAGCATGGACCGCGAGGATGCGCCTGGTGTGCCGAAGGCCTGAGAGAGGCCGACTTGATAGGCGAACTTATTGTTGTTCCCCCGGCGAGATGTATCGCCCAGAGTAGCGAAGCCGACGTCGTCGATCACGATGGATGTGTAGGCGCGCATTCCTTGCATGGGACGAACCGCGACGTCAAAGCTCAACATGGAGTTGTCGTTGAGGTTGCGTTCGCGCGTTGAGAGTCCGGCGCTGACAAAGAAAGCGAGCGGATTCAGATAGGCCATATCAAGCCCCCTGCCCCAATAGACGATCATATCGTTGACGGCAATGTTCAGCCAGTTGGTGGGCTCGAAGGCGATGCGATGTGTTGCAATGAACTTCCCGGGGACCGAGCTGCCGCTAGTGTCAAGGCTGTTGGCACCGGAATGCGTCATCGTATAACGAAAGCGTTTATAGGGCACATCGATAAGCAGCCCGTCGAGCAAGGGGGCTTCAAGCGAATGAACGAAGTTGTCGATCGGGCTCGCCCCCCACTGCATGGCTTCACGTCCGAATCGGATGCGCATCCACGACGTCTGGTATTGCACATAACCAACGTAACGGTCGAAGAACGATGTGTCTTCGCTGATGAACTTGGTCGTGCGCGCAAGTGTAGGGTCGGTACGTGCAATGCGCCGCGCCGCACCCAGCATGCGGCGTCCATTTGACAGATCCAGGAAGTACCCCAAGCCCCCTCCCATCGATCCCATGAAGCGCACAGATGGGCGGACAAGGAGAAACGGCTTGGTATTCTGATCGTTTGTGGTTGTGCCGCCACGCAGCATCAGCGATGCATCGGCCTGAAACCGCAGGACATCGTCGACCTGCACAAGACCTCTCCAACGTCCGTCGAGAACCTCGCCGGCGAGCATGCCTTCCGTAGCCGGGGCTCCGGGCATGAGTCCGTCATAGTATGAGCGCACGTATCGACCGAACGCATCGGAAGAATCATCTGCCAGAGGTGTAAGATTGATCAGGCTTTGCGGAAACACGGATGATTCCATGAGCGAGGCAGATCCATCGATGGATCGAAGAATCTGCGCGTCGATCGACACGCGTTCGGCATTGATGTCAGAGCTCTGCGCATGAGCTTGCTGAGCGCCGAGCAGGAGGAGTATCAGCAGAACGGGACGCAGACGGATCGACATGATCGCTGTTTACCGGTTACTTCTTTACAACGACCGGCTTACAGCCGCAAGCTGAGCGGACAAGCACGAGATCCTTGAGCGCTTCGGCTTCCGTTTCGTAATCACCCACACGTACCGAATACCGCGTCACAGCACTGCCCGGCAGCGGAACAACGCCGGCCTTTATGCCTTTGCGCTTGAGTTTGCCGGCAAACTGCATTGCTTCGGAGCGCTCTGCGGTGGTCATCACTGAGAGCGAGTATCCATTTGGAGCAGGTTTCGCAGGAGCCGCTGCTGCGGGCTTGGTTGTGGAGGCGGTTGCATTCGGACGTTCCGACGGAGCCGGAGCACCGACCGTGGAGCGCATGATCTCGTAGACCACCGGTAGGAGCTCGCTCTGGGAATACTGATCCCGCATGGTTGCAAAGGTCTTCCGCGCTTTTTCCGGGTCGTTCTTCGTAGCTGAGATGATGATCAGTCGGGCCATTGCATCGTCGGCCCATTCCGACTTCGGAAACGCATCAACGATGCGCTCAAGTAGGGGGCTTGCCTTCTTTGCATCTTCGATCAGTGACGCATGCAGAAACAGCACGCCCGGATCATCCGGAGCTTCGATCAGCAGGTCCGGCAGTGCCTTCTTCGCATCCGACGTCCAGCCCGCAGCGACCTGCTGTATGTATTGCCTGACGTTCGGTTGCTGTGCGCTCGCGACGCTGGTGCACAGAACCAGCGCGAGTGCCTGAAGAAGATGCCGCATGATGACCCCTGTTACGGTACGTTACGTGGCCTGAATTTACGGAAGAGGGCCTATTTTGCCGGCCATGATTCATCGTCAGTGGTATTCTTGAGGGCAGCTTCCATGAGCGACGCACTCCGCGTTGTGGTCGCCTGCGGTGGTACGGGCGGACACATCTTTCCGGCCGTAGCCGTTGTCGAGCAGCTGATCGAGCGCACGAACGGCAACTGTACGCCCCTTTTCCTGGGAAGTCTCGACCGGATGGAAACACGTCTGATTCCGTCCATGGGATACGACTACATCGGTATGCCGATCGAGGGATTTCGTGGTCTGTCGCTAGCGACGCTTGCGTTGCCATTCAAGATCCTTCGGTCAATATCCATCGCGCGAAGCGCCATCCGACAGTTCAAGCCACACGCGGTGATCTGCACGGGGGCATACATCAGCTACCCGGCCGGCATCGCCGCTGCCCGTGAGGGTGTGCCGCTGTTCGTGCTGGAGTCGAATCTCAATCCCGGCAAAAGCAACGCGAGACTAGTTCCGCATGCAGCGGCTGTTGTTCTTGCTTTCGAGGACAGCCGAGCTTTCTATTCGGCATCGATGCAGAGTCGGCTGCATGTGCTAGGCAACCCCGTGCGTACGCAGATCGACCGCTCGGCCTCGCAGCATGATGCGCGCACATGGTGGGGTCTCGACCCTGAGCGTCCAACCGTGCTGGTGTTCGGCGGTAGTCTTGGCGCGCGTTCGATCAATGAGGCCATCGAACATGCGCTGCCGCTGATCGAACAGCGTGACTGGCAGGTGCTCTGGCAGACCGGCAAGGGTCACGTGTCTGCTCGCCCCCTACCGGGCAACGTGCGCATGGTGGAGTTCATCGATAACATGGGCTCGGCGTATGCAGCGGCCGATCTGGTCGTTTCGCGCAGCGGCGCAACCACGATCGCAGAACTAGGGATCGTTGCAAAGCCGGCAATCCTGATCCCGCTTCCGTCGGCCTCTACAAACGAGCAGCGTCACAATGCGCATGTCGTAGAACGGCATGCTGCCGCGGTCGTTCTCGAGAATGACCGACTCGTTGATGAATTGCTGCCGGCGATCGATCGGATCATGAGCAATGAGGCGATGCAGGCGTCGATGGCCTCACGCATGGCCGAGCTGGGCAGACCCGATGCGGCCGGAGATGTGGCTGAGCTGGTGATGCGCGTAAGTTCGTGGAAGGGGGCTGAAAAATGACGCAGACACAACATGAAGCAAACGCCTTTAGTGTGCAGCTCGACTTCTACTGGCAGTCGGTTGCCGTCTATGCCGTCACGCTGATCTCCTACGTCATCATCCGCGCGCTGTACTTCAGTCAGCTTCAGCAGGGTCTTGTCGTAGTGGTGGTCAACGACCCTGTAGTGGTGATCCTCGGGCTCTTTGTTGCGCTTTCGGTCATCGCCCTGATCGTCGAGATGGTCATGGACCGGGTGATCATTGTCGGGCCGGACTTTGTGACGTTCATCAACCGATTCCATGAGCGGACGTTCAGATCCGTCGAGATCGAACGTATCGTTATCGGCGGAGACGGTCGCGTGAGGGTGCGTCCGACAACACCGATCATTCGACTCTACATCAAGGATCGACGTCGACCGCTGCGGATCCGTCCGGCATTGTCGGACCGGGAGAACGAACTTGTTTCAGCCGTGCTGGCCCTGCGACACAACCACAGCGGCAACGCGTCGTGAAGACTCTTCTGACGGTGATACTCGGCGTGGTCTGGTCCGTTAACGCTATAGCTCAGAGCGCCGGCGACTTGCCGCACACGATCGACGTGATCGAGGCATCGGTACGTGAACTTGCCGACACGATGATCTCCCGGTGCGATCTCGTGCCCGGGTCGGCGGTGCCAGTTTCCGTACGTCAGCATCCTGATGCGGATTGGATCCGCTCGCTCATGCAGCGCCGGTTTGAAGAGCGCGGCATCGCGACGATGCCCGTTACCGACACAACATCATCTGCGGTGAGCGTCGTGATCGAAAACGCCTCTACGCGCTATGCCCCGTCATCGGCAAGCGACAGCGTTGAGCGCAGCATCGTCGTGCAGCTGTCGGTCGAGTGCAAGGGTCGCCCCTTGGCACTTGCCCCCGTTACGCATCGTGCCACGATGGCACGTCAGAACGTGGACGCGTACCAATCCCGTCAGCATATGGCAACGCATGCGCCTCTGCCCAATCCTGAGTCATCAGTCTGGGACGACGTTCTCGAGCCGCTGATCTACGTTGCTGCGGCCGCAGTCACCGTAGTCCTGTTCTTCACCGTTCGCACGCAGTAAGCGCCCACATGCACACACTGATCGTTGTCCGTCACGCAAAGGCCTCCCCGGCAGACCTTCACAGGAATGATTTCGACCGCCCGCTGGCAACCCAGGGCATCGAAGACGCGGGGCTGCTTGCCGCGGAGCTGCGTCGGTGGTATCCACGGATCACGGCTATTGTTGCCTCTCCTGCCCTGCGCACGGCCATGACGGCCGAGATAATCGCGCGGGCGTATGGATGGCAGCCGGAGCAGATCGAGATGGATGGGAGGATCTATGAGGCCAGCGCAGATACGCTGCACGACATCGTGCGCGAGCTTGACGTTCTCGGTGGCACGGTGATCCTTGTCGGACATAATCCGGGAGTGTTCGAACTTTGCTACGACCTCACCGGTGGGTCGGTCGTGAAAATGTCGCCTGGCGCGGTGGTGGTGATTCCGCGTGGATCTGACCCAAAATGAAAAGGGGCGAGTTTGTGCTCGCCCCTTGTCCGATTCTTCGATTGTTTCAGCGCTTACCAGAGATGCTGGACGCCGTTCCGCTCTTCAAGGAGCTCATCGAGCGTGGCCTGCATACGAGCACGTGAGAAGTCACTGATCTCCAGGCCTTGAACGATCGTGTATTCACCGTTAGCGCAGGTTACCGGGAAGCCATAGACCACATCGGCATCGATTCCATATGAACCGTCGGCCGGGATACCCATGGTCGTCCAACTGCCTTCGGGCGTACCAAGCACCCAGTCACGAATGTGCTCGATTGCGGCATTGGCAGCCGATGCGGCTGAGGAGAATCCGCGGGCTTCGATGATCGCTGCACCACGCTTGGCAACGGTAGGGATGAACGCGTTCTCAAGCCACTCCTGATCGTTGATCGTTGGCCACACCAGTGAGCCATTCGCTGTCAGGTTCGATACGTCGGGATACTGCGTTACCGAGTGGTTACCCCAAACGGTCATCTTACCAAGCTGTGAGGTATGGATGCCCGTCTTGGCGTTGATCTGTGCAAGGGCACGATTGTGATCAAGGCGCATCAGTGCCGTGATGTTGCGTGGATCGAGATCCGGAGCGCTCTTGGCAGTGATCAGGGCGTTGGTATTGGCAGGGTTGCCGACGATCACCACTTTAACGTTGCGGCTGGCAACGGCGTTGAGGGCCTTGCCCTGGACCGTGAAGATCTGGGCGTTGGCCTCGAGCAGATCCTTGCGCTCCATACCTTTTGAGCGCGGACGTGCGCCGACAAGAAGGGCGTACTCGGCATCCTTGAAGGCGACCATCGGGTCGTCGCTCTGCACGATGCCGTGCAGCAGCGGTAAGGCGCAATCTTCAAGCTCCATCGCCACACCACGCAGGGCCTGAAGGGCCGGTGTGAGCTCGAGCAGTTGAAGAATGACGGGCTGGTCCTTGCCAAGCATCTCTCCGCTGGCAATACGGAAAAGCAGACTGTATCCGATCTGACCTGCAGCGCCGGTAACGGCAACGCGAACGGGGGCTTTCATGACGGTAACGATCCTGTAGAGTAAAGCTGTGGGGGAAGAGGTGATTACATAAAAAAACGCCCCACGTGGAGGCGTTTCATGCTGTCAAAACGAAGTGGACACGTGAGCTCAGTTTGCTGCTGGATACACAGAAACCTTGAGACGCGTCTTATCCTTCCGCTCGAACTTGACGACGCCGTCAACAAGCGAAAAGATCGTGTAATCCTTGCCAAGACCGACATTGTTGCCGGGGTGGACGTTGGTGCCGTTCTGGCGGATGATGATGTTGCCGGCTACGACTTGCTCGCCACCGAACTTCTTAACACCAAGACGCTGGGCATTCGAATCCCGACCGTTCTTGGTAGACCCGCCACCTTTTTTGTGTGCCATTGCTGTGCTCGCTTAGATATTGATGTCGTTGATCGTGATGCTCGTGTAGCGCTGACGATGTCCGTTCAGCTTCTGGTAACCTTTGCGACGCTTCTTGTGGAAGACCAGGACCTTGTCGCCCTTGCCATGTCCAACAACCGTTGCCTTGACCGATCCCTTGATGTAGGGGGCTCCAACGGACACTTTACCGTTATCGCTGGCCAGAAGGATGTTTGTGAATTCAACAGTTTCACCCACGTTGTTACTCATGAGTGGGACGATGACCGTCTGCTTGGGGGAGACGGCATACTGCTGACCGGAGATTTCGACGACTGCGTACATGATGTTCTGTCTTCGTTAATCGTGTCGTAAGGGATTGTTCCCGAAAATGCGGCCTCAAATATACGGGCATGAAGACGAGAATTCAAAGAGTTACGCCGATTTCCACAGGAACTTTTGCTTGCCGGGTGAAACATTGGTACGTCTTTGCTGTCAAAAGTCCGATGAGAAGCATGAGCACCTACATTCGCACCGTACCCCTTGAGGCCATTGTCTGGCTTACGGGGCTTATGGGGCTGGCGGTGGCCGGACCCTATCTGGACGGGCATGTGACCGTGTGCATTCCGACGCTGATGGGCTTTGACTTCTGCCCGGGCTGCGGATTGGGTATGTCGGTCTCTTACCTGTTCCGCGGTGATCTGGCAGCATCCTGGGCGGCACATCCGCTGGGAATCCCGGCTGCTGGTCTGCTTGCGGCCCGCAGTGCTCATCTTCTTGCCAACCGAAATCGATCCATTCATTCTTCCCGACAAGGCACCTCCCATGGCTAATGTCCTCCAACTCATCCCGGATGCCGAGAGCGACGAGTTACTGTATCTTCACACGCTCATGCAGCCGATGACAGACCAGCAGGCAGGTATGTTTGCTTCGATCTACCGTGCACGCCGCAAAGAACCGGTCATGATCCTGCTGCTCACGCTGGTGGGCTTTCTCGGGATCGCCGGCATTCAGCGCTTCGTACTGGGTCAGATCGGTCTCGGACTGCTGTATCTGTTCACGGGGGGATTGTGCTTTATCGGCATCATCGTCGATCTGATCAACTACCGCAAGATGACGTCGGAGTACAACCAGCGTCAGGCCTACGAAGTAGCCACGATGATGCGAACGATGGGTCAGCTCTGATCCGACGTCTCCGTGCGCTCATGGTCATTCCGGCCTTGCTGCTTGCATTGGCCGCTGTCACCAGCGCACAGTCTTCCCGACCCCGACTGATCGTTGTTGTCTCGTTCGATCAGTTTCGGGGTGACTACCCGACGCGATTTGCCGGGGCATTTCCTACTTCAGGGGGCTTCCTGCGAATCATGGCCGAGGGTGCGGTCTATAGCTCCTGCCGCTACGAGCATGCCAACAACATCACGGGTCCGGGTCATGCCACGCTCCTGAGCGGATCCTACCCGTCCCGAACGGGCATCGTCGGCAACGATTTTTGCGATCTGGCATCCGGACGCTGCGGTTATTGCGCGCAGGACTCCGCCGGCACCTACGGTGCGTCAAAGCTTCTCGTGCCGACGCTTGGCGACCGGCTTCGTAGCCGGAACCCGAAGTCCAAAGTTGTCGGCATAGCCATCAAAGACCGGGCGGCGATCCTGATGGCGGGCCGTTCGGCCACAACGTGCCTCTGGTATGAGGCCGCTGGACGTCGCTGGACGTCGAGTGCGGCGTACCCTCAGCCCCTTTGGCTGAATCAGCTGAATGCCAACAACAACATCGAAAAGTATATCGGTGCCGTCTGGGATCCGATAGCGCCATCGGCTCGCCTCGACTCGGTCGATGGTGAGGGGGCTTTCCCGGGCGGGTCGAATGCGTTTCCGCACCGGATACTCGACCCGTCGCATCCAAAGTTTGTATCGAGCGTCCTGATCAGCCCCTTCTCCATGGAGATGCTGTTTGACGCCACGCGGATGGTGATCGATCGGGAGCGGTTAGGGCGGGATGACGATCCGGACGTGCTTTGTGTGGGCGTCTCAACGACCGATTATGCAGGGCATGTGTTTGGTCCGGACAGCCGGGAGATCGAAGACATGTATGCCCGAGCCGATCGACACATGGAGCGGCTGCTGGGGCATCTCGATGCGAAGATTGGCCGGAAGAACTACATTCTGGTAGTGTCCTCAGACCATGGCGTGGCACCGATCCCCGAGATCATCCGACGTCAGGCAGAGCAACAGCGGGCGACTATTGACGCCGGCCGCATTCGCGAAGTTGAGATCCAGAGGCTGATCGACAGTGCTCTTACTGCGACGTTCGGCGCGCCGGATGATGTGGCGCAGACCTACGTGCGGGAGATCTTCGAGCCGTCGATCTATCTCAACTGGAAGGTCATCCCCGAACGCAACCGACAGCAAGCCATCGATGCAGCTGTGCGTGCGGTGAGGTCACATCCGGGCATAGGAATGGCCATCGCCTCCGACTCTATCACTGCCGGGCAGCGTCCGCAGGGCATCGACGACCAGACATGGACCTACATCCGCAATAGCACCTATGCCGGCCGAACCGGCGAGGTGGTTATGTACCCGAAGCCCTACTGGATCATCGGTGGAAATGCAGCAACGCACGGAACACCGTACGATTACGACCGCTGGGTACCACTGATGTGGTATGGGGCTGGCATAGAACCCGAGTCTTCGGACAGGCCATGCGCTCCGACGGACATTGCACCAACGCTCGCCTCTTTGCTGGGCATCGAGCTCACCGGCGTCGATGGTCAGGTTCTGCCGCTAAAGTTCCGACAGCCACTTCGAAAGCGCGCGCTGAAGCGCTGATCAGAGTTCAGCCAGAAGATTGCGCGTGATGACCATCTTCTGGATCTCGCTGGTTCCTTCGCCGATCGTCAGAAGCTTTGAGTCACGCCAGTACTTCTCTACCGGATACTCCTTGACGTAGCCATAGCCACCATGAATCTGGATGGCCTCTTCGGATGTGCGAACCGAGACTTCCGAGGCGAAAAGCTTTGCCTGTGATGCGGCCACGCTGAAGTTCATGCCCTCGTCGCGCATCCATGCCGCCTTGTAGGTCATTAGTCGTGCAGCATCAATTTCCATCGACATGGCCGCAAGCTTGAACTGGATCGCCTGCATATCGGCGAGTTTCTTGCCGAACTGCTGACGGTCATTGGCGTAGGCCAGCGCTGCTTCAAAAGCCCCCTGAGCAAGTCCTACGCTCAGTGCGGCGATGGAGATCCGCCCACCGTCGAGGATCTGAAGGGCCTGAACAAAACCCTCGCCTTCGTTCCCGATCAGGTGTGAGGCCGGAACGCGCACGTTGTCGAACGTCAGCCCCGCCGTGTCGGAGCAGCGCATTCCGAGCTTGTTTTCCTTCTTTGAACCATAAAAGCCGGCCATCGACTTGTCGACGGCAAAGGCCGAGATACCGCGCTTACCGGCATCCTTGTTGGTGACGGCCATCACCACACAGATATCGCCGACATTGCCGTGCGTGATGAAGTTCTTTGCGCCGTTGATAATGTAGACGTCACCGTCACGCACTGCCGTGGTCCGCGTACCCCCTGCATCCGACCCGGCCGACGGTTCTGTCAGTCCCCATGCGCCCATTGTCTCGCCCTTGGCCAGACGCGGAATGTATTTCTGACGTAGCTCTTCGGATCCGAATCGGAAAATGTGACTAGTGCACAGGCCGTTGTGGGCTGCAACGCCGAGAGCAATGGCTGGGCATCCCCGAGCTACCTCTTCGACGACGATTGCGTACTCCATGTAACCCATGCCGCTACCACCATACTCGGTCGGGATCACGATTCCGAGATATCCAAGATCACCCAGCTTGCGAAAGATCTCGTGCGGGAACTCCTGGGATTCATCGTACTGGAGCGCAACCGGTTTGATCTCCTCTTCGACGAAGGAACGTATATGCATTCGGAGTGCTTCGTGCTCCTCACTGAGGTCGAATGATGGGCCTGATGCGTCAGTTGACATGGGGCTGGGGGGATACGTGACAGGAAAAACTGTTGCAAACCTACGGCGGCAACACGTTTCTGCGTAGCGAAGTTCAGATTCGAAATCAAGCATGACCGACCTCGGTCGGGCTTCGTAATTTCGTCGCGCTACCGAAAGCCTGTCGCAAGGCCGTGTCAGAAAAGGAAGAGTGTTGTCCGAAAACAAGACAAAACCAACCACTGCCAGTGTGATGGAGTACATCGATGCACGGGCTAAGGGCGAGCAGAAGGAAGACTGCACCGTCCTGATGAGCCTTCTCGGATCGGTGACAGGTGCGGAACCCGTCATGTGGGGACCCAGCATCGTCGGTTACGGGTCCTACCGATACAACTACCAGAGCGGACGCAGCGGTGAGTCCTTTGTTACGGGATTCGCCATCCGCGCAAAGGAGATTGTTCTATACCTAGCCGCGGAATCTCCGCAGCAGGGGGAGCTTCTCGAGCAGCTCGGACAACACAGGTTGGGTGCGTCGTGTCTGTACTTTAAGCGCTTGAAGGATCTCGATCTAGGAGTTTTGGAGCAACTAGTTAGATGTGCGCTATTGGAGCTTCAACGGCAGCATCCGCAAACCAACGGGTAAGCCGAGACGAATCGAAACATTACACGCAGCCACTTGGTCAAACACTGCGAACAATCACCACCCTGGAGATCTCGATGAACAAAATGCTTGTAGGAATGCTGGTGCTAGTTGCCGCAGCATTTACGGTTATGGCGCAAGGCTCGTTCTCAGACGGCGACAAGGTTCGCTTCAATGCGAACGTGCGGACTGGACGCCTGGAGACCGGCATTCCGTACTACATCCTCAAGAACGCCCGTCCGGCCAACCGCGTGGAGTTGGTGCTCGTCGTCGATGCCGGCGCTGTGCTCGAAGATGATGACCAGAACGGCCTGGCCCACTTCTGCGAGCACATGGCATTCAACGGAACGAATTCGTTTCCAAAGCTGGAGCTCGTGAACTTTCTTGAGTCGATGGGCGTGCGGTTTGGTGCTGATCTGAATGCCTACACGAATCAGGACGAAACGGTGTACCTGTTAACGGTGCCTCTTGACAAACCCGAGAACCTTACCAAGGCAGTTCATGTGCTGCGTGATTGGGCAGGTTATGTGAAGTACGAGGACAACGACATCAACGACGAGCGTGGTGTGGTGACGGAGGAATGGCGCTTGCGCCGTGGTGCCGATGAGCGCGTCATGGAACAACATCGTAATGTGATGTATTACGGCTCGAAGTACGCCAGACGTGATGTTATTGGCGATACAAACGTCCTGCTGCGAGCTCCGGCCGACAATCTGCGTCGTTTTTATCGCACATGGTACAACCCTCTCAACATGGCAATTGTGGCCGTCGGCGATATCGATCCTGCCAAGATGGAGGCCGTCTTGCGTGAGAACTTCACCTCGCCCCCTTCAACCGGAGAGAAGTATCAGAAGCGACCAACATTGGTGTTGCCAACGCATGCCGAGACGCTCATCTCTGTTGCGTCCGATCCTGAATTGACCGCTGCATCTGTCACGCTGATGGTGAAGCGTCCGGCCGATACAATCCGCACCTATGCCGACTATCGCAACAACATTGCCCGCCAGATGGCCTATGAGATGATAAACGTCCGACTGAGCGAGCTGACGCGGAAGAATCCGCCACCATTCAGCTCGGCGTTCATCGGCGATTTTGCGCTGACACGTCAAAACCGGTCTCTCTACTCCATGGCCACGGCGTCCGACAAGAACGTTCTGAAGACCATGAATGCGCTCTTCACGGAAGTTGAGCGAGCCAAGCGGCACGGATTTACCACAACGGAGCTGGAGCGTGCGCGCACGTCGCTTCTTTCGCGCATGGAGACCTACTACAACGAACGCGACAAGTCAGAATCACGTCAGTTTGCCGACGAGCTGACGCGGCATATTCTGACGGCCGAGAGCGTTCCGGGAATTGAGCACGAGTGGGAGATCTATCGGCGCTATGTGCCAACGATCCAAGTTGCCGATGTCAATGCCATTGCAGCTTCGATGGTTTCACCGGCGAACCGTGTGATAACGATATCCGTGCCGGAGGGCAATGGATACGCCAAGCCTACGGAATCGCAGGTGCGCAGTCTTCTAACAGCGATCGAAGCAAAGAACATTGCTGCATACGTCGATAACGTTCCTACCAAGCCCCTTATCGAAGCGCTTCCCACACCGGGAAGTATCGTCAAGCAGAAGGACCTGTCGGACGTACAGGGCAAGGAGCTCATTCTCTCGAATGGGGCTCGTGTGGTTTACAAGAAGACCGACTACAAGAACGATGAGATCCTATTCTCGGCACAGAGCTGGGGCGGACAGTCGCTGGCCAAGGAAGAAGATCATTTCACGAACATGGTCGCGGCAACAGTTGTCGACCAGTCGGGTCTGGCCTCACTGCCGATGA
Source organism: Chitinophaga pinensis (assembly GCA_943372295.1). Lineage (GTDB taxonomy): Bacteria > Bacteroidota > Ignavibacteria > Kapaibacteriales > Kapaibacteriaceae > UBA10438. The sequence goes on from CALRYC010000024.1 coordinate 23,275, forward strand.
ACGATCTCATGAAGGTGTTGACCGGCAAAAATGTTGGCATCAGCCCAACGATCGGTATGGAGCGCGAACTGATGTCGGGAAGCTCTTCGCCGAAGGATCTGCGCACCTTCTTTGAGCTCCTGCACCTGGGGTTTGTGAGTCCACGCAAGGACGTGGAAGCCTTCCAGTCGTGGAAGACCAAGATGAAGGCCGAACTGGCAAACAAGGAGAAGAGTCCCGAGGGCACCTTCTTCGATACGGTGATGACGACGATGACCAACAATCACCCGCGGTCGCGTTCGATGTCCGAGGCAGACGTTGATAAGGTCGATCTCGACAAGGCCTACAACTTGTACCGCGAGCGCTTCAAGTACGGTTCGGACTTCACTTTCTACTTCGTTGGAAACTTCGATGAGGACACGCTGAGGAAGTTCTGCGAAACGTACATCGGTTCCCTGCCGTCAAACCCGACGAAGGAGACGTGGAAAGATGTCGGCATTCGCTCGCGCAAGGGTGTGTTCACCAAGACGGTGTACAAGGGTCAGGAGGCCAAGAGCTTTGTCATTCTCACCACCAGCGGCCCGATCAAGTACACGCCGGAGAACCGGTATGATGTTGGAGCTCTGTGCGAGGTCATGGAGATCCAGCTGCGCGAGCAGATGCGGGAAGAAAAAGGGGGCGTGTATTTCGTGAGTGTTCAGCCGAACATCGAGCGCATTCCTGAAGAGGAGTTCGGCATCGTTGTGATTTTCAGCTGCAACCCTGACCGTGTGGACGAACTCGTATCAACCGTGAAGCGTGAAATGGAAACTCTACGGACCAAGGCAGTACCGGATTCACTGGTGGCCAAGGTTCGGGAGATCCAGACCAAGGAGCGTGAGACACAGCTGAAGACCAACCAGTACTGGCTGCGGGTGATGTCGCAGTTCGACGCTGACGAAGAGCCGTATGCGAATTACAAACTCCGTGATGAATTCATTCGCACGCTTACGCCTGATAAGATCCTCGCGTCGGCGAAGAAGTATCTCACCGGCATGAACTTCGGCGAGCTGGTTCTCAAGCCCGATCCGGCTGCCTTGAAGGAGCCAACATCCCCGGGCACGTCGCAGACGCCGGGGCAGAAGTAACGGGAAGACACTCTATTCGATTGATTCGATCGAAAGCATGTTTGTACGGGCGCGTCCGACCAGGGGGCGTCCGATCGTAAAAACGACGGTTGCTCCGGCGGGAAAGAGTTTCTCACGGAGCATCGTCGTTTTTATATGATCGATCGTCTCGTCGGTCGAATGCAGCCTCTCGATCAGCATGCCGGTGACTCCCCAGAGCAGTCCGATCCGACGGGCTACGCCAAGGTCGGTGGTGACGGAGACGATGGGAGCACGGGGCCGCTGGTTGGAGATCAGGCGGGTGGTCTCACCGCTGTAGCTCAGACTTATGATAGCAGAGAGGCGCTTTTCTTCGGCTATCTGGGCCACAGCAACGGCGATCGACTCAGTATTTGAGCGATGTCCACCCTTGGGCGGCTCGTAATGTTCACTCAGCCGTCCGTCGTTGAGCAGTACCTCTTCGGCCTGCTCACAGATGGTGCGCATTGTATGCACCGCCTCTGTCGGATATGCACCGACGCTGGTTTCGGCACTTAGCATCACCACGTCTGTTCCGTCGAGCACGGCGTTGGCAACATCGCTTGCTTCGGCCCTTGTGGGGCGGGCATTGTGGATCATCGACTCCAGCATCTGTGTTGCCGTGATCACCGGCTTGGCCTTGGCGTTGCACAGGTGGATGATACGTTTCTGAACGATCGGGACCGATGCTGCCGGGATCTCGACACCGAGATCACCGCGGGCGACCATGATCGCGTCGGCCGCATCGACGATCGCCTCGATGTTCTCCAGAGCTTCCGGCTTTTCGATCTTGGCAATCACCCACTGTGATCCATCACACTTTACGATCTGACGACGGAGTGCTTCAACATCGGCCGCCCTGCGAACGAACGATAGTGCTATGTAGTCGGCACCGTTCTGCACGGCGAACTTCGCATCGGCCCTGTCCTTGGCCGTCATGGACGGTTGGGAGACCTGCGTATCGGGCAGGTTCAGCCCCTTTCGAGGTTTGAGCAGGCCCCCATGAACGACGATCGCACGAACAGATGTACCGTCCGTCTCGCGTACCTGTACCTTGATCAGGCCGTCATCGAACATCAGAAGGTGACCCTTCTTGACGTCGCGGGCGATCGACGGGTACGTTACCGGAATGACTGTCTCTGCTGGCTTGAACGTTACTGACTTAGCCACTCCGGCATCTACGATCCGGACATCGGTCCCGGCAACCAGCGGAATCGCATCCACATGTGTGAAGTTGGCCACGCGGATCTTCGGACCCTGCAGATCGACAATGATCGGCAGATGCACCCCGAGCTTTTCTTCTGCCTTGCGGATCATCGCGATCGACCCTGCATGTGTAGCATGATCGCCATGGGACATATTCAATCGAAAGGCCGTTGCACCGGCTTTAACGAGGGCAACGATGCGTTCCGTGGAAGCGATGGCCGGACCCATCGTACAGAGAATCTTGACTTTGTGATGCATCATCGCTCGGATAAGATGCGCGCTAGGGGGCTCTGTGCGGCTCATGACTGGGTCCGAAATGATGGTGACATGAACGGGGTGATCGACAGAGCCTTTCCGCTCGTTTCGTCCACTACCAGGGCAATGCCCGCTACTCGGTGATCGTTCTCGGCCACCTCGTATTTGTGCGCCGTCTGCAAAAGCAGGCGTTTAAGAGCGATCTCCTTCTTCATGCCGAGCACGCTGTCGTATGGACCGGTCATGCCAACGTCCGAGATAAATGCCGTGCCCTGGGGAAGAAGTCGCGCATCGGCCGTCTGCGTATGCGTGTGCGTTCCGAGCACCGCGCTGACGCGTCCGTCGCAGTGCCATCCCATGGCGATCTTCTCAGCCGAAGCATCGGCATGGAAGTCCAGAACGATGATCTTCGTGTCCGCCGATACCCGCTTAATGGCTGCATCGACGGCTTTGAAGGGGCAGTCGATCGGCTGCATGTAGGCCCTTCCTTGCGCCTGCATCACAGCAATTACTCGCTTGTCGGGCAGCGTGATCAAAGTCCAGCCCCTGCCTGGATTCTCTGCCGGATAGTTCATTGGTCGAAGCACGTCTGCACGCTCGGCAAGGAGGGTGCGCGATTTCCAGTTCTCCCAGACGTGATTACCGGTGGTGATGCAGTGAACACCGGCACCAAACAGTTCGTTGGCTTCCTTTTCGGAAAGCCCCTTTCCGTCGACGATGTTCTCACCGTTTACGATGATGCAGGAGGGCTGGAATCGGTCTTTCAGTTCCGGTAACTGACGAAGCAGCTCGCGCAAGCCGGTGTGTCCGACCACGTCACCGATAAACAGGATGTTCATTGTTCGCATAGCGGTGCAAACCTACGAAACCCCTTGGCGGGGTATCTTCGCGTGATATGGCAACACGCATTTATACCAAAACCGGCGATGACGGCACAACGGCATTGTTCGGGGGCACACGCGTTGACAAGGCCGACCTGCGTATAGAGGCCTATGGCACGGTTGATGAGCTGGCCGCCGTCCTCGGTGTGGTGCTGACGCACGACATTCCGGAAGGTTTGCGGCAGCAGCTTGCAACCATTGCGGATACTCTGTTTGCCCTCGGTGCGGATCTGGCCACACCCCTGGATCCGCCTCCGGTCTACAGTATTCCCAGGATCACCGAAGAACATGTACGGGTGATTGAGGGTTGGATCGACGGTCATGATGCCGTTCTTGAGCCCCTCAAGACCTTCATCCTTCCGGGCGGACATCCCGGAGCAGCCCATCTTCACCTTGCCCGCACCGTATGCCGTCGTGCCGAGCGACGAACGGTGGAACTTTCGCGGCGCGAAGATCTCGGACCCCATGTCGTCCATTATCTGAACCGCCTTTCGGACTATCTCTTTACGGCCGCGCGGGCCGTAAATCATGCCTCAGGGATGCCTGACCAGCCATGGAGCAGCGGTCTGTGATTTTCTGGCAATCGAAGCTTGCCCGAACACGCATCGTTCAGGTTGTCCGTCTCCCGCGACGCTTATCTCGCACTACACATATTTTTCTGGAGGATTGAATGACAACACGTTGGTCTGCCATCAGCATGGCCCTTTTATCAATCGTGGCGATAGTCGCCATCGGTTGTGACTCGGCCGTGACCGAACCAACCAACCCGCAGTTGGCGGCGCCCAAGGCACCAGCTACGTTGGAAGCAAAGTCTATTAGTCAGACATCGATTGGTTTGCGCTGGACCCTTGCGTCCAATGACACCGTTACGCCAACGGGCTTTGTCGTTGAGTACCGCGCCAAGGGTGGATCCGCGGCATTGACCGTTCCGGTTAACGGCTCGTCTTCGCGTACGGCCACGATCACGGGACTTACTGAAGGCGTGATCTATGAATTCGCCGTGTTCGCTAAAAACGACACAGTTACCTCACCGGCTTCACCCAAAGTGCAATGGGCGCCGGCACGACGCGGTGTGGGCACCTACAGGCTCTTCTCGTCGGCCAATAGTACCGAAGGTTCGGGTCTCGCAATTTTTCGCGCCGCCGGAGTTCCGGCCGTACTCAAGATCGCCAACGGCGGCGAGTGGGATATCTGCTTCGACGATAAAGAAGCGGGTAATCCGAAGATCGGATCACCCGGCCAGAGTCGTTATGTGGATTCCGAATACAAGTTTCCAAACGGGCAGCTTTCAAAGACTGTATACTTCTACAATAAGGTATACACCAATGTGACCAGTCTCGATGACATCTACGAGTCAGCACCACTTTCGCTTCCGGCAGCAGACGGCGAAGTAATGTTTCCGATCAATGCACTGCCCAATAGCACGGATGGTATTGCCTTCGTCATGGGTACCCGCGACGAATCAGACAAGAAGTACAACTTCGCCAAGGTTATGCTCAAGAAGCAGCCCGGTGGTGGTTACATTCAGTCAACCGGTGCTTCTGCGTACGTCGAAGTGACCATCTCCTATCAGACCTTCAAAGACGTACCGTATGCCGTCAAAGCCAAGTTTGACAGGCTTCAGGACATCCGCCATTCGGCACCGGCCGGGCCGATGGCGAAGTGATCTTCATCACCTGCTCATGAATGCAAAACGGGCGTCCAGATGGACGCCCGTTTTTCGTTTTGGACCAAGTTGGGCAGAAGCAATCGCCACGCCCGCTGACTTCGTGATCGATTTAGCGACTCTTACGGATCTGCTGGGTTGGGGCAGACTCTTTTTCGACCTTCGCTGGATCGGACTTCTTCAGTTCGCCGGTCTTTGCGACAACTGCTTTCTTCTTCGCAGGCTTGGCGGCTTCCTCAGCCTCCTCTGCAGCCTGTTTGGCCTTGGCGATCGAATCTCTGATCGCAGCACTGTCAACAGGCGGCGGGGCTGGTGTTTCGGTCGGTGCGGGTTGTTCGGCCGGTGCTTGCTGTACCTCTTCCTGCTTGGCACAGCCGATCGACAGCATGGCAGCGAGAACTGTTCCGGCCACGAGTGGGCGTATCATACGAACTCCTTGAGTGAGAGTGTGAAAGGTGAAAACTACATGCGGTCTGACGGGGCCGATACACGTCAATTGCGGCGTTACCGGCGGATGAAAAAGTTCTCATTCGAACGTCATTCCCGTCGCACAATTCGGGCCGCAAATGCGCCATCGCTGCGATGAATGTGAGGGAACGTCTGAAGATACCCGTCAAGGCAGACGTCGGCCGGTAAGTGCCCTTCCGCAGGGTCCAGCCGGAAGTTCGGATGGGATTCCAGAAACCAGCTGATCGTTTCCGTGTTTTCTTCCGGTTCGATCGTGCACGTTGAATACACAATGACCCCGCCTACGGCGACGAGCTTCGCTGCGTTGTCGAGGATTGCGCGTTGTGTAACGGCCATCTTGCGAATGTCGTCGATCTGACGTCGCCACTTGATGTCCGGTTTCTTGCCCAGTGTGCCCAGTCCGGTGCACGGAGCATCGACCAGCACGATATCAGCACCGTCTGCGGAAGCATACTCGCGGGCATCGCCTTGCAGGGGGCTGACAATGCTCACCCCTGACCGTTCGGCGTTTTCACGGATGAACTGCAGTTTGGATTCGTACTTCTCGAGGGCGATGACCGACCCCTTGTTTTGCATCAGTTCGGCGGCCATGACGGCTTTACCGCCCGGAGCCGAACAGAGATCGATCACACGCATTCCCGGCTTTGGGGCTGCCAGCTGAACGGCCAGCGATGCGCTCGCATCCTGGACGCTGACGTGACCTTCTGCGAAGAGCTGAAGACCGCGTACGTCACGCAGCGACGTCACCAGCAGGCTAGTCGGATGAATCGGCGAGACCTCGAACTTGATGTCGGCTTCTGTGAGCTCACGCTCCACAGTCTCGACCGAGGTTTTCAGACCGTTGACCCGAAGCGTCAGCATCGGCCGCTGGTTGTTGGCGCTCAGCAGTGCTTCGGCCTGTTCGCTGCCGAATCTGTCCACGTACCGGCGCACCAACCATTGCGGGTGGGCCGTATGCACCGACAAATACAGCACCTCGTTCTCACCGCGGTCGGGATAGCGAATCGACTGCAGGTTGCGCAAGATGTTTCGAAGCACGCCGTTGACGACGCCGGCATGGCGATCGCCCTTGACGCGTTTGACCAGTTCGACCGATTCGTTGATCGCTGCCGGGGCCGGGATCTTCGACAGGAACATCATTTGGTAAAGGGCGATACGAAGCGAGTTCTTGACAAGGGGCATGCACTTTGCGAACTCCCCATGATAGAACCCCATAAGCACCCAGTCCAGGCGCGACTGCCAGCGCACGCATCCGTTGACCAGCTCGGTCACCAGGGCGCGGTCTGCAGCCTCAAGTTCGGTTCGCCGAAGTTCTCCGTCGAGCATCTTATCGATGTACGAATCGGAATTTTCATAACGGCTCAGGAGTTTGACTGCGATGCCTCTGGCCGTCTGGAACACCACGGTCGCAGAATCCTCGATCCGGGGTGCCGCCTGCTCGTCACGCAGGTCGGAAGGTGCGTTCTGGTTGCTCATAGCCCGCAATTATATGGAAACCACAGTTGCGAACGTTAACCGTCGGAGCGTTATGTTACATCCTCTCACACTGCAGTCAATTATGCGAATCCCAGCTCTGCTAATACTGTCCGCGATAATCGCTCATTCAGCCGTGGATGCTTCGGCACAGCGCCTTAAGGGGTCGAGCACGCCACTCGGTCCGGATGAGAAACCGACCTACACGTGGTACGGACTTTACATCGGACCCTCATTCAATTCGCAGGGTGGGAAGTTCACAACGAGCTGTGACTGTGATTTCACCGGAGGGGCCGGCACGGGGCTTGTGGCAGGTCTGATGGTTGAGCACAAGTTCCGTTCAGGACTTACCGTAGGAGCACTGCTCGGCTATGAGGGACGGGGCATATCAGGACGCTTCCGGGAGGTCGAGGGCGTCGTTCAGACAAGCCCTTCGGGACAATCCTACAATGTCCCTATCACCTTTCTGAATGAAGCAACATTAAGCTTCGATCTTCTGACTTTTAATCCCTACGTCAAGACTTCGCTCTTCGGTAATCTCTTCGGCCGGGCCGGTCTGTCGATGGGCTATGTCGTCAGTTCTGACCTGACACATACCAAAAGCCTCCTGACGTCACGGGTGACACTTCCAGACGGGGAGCTGGCGGATGTTGTGTTCGGTGAAAACGGGAGCGGCTCGGTCACGCTTGAAAACGGCCCCTTTAAAGATCTTTCTTCGTTTCAGATCGGCGGCACGATATCGGCAGGATATGAGATCCCACTTGCTCGCGACCGTCGGCCTTGGGGTATGGACGTGACGGCCGTACTGGTTCCGGTGGTGCAGTACTTCATTCCCGTAACTCAGCTGAGTCTCAACAACGGCGACCTGCGCGTGTCGACCCTTCAATTCATGCTCGAGTTCCGGTACAATCTCTGATTTCTCGCAAATAGGCTTTGGCGGTTTTCCACATTTACCTATTTTTTGGCCCTGTCGCCACGGCACTACTGCCGGGTCGACGCCAACAGGTGGGGAGCGAACTAACTTCAAAGGACGAAATGTCTATGGTACGACGATTTGTTGTGGTCTCTATCGTCACCCTTGTCTGTCTCTTGACGAATCTGCAGGCAGGCACAGCTGACAGGGTGCTGTATCTCTACAGCGCTACGGTATCGTCAAGCGCTCCTGCTCAGGATGATTCACGCGGAGATGTTCTCGGTGATCCGAAGAAGATCCGCATCATCAACTTGGGCGTCATCAATCATGACGGCGTCGACTACGCCCCGACCGTCAGTGCAGACGGCAAGACTCTGTACTTCGTCTCGGAGCGCCCGGGTAGTAAGTATAACGTGACGGAAGGACGTCTGTCGCACGACTTCTGGAAGGCGACGAAGGCCGATAACCAAGACACCAACTTCAGCGATCCGGTCAATCTTACCGAGATCAATATGTCCAGTGATGAAGGAGCTGCCTCGATCGCTGCTGACCGTCAGACTCTTTACTTCACGGGCTGTAATCGCCCGGGTGGCATTGGATTCTGTGACATCTGGGAAGCTAGGGTTGACGGTGACAAGTTCACGGAGCCGAAGAACCTCGGTCCGAACGTGAACTCCGAATTCTGGGATTCCCAGCCATACATTTCGCCTGACAAGCAGCGTCTGTATTTCACGTCCAACCGTCCGTCGCCGAATCACCCGGATGATGAAGATGATAAGGACTTTGACATATGGTACTGCGATTGGGACGACGATCTCGGCGAATGGAAGAAGGCCAAGAACCTTGGCCCCGATGTCAACACTCCCGCAATGGAGATGTCTCCGTTCATCGCCCCTGACGGTCGTACGCTGTTCTTCTCTTCGAACGGTCACCTGCCGAACATGGGCGGTCTTGACTTCTACCGCACGAAGAAGACCGGCGAAAAGGACAAGGAAGGTCGCGATCGCTGGGCCAAGCCAGATCAGTTGCCGGCTCCGATCAACTCGCCTGAGAAGGATGCGTTTCTCTCCATGCCCCCTTCGGGCGACGTGCTGTACTTCTCTTCTGAGCGCGAAGACATCAAGGGCGCAAAGGGCGAGTACGATATCTACATGGCATTCATCCCGACGTTCACTCGCGCGGTCAACCTGATCGTTACGGTTGTTGACGAGTGTACCGGTCAGAACGTTCCGGCGACGATCACGTATAAGAATGCCATCACTTCCCGCGAATCCAAAGGTGAGGTAACGACCTCGAACATCGAGTCCAATATCATCGTCGGTGATGACGACTACGGCACCGGCAAGAGCAAGGCCGGCTCGGTGAACATCACTGTCACGGCGTCATCCGAAACATACGGTCAGCGCAGCATCACCGTTCCGGTGCAGTATCCGGGAATCACAACGAACAAGGACGAAGCGAACGCACAGACGGAGATCCGCAAGACGATCACGCTCGGTTCACGTCCAACGCTTGCTGCCGATATGGAGCTTTCGGACTGGGCAAAGAAGAAGAACAACAACTTCAAGGGGCTGGTGATCGAAGAGCGTGCAACGATCCAGCTCTTCCCTTTGCTTCCTTACGTGTTCTTCGATCTTAACAGCAGTGCGCTTCCTGCCCGATACAAGCGCCTGACGGCAGCGCAAACCAACGAGTTCACGGATGAGCGTCTACCGGGTGGCACGCTCGACAAGTACTACCACACACTGAACATCTTTGGCTACCGCCTTCGCAAGTTCCCGAACGTCAACGTGGACGTTGTGGGCTGTACGGACGAAAACAATGAAGACAAGAACTCGCCCCTTCCGAAGCAGCGTGCACAGGTTGTCTATGACTACCTGAAGAACGTATGGGGCATTCCCGAAAGCCGCATGAAGCTGACGGCAAGGGGCTGGCCGGAACTCCCATCGAACAAGAAAGACTCAAACGGTATCGTTGAGAATCGCCGCACGGAGCTTGTGTTCTCCGGTTCGAAGGACGATCTGTGGAATGTTCAGAAGCCGATCGAAGACCGTGACCCTACGCTCTTCCCGTCACCAGCGACGATCGAGTATGCGATGAAGAACGGTATCGACAACAACATCGTTGCCTCGCGTCGTATCGAAGTGTTCCGCAACGGCAAGATGTGGAAGACGGTCAAGGATCTGAACATCACTGAAGCCAAGACGAAGTGGGACTGGCAGAACGACGACGCAGAGTATCCGAAGGAGAAGGGTGCTGACGGCACGGCTGAATTCAACCTGCCTCCTTACAAGTCGGTTCTTATCGTGACATCGAAGAACGGCCAGGAGTGTAAGTCTGACACGGTCACCACTCCGGTCAAGCGCGTTTCGTCGAAGAGCCTCGGCGTTGGTCTTGGAGATGCCAAGACGCTTGAGAAGTATAATCTCATTCTCTTCAAGTTCGACTCTCCGGAAGCTGGAGAACTGAACGAGCGCATCATGTCGACGTGGGTGTATCCACGCGTCAAGAATTCCTCGGTCATCCGCATCGAAGGTCACACGGACGTTGTCGGTCTCGATACGCGTAACAAGAAGCTGTCGGAACAGCGTGCCGGCACGGCCGA
>CALRYC010000025.1:0-30295 GCA_943372295.1 Chitinophaga pinensis
AAGGCGGCACTGAAAGCCTGGGCCGAGCTTGTCGATGAGCGGCACGTAGCTATTCCGGCGATGATCAGCGGTACCATCACTGACTTGTCGGGCCGGACGCTCTCAGGGCAGACACCGTCGGCATTCTGGACCTCGATCGCCCATGCGCGAAACCTGCTCTCAGTGGGGCTGAACTGCGCACTTGGGTCGGCCATGATGCGCCCCTTCATCGAGGAACTCTCTAACGTTTCATCGGCCTGCGTCTCGCTCTATCCCAATGCCGGGCTGCCCAATGCCATGGGCGGCTATGACGAGTCACCCGATTACATGGCGGCCCAGGCCAGAGAGTATTCCGAGGCAGGGTTTCTCAACATTCTTGGTGGCTGCTGCGGTACGACGCCTGACCATATCCGGGCCATGGCCGAGGCAGTAGCTGGGAAGAGTCCGCGGAAACCAAAAACGGCGGTAACAACCATGCGGTTGAGCGGCCTCGAAATGGTCGAGATACGCCCAGAGACCAACTTCGTCAACGTTGGTGAACGCACAAATGTCTCGGGATCGCGAGCCTTTGCCAAGATGATCCTTGCCGGCGACTTTGAGCGTGCACTTGACGTAGCGCGCCAGCAGGTTAGCAATGGCGCACAGATAATCGACGTGAACATGGACGAGGGCCTGCTGGACTCGGAGCAGGCCATGACAACGTTTCTCAATCTGATCGCGGCCGAGCCCGATATCTCGCGCGTGCCGATCATGGTCGATTCATCGAAATGGACTGTGCTCGAGGCGGGACTGCGCTGCGTTCAGGGCAAGGGCATCGTCAATTCGATCTCCCTCAAAGACGGTGAAGACGAGTTCATACGCCGGGCGACGATATGCCGTGATTTCGGGGCAGCCGTGATCGTGATGGCCTTTGACGAAACGGGCCAGGCCGACACCTACCAGCGTCGGATTGATGTCTGCGCACGTGCCTACCGGATTCTGGTCGACCGCGTCGGGATCGCTCCGCAGGATATCATTTTCGATCCAAACATTCTGACGGTAGCAACAGGGATCGATGAGCATAACTCCTACGCTGTCGACTTCATCAACGCCATTTCGTGGATCAAGTCGCATCTGCCCTTTGCGAAGGTCAGCGGGGGAGTGAGCAACATATCGTTCTCTTTCCGTGGTAACGAGCCGGTGCGCCGAGCCATGCATACGGTGTTCCTGTATCACGCCATTGCGGCCGGACTTGACATGGGAATTGTCAACGCCGGACAGATCGATGTTTATGACGAGATCCCAAAGGATCTTCTTGAGCATGCCGAGGATGTGATTCTCAACCGGCGCTCTGATGCAACCGAGCGGATGCTGACGTTTTCCGCAACGGTGGCTGAGCATCGCCAGGACGATGGCACGGTGGAAGCATGGCGCGAAGCGCCTCTGGCCGAGCGGTTGAAGCATGCACTGGTGCGCGGTGTGACCGAATTCATTGATGACGACGTTGCCGAGGCCATGCAGCAGTATCCGACGCCCCTTTCGATCATCGAGGGGCCGCTCATGGATGGAATGAACCACGTTGGCGACCTGTTCGGTGCGGGCAAGATGTTCCTTCCGCAGGTTGTCAAGAGTGCCCGGGTGATGAAGAAGGCCGTGGCGATCCTGACACCTTTCATGGAAGAGGAAAAACGCAGACTCGGAACCACTCACCGCAATGCCGGCGTCGTCCTGATGGCCACGGTCAAGGGCGACGTTCACGACATTGGCAAGAACATCGTTGGCGTGGTTCTCGGATGCAACAACTATAAAGTTGTTGATCTTGGAGTAATGGTGCCGGCCCAGAGAATCATCGATGCGGCCATCGAGGAGGGGGCGGATGTCATTGGACTTTCGGGACTGATCACACCGTCGCTCGATGAAATGGTCCACGTTGCGCTGGAGCTCGAACGTCGCGGAGTACGAAAGCCCCTTCTCATCGGAGGGGCAACAACGTCGCGCACGCACACGGCGGTGAAGATCTCACCCGTGGCGTCTTTCCCGGTGATTCACGTTCTTGACGCCTCGAAGGCCGTGCCCGTTGTTGGATCGCTGCTTTCCAGCGAGGGAAGCTCGGCCTATGCAGACGCGGTGCGATCGGACTACGAGCGCATACGATCCGAGTATTCGCGCCGCTCGGATGCACGCAACTTCTTATCACTCGACGAGGCGCGCGCCAACGCCCTTAGCGTCGACCCCGCAAAGATGGCTTCCGCGCCACACAAGTCCGGCGTGCATGTGTTCGATCATGTCGACCTTGCGATGCTGCGGAACTACATTGACTGGACGCCATTCTTTCTATCATGGGAACTCAAGGGGCGATATCCAGAGATTTTCGACGATCCGGTGTTAGGAACTCAGGCGCGGACGCTGTTTGATGATGCCAAGAGTCTTCTCGACGAGATCGTTGCAAGTGGGGCGTTTCGCGCACGGGCGGTATGCGGAGTGTTCCCTGCGCGGCGCGATGGCCACGACGATGTTATCGTCGACGGAACGACCAGATTGCATTTCTTACGTCAGCAGGGTAAGAAAGTTCAGGGCCTGCCGAATCTTTCCTTGGCCGACTTCATCGTTGATTCCTCGCGGCTTCCTGACGGCGCCAGCGACCACATTGGGGCGTTTGCCGTGTCTGTAGGCGACGGTGTGGATGAACTGGCCGCTCGATACGTGGAAGAGCATGATGATTACTCGGCCATTCTCGTTAAAGCCCTGGCTGATCGACTTGCCGAGGCCTGCGCAGAATGGCTTCACGAACACGTACGACAGCAGATCTGGGGATACGAGCCCCAAGCCCCCTCCAGTGTTGATGTTCTGCTTGATGAGCAATATCAGGGCATCCGGCCGGCTCCGGGGTATCCGGCGTGCCCTGATCATACGGAAAAGACCACGCTGTTCCGCCTTCTGGATGCGCAGACGTCCATCGGTATCAGCCTGACCGAGAGTATGGCCATGGTTCCTGCTTCCAGCGTCAGTGGCTGGTACTTTGCCCATCCTCAGTCGACCTACTTCGCCGTCAACGGCGTCCTAGCCGATCAGGTCAGCGACTATGCCGTGCGCAAGGCGATGGACGTTGCGGATGTTCAGCGCTGGCTTGCCCCGAATCTTATTGAAGGCAGGTAGCCGATGGCTTCGTCCTCGCGAGTTCGCGTGGCAGTGCTTGGCAGTGGTGCCGGCACGAATGCCAGAGCGCTGATCGAATACGATCGCAACAACGATGCGTCGTACCGCGTGGAACTGGTTGTTGCAAGTCGACCCGACGCGGGCATCGCTGAAGTGGCCCGTCAGTTGAGCGTCCCGCTTTGCATTCTGCCCTCATCCGATTGGGAGGGGGCTCTTGCCTCGGCGATGCACAACAATCGCATCGCCATACTGTCTTTGGCGGGTTTTATGCGGAAGATTCCAATGCAGGTGATCAGAGATCTTGACGGCAGAGTTGTCAACATACATCCAGCACTTTTACCTAATTATGGTGGAAAGGGTATGTATGGAATTCGTGTGCACAGCGCTGTACTAGCTGCCGGAGAGGCTGTAAGCGGCGCTACCGTGCATCTTGTGACCGAAGAATACGACGAAGGTGCGGTCATCTCTCAGGCGACGGTAAGCGTTTTCTCGGGTGATTCACCCGAAGATCTGCAGGAGCGCATCAAGCATCTTGAGCATTCCCTCTATCCTCGGGCGCTGGACTCGTATGCCGAACGTGTGCACAACGTCGTCTCAGATTTGCTCTGACAACTGATGCTAATTCCGTCCCCCTGCCTGAGCATGTGCAGAAAAATTGTTTGACTAATTCAGCCAAAATCAGAATATTGACGGACGCTGAAAGGGGCGCAGTGCATTGTTACACATGTAACTATGCGTTCCAAGTTCAGTTGTTATGTCCTTAAGCCTTTCGAAGACGAGTCAAAATGAAAACCAAACACACATACTTCATCACAGTTTCATCGAGGTTTGCATGAGCCGCAGACTGCTATTCCTTGTTCTCATGACGGGACTTGTGAGCGTTTCGCTCGCAATGGGTGCCGACGAAAAGGATGGCGAAGACGTGTTGCGCAAGAGTGGACAGCGTACGCCCGTGGCGTCCTATCCGCAGCCTTTCACGGCCACTGGCCCGAATGCGCGCACGAATCCAGCCATCTCCACGGGGTATTACTTCGTGGACTCTGACGACGAAGCACCAGATTTCTGGCGCCCGGATCCATCTCAGTTCGTTGACACGTTGACCGAACCCGGTACGTGGCGTCGAATTCTGTCGGGAGCCAAGCAGCTTCCAACGGCATACTGGACAGACGCTACCCAGAATATCTATGGCGGTTGGGCATTCTTCCGCAATCCGGGAGACGTGCGTGACTCGACAGACAATGCGTTTGCCGGTCCGATCTCGATCGGATTCCCGTTCTTCTTCAACGGCGTTCGACAGGATTCGTTCTATGTGTCGACGAACGGTCTAATCGCGCTGTCGAATCGTCGGTACTTCTACACGATTGACCAGTTCGGTTATCCTGTGGCGCGTCAGTCGCTTGAAGTTCGCCCGGGTGTGTTTTCAGCGTACGACCCAATGTCCGACGATACACGTTCGCGTGCCGGCAATGGCATGACCGATGCTACGCTCGACAACTGGGGATTCAATAACGTAGCCTGCGGTGGCAACCCGACGAGCCCAACTGCGGGTCTTCGTACGACAACTAACCGCATGATGGATGCAAACAGTATCGCTGCGAACTGGGGTGCCACCCAGCCGCAGCTCATCGCTCCATCATGGGATGACCTCCAGGTTTCGGTGTACAACCCGAACGACAATGCTGTCGATGATTTCTCACGCGTCTATTACAAGCGTTCGCCATCGAATGACAAGCTTGTGATCTACTACGTGAATCTTACGCCGGTCGGTGCCAAGACGGCGCGCTCTGGCGGTGGTCCGCAGTATAACGTGACGTTCGCCGCGAACAACCGCCCGGGTGTCGGCGAGCACCTTCGCTGGTCGCTTCAGGTAACGCTGAATCGCAACGACAGCTCAGTAACAATTCAGTACGAGCGCTTCTCGGGTCTTGCGCCGCGTACCGCAATTTCGCCTTACTCCGCAACAGTCTGGATGCGTTGTAACTCCACCGTTGGTGTGTCAGGTCCAGCTCGCCGACTGAACTGGAATGGTTTCCCTTCGGTGATGCCGGCCATCACGACTCTCGACTTCGATGCCATCAAGTACGTGCAGAGCACAGAGTATTTGTACAACGTAGACGTCGATCCTCAGGGCGGCGTCCGTGCAATCAGCTCGCGTAATGATGACAACACAATCCCGAAGGACTTCCTGGCCATCAAGTTCAAGCAGTTCCGCAACGTACTTCGCGTGATCAACGTGTCTTATCGTGTGCGTCAACAGAACAATAACGCCAATCTTGCCTTCTCGGTCATTGTTCCTCCAGCTCAGGCGAACAACTACGAACTCCTTGCCGGAGAGGATCGCCTCGGTGCTATTCAACCGGTGGCGATTGTCCAGAGCCTAACCAATGACATTCAAGGTCCTCAGGGCGTGAACTACGTTCCGCAGGGTACCAACTTCCGCGTGCGTTTCCGCATTGTCAACGAGGCAACGGGCAAGATCGTTTACAACACTTCACGTGCTGTGACGGATGCCGCGCTTCGTGATACGAACATCTCGCAGGTCTTCCGCTGTGACATCAACGGTGTCAACCAGCCATATCAGCCTGCAGGCACGTTCGTGCTTCCGTACGAATTCATCAAGGTGATCTTCCCTCCGTTCGAGCCGAACCCATTCATCGACGATCAGATCGGTCGCCTGTTGACGACGGTTATCGCCGAACCAAAGGACTCGATCAACCAGCCTATTGGTGACCAGTGGCCGTTTGATGATACGACGAGTATCCGCATCTTCTCGATGCGTCGCCTTTCGTCGTTCTCGGACGATGTGAACGAGTATCATCTCATTGGTGGTGCTGCTATGCCGTCTGTTCTCAAGTGGGTGAACATCGAAGCTGAAGTTGTCGACGGTGATGAGGTGACAAACAATCCACCGCCACCACGTGGTGAGTATGCAGCGGCAAATTCGGACATCTACCGTCTGAAGTCGCCGGTCATTCGCATGAACCGTCTTAACCTTGCGAACGTCGATATCCCAGTCATTGGGCAATACGGTGGTGACGAACTCCGCTCGTTCCCGATCAACCTTGTTCGTCGCAAGCGCGCGGTTCTCTCGGTCTCCTACCAGCGTTCCGGTAAGCTCACCAACATTGGTCGTGGCTTCTCCGACAACCGACTGATCGGACCTGAACACCGCGTTAACATGATTGCTGTTAATGGCTTTACTCCGGGCTTCCGTAACCCTGACCGTCTGCTTGTCGAGTTCGCTCGCCCGTCGCTCGACGGTATCACGGGAATCACGAATATCCAGACGTGGACCCTTGACTACATGAATCGCGGCACGCAGTACCTGCAGCCGTTCCAGGTTTGGGGTGGTGGTGGTTTTGCTCGTGGTTTCGATATCGCCGAGTATAACCTTCAGCTTACGAACACCACGACGCCACCACTTGGCGGTCTGCGTGAAGATCTTTTCGACGATGGTAAGGATGCTGAGTACTACAAGGTCACGATCCCAATTCCTGACACAGTACTCCGCTGGGTTAACGAAGGTGCTCGTAACTTCCGTTTCCGCCTTCGCGCCAGCTGCGTGATGAATTCGCTTCCTCCGGCTCCATCGGACGACGAAGACAACTTCTACATCGATAACGTCAAGCTTCTCTACCCGGACGAAGTAACGGATATTGAGTTCAGCAACATTCAACTCATTTGGCCATACACGATGGCCCCGGCCTCGCAGGCAACGCGCGTGCCGATCCGTGTGAAACTGTCCAACAACACAAACATTGCAGCACCGGCCTTCTCGGTAAAGCTTTGGATCAAGCCAGACGGGAACGAGTCACAGCAGATCTACTGCCGTACGATCACTGTTCCAACTCTTGCTGGTAATCGCGAGGTTATGCTTCCATTCCCGGATGCAAACTTCCGTACGACGACGCCTGGTAACTACAAGATCGCCGGCCGCATCTACTTCCCGGGCAATGACCTTGACACTCTGAACGACTCGACGTTCACGATGTTCCGCATGACGTTCGGTCCTTCGTTTGCCTATGAAACGAACCCAACGAATCCTGCAAACGACGTTCCGAAGATTCAGTTCTCGGGTGTCACGGGCAAGGGTCTGAACCACGGTGGATTCTCTGCAGGTGCGAACGGCTCGTCATGGCAGTCACTGCTCACTGGTCCTAACCAGCAGTACACAGCAGGTTCAACATGGGGTACCTTCCCGAGCCCGCTTGCTGGAGCGCAGCAGTATGGTGCTGATGCAGGTAACTCTTCGGGTCAGCTGGCCATGCGCTTTACTTTGTACTCTCAGGACACACTTGCTGGTTACCAAGCATTCTGGGCAGAACTGAACCAGGACGTTCTGAACATCTCGTTCTCTCTCTATCGTGATCAGGGCGGTGTTCCTGGTGATGAGCGCATCGCAAACTCGACGATCCTTCGTCGTCGTGGTGAAGATGAAACAGGTGCATTCACCGAACCACAATTCGGCAAGTACGTCACCTATCTGCTTGCTACACCAGTGGTCATTCCTCCTGGCGAATACTGGGCATCGGTTGCGCAGATGGGTACGGAAGGTTACGAACTCGGCGCTTCGGAAACGCGGATGGGTATGGTCACAACTCTGTACTCGGACGTGCCTGTGTTCGGTATCGGTAACCGATCGCTTCTCATCGATAAGAACTTCCGCGTACGTAATCGTGCCGGATCACTTCTGAACGACAACCGTTTTGCGTTTGAAATGACGCGATTTAGCGGCGACTGGGTACCATTCACACCAACGATTGGTAACCCTGGTTATGCGCACCTCGACGCTATGGGTGGCAGCCTTGGCTATGCTACATTCACGCGTGGTTCGTGGATTCCGCTCATCCGTCCATTCTTTGGAAACCGCTCGTTCTCCAATCCACCATTGTTCATCCCTTGTGAGGTGTTTCCGGTTGAGCTTTCCTTCTTCGATGCTAAGGGGCGTTCAGCTGGTGTAGATCTCTTCTGGGAAACGGCGTCGGAGAAGAGCAACGTTGGTTTCCATGTAGAGCGCCGTGCCGTCAAGGAAGTACACAACTTGACGACGGGTAAGGCATCGCTATCCTGCGTTGACAACACGACGGATGCAAACAATCCTTGGAAGAACGTTGGTTTTGTTGCTGGAGCTGGCAACTCAAACACGACGCTGAATTACAAGTTCTTTGATGCTGATGTCACAACAGGAGTATCGTATCAGTACCGTCTGCGTCAAGTTGACGCAAGCGGCGCGAACAACTTCTCCAATGTTGTCAACGTCGAATTCGGAAACAACGCTAGCGTTGCGCTTGACAACAGCTATCCAAACCCAACGAACGGCAAGACAACGTTCACATTCACGGTTCCACAAAGCTCACGCGTCAAGCTGCAAGTGTTTGACCTCATGGGTAATGTCGTCAAGAATGTTTACGACAATGTCGTAGCCGGTCAGTCAGTAGCATATGCTGTTGAGTGGGATGGTCGTGGCGAAGATGGCGTTGATGTTGCAAGCGGTTCGTACATGTACAAGCTCACCGTTGGTGAGACAATCCTGTCGAAGACGCTGACCGTCGTACGCTAAGCGTTCCCTGACGGAAATTCCAAAGCCCCCGACGTTCTGCGTCGGGGGCTTTTCTTTTTATCCTGATATTCGCAGATATGAACGTTCGCCCCCTGCCGCAGGATGTTGTCGATGCACTGCAATTGCAGCGCAATGCTTTAGATCTCCTTGAAAAGGAGATCAACCAAGAGTATGACCGTGCCGTGGATGCGCTCATGAGTGCCGGCAACATCGTTGCTACCGGAGTGGGTAAGTCCGGCTTCGTTGCCCGTAAGTTCGCTGCATCTCTTGCCAGTCTTGGACTTCAGGCATCTTTCATGCACAGCGCCGATGCACTTCACGGAGATATTGGTGTTGTACGAAATGGTACTGTCGTGGTGATGTTCTCCAAGAGTGGGGAGACTGCAGAGCTGATCAACCTCTTAGACGCGCTGACGACAGAGGGCGTTACGTTGCTGTCAGTGACCTCACGTCGGGAAACAACGCTCTCCAGCAGGTCGCATGTAAGCCTTGTTGCGCCAATCGACCGTGAGTATGACCGGATGAACATCCTGCCGACGGCAAGCACAACAACATCGCTGATCGTTGCAGATCTACTCGTGATGTCCATAGCTCATCGCAGGCCGGAATCGATGGACGTGCTGGCGCGCACACACCCGCAGGGGTCGATTGGTTCTCTGCTTGGTCAGCGTGTTCATGACCACATGCACGCCGGCATTTCTCTGCCTACGGTGGCATCGGGCTCGTCATTGGATGTGGCCATCCACGAGCTTGACCGTCATACTCTCGGGATCGTTTGCGTTGTTCGCGACGGTATGTACCTAAGTGGTATTCTTACTGATGGTGACGTTCGGCGACTCGTCGAACGTGGCTTTGATTTTGCCAATGTGACCGCCGATAGCGTCATGACTGTTGCGCCTACGACCGTCGACGCATCTGCCACTCTGCACGAGGCTCTCATGCTCATGGAGTCACGCCATCGCGCTATCGGCGTGCTTCCGGTTCTTCATGGTTCAGAGCTTGTCGGAGTAATCCGTCTGCACGATGTCGTCCGCGCCCAGATGGCAGGGTAGGAGCAGAACGAGCGGACTAGCGGATTGACCGAGGTGGCGTCTTTGTAATCGTTTGTTCCTGCTGACGAGGACGCGTTTTCGGCGATGCAGGCTGCTGACGAGACCGTGCCTTGAGCTTGTCGCGCTTTTCGCGGGCAAGGCGCTGGTTTTCTTGGCGTCGCAGAATTCGGATGGAGTCGCGCCGCTGTTGCTCACGTACGGAATCACGTCGGGCACGTTCAGGGTCCGCCGGCGCGGTGATCATTTTGGTGCTGGTGTTTGACGCGATCACCTCCGTGCGGGTGATCACAAGCTCACGAAGCACTTCGCCCCTTTTCCCATAGCGGGGAAGGGGCTGCCCATCTCGAGAAAATTGAATCACACCGGCATTGAAGATGTTACTGACGGTGAATCGTTTCATCGCACTCCACCGGTGCTCGATCTCCGGCATCATCGTGATCTTCTGATACCGTGTTCCATCCATGGTAATGGTCAGTTCTGCGGTATCCGATGATACGGCCGAAAGCACGAGGCTGTCTTCTACGGCGGCGCCGGTAACGTCGACGATCTCTTCAGGGACATCGGTCGGGGAGCCATTACCGGAGCGCGAGGTCAGGTACCAGACCGCGCTGATGAGAACCGTCAGACCCATAGAAGCAAACAAGATCGTGCGCGACGTGAACCGAATGCTGCCGACTTTGGTCCGCGCATGTACCGTTCGAAGCGCCTCGATCAGAGGCGTCAGCGGGTCTGATGAATCAGAGGTTCGTTGATCCTTCGATGACGAAGACGTCGTCGACGTAGCACTGCGCTGCTGTGAAAACGACGGCATCGTGGAGTCGGAATCCGCATCAAGGCATTGACTGATGAGACCGTTGATCTCATTCGGTGCAACGCCCAGTTCTGCTGCGATCGTACGGATAAACGAGCGAACGTAAACAGAAGGCAGAACGTTGTACGAGGACTTCTCGATGGCCTGGATGTACGGCTCGCGTATCTTCGTTCTTTCTGCAAGATCGAAGGTCGAAAGTCCGCGTCGAACCCGTTCGTGGGCAAGCCGTTGAGAGAGTTGATCCATGGCCCGTAAATGGATCTTCGTGTGAGATTTCGTGCGACACAAATATCATGCAAAAGAGCGCACTCCAACAGCATAAAATTGTGGACAAATGACAATGTCGTACCCAGAGCCTTGGATCGTCCTGCAGCATGGAGCCTACGTGGCCTTTGCCTTTAGCGTTCTGCTCTTTGGAGCGCTCGCGTTCCGGCAGATCCTGGACAACCTTGAACTGCGCCGCCGGCTAAGCGGCGAGGACCTGATGTTGCTCTACAGCGCTCCGGGCGTGCTGCTTTTGCTGGCCGGCATCGGGGTCACGATCATCGTTGGGCTGATCTGCTACAGTATCGAACCACCCACGGTGTTTCGCTACGCATTGCCGCTTGTAGGGGGCGTGCAGATGACCCAGATCATGCTTCGCCTGCACTTCCAGCGCACGCGCCTTCGAACGCTGGCCCTTGTGGTGCTTCCAATCGTGCGGACGGGGCCGATCGTGATCCCGTACGCGGAGATGACAAGTGTCGATCTCATAAGCAATATGCTTTGGACCAGCGTGAGCGTGACGCATGGTCAGGCAGAGGCCGTCACCTTTCGTATTTTCCCGTTCCAGAGGGCTCGACTCGAGCAACGGCTTCGGCTTGCCAGCTCGGCTACGATCCAATCCAATCACACTGCCAGTGCCCGATAACAACGTATCCGATCCATGAAACCTTCAATCCGCATCGCTTCCGGTCAGGGCTTCTGGGGTGACCTCCAGAAAGCCCCCTACGAACAAGTCACCCGTGGTCCGATCGACTACCTCGTGATGGACTATCTGGCTGAGGTGACCATGTCGATCCTGCAGAAGCAGCGCATGCGCAACCCCGAACTTGGATATGCGAAGGACCTGATCGATGTGTGCGAGCAGATACTGCCATCGATCATGCAGAAGGGCATTACCCTGATCACCAATGGCGGCGGTGTAAACCCGCTGGCTGCACGCGACCGCATCTTCGATGTCGCGCGGCGTCTGGGAATCACCGGACTGAAGGTGGGCGTAGTTCTGGGCGACGATATCCTGCCAGAGATCACCTCGCTCGTCGATGCCGGACATGAACTTCGGCACATGGAGACGGGACAACCGATCGCCGAGGTCAAGGATAAGCTTCTAAGTGCCAACGTCTACACGGGCGCTTGGCCCGTAGTCGAGGCACTCCGGCAGGGCGCACAGATCATCATCACCGGGCGTACCACCGATACGGGGCTTACCCTTGCCCCAATGATCCACGAGTTTGGTTGGGGCGAGTCCGACTGGGACCTTCTGGCTGCCGGCACCGTGGCCGGGCACATCAACGAATGCGGCGCGCAGGCAACAGGTGGAAACTTCCTCGGTGACTGGCGCTCTCTGCCGAACATGGCCGATGTGGGATTCCCGATCATTGAAGCCTATCCGGACGGAACGTTCGAGGTGACCAAGCATGAGGGCACCGGCGGACGCGTCAGCCGCGAAACTGTCAGCGAACAGCTGATGTACGAGATCGGCGATCCGACGGCGTATATCACACCCGACTGCATTGCCGACTTTTCGACGATTCAACTTGAAGATCTTGGTAATGACCGCGTCCGGGTCTTTGGCATCAAGGGGCGGCCCTACACGCCCACCTATAAGGTGAGCGCCTCGTACCTTGATGGCTATGTTGCTTTTGGATCGTTGACATACTCAGCACCCGACGCATATGAAAAGGCCACAGTCGCCGATCGTATTCTACGCGAGCGCCTCGAAATGCTGGGGCTGACCTTTGATGAGGTGCGCACGGAGTTCGTGGGAATGAACGCGTGTCACGGTGCTATTGCGCCCCAGATCGTGCCCAATGAGGTCATGATGCGCATCGGGGTGCGTGGACGTGACCGGCGCGCCGTTGAAGCGTTCTCAAAAGAGATCGCACCGCTGATCCTGACCGGGCCACCAAGCGTTACCGGATTTTCGGGTGGACGTCCCAAGCCGAGTGATGTGGTGGCCTATTTCCCGGCACTGCTCGATAAGAGTGTGGTGAACATGCGCATTGAGGTCGATGCGCTGTAAGCTCTGCATCTCTCTGCTGCTGCTCGGCTCAATTGCGACGACCTCTGCCTGGCCGAGCGACTCGGTGTACCTGTTTCGAGATGAGTTTACCGATGCCGGACGCCCGCGCTATACCTTTACCGGAAGCACGCCGCGCCGTGTGACGCAGATACAGGCCATACCGACCATAGCGATCGGGGCGGCTTACACTGGGCTGTTTCTTGTGCTCCAGGCGCAAATGTCCAGCTCGTGGTGGCAGCGCACCGGTTCGTTCAACATCCAGGAAGACGGAGATTACGCTCAGTATGTCGATAAGGCCGGTCACTTCTTTACCGGCTTCACCATGAGCACAATCATGGGCGATGCCCTGATGGAATCCGGCTTCAGCTACGAGACATCGACGTGGCTGGGCGCAGCCCTTGGACTAGCCTACATGACAACCGTCGAGATCCAGGACGGGTATGCCACGACATGGGGCTTTTCTCCATCAGATCAGATCGCCAACACTGCCGGTGCAGTCTTCTATGCCGCGCGAAACCTCGTCCCTGATCTGCAGAACGTCACGCCACGCTGGAGCTACGTTCCAGGACGGTTAGTCGGAGAGCGCATGACCACGGAGCGCCCCCTGACGATTTTCGATGACTACAATAGCACCATCTTCTGGCTCAACTTCAACGTCGAGAACATGCTTCCGCGCCCATGGGCCGAGTACTGGCCGGATTGGATGACCCTGAGCGTTGGCTACGGCTGCCGTGATTATGAGGTGCGTAGCAGTCTTCCTGATGGACCCATGCTGCCAGTACGGTCGCGGGCCATGATCGGGATCGACTATGACTGGCTGAAGATCCTTCCCGAATCCCGTTTCGGTGTGCTCAACTATGTCCGCCAGGCGCTCAACTACATCCGATTGCCGGGACCAACGCTCGAGTTTTCTGATGCCGGTGTGCGATTTGCCGTTCTATACCCGTTTGCCGTCGTGGTGCCGTTTTGACAATCGCCGGCGATTCCGCTCCGCATCAAGTCCTACTGAGCGTGGTAGTCCCAACGCTGCAGGAAGAGAAGCTTCTTGAACGGACGCTCCTGGTGTTTGACCGCGAGTGGAGACAAGCCAATTCCGCCGAGCTCATCGTTAGCGACGGTGGAAGCACTGACGGAACACTGGAGATCGCTAAGCGGCATGCCAATGTTGTGGTTCTTCATTCGGGGGATCACCGACAAACGATCGCCGAAGGGCGCAACAGCGGCGCAGCCGTCGCCCGCGGTAAGGTCATCGTCTTCATCAATGGCGATACGGTCCCGGCAGACAGGGATGCCTTTACGCGCGTGATCGTTGACCTTGCCATGCGCCGTGGCCCATATGGCCGAGCCTCGGCCCTGGCATGTCCCGTGCGCTTTGCACCGCACGAAGAGGGTCTGGGCGATGTTCTGTTTCTCGGTTTTTACAACAACCTTGCACGCTTGCTCTGCTTGATTCGAGTAGGCTCAGGAAGGGGCGAGTGCCAGGTCGTACGCCGAGACGTCTTCAACGCCGTCGGAGGCTACAAAAAGCACCTAGTTGCCGGCGAAGATTTCGAACTTCTCGGTCGAATCGGCATGATGGCACGCGTGCAATATGCCCCCGAACTTGTCGTTTTTGAGTCGCCCAGACGGTTCCGCAAGTTTGGGTATCTTCGAACGATTCGCTCATGGATCGGCAACGGTCTGAGCGTGATCTTTCGAGGACGCTCGTCATCAGACGAGTGGGAGCCGGTGCGATAGCCGGCAAATGGACTTTTGCAGACTTCCTGACCTATGGATTACAAATCAGCAGGCGTTGATATCGAGGCCGGTGAGGCACTCGTCGATGACATCAAGCCGTATGTAAAAGCAACGCGCACTCCGGGCGTATTGAGTGAGATCGGCCTCTTTGGCGGGCTGTTCGATGCACGTTTTCCCGGGATGGAGCATCCTGTGTTGGTGGCAAGTACCGACGGGGTGGGAACCAAGCTGAACGTCGCCATCATGGCCGGCAGGCACGACACGGTAGGACAGTGCCTTGTTAACCACTGCGTGAACGACATACTCGCCTGTGGTGCTCGCCCGCTGTTCTTTCTGGACTACTTCGCAACCGGCCGACTCGAGCGCGGAGTTGCCCGCGATGTGATCAAGGGCGTTGCCATCGCGTGCCAGCAGAACGGAGCTGCGCTACTTGGAGGCGAGACGGCCGAGATGCCGTCGCTATACAAAGACGGCGATTATGACATGGCCGGCACGATCGTTGGCGTCGTTGAAAAGTCTCGTATCCTGAACGGCACCCGTGTCAAAGCCGGAGATGTCCTGATCGGTCTTCCCTCGACGGGACTTCACACGAACGGCTTTTCTCTGGCTCGGGCCGCTCTGTTCCCATCGTACCGAACCGATCAGTTCGTCGATGCACTCGGCACGACAGTCGGTGAGGCCCTGCTGGCTGTTCATGCCTCGTACCTGCGCGCCACCGAGCCCCTTCTTGATGACGGACTGATCTCGGCTCTGTCGCACATCACCGGCGGTGGCATTGTCGGCAATACATCGCGCGTGCTTCAGCCCGGACAGGCACTTGAGGTGCAATGGGGCTCATGGAACATCCCCGAGATCTTTCAACTTGTGCAGCATGCCGGTGATATTGCCGACGAGGAGATGCGTCACGTCTTCAATCTCGGCGTCGGCATGGTCATGATCGTCAGTCCCGAGCTGGTAGATGAAGTCATGCGCCAGGCGCACCAGTCCGCCCCCTTCATCATCGGCCACGTCACGACGGTCTGAGTCGGCCATCGCCGAAGGAGAGTGATGCATGTTCGAGCGTGCACGGACCATACTGCGCGACGTGTTCGGACATCCTGAGTTCAGGGGCGGACAGGATGATATCATCCGTGCGGTTCTTTCGGGACGTGATGTGCTTGGAGTGCTCCCAACAGGCGGAGGTAAGTCGCTCTGCTACCAGATTCCCGCCCTGATTTTCCCGCACACGACACTGGTGATCTCACCGCTTGTTGCTCTCATGCAGGACCAGACGCGGCGTCTGGCCGAGCGTGGTGTTGCGGCGGCCTGCATCCACTCGGGTGTGCCTGACGATCACATTGACATGATCATCAGGCAGGCCATGTCCGGCATGCTTCGGCTGCTCTACATAGCACCCGAGCGACTCGAGTCGACGGCGTTTCGCATGAAGCTGCATAACGTGCCGCTTAGTCTTGTCGCGGTTGATGAGGCGCACTGCGTCAGCGAGTGGGGACATGATTTCCGTCCGAGTTACCGAAGGATCTCTACGATCTTCGAGACGCGCTCACGAATTCCGATCATTGCGCTGACTGCAACGGCGACACCGGATGTTCGACGTGATATCGCGGCTTCGCTTACCCTGCGTGATCACATCGAGATCGTCCGCGGTTTTCATCGTCCGAACCTGACCTTTCGCGTCGAGCACACCGGATCGAAGATCGAGTTCATCACGCGGCTCGTCCGACAGCGCCCCGAAGGAAGTACGATCATTTACGCGGGCTCAAGGCGACGAGTGGAGACCATCGCTGATGAGCTCCGCAAGCGCGGCATAGCGGCTCTTGGATACCATGCCGGCCTAGACGGTTCGCAGCGAAGCGACGCGCAGGATCGATTCCTGAGCGGCGCAAGCAGCGTCCTTGTTGCCACAAATGCCTTTGGCATGGGCATCGATAAGTCCGACGTACGGCATGTTGTCCATACAGACCTGACGCTTACCCTCGAGGCCTACTATCAGGAGGCCGGCAGAGCGGGTCGTGACGGTAAGCCGGCCGACTGTATTCTCTTGTATCAGAGCGACGATCGGCGTCTGATGGATTTCTTCATCTCCGGCACGCATCCCGAGCCGGCCGAGATCTGCGCAACCTATGACGCGATCACGCGTCGTATGTCTGCATCGGTCGGCGCTATCAGCAGCGATCCGATCCTGGCTGATGCCGATAGCCTTGCGGCGGAACTGCACTGTTCGGTAGCGGTGGTCAACGGAGCTCTTCTGGTGCTGGAGCGGTCGGGATTGCTGATCCGCACCTCCTCGCACGGACAAGCTCGTGTGCAGCTCGGGACCACTGGTGCTCGACTGGCCGAGTATGCCCGTCAAGCGCCCACCGAGAGGCGTTTGGCGGCTGCGTTCATCGCACGTCTGCTGAGTCATATGGAGATCGGCAGTGAAATCGACCTGCCGCTGAGCGAGCTGCTGCGTCGCACGGATCTTGCTCCGGCAGAAGTGGCCAGCGCTCTGTCGGCCATGCACATGGCGCAACTGATCCGCTACCGACCTCCGCAGTCCGGCGGGGGCATCATAGTGGTCGGACCTCGTCTTGCGCCGGCGCAACTGCCGGTGGACTTTGCCGCGATACATCAGCGGCGTGCACACGCCATTCGTAAACTGGAACTCATGATCGGCTATGCCGAGACACGACAGTGCAAGCAGAACTACATCCTGTCGTACTTCGGTGACTCATCAGGCATGCTTCGATGCGGACGGTGTAGCTCTTGCCGGCAGACACGCACGAGCGCTGAAATTTCACCGCGACAGCAGCCCATCGTCATCGCTGCGGTTGACGTATCGTGGCAGCTCAGGGGGCGATTTGGACGTCATGTTGTGGCCGATGTGATTCGTGGAGTTTATTCGGACAGGGTCCGTCAGCATCGGCTTGATCGCGCGACGTCATGGTCGACCTTTGCCGATCGCAGCAAGGCCGAAGTCCTTGAAGCGATCGATGAGGCGCTCGACCGCGGCTGGCTGGTCCGATCAGCCGATATCTATCCGACCATCGGCGTCAGCGATGACGGGCTGCGCCAGCTTCCCGATCCGCAGCGCCCCCTTGACCTGCGCCTGCGTCAAACCGATCCACAGGATACGGCCGGATCTGCCGCATCGCGTGAGCGGTTCCACGCCTTGCAGGCCATGCGCGATCGACTTGCAGTCCAGGCTGAGGTCGCGCCCTTGCTGCTGGTCACGGATGACGAGCTGCATCGTATCGCCGACGACGTGCCCACGTCACTGGCGCGAATGGTGCCTGGACGCCATGGTAGCGGACACTTCATTGCTCGCTATGGCAGGGACGTTCTGACTACGATCGGTGGTGTTGATGCTTCCCTGAGCGGCGGCGCGCAGCCGGAAGAGATACCTACCGAACTGCTCGACATTCTGCGTCGTCATCGCCGCAGTTTTGGTGATGTGATCCAAGAGCTCGGAATGACGCCTCCGGCTGCCTCGCATGCACTTGAGCGGGCCATCGAACGATATGCATGGATAGAGCGTTCGGGACTTGTCGATGACGATCTCTATGACGAGGTTCTGACCTATGTTCGTTACCACCGAAATGCCAAGATCCGCCATGTACGGGAGCATCTGCGCCGAGATGTGGATCTGCCGTTGCTGCGTGTTGCGCTGGCTTTTGCACGACGGGATCTGGCGCAGACCGGACTTTAGAAAGGTGCTTTGAAATCGCTCACCATCATCTTCGCCGTCGTCATGCTTGCGGGTGCGGGCTATGCCCCGGCTCAGCAACGCGTGATTGTGCGTCTGGAGTCTCGGTCCATTCCGCAGCCACTGCGGCAGTTTGCACCTCGAGCTGCCATCGCCGATGCGCTCATTCAAGGCAAGTCGGCCGACGCACTGCAGTCGTCCTCCCAGCGCGTGCTCATCGAGCGGCTTTCTCGCTATGTGGTGCTCGACCTTCCATCAGGTAAGGACTTGTCGGCACTTGTCGGTACTGATGGCGTCGAAGACGTTCGTCCCCTTTCGCGCTTTCGTCTTCATGAGCAGCCCCTTACCGACGACTCGCTTTCCGATCGTCAGTATGCGCTCAATCGTGTCGGTGCAGCACGGGCCTGGCAACGCGCAACGGGTAAAGGCACGGTGGTGGGGATCATCGATACCGGCATCGACTGGACGCATGAGGATCTTGCCGGTGCATTGAGCATCACGCCGTCGGAAGACCACAATGGCAATCGCCGCTTCGATGCATGGTCACATCGCGATACGATCGGCGGTCTAACGGGTGACCTCGACGGTCTGGACAATGATGGCAATGGCATTGTTGATGACGTGATCGGCATAGACCTTGTGGACCAGGCAACACGTAACCTTGGTGATGACCGGGAGTATGACCCGATCCCGTTCGATGAGCAGGGACACGGAACGCTGGTAGGGGGCGTTATTGCCGCCACGCCCAATAACCGCAGAGGAATCGCCGGACTTGCCTACGACGCGCGGCTGAGGATCGTTCGGGCGTTTGACGCCACAGGCAATGCCGAGGAAGATGACATCGCTGCCGGAATCGTATACCTTGCGCTGCAGGGTGTTGACGTGATCAACATGAGCTTCGGTGATGGTGTTGATTCTCCGCTGATGCGCGATGCGATTCGGTTCGCCCATGAACGCGGCTGCCTGCTTGTTGCCTCGGCGGGCAACACCGGCACGACGTCGCGGCAGTTCCCTGCGGGCTACGATAACGTGATCGTTGTGGCTGCGACGAATGATGAAAATCAGCGTTCGCCGTTCTCTTCGTCCGGACCCCTTGTAGCGCTCTCTGCACCGGGGCAGGCTATTGTCACAACTTCCGTCGGCTCGCGCTACCGTACGGTCAATGGTACGTCGTTCTCAGCCCCTTACGTTGCGGCCACTATTGCCATGATGCGCGAGCGGTTCCCGTCGATGGACCGAGCCGAAGTGCGGGCAACGCTGCAGCAGCGCACGCTCGACTTGGGACCCAGGGGCTGGGATGATCTCTTTGGTGCCGGACTGCTCCAAGCCGATCTGGCACTTGCAGACGGTCCGCCGAGTCGTGTGGAAATCACTGATCCGTCAAATGAGATTGAGATCGACCCAAGTCAAGCTCCGCAGATCGATGTGCGCGGCAGCTCAATGCTGGCAAGCTTTTCCGGATATGAGCTGGCGTGGGCAGAGGGTCTGTCCCCACGGACATGGTCAACCGTTGCGACGTCATCAAAGGCCGTACGTGATGGACTTCTCGGGCGCATTAGCCTGCCGGCGAGCGACAGTCAAGTCGTGACGCTTAGGCTGCGCGTACTTAGCAGTGACGGCCGATCGCTTGATGCGTTCCGCCGTCTGCGGCTTGTCTCCTCGGCGGACTTCAGCATACGGTCAGTGGAGATGGTATCGGCGTGGAAGACTGACCGTCGCAGTGCTGTTGTGACTATTCGAACCTCTGCACCGTGCGCCTGTGAGCTGACCGGCAGCTCCGACGCGACGGCCCTGGTGCAATCTCTCAGACGTGCCCGTGTGCACTCGATGGTAGTTCCCGATACGCTGCTGCGTGGCGGACAGCGGCAACTGCTAGTGCGCTGCAGACCCGAGGTGGGCAGCTGGCGCGATAGTGTCTTGGAGATCAACAGTTCGATGCAGGGGGCTGGGGCCGACTCTCAGTGGCGTTCGGCCGGCGCTGCGCCGTGGAGCGGGTACGTCCTCAACGACGTACGGGATATCTACAGCGATGGGCGAGCCACTGTCGTCATGAACGACATGTCTCGCGGCACGTTTGGAGCTCTGGTAACGCGGCAGTATGCAGACGGCCGCTGGAACACCCGAGATTCGATCCCTGACGTGTACATTCCTCGCGGCCTTGGTGATGCCAATGGCAATGGGCTCCTGGATCTGCTCGTGCACACCGTCGGCAAGATGGTCCTTTTCGAGCAGCGTGAGCCGGGTGGCAGCCCCTTTGCATCGGTGATCTTTGCTGATACAACCTCGGGCGTGAACGGCGCCGGAATGGTCGACATCGACGGCGACGGACGCGAGGAACTGATCGGCCTGGCCGACGATGAATGTCTGGTCTACACCTTCAAAGGCGCGGCGTTTCGGCTGCTCGGTTCGATCACCAATTCAACTCCGCCCGCGCCAGGCAACGCCATTAACAGGGTCGATGAGATCAGCATAGCCAGTGGCGACTTTGACGGTGACGGACGCATGGAGATAGCCTTCAGCGATACCGACGGTGATCTGGTGATCGGCGAGTGGCAGGGGGCGCGGTTTGATCTGACTTATACCCTAACGCAGCCGGGGGCAGGAGGCTCAGGCTTCGTCGCCCAGGGTGATGTAACCGGCGATGGCAGGCCGGACGTAGTCTATGGCGTACCTGATAGCATCGAGGCCGATGCCAATGGGGATTATGGTCGATCGGTCTGGACCTATACTCTGCTCGGTTCCACGGCCGACAATACGTTCGAACAACTTTGGCAGGATCGCGTGGCCGGCGTTCGAAACGGTGCAGGATTTCGCAATGGTCTGGCAGTGGGAGACCTCGACGACGTCAAAGGCGCCGAGATCGTCCTCTGCGCATTCCCTCGGCTGTATGTTTTCGGTCGTAATGCCCGCGACACATCCTTGGTCTGTAAACGCTACATCGCCGACGTAGCATCGCCGAGATTTCTCATCCACGACATTGATCGAAACGGTCGACGCGAGCTCGGATATGGAGTGACCATCGCCGAGATCGGTGCGATGACGTCATTCGTGTTCACCGAAACTCTCGTGTACGAACTAGAGGCCCCTTCATCACTGCGCGCCCAATGGTTGGGCGATGATCTGCAGCTGGACTGGATGCGTTCGAGCTCGGATACGCTGTCCGTGATCGAATGGGCAGAGCCATCAGCCCCCTTCACTTTGCTTGATACCACCAACGGAATGTCATTCACACTCGCAGCGAGCTCCTTCACGGCGCCCGTGATGCGCTTTCGCGTGCGCACGCTGGATGCTTCGGCCGGAACCTTGTCCTCGCCATCGAATCTCGTCACGGTCTTCGTGCGAGGATCATCACCACGTCTTGTATCATCCCGAGATACTGTTCGACGCTCTGAGGTGCAAGCCGGACTGATGATGCCGATGATCGCGACGGCCGATCTTGACATGCGTTCACTGACAACAACGATGATCGAGTACTACGATCATTCCGGCAGAGTGGTTGGCCGGGCAACATCGGTCGTTCCGAGGTCGCTCAGAGACATAGTGGTTTCGTTCCCACCTCATGAGCCGGGCAGTAGCGTCGGCATTGCCATGCGTGGGATCCGTGATGCTCAGGGCAGGGGGCTTGCAGACTCCGTGATTATCGTCCAGGTGGTTCCGGATGTGCCGACGGCGCGCGAGATCACGCTTGCATCCGTTACGGTAGAATCCCTGCGGCAGCTTCGTGTTTCATTCAGCGAGCCGGTCGATCAGAGTGCCGAGCAGGTTACGGCCTACCGTCTTGCACCGGCTGGTCGCATTGTCTCGGTCGTTCGCACGGACGAGTCGACCCTGCAGCTTTTCCTCGACGGTGAGAAGCCGCTCGAGCCTCGTGGGGTGCCGTACTCCATCACGGCCACGGAGGTCACATCAGCCAGCGGTGCGAGAATGACGAACAGTGCCGGTTCGACGCTGCTGTTTACTGTCGTTGCGCCAGATCTTGAGTCTGTGTACGCCTACCCGCAGCCCCTTCGACTGGGTCAACACGCTGCGCTGACCATTGGTGGTCTTCCATCGGCCGCGACGGTTGAGGTGCTCGATGCCTCCTTTGCTCCTCTGCGGCGGCTCGAGACAACGTCCGGCGTTGGCGGTATTGAGTGGGATCTTCGTCTTAGCGACGGACGCACACTTGTTCCGGGACTCTACTACGTGCGGGTAAGCGACGAATCAAATCCCGATGCTGGGCCCGTTCTTCGGAAGGTTTGGATCGAACGTTAACCTGCACTTGTCTTTCTTCCTCGAGCACGCCATCGGTCACCGTGGAAATGAGCTGCGGTGAGGCCTCTATGCCGTATAAATCACGCAGATAACCTTGAATCTCCCGCACGCTCATGCCGCGGGCTTACATCGAGACGATCTTCTCATCAAAGCCCGGAAATCGACGCTGGTACTTGGCAATGAGCTGCGGCTCAAAGGTGCCGCGTCGATCCAGGGGAATCTCAAGATCGATCTGGCCGTTATCGGTCAGTACCGACTTCTTGCTATACCCGTTACAATGATTAGCGCGCCCGCCTTGATCGGCCTCAGCACTACCTTCCTGATTGAGGTGATGATCCATCTCGGCGCTCAGCATCCGTTCGGCCAGCGCCTTCTTCAACTCCGCCATCAGACCTTCGGATGCAAACACCTCCTTCGGGTCCACATCCGTCAACAACTCATCCACAAGCTCTTTCTTGATCGCCATACACTGCCTTCTATGGCAAGTATGGCCCGATCACACAAAAATCTAGACAGTCCCTTTAAAACTGTTTAGAATAAATTCGGCGCATACGTCCGACTTGTAAAAGATTAGCAATGCATATTTATCATGATTTTATTATGATTGTGTTATTGTCCTAGGTTGTTGCACTGGCCTCTCTGTATATTTTAGTAGTTGTTCCTTAGTCATTAACGTTTCTTTCACTATTAAAACCTCACAATTGATTATGAGCACA
The DNA here is from genome assembly GCA_943372295.1 of Chitinophaga pinensis. GTDB lineage: Bacteria > Bacteroidota > Ignavibacteria > Kapaibacteriales > Kapaibacteriaceae > UBA10438. The sequence continues at coordinate 23,217 of CALRYC010000025.1, forward strand.
GCAGAAAAACCCCTAGCCCCAGCGTTAAACATGGTCGCACCAGCGATTACTTCTAATAATCTCGATTTTTACGTGTTTTACAGCATGAATTATGGTCCAACTAATTACTTAGCCATGACCTCCATGCAATCACAAACATGGGCCACCAAGAATTTAACTGGCCAGGGTGGGTACCTGCCTAATGCCTCACCCATTAGCGCCAACTCTACACCAATGGCTACTGCCGCTAATGGCATTGTGTACGTGGCTTATATCAATACGTCCAATCAAATTGTGGTTGTTTCAGGTGCAGGTGCTAGCTGGACCCAATCAATAATCCAATACCCATTCACCAACTTGCAAGGTTTTAGAATATTTAATGATGGGACTTACTGTTACATTGGATATAACGACAATGGAATGATGAAGTATACATCTTATCAAAATGGAAATTGGACCAGCCCAGTGCTGTTAAACACTGGCATGGGCCTTTGTGCACAATCACCAGTTGCGCTTGTAAGTAATCAATTCACGTTCTATTTCGATGGCAATCACATACGCTGTTATTATTGCGCCAGCGATCAAATTGCTAGTCTACGTTACCGCCCTGGCGACCAAGCCGGAGTTTATAGTTCATTCATGATAATTTCAGCCGGATCAATCGGTTATACGCTAAAAGCGTTTAATTATGTAAATAGTCAAAGTCAAAGTTATCCATCGTTAATGATTGCTAGTCAAACAGGCTATGTGGATGTGTACATTTCCAATAATACACAGCCAGGTAATAGATGGAATCACTTCTCATTGCCGTCGGGCTCCCCTGAACTTAAGTACGGTGCAGATGTAAGTTCAGTCAATGGCGGTGTATTTGTAGCCTATCCCGATGCGTCTGGCAACATTCAAATGATGTTTAGTATGGATGGCGCAAATTTTTCGACAGTTCAGATTACAGGTTCCGGTGGTTATACCAATGCGCCTGCTTGTAATATGGTGCCAACCTTAGCCACCTATAATAATTTTGTATTACACATGGGTTATGCCAATACCACACCTGCCATTACCGATGTGTTTTGGGCCTTTTGGTGGAACACAGTCAATCTATACCCATTAGCGTTAAAGGTGTAGTCTTGATGGATAAATTGCCATGCTCGGTTTTAATTGATTAGTACATCGGGTTATAGCGGCCGGTTTATTGGTGTACCGCTTCAGCTGAAATAGGACAACCAAGAGAAATCTCTAAGCAAATTGGTGAGTCACTCGGTTAAACAAGTTTGAATGTACGAGTTTGCGTCGGTATCTGGCATCGTCGAGCTTCCGACGTCGTAGCTGTTTGATGTGCATCTCCCTGCCAAAGAAGGCATCGGCAGGCGTGATGAACCCCAGTGCGGAGTGATACCTACTGTTGCAGTAGAAGTCAACGATCTGATCGATATTGTCAACAAGATCATCGAAATCGATGATCGATCGAGACCGAAGCAGCTCTTTCGTTGTCCGGAACTGCCGCTCCATCTTCCCATTGGCCTGTGGATAGTTGACAGAGGTGCGTCGCTGTTGAAATCCGAAGTCGACTAGCAGTCCCCTGAACTGCGAGCTGACGAACTGGCTGCCGTTGTCGGTGATCAGCGTCGGACGGGCATCCGGAAAGCGCTCGGAGGCCTTTTGCAGCACCTTTTCGATAGAGCCAGTCTCGATGTTGGTCAGCACGCTGTGGCTCAAGATATAGCGACTCTTGCCGTCAAGCACAGTGACCAGATATGCCTTGTGGCCGAACTCCCAGAGATAGCTGATGTCAATATGCCAGTGCTCATGAATTGCCGTTGGCTGTTCGAACCCCGTGCCCTTCTTTGATGGCTCGATCACGCGGCTGCTAAGCCTGCCAGCGTGTTTGAGTGTGCGGTACACGGAAGACTCGCTGCATGCGACTACGTCATTATCAAGCATCTCGTAGGTCAGGGTTCGATAGCCGACTCTGCGATCGTGCTGGAGCATCTCATGGTGATAGTCCAGAATTGCCTGACGCTCTTCCTCCAAGAGCTCCCAGGGGCATGTGTCGAGCTTGTCGGGTGCTGCTGTGGCGGGCTTGGTATTACGCCACCGGTTGTATCGACTGCGCTGAAGTCCAACCCAGCCAAGCAGCGTGCGGCGGGATATGCCTGTTCGTCCATGCAGATACTCAATGGTCGATACCACATCACGGCTCACGACGTCCGGTACGTGTACCCCACTCATGATCTGCCAGTCCTGTTTTTTAGCGACAGAACCTCGGATGCAAGCTCGGAGACGACCTCCTGGAGCCTGCGGATCTCCGCTTCCGACTGTTGCGCTTTGCGCTGCTCTGATGTGAATCTGCCCGGACGACCAGATCGAGCGGAGAACGTCGCTACGCCCCCCTCAAAGAAGGCTTCCTTCCATTGACTGAACTGACTCGGCTCGATCCCGGACTGCTCGCAGATCTCCGACACTGGGCGTCGTTTCTCAAGATGCTCGCGTAGTATCTTGACCTTCTCTTCAGGGCTGTAATGCCGCCGTTGCTCTTTGGCTGTCATCGCCGTTCCTTTCGTTGCGAGTTCAGCACCAGTGTATTGCTTACAACTTTTCCTTGCTTGTCCTATTTCGTGTGAAGCTTTTCAGAACCAAGAAGCGGGCAGTGTCATAAATTTTGTGTGATTCGGGCCGGTTGATTAACTGTACACCTCGAATCGGTCACCGAACATGAGAGCGAACTGGGCTCGTGCCGAGTGCCACTCTCTGGCGGGCATCTTCCAATCTTTGGTCACTTCACGCAACTGCAGCCAAACGAGCTTCATGGCCGCCTCGTCACTCGGGAAGTGCCCACATGCCCTGACCGATCGACGGATCTTGCTGTTGTTGAGGGCTTCGATCTGATTGGTCGTGTAGATCATTCTGCGCACCTCCGGTTGGTAGGCAAAGAAGGGGATCACCTGCGTCCATTGACGACGCCACGCGGCCGTGATGGCGGGAAACTTGCGTCCCCAGGGGCCTTCCTCGAAGTCATTGAGGGCGATGGCTGCAGCCTCCGCGTCGGTGGCACGGTAGATCTCCTTGAGCGCCATCGCCACATGCGGTGAGCATCCGCCGCAGACCGCCGACGTTGCCATTGCTGAGGATCGCCACGACGTCACCCGACTTGACGCGGCGACCGAGAAACTCCATTGCATCGATGCCCCATGAAGGGTCGGCTGCACGGGCCGAATCGATCGAAAATGCTTCGACGCCGTGGCGGGTTATCTCTTCGACAAGCAGTGTTGTATCGAGCCGCTCACTCTCAGAGTATCTCTCCGGACGGTTGACAGGCCCAAGGCACACCGACGCAGCACCGGCAAAACACTCGCCGAGCTCCTTCTGAAAGAAGTTCCGTGTGGTGGTGTTGGAACGGGGCTCAAACACGACGTGGATACGAGCAGCCGGATACTTCTGGTGCAGCGCGGCGATCGTCGCGGCGATCGCTGTTGGATGGTGGGCAAAGTCGTCAATGATCTCAGCCCCCTTCCATACACCGAGTACTTCGAGTCGACGCTTCGGAGGCAGGAAGGCCGGCATTGCCAGTTGCTGTTCCTGCGGCGTCAGCCCGGCGTGGAACGTCGAGGCGATAGCCATGGTGGAGTTGCGCACATTGTGCAGGCCCGGCATGGCCATTGTGAAACGACCATAGAGCGAGCCGTTGTAGTCGACACTCCACGAAGTCTGCTCGCCCTGCTCCAGCAGGTCATGGATACGCCATGTGGCGTCGCCGGCGAGGCCTACCGTTTCTCGCCTCGTAGGGCATCCTTCGGCGGCTCGCATGGCGTTGGGGTCGTCGGCATTGACCAGCACGACGCCCGACGACGGCACGATGCGGACCATCTGACGGAAGCTGCGGATGATCGACTCAAGGTCATCGAAGATATCGGCATGGTCGAACTCAAGATTGTTGATCACGGCGATTGTCGGTCGGTAATGCACGAACTTGCTGCGCTTGTCGAAGAAGGCCGTGTCGTATTCGTCGCCCTCGCTGACGAAGACCCCGCCATACGTGTTGTGGAGGTGCGACGGAACGGGGCGGCATCCTACCGCGAAGTTGCCCGGCACGCCGCCGATGAGAAAACCGGGACTACGGCCCGCATGCTCAAGAAGCCAGGCAGTAATGCTTGATGTTGTTGTCTTGCCGTGGGTTCCGCAGCAGACGATTGACGTATTGCGTGAGATGAACAGCCGGCCCACGAGGTCGGCCATGGAGGTCATGTCCCAGCGCTGATCGAGGACGAACTCGAGCTCGGGATTGCCTCGGCTTATCGCATTGCCGATCACGACGAGATCCGGCCGAGAGTCGGAAAGAGCCTGTGCATCGTACGACTCACGCCGGTCAATTCCCGCTTCGTCGAGAACCGAGCACATCGGTTCATAGACCGGGCCATCGCTGCCCGTAACGGTGTGTCCCTGCATTCTGCAGGCCACTGCAACCGATCCCATGGCGGTGCCTCCGATGCCGGTGAAGTGAATGTGCATGTGTCGATGGCTCTCTGAAAATGTGGTAACTTTCCCGGTCACAAACATACGCGGCCGCACTGCGCTGCGCGCCGTTCAACCGTCGAGGAAAGTCTATGAACATGTTGCGATTCGCCCTCTGCCTTTTTGTCTGCACCGCCGTTACCAGCGCCCAGTACTGGGAGCAGACGAGCGGTCCACCAGCACCTACGGTATGTCTGGCTGCGAATTCAAAGGGGCATGTCTTTGCCGGAACACAGTTCAGCAAGGTCTATCGCACGACCGACAGAGGTACCAACTGGGAGCCGTTGGAGAATGGCATTGCAACCGGGATGGACTTTACCACGGTGGCTCAGATCAAGGTTGGCCCGAACGATGTGCTGTTCGCGGCGGTTTATGGTCTGGGTCTGCTTCGCTCGGATGATAATGGTGAGAACTGGAGGAAGCTGGATCTCAAGATCAACAATATGACGCCATCGAGCCGGCTGTTTTTCCACCTCAAGCCCCTTGTCTCGGGTGCGCTGCAGATCTTCGTTGGTTATGACGGTGGTCCAACCAATCTTCTGATGCGCATCTCGAATGATGGCGGAGAGACATTCACCGAAGTGTCCCGCTCGAATATCCCTTCAGCGACGAATTCTATCTTCGATGTCTTCATCTCGCCAACCTCCGACAAGCTGTTCGTGCTTGTCAGCTACAACAAGGGGCTCTACCGCACGACGAACGGTGGTGCCTCCTGGGCGCGCATCGATACCGATGCATCGTCCGGAGAGAGCGATGATACGTTTCGACAGATGACCTCTGACGAAAAGGGGCATCTCTACGTCGGGCGCAATGCGCTTCCCGGGTCAACAAAGACACCGAACGCGGTTGTCATGAAGTCCACCAATGACGGTGAGTCGTGGACCTATCTGACAAATGGCTGGGACAATCGCGACGTGACGAACAATCGGATCAGCTCGATCTCCATTGGAAAGAGCGGTCGGATCTGGGCGACACTGGAAAAGTCGACGGGTCCGATGCTCAGCACGAACTATGGCGAGTCGTGGACAGCGATCAAGGAGGGTTTTGAGGGCGATGACGGTGCCGCCAGGGCGATTGTCATCTCTCCGGATGGTGCCGAATACGTCGCCCCGATTCAGGGCTTCGTCATGCGTCACCTCGGAGCCGCATCTGTCAACGAGAACCTTTCGAAGCTGCGTATTGATGCCTATCCGAACCCGGCAACTGACAGGCTTCGCATTGACCTTGGCTCGCAGGACGCCGGAACGTTTGAGATCGAACTGGTCGATGCCGCCGGCCGCCAGGTGATCCCGTCGCACAGAGCAGTAACCGGAGGTGGTGCGTCAACAAGCGTGTGGCTATCGACGAGCGACATCCCGTCGGGCATGTATTCAGCCGTCATCCGTTCACAAGGTGGGGTTCGATCAGTGCCTGTGGCAGTGGTGCACTGATAAGCCGCTTGACCCAGCCCGTCTTATCGCTCAGTTACGTTGTTATTTGCGACGCAGATCGGTGATCTTCGTGATCCACCACTGTCCGTCTTTGCGAATCGTGCCGAACTGCATCTTGCGGATGTAATCCAGCGTGATCGTGACATCGTGTAAGGAAACCGACACGGTATCGACACGGGTCTCGGAGATCTCCACACCGGCCATCACGGCTCTCCAGCGAACCAGATCATCGGCCAGCTCATACTTTTCAACGGCCAACAGAGGCCGACCCGTAGGGCCGACCATCAACTCTGTCGCTGCTGTGGTATTGCCGCTGTCGATCTCGGCCTTGAACACGTGCACCACGCCTGCCGACGAGCGCTGACTGCGCTCGATCACCGGTGTACGACGCTGAGTTGAGCCGATGACAAACATTTCACACCCGGTGATGGCAAGGGTGAAAAGTGCGGTTAACAACATGCCGTGCCGATGTTTTGCTGTCACGGCCGTACCCAATTCATCATCTGCGTAAAGGCTTCGAGAAATCCCGGCGTGATGCGCTCCACCGGATGCGTCATGCCGAAGGTATGTGTTGAGTTTTCAATAACGGTCAGATTGGGCCCGCCGGGTGCATGCAGGGCAAGCTCACGGATCTCGGCAAGGGGCACCGTGAGGTCCTGCGCGGCGTGAACAAAGAGCATCCGTCCATCCAGGCGTTCGACGGCCTGCGCAAGCGATAGCCGTTCGGCGTTTACTTCGAGGTCATCCACAAAGCTCGCGTTGATTCGCACGGTCTGCCCGGTACGCTGGTTGTTAACGTCTACATACCCGGCACGACGCCATGCCTCGGCCTGACGCGCGGTCCAGCGCATCCATGTGCCGACGGAGTTGAGTCCGACAACGCGCAAACTCGCTGCAACGGCATCGCGATTGAGCATCAGTTCGCCAGCCGCAACCTGGGCAATGCCTCCACCGCGTGAGTGTCCGGCAATGGCCAGACGTCCGTTCCAGCGCTGCCGAAGTGCGGCGAACTCATCATGAGAGCGAATCTGCGCCAGAAGGTCGTGTACGTCGTCGACCTCGCGCGAAAGAGTATTGCGCGCAAAGTCATCGGGCTTTTGAACAAGCCACGCCGTGTTATCCATGCCATTCAGTGAGAAGCACATACGAAGAGCAATCATA
>CALRYC010000026.1:0-28408 GCA_943372295.1 Chitinophaga pinensis
AAGACCTATTCCGCTACGGTAAGGTCGATCCTCGGCACGACCAACTCCATCGTAACGATTCCGGTAGAAGCGGGTGCTCATGGACTCCGCGCCGATTCTGCCTTTGGCGTGTTTGTCTATGGCTACGGAAACGCTGAGTCCTACGGGTATACCGGGGGCATGGCCTTTGAGCGCCTGTACGACCCCGTGCTTCGCCTGCGAGCGCTGAGCGCCCGGGGTCAACCGGGCCAGGATGACACCATTGTCGTTATCCTCGACAGCGTCGACCAGCGCAATTTTGAAGGTCTGACAGGCATTCGCAGCGTGCGATTCACGGTAGCGTTCGATGCCTCCTCATTCGTTCCATCCGGTCGAGGCCGACGTGACACATCAAGCACTACGATGTTCATCGACATAACCAGCCCGATCTCCGCGCTCCGTCTTGGTGATACGCTAGGGCTTGTCGCCGGGCGGCATACGCTTGGTCTTTCAGACTCGTCATCCATTAGTTTAGATTCTGCGACGTGGTCCGATGGAGCCGGACAGTCCCTACGAGTGGTAACGCGGTACGTCTCCGGCGAACTGATCACAACGTCGGTCTGCGAGGCAGATGATCGAAAGCGGCTCTTCGATCCACGTCTGCCCAAGCCCCCTATCGTCGGAATGCGCGGCTATTATGATCTACGCGGACAGTACGTAGGCACGACACTTGAGGGTCAGCCCATCGGCGTGTACTTCCTGAGATGATCATCGCGTTTTACAAGCCCTTCGGTGTGCTGTCGCAGTTCACACCGGAACCGGGCAGCACTAGTCGAACACTGGCCGATTACGAATTCCCCTTGGGGGTCTATCCCGTAGGAAGACTCGATGCCGATAGTGAGGGTCTACTTCTCTTATCCGATGAAAAGGGGCTTGTGGCTCCCCTATTGGAGCCTGACCGGCGCCATCCCCGTTCGTACTGGGTACAGGTCGAAGGGCGGCCGCATGAGCACGAACTCGACCTCATGCGACATGGTCTGCGTCTGCGGATGTTTCATGCACTCCCGTGCACTATCACCATCATGGACCAGCCCCCACCGATTGCCGAGCGCGTGCCCCCTATCCGGGTCAGAAAGACCATCCCAACGACATGGCTTGACATTACGCTTTATGAGGGAAAGAACAGGCAGGTTCGCAAAATGACGGCTCAAATCGGTTATCCGACATTGCGCCTCTTACGTCACTCAAGCGGCGGACTCAGGCTGGTCGACCTTGCCCTCAGCACCGGCGGCTGGCGTGAGCTCAACGCTCGAGAGAGACTCCTTCTTCTTGAGTGCTGAGACCGAGCGTCCAATGGACAGACCGAATCCTGCAACCATGGCGATCACTCCAAACCACACCAAAGAGATCAGCGGTTTGTCACTGAACTCTACCGTAAACTCCTCACGGGCGCGTGGCATTGGTTTCGATGCATCATAGAAGGCGACCGTGCCAGTCGATTTGGTTGGATCGTCATTGTTACGACGGATCTCGATCAGACCGACCGAAAAAGTAGACCCAGGAAGTGGCACCCAGACAGGATCGAAAGCCGGTCCGGAAGATGTCGTACTTATGCGCGTCAGCAGACGCAGCGAACTCGACTGGCCGTTGCGCGTGGCCGTGACAAGACCGGCCATCTGCATGCGGCCATCCTCAGTAGCCCCCTCCTCCATCGGCATCGTAAACCGTTCGAGTGCAAGCGTCACAGAGGTGTCGACCGGCGCTTTGATGCTGCCGCCGCGCATGATGGTCGTAGCATTGAGAACGTCTTCGCGTCCCGTTGCTTTGGGCGAGACATAGAGATCGTTCAGCAATCCCCAACGGATGCCGGGCTCAAGGAAGGCCGACTGGCGCTGATTGAAGTCACTCCAATACAGCACAGGAGCAACAACGCGACGCTGTCCGTCACGTTCAATGCGCACGTAGTATCGGAACTTTTCCCGGTCCTTGAAATGTCGCTCCACCTGCTCCTTGCCGAGATAGGTCAGCGTGTATGGTCCGACGTTCTGCGCCTGTCCGTGAACGAGTACGGCATGATAGGTTGTCGAATAAGATGCTGTGCAGATCACACCGAACATCAACAAAGCAATGCCAGTATGTGAAACATAAGCGCCTATCATCGACGGACCGGATCGTGCAAGACGCGCTGCTTCACGCAGGTTGATCGCAAGCGAAAACCACGCAGCAAATCCAAGAGTAAGCGGCCAGATATCGCGAATGCCAAAGGCGGCAAGCAGTACCGTGCCGGCCACGGCAACAATAGCAGCAGGTAGGACTCCGCGCTTGAGACGGTCGATAGACGTTGACCGCCAGAGAACCACCAGCGAAAGACCATTGACAATCAGTACGGCCGGCACGAGATAGCGGTGGATCTGATTGTAGAAATCGATGGCTACGGCAACCTTTGGCAGAGCAAGCACCTCCATGATGACGGGCCACGATGTTCCGATCGTCACAAACACGGCGCTAGCCATCGTCAATGAAGCTCCGATCGAGAGCATGAACTCGCGGGTCCTGACGCCGAACTCTTCGCGGTGAATGTTCATATCACGCCGGCGGGCAATAACAAGCCCCGTTCCAAGAATCGTGAACACTATCATGAAGATCAATAGGATCCAGAAAGCGAACTTCCCCGGGTCGACAAATGAATGCACCGACGTGTCGCCCAGCACGCCGCTGCGCGTCAAGAACGTCGAATACAGCACCATGACAAAGCTGACAACGGCGAGCACCATATTCGTTTTGACCAGTCCGCGCGTACGCTTCTGCACCAGCATCGTATGAACCAAGGCCACAACGACGAGCCATGGAATCAGTGACGAGTTCTCCACCGGGTCCCAACCCCAGAAGCCGCCCCATCCAAGCGTTTCGTATGCCCAGAATCCGCCGAGCATTATTCCGAAACCAAGAACTGCGGTCCCGAAGAGCGTCCACGGCAGCGCGATGTCGATCCACCGATGATACTCCCTGCGAAGAAGTCCGGCCATGGCAAAGGCAAAGCTCACCGACATCGAAGCAAAACCCGTGAACAGGATCGGCGGATGGATGGTGATCCATGCATTGTGCAGCAGCGGATTCAGCCCCCTTCCGTTCTCCGGAAGGTCGGCCATCGTCAGACCGTTTGCTGCGAAGGTCTCGTGGTAGTAGGCAAAGGGATTCTTGGCAACCATCAGGAGCGTCAAGAAACTCAGGATCAGCCCGTAGAAGAGCATCACGCTTGATTCATATCCATGGCGTCGGGCATACGGTTGCAGAACGCTACCGATGCCAGCCACCAGTAGCGTCCACAGAAGGATGCTGCCTTCCTGCCCGGAGTAAAAACAAGCTACGAGCAGGTGCAGCGGAAGCTCACGCGAGGAGTAATTCCACACGTAGGTGTACTCGAAACTATGCGTGACGATCAGCCAAACGAGCGCAACGGCCGAAACTAGAAGTCCGGCTGTGAGCGTCCGAAAGAGCCACCGACCGATGGTCTCGAGATCAGCCGACGCGCGGCGCACCGCTAGGCCATAGATGACCGTTGCCGCAACGGAGATGCCAAAGAGTAGATGGATACCGAGCTGACCGATCATTTGCTCAGCGCCTGTGTTGCGTGAAACAAAGGTGGCGTACCGCCGTGGACGTGACCAACGAGTCGAAGATGCTTACCCGGTGTGAAGGGACTATCCGGTGCCGTCCCAGTATACTCGATTCGAAAGACGATGCCCTTGGAATCCTTTGCCGTCATGTCCGAGGCGGACTCAACGGTGACGACTTCAGCTTCGACAAGGACCTTGGATGCCGGATCTGACTCGCTGGTGTGCTGCGTGCGCTCAATGGCCTCGTCAAAGCTAACCGAAGGGGGCTGACCATGAGTAAGCGCCATATAAACAATGATGGGAATGCAGATAGCTGCGCCGATAATGACGATTCTGCGGATCACTGCTCGGCCTGCCCTTCGTACTTCGACGGGCACTTCGTCAGTACCGCAGAGGCTTGAAACACGCCGTTCTCCATTCTACCCTTGGCAACAACGCTGACAGCAATTTCAAAGTTGTTCGGCTTGGCTCCGGCCAGTACCACCGGCACAATCTGTCCTTGCTGGTCACGAAGAGAAAAGGAAAACGTATTGCGATGCTGATCATACGTCGCGCCGCTTTCCTTAACCCATGTTCCGACGACCTGAACGGTCTTACCGAGTTTCTCGGCACGTTCGACGTTGGTGTACTCAACGGAACTTGACATCAACGAGGTGATACCGAGAACTCCGAAGACGGTGATCACCAGGCCCGTGATAATGATCTTCCACGGAAGCCTGCGGGGAGAAGGATTTTGCGTCATTGGCATGTTAACGATCGTTGCCCTGTTCTAGTTCGCTGATGCGCGTGTCGATGCGTTGCAGATACCCGGCGATGCCGAGCCAGACGACCAGAACTGTTGTCAGGACGACATAGATTGGCTGGTCGGTCAGAAACTGTATCATGCTATCTCCGATGGTAATGCCCGACGCCGCGCAATTCGCAAAAGTCGCAGGCGGATGTTCACGAGCCACGCAAAAACAAGCGTGAAAGAAAACAGTGCAAGTCCAAACACGGCGGTCTTGATCGGATTGATCGCATCGGAGCGTGGACTCAAAAGTGGACCGAGATTGTTGTCGTCGGCGCTTCCCGGGTGCAATCCAGGCAGCAGCCGAGGCAGGACGAAGATTAGAAACGGTACAGTCGGAAATGCGATGATGGCGTACACCGAACCGAGCCGAGCGCGACGTTCCGGATCTTCGATAGTAGACCGCAGTAGGAAGTATGCTGCGTAGATGAGCAGCAGCAGCATGATCGACGTCTGACGGGGATCCCAATTCCAGAACGTTCCCCAGTTGAACTTCGCCCACACCGCTCCGGTAAGTGTCGCAAGCACGGTGAAGAGTGTTCCAAGGGCCGCCGTTACTTCAGACACATCATCGTGCTCAAGACGCCTCGTGCGTAGATGCCTTATCGAGGCCATCATCGCCAGGAAGTAGGCGATCGTTGCGATCCACGACAGAGGCACATGAAAGAACATTATACGTGCACGCTCCTCAAGGCCAACGATGTACGGCATGGTGATAAGGGGCTTGACGGCAACAACCGAGCTGATCTCAAAGATGTTGTCACGATCCAGTCGTCTGAGGCCGAGAACAACATCGGCGTCCGTAGGAAGTCCAGCAAGCTCAGCAGCCACATTCCCGGATGGGCGACCATCGATCTCAACGCGTTTATCGCGAGCATCGGTAAGCGAAACCATGCCCGACGCAGAAGCATCCGTCCGCGGCACAAGGCGCACCAACGCAGGAACGACCTTTAGCGAGTCGGCTCGGTGCTGGATCACGACGTCAGTAATGCTACCTGCCAGCGGCGGAAAGAGTCCGACGATACACGTCAGCGTCATGCCAAACACCGTCAGCAGCTTCCACCACGTGGGCTTCGCACGATCGATCCCTCCGGGGAAGGTCATCAGCACGAGGCCACCGAGGATACCGACGAGCATGACGACGAGTTTCATAGCGCAAAGTTACGATTGTGCCGCAAGGCGGTTACTAGCAGATCATTCCCCAAGAAGCTGAACTCCTACGGCCCGCAGTTCCGGCACGCGGTTCTTGCCGATCACGGTATCACGAACAACGGCACGCACACGCGCTCGACCCTTGCTGATAACCGGAATGCCCAGACCGTTGTCGGCCACATACCGCACGGTGATTTCACTTGAGTCATCGGCGAGAATGAACCAGCATCCCTCGTCGCGGCACACTTCGTGAATAGACCCTTCGACCGTCAGCGTCCTACCTACCGACCGGTGATCCAGCGCAGTTCTGACGCTCACGGACGGACCCGTGACGGGCTCACCGAACTGCGTGGCTGATTCGCAGCCAGCCACAGCAGCAATGCTCGCAGCCAGAAGAACGATCATCAAGCGCTTTTGTATCACTTAAACCCGAGGAATTCGAATCTATGCGTGGTTGAAAAAAGCCCCTTCGACGCTGTGTCTAGGGGCTTTCGAGCCAATGACCGGACTTGAACCGGTGACCTGCTCATTACGAATGAGCTGCTCTACCAGCTGAGCTACATTGGCTTTTAGGACTGCGAAAATACATGCGTGGGGCTGAATGACCAAACCCGGCGCAGACTGATCAGGAGTCTTCTAGCGTCTGATGACGACCGGCAACATCCAGCGAGCGGTCTCGGAGCTGACTTCGAGCATGACCACACCTTCTGAAAGATCGGCAACACTGAGTGTTGTTATGTGATCACCGGCATTGATAAGGCCCAGAGAAAGCGCAGTAAGCACCCGACCCTGTGCATCAAAGAATCGAGCTGTAAGGTCCTGCGGACGGACCAGTTGAAGGCCGATCGTGACCGCATCGACAGCCGGCTGCGGGCCGACGACTGTCATTCGTCCAGCAACTGATTCAACTTCCAGGACGGACGTTCCGCTGTTGACCTTGACAATGGCGGCCTGAGTGCTCACGCTGCCGCAGGACCCTGCGACTTCGCAGACGTACGAGCCTTCATCGGCCTTGGTCGCACTGCTAATGCTGAGTGTCGGATTTGTCGCACCATTGATGCTTGAACCGTCTCTCTTCCATTGATAGGAAAGCCCCACACCTGCTGCCACGACGCTTAGCGATAGGGGCTTGCCTTCGTCGACGGTCTGTGAAACGGGCTGCGTTGTAACCGCCGGACGCTGCGTAACGGTGACTGTTGCCGGTTGTGTTGTTATGGCCGGCGGACATTCGCCGGTGATGACGCAGTCGTATCTGCCAGCGCTGGATGCGGCAGCTGTATCGACCGTCAGGGTCGCACTCGTCGCCCCCTGAATGTTCACCCCATCTTTGCGCCATTGATACTTTGAGGCGACGCTGGAGGACGTTACCGAAAGCGACAGCCGAGCCCCCTGACACACGACCGTGGAAGTCGGCTGCTTGGTGATGGTCGGGGCTACATCAATCGTGAACGGTGTGGTGAGCGTGCTTACATGCCCATTGACGGTCGAAATACGGAGAATGTAGGACCCAGCGGGAATGTTAGCCGGAATCTTCCACAGATAGGAACGTCCACCGACGCTCTTGACCAGTTCACTCCACTTGCCCGAGCCCTCAAGTGAATACTCAATGCGGAACTTTGTCGTGTCCGTCACTCCCGATGCATCCCATGCAAGGGGCTTACTGACACCAACGCAGTAGACTTCCCCACCCTTCGGAGTGACGATCTCAAGACTCCCCGGGGCAAACTTCGTCAGGTATCCGTCAGACGCACCGGAATATCCGGCATAAGCCGAATCGTGCTTGAAGAGATTCGTCGATGTTGAGTTTGCTGCGATGAGAATGTCTCCTCGGAAATCCAGAACGGCATCAACGACCGTGTCGGACTCAAGACCCGTCAGCAACGTCGAGACAGTCAGCGAGGCAAAATTCATCATCGTCACGAAGCCATCCGTCAGACCGAAACGCTCCGTGGTAACACCGAAGCCTTCGGTCGGGAAGTCGCTCGAAGAAGTTGAACCGGAGACCAGAAACGCCGAAGTACGATTGCTTGGACGGACCTTTCGCACGATGTCGTTCCCGCTACCGCCGATATACGTGCATCCCAGCACCTGCGTGCCATTGTCGGCGATCTGAGCAACGAATCCATCTTGCTGTCCAAGCGGCGTAGAATAGACCGATCCGGACGTTGGCATATTGGTTGAAGTAGTGTTGCCGCCGATGAATATTCGACCATCGGCATCGAGCCACAACGACACAGGTTCATCCTCACGATTTCCACCGAACAGTGTCGAAAATGTTACGCCATCGGTCTGAGAGAACGTCAGACCACTGGTCATCTTCACCACAAAAGCGTCGGTTGTACCGCCGTTGAAGGTTCGGTCGTAGGGAAGCCGGCCGTTCCAGGTTGGATCGGCAATCGGCACGGATTCAAAACTCGTAGATGTTGTCGTTCCGGTTAGTACCACGTAGCCACGACTATCAACCGATACACCAGTGAACACCTCGTTGCCCTCTCTGCCGTAGTAGCGTGACTTTTGCATGCTACCTGTCGGTGAGTAGATCGCAATAAAACCGTCCGATTGGCCAAGATTCGAGATGCCGCTCGAAATCGGTACCGTCTTTGTTCTCGTGTCGCGACCATCCTGATACTGCCAGACAAGATTAGCTGTCGGCGTCATGTTGTTTGGGAAGTTCGCCGTAGATGTTGTGCCCCCTGCCAGATAGATAAGCCCGGCTTCATCGACGTCGATGCCGCGTGGTACATCTTCGCGATTACCACCGTGGTAGAAGCCAGTCAGCAGCTTAGTGAGTGTCGAGTCGAACTTTGCGACGTACGCGTCGGTTCCGGCTTTCAGCGTTTTGAATTGCGCAGCCGGTGTCGTCGGCATGTCATTCGAAGTCGTTTCAATGGCCAGGTATACATTCTGCTGACCGTCGACATTCATGGCACGGACGCGATCAGCGGCACCACCGCCGATGAATGTCATGGCCAGGATGCGTTGAAACTTCGGGTCGCACAGCAGAACGTAAGCGTCAACGTCGGCCTTGATCGATTTTGAATAGCCCCCTACCCCTGCAGGGACCGTCAGCTGTGCGGTGCTTCCGGATACAAGAAAGTTACCAGTAGAGGCGAGTTCAATTCCGAAGATCGCATCGAATGCACCGCCGCCGATATAGGAGCCATAGACAAATGAGCCGGCCTTCGTTGCATTATTGATCTGATGACCCAATCCACCGAAACGTTTGATGGTTACTGTGCTGGCAAGAGATTCCATACCAGCCTCGATAGTGCGCCCGATGCGACCGTCTGGACCGACCGATAGCGAAAGAACCGCACCCGATGGATACCGGAATCGTACGGGCTGTGCCGACGATGCATAGGTGGTCAAGGGAGCTTGCATGCCGCCACGAAACATTGCGATTCGGGTATGCTCTGCATCCCGGGTTTGGTCAAGCAATGTTGCACCGGCAAACAGCTCCTGATACACAAAACCCGTGCGAACGTTGTCCTTTATCGTGTATTCGTCGCAGATAACACCAGTAGTGGTGATCCAGAGATCCACACCGCGTGTATGCGCAACGGCAATGACATGAGAAGGCCACTGACCACCGTTGTACATTAATCCGATGCGAAGCGATCCAGGATCACTTGTGGTTGCGGAAGCAAATGAAAAAGACGTAACAGTCAACGCGACCGCTACAAGAGCACGCAATGTCATATTCTGTCCCTAGAATTCGAGGGGAATTTACTGCAGGATTCGGAATGCGACATCCTCTAGTTCACCAAGAAATCCATCCGGACCGTGACGCTTGCAGTCTTTCTCCGGCTGGTGGTGTTGAACGCCCCACCCCATGTATACTGCTCATCACTGTTTGGGGCCGTGATCTGAAAGGTCCCCATATCGGACCGATAAAGTCGGCCAAGCCCGCTACCGGAGTTCTCGGCTATTGTCTGAGCACGCACCCGTCCGTCAGCGGAGGCCTTTGCCAGAAGGTCGATCTTTAGCTCATTGAGCTTAGAATAGTAGTACAGGGGAACCTGTGACTGCAGTTCGACGCCCATATTCAGAAGTTCAGAGATCTGACGGCCGAGGCTCTCGATGTGGTCCACGTTGCGGCTTTCGATCTTCACGCTCTGCGTTAGAAGGTATCCGTCAAACTCGCGAACGGTGTTGTCGCCAACCAGCACATCCTTGAATGACTTGTTAATCTCGACCGCTCCAAAAACGATCTCCTTTGCGTCAACGCTGCGCTCCTGAAGGTACCGTCGTATGACATCAGCGTCATTCTTGATGAGTGTATAGGCTTGGCTCAGAACCATGGCCTTACGCTCGTAGCTGCCGCGCCAAACGATCACGTCGCTCGCAAAATCCCGTTGGGCAAGCCCCGTGACTGAGATCTTCTCGTTGCGTTCTCGCGTTTCTGACCACGATGAGCCGAGAATACTGGCCGTGGTAACGATAGCTACGGCGATCAGCGCCGAGGGAATCCATTCAAGTTTCATAACTGTCTGCACAACTGCAGTGTGATTGTGGAAGCGTGACTATTATTGAGGTCAATGAAGGGGCTCAACATATGCCTGTTTGTCCACGACGTCAATGACGCCGCTGTGCACCGTCGCGTGGCAATGCTCGCCGCGTCAGGTGCAAACGTAACAACTCTTGGCTTCGTGCGGGATGATGTCCACCGAATGCCGGAAGGCTCTGACGCGGTGGTCCTCGGACGCACCCATAATGCCCGATTCCTTCACCGCATCGGTGCCGTTCTGCGCCAGGTGCTGACAATCGGCAGAAGGGAAGCATCTGCGGCCAATGCCGACCTTTTCATCGCCCGAAATCTGGAAATGCTGCTGCTGGCGGTTATTGCTGCCAGACGCACGGGAAAGCGGACGCCGGTCGTGTACGAGTGTCTCGATATCCACCGCCTAATGCTCGGAGGTGGTCTAGCAGCTCGACTTCTGCGCGTACTTGAACGACATCTAGCGGCCTCGTGCGCCGGGCTGATCACGAGCTCACCCGCCTACGTCGAACATTACTTCCACGACATTGCTCGCATCAACCTTCCCGTTGTGCTCGTCGAGAATCGTGTGTTTGGGCTCGCCCCCTTGTCAGCATCACGTCCCCCAGCCGATGCCCCCCCTTGGGTGATCGCCTGGAACGGTGCGATCCGGTGCGCGAAGAGTCTTGCCATCCTCAATGCGGTGACATTGCAAAGTAACGGCAGCATTCGCGTGGTGATCCGTGGTCGCGTGTCGTATGATCAGATTCCCGACTTTGACCTTGTCGTGGCGGCTAATCCATGGATTGATTTTCGCGGGCCATACACGTACCCAGATGATCTCGATGCGATCTATGATCATGTGCACTTCAACTGGACGATCGATATGTTCTGGGAAGGTCAGAATTCGACCTGGGCACTGGCCAATCGCATCTATGAGGGGGGCCGAGCAGGTGTCGTTCCGATCGCTCAGCGATCAGTAGAAACCGGTCAATTCTTTGAACGACTAGGGATCGGCGTTCTGCTCGATGATCTGACACCTATGAATGTGGTGCGCACGATCATGTCGATGCGCACCGAGGACTATGCTGCACTCAGCGGCGATGCCGCGGCAGTACCGTTAGGCGTTTGGACCATGGGCGCGGCGGAGTGCGAGCAGCTTTCGTCAGAGCTGCACGCCCTTATCGCAAAGAAACTAGCGCAGGACTGAGTTGAAGCACGAGCGGATGGTCTCGACGTATAGCTCAACATACTCGTCCACGTCCCGACGTCGATACTGCATGATGTACCGAGGATGATCGAGGTAGACCACCTCAGTGATCCCGACGTTTGTCCGTATGTGTCTGTTCATGTAGGAACGAAGTTTCCCCGCTCCAAGCACGATGGACACATCACGTCGCACACCGGCATCCAAGGCTGCGCCCATCCACTCGATGATCTTGGGTCGGATGGATATCGCCAGCTGCGTATCGTCGTAGAAGTTAATGTTCACGCCATGACGGGTAAAGCCCAGAGGGCAAAGTGCTGACATATACACGTCACGGTAGAACACTTGTGGTCCGCCGTAGGCGGTGATCACTCGCGAGATGAACTCCGCCGACAGTTCACGCCGACCTTCAAGCGTGGTCGGAATTGCCAGATCGTGCACCACGGCCCACGGATCGGTAAATGAAAGCCCCGTCACACCAGCGCCGAATCGACCGGGATTGATGCCCCATACTCCAACACGCGGATGCCCCCCAGCGTAGTATTTCCGGCACACCAGCCGAAGCACTCGTTGCACTTCCGGATCGGTGTACGGACGGAGTACCTCGACGTCCGCCGGCAGATCGATTCCGACGTTTATGGTCGAGAGAAAACGTTCGACGAAACGGCCAAAGTCCTTAGAAGCCATATACGTCGCGTGCCTTGGCACCAACGTAGGCAAGGAAGTCGTTAGCTGTCAGTGGGCGAGAACATACTCGCCGGATGATCTCATCGGGTGTTTCCGTGCGGCCACACGAATGGATATTTGTCCGCAGCCAAGCCAGGATCTCATCGAACTTGCCGCCGGCGATCTGCTGCCGCACGGTTGGTATCGCCACCTGCATGGCATTCCACTCCATGGCCGCATAGAGCTTGCCGAGCGTGTAGGATGGGAAGTACCCAATGCCTCCAAACGACCAGTGCACGTCCTGAAGGCAGCCTTCGGCATCGTTCGGAGGCACGACACCCACAGAGGTGCGCATCTTTTCGTTCCACACTTCCGGAATGTCGGCAACCGACAGCGTACCATCGATGAGGCTCCGCTCGATCTCAAACCGCAGAATGATGTGCAGGTTGTATGTCAGCTCATCGCTCTCAACCCGATTGAGCGAAGGACGCATGGAGTTTATCGCACAGTAAAACGACCGCACGGATTCGCCAGCGAGCTGCTCCGGAAATCGGTCTCTGAGAATAGGAAAAGCCCACGTCCAGAACTCTTCGCTTCGCGCAACCACGTTCTCCCAGAACAGTGACTGCGACTCATGTATACCCATGCTTGCGCCGCCTCCTGCCGAAGTACGGTTGAGGTCGTCGGCGATCCCCTGTTCGTACATTCCGTGACCGGCCTCATGTATCAGTCCAAACAGGCACGACCGCAGGTCGTTCTGCCGAATCCGCGTTGTGAGGCGTACGTCACGATTACCGAAGTTGGTGCAGAACGGATGTGCCGAAAGGTCTACACGACCCGTATTGAGGTCGAAACCGAGGCGGCTGATGATCGATGTGGCTACCGATTGCTGTTCGGATGTTGGATACGTTCGGTACAGAACTGCGTCGGCAACCCGGTCCTGCACCTGCCCGATCTGTCCGATGAGTTCGACCGTGCCGGCACGCAGTTCTTCAAACACCGGTGCCAGCCCACTAACTGTGAGGCCGGGCTCGAACTGGTCCAGAAGCGCATCGTACGGGTGCTCGGTCGGTCCGAGTAGGTCCGCCTCGCGACGTTTTAGGTCGACAATGTGCTGCAGAAGGGGCTGGAAAATCGAGAAGTCCGATGCCGCGCGGGCCCGCTTCCACGCGTCCTGCGCCATGGCAGCGGTGCGGGCCATGTCTTCCACATGCTCGGCCGGCAGCTTCTTGGACATGTCATAGTCGCGCAAAAATGCCCGGCTGATGCCATGCTGCCTCTGAGGATACTGGCTCATTTCCGCGCGCACTCGTTCGGCGATCTCAGCTGTTCGCGTTCTGGTCATCGTCTCGTGAATGACAGACGAGAGCGTGCCCATCTGGTCGGCACGACCCTGCACTGAACCTTCGGGCATGTAGGTCTCTTGGTCCCAACCAAGAACGGCAGCGGCAGCACTGAGGTCAGCAGCCGTGTTCATCACGTGCTGCAGCTCTGCAAATGCACTCATTGAGACTCTCCTGATTTCTGGCCGTGTCGAGAACGTTCAGTTACGATGCTTAAATGATCATGAGTGCGTCACCGTAGGCAAACAGGCGGTAATCGCTCTTCATCGCACGCTTGTAGGCCTTGAACATCGCATCCTTGCCACCGGCATATGCCGTAGCAACAAGCAGTGATGGTGATGCCGGCTGGTGGAAGTTGGTGATGAACCGGTTGGCGATCTTGAACTCGTATGGAGGATGGATGAACTTGTCGGTCCATCCCCTGTTGGGCTTTACGATGCCACTGGTCAGAACACTGGATTCCAGCGCACGGACAACACTGCATCCAACGGCGTAGACGTTCCGCTTGGACTTGAGCGCTTTATTGATAACGTCGGCAGAATCTTTCGTGATCTCAAAGTACTCGCTGTACATGCGGTGCTTGGTTAGATCCTCCACCTCAATGGTTTCGAACACACCCTGACCGATATTGAGCTGGACAGTCGCGATCTTGATCCCCTTCTTCTCGGCAGCCTTCAGCAATTTCTCGGAGAAGTGCAGTCCTGCCGTCGGTGGCGCTATCGAACCGACCTTCGCGGGATTGGCAAAAACGCATTGATAATCCTTCTTGTCGTCTTCGGTCGGTTCGCGCTTGATGTACTCCGGGATAGGCATCTGGCCGATGGTCTCGATCACTTCGTGTAGATCGCCGTCGTAAGAAAACCGCACGGTGCGCCCGCGGGATGTCGTATTGTCGATGATCTCGCAGTAAAATCGGTTGTTGTCGAAGTAGATCTTATTACCGATGCGGACCTTGCGGGCCGGCTCCACCAATACGTCCCAGATGCGTTCCTGTGCCTTGAGCTCACGCAGAAGCATAACCTCGATCTTGGCGTTGGTCTTTTCTTTCTTGCCGAAAAGTCGCGCCGGGAAGACCTTCGTATCGTTCAGAACGATCACATCTCCGGCGTTCATGTAGGACAGGATATCCTTGAAGGTCTTATCCTCCATCTCCCCGGTCTCCCGGTTCAGTACCATCATTTTGGCACTTTCACGGGGCGTAACAGGGTTCTTGGCAATGGCATTCTTCGGGACGGAGAACTTGAACTCGGAGAGCTTCATGTAGCGGCGGCTCACTAGCAGTTGGGAAAGAGGGCTAAGATACGGCGTTTTTAACCGTTCGCCACTCTTTTCCTAGCCCCTTTTCAGCGGAGTATCACGAGGTTATATAGGTGCTCAACCTGCACGAAAGCCAGCGCAACACCTAAAATTACCAACACCTTGCGGCGTTTGCTAAAGGTCGCGTTGCACTCTCCGGAGGGGTTGAGCAACCAGGAGCCGACCAAGCCGCTGGCGCAGATCATGATGGGCACAAGGGGCAAATGGTACTTTGCCAGGGAAAATGCCACAATATGCGGGGCTATGATGACCACCAGAAGCGCAACATGGAACCATCGACCGGGTACAGGTGACGCTGTATATGCGACGATAAAGACGAGCCAGCCGCAAAGAACAAGCAGAAAAAAGCCCCCTTCGGCCATCATCACGAGCCCAAAAACGGCGTCCGAGTATCCAAAAACCAATTGTAGTTCCCGCGCGGCCGTGTAGTCACAACCGAAGAACCCTCGCACGCGATTGGTCATTCTCCAAGCGGTCCGACCCGGATTCTGCGCCATGTAGCGGCGGGCGGAATCAAGCATGACCTCTCGCTGCCGCTGGGTGGCATTTTCGGCCGTCTCACCTGTGAAAAAGCCTCTTATGAACGTCTCGGCTTCGGCATCAATATCCGTCAACGCCCGCTGTCCGAAATGTCCGGTCTTGTAGTCCGGGGTATAGCGGTTGTTTGACAGCAGGAGATTCCATTCCGAATTGGTCGCCAGCACGCTGCCATGCCCCCTGCCGGCATGGAATGACACCACGGGCAGCGTCATAAGGCAAAGGATCACGGCCATGATGGTCGCAGCGACCGAGGCCGGTCGCCAATACTCGGGCCGATGCCGGATCATCGACCAGCCCAGGATCATCAACAAGGGGGCCAGAAGAAGCGTCCCGGGGCGCGTAAGAACGGCAAGGCCACAGAACAGTGAGGTCATGCACCAATGAATGACCGATCCCATTCGAGAGGCACGTACGGCTCCTCCGACGGCCATGCTCACAAAGATGGCCGTCAGGGGCAAGGAGGATATCTGGGCGCTTGACAGAACTACATGCGGATAAAGCGCCACGATCAGAGCTGCCAGGAAAGTGGCCCGACCCGAGAGCTGCATCGACCGCGCCAGATACACGGTACTGAGCAGGAATCCGATCGAGATCAGCACACCGGCGAGGTGTTCGGCAGCAATCGAAAAACCAAACATGCCGAAAACGGGCATTGTCACAAGCGCTGTACCCGGCGGAAAGTAGAAGTGGTCCAGCGTTCCGGCAAAGATCTGATGAACCTGTCTAACGTAGGCGGGCCCGTCTCCCATCTGCTGCATCCCCGGGACGATGGCAAAGGCCATCACCAGTCGCAGCAGAATGCCGAGAAGCACAACGCGCAGAATCCTGCGCTGCCATTCATTCTCGGATGAAGCGTGAAAGAAGGAGCTCCATGACATACTGCGAATATCGCTCATTGGCCGTACGTTCGCAGTCTTGATCCCTCTCAATACCGTGTATATCCATGTCAGCGTTTGAGCTCGTGACGAAGTACCTGCCCTCGGGCGACCAGCCGAAGGCCATCGCCGAACTCGTCGATGGTCTCCAGACGGGGCGTCGCGAGCAGACGTTACTGGGCGTGACAGGTTCCGGAAAGACGTTTACGATCTCGAACGTCATCACTCAGACGCAACGGCCGACACTGGTCATCTCTCCCAACAAGACCCTAGCGGCGCAGCTCTACGGAGAGTTCAAATCGTTCTTCCCGAATAACGCCGTTGAATTCTTCATCTCGTACTACGACTACTACCAGCCCGAGGCCTACGTCCCGCAATCTGATCTGTTCATCGAAAAAGACTTTTCGATCAATGATGAGATCGATCGACTCAGACTACGGGCAACAACGGCACTGGTTGAAGGTCGACGTGACGTGATCGTGATAGCCTCGGTTTCATGTATCTATGGCATCGGTGCCAAAGCTGACTTCAAAGACCAGTTACTGTTGCTCAAAGAAGGCATGGAGATCAGCCGCCAACGCCTGCTATACCGTTTAAACGACATCCACTACTCACGGAACGACTTCGAGTTCATTCGCGGCACCTTTCGAGTACGTGGAGACGTGGTGGATATCGTTCCGGCCGGTGAGGACACGCGCGCGTTGCGGGTAGAGATCTTTGATGATGTCATCGAGAAGGTCTCGTGGATCGACCGGCGCGACGGTCGCCTGATTGAACGTGCCGAGAGCATCCTTCTCTATCCGGCACGTCTGTTCGTGACCTCTCAGTCCCAGTTGTCGCGGGCCATGGTGGACATCAAGGACGAGCTGGTATCGCGTCTCGGCGAGCTACGCGAACTTGAAAAGGGGCTAGAGGCACAGCGACTGGAGCAGCGCACGCTCTATGACCTTGAAATGATGAAGGAGGTAGGCTACTGCTCCGGGATCGAGAACTATTCCATGCACCTTTCCGGTCGCAAGCCCGGTGATGCACCGAACTGTCTGATGGACTATTTCCCGGAGGACTTCCTTCTTGTGCTCGACGAGAGTCATGCAACAATTCCTCAGCTCAGAGCCATGTACAATGGCGACCGGCAGCGCAAGATGACGCTGGTGGAACATGGGTTCCGTCTGCCTAGCGCATTGGAAAACCGCCCACTGCGATTTGAAGAGTTTGAATCCCATATCCACCAGGCGATTTATGTATCGGCTACACCGGGCGACTACGAGCTCGAGAAGTGTATGGGTGTGGTTGCCGAGCAGATCATCCGACCGACCGGGTTGCTTGACCCACGCATCGAGATCCGACCGGTTCACAATCAGATCGACGACCTTGTCGGTGAGATACGCATACGTGTTGCCAAGAGCGAGCGTGTGCTCGTGACGACGCTAACCAAGCGCATGGCCGAGGATCTGACCGACTACCTGGCGAATCTATCGATCCGCGTCACCTACATTCACAGTGATGTCGATTCGCTCGAACGCGTCGAGATCATCCGCAACCTTCGAATCGGTCATTTCGACGTGCTTGTTGGGGTCAATCTCCTACGTGAGGGTCTTGACCTGCCCGAGGTGTCGCTTGTGGCCATACTTGATGCCGACCGTGAGGGCTTCCTGCGAAGCGAACGATCCCTGATGCAGACGGCGGGCCGAACAGCGCGCAATGTTGACGGGCTGGTGATCTTCTATGCTGACAATATCACGCGATCGATGCGTGCCGTGATTGATGAGACCAACCGGCGGCGTGAGCTGCAGCATGCCTATAACCTCGAGAACGGTATTGAACCTCGAACAGTATTCAAGTCACTTGCGGAGATTCTAGAGTCGACCAGCGTTGCCGATATTCAGGCATCCAGAACACAGAAAAGTGCCGAGAAGGCAAAGGCCTCGCAGAAGATCGCTGCCGAACCTCTGATTGGTTATCTCCCGGCCGAAGAGCGTCAGGCTGCAATAGAACAGATGTTCGCCGAAATGAAGGCTGCTGCCCGGGATCTGGACTTTGAACGGGCAGCCGACCTTCGTGACAAGATCCAACGTCTACGCGACGCGATGGAGGCGTGACGCTACACGCGTTTGACGTGGCCGGCGTCGTAACTTTGCCGAAATGCAAACCAGAGCTTGTACCTTATGACCGACACGTTTCCGACGGCCGACGTTCTGCGCCATGTGCTGCGCTTCAGATGGCTTATCATTGGATCTGCCGCTGTGGCTGCGATCGTCGGTTATCTCTACGCCTACTCACTTCCGCCCTACTATAAGTCCACCGTCAACTGCGTCCCTCCATCGTCGGATGTAGGCGGTCTTGGCGGTGCTCTCGGCGGCATCTCCTCGACGCTCAAGGACATCGGACTTTCCAAGCTTGGCGGCAAGTCGAGCGAGAGTTATGAGCTCATAGCGCTGCTGTTTTCTCGCACGATCCGCGACTCAATGATCTCGCAGTTTAATCTGCGTGATGAGTACGGCCTCGCGGGCAAACCAATGGACGACGTCCGCGACGAGTTCGAAGACAATATGGAGGTGAACCTTCATGCTGAGGGTAATTATGAGATCAGCATGTGGAGCAGGGACCCAAAAAAGGCCGTCACGATGTGCTCAATCTTTGTCTCCCACGTCAACGAGATCGCCAACCGCATTGCACGCACGGAAGCGACCAAGAATGCGGCATATCTCGAAACGCGCGTCGGCATGATGGACTCAACGCTCGGTGCACTGACTGATTCACTGAGTCAATACTCGCGACGGTATCGCGTGTACTCGCCCCTTGATCAGGCCTCAGCATCGGCCAAGGCACTGGCAGAAGTCAAGGGCGAGTTGCTAAAGCAGGAAACGGTACTTGGTATTCTGGAACAGAATTACGGCAAGAACGATCCGCAGGTCCGAAACGCTACAGCTATTGTTGATCGTCTGAAGACGCAGTACGAAGAGGCCCAGACCAAACCGGGTTTTGCCGGAAACTTCGCTCTCACCGATGCTGCCGGAATCGGCGCTGAGTACCTTCGGATGTATGCGGAGTTTGAAGCATTCACCAAGCTGAAAGCATTTCTCCTGCCATCGCTCGAACAGGCGCGACTTGACATGAACAAGTCCGCACCGGTGCTGCTCGTTGTTGATGAACCGATCCCTGCCGAAGAAAAAGACAAACCAAAGCGTATGGTGATCGCACTCGGTGCCGGAGTTGGCATGTTCGTTACAATGCTCATTGCCCTGCTGCTTGGCCGTGCGTGGAAACTCACCATGAGTTCTCCCGGAGAGGCCCGTGCTTGACGGCACACTGATGCCGGTCGTTTTCATTCCGGCTCTTGCCGCAGCCATTGGGCTAGTGGCACTGCTAATGGCCCGACCTCGGATCTGGCTTGCTCTGTTCATGGCAACCGTTCCGTTCTTCGCCTCCGATACCGGCCAGGGGCTTACTGCTTCGGAGGCGGTTACGGGTGGCCTTCTGCTATCGAGTATTACTATCTGGTTCGCCTGGCACGCTGCCTCGTGCTCAAGGCCACTGGTGAGGTCCTGGGCGGACTTCCTGCTGATAACCTTCATTGCCGTGGCAATCCTGAATGTCGGCATCGCGATAGCGAATGATATCGAGATCTTCGGGTGGACCGTTGACTGGTCATACTTCATCCTGATGCTCTATTACTTTCCACTTCGTGAAGAATTCGGCAAGGATCTTCCGTCGCTCAAGCAGTTTATCAGCATCATCGGCGCGATCAGTCTGATCATGTCCGTGCAGAGTGCACTAAACTTCAAGAACCGCCTTGCGGAGAATCTCGTCTATGCCTATCAGATCGTGGCATCACGCTCGACTCTGCTGGGTCCGTTCTTTCTCCTGGCCGTCTGCATCTCGTTGATCCTGGCTGTAACGGCTCAGGAGCGCAGAACCAAGATCTTGTCTTTCCTGATCGCAATGGCCAATCTCGCAGCGCTTGCGCTCACGTTCACGCGCACGATCTGGGTGTTTGCCGTTGCCTGCATTACACTGTCGATGCTCTTTCTTCGCTATCGTGACAATCTCCGCATGATCGCCCGGCTTGCCATCATTGGTTTGGTGGCATTCGCTGCTGCATATGCGTACAACCCACGGATCACGGGCGTGATCGTTGCCATGGTTAAGACGCGATTTGCATCGTCGACACAGCTATCAGGGGGCGACAGGTCGTTTGAGACTCGCGTCATCGAGGTCAACGATGTTCTGCGCGAGGTCCGCCAAGCCCCTTTCGGTGGAAGTGGACTAAGATCGACGTTTGTTACATGGGCACCGATCGATCAGGCTCACCATATCACATCGTACGTCCACATCGGTTACGTTGGACTCATCCACAAAGTAGGCCTGCCGACGGCGCTGCTCATGTTTGCCGTTATCGTGATCTTTGCCTACCGCAGTATGCGTGTTGCTTGGCGGTCGCGCGCACCCAATGTCGATGTCCGACTCCGCGCACTCGCCGTCGGCACCTTTGTGTACTACCCTGCCATGTTGGCAGTGATCTTCATGTCAGGCATGTTTGATCAGCGTCACGGCAATGCCCTATTTGCCTTCATGTTCGCTTCTATTGCCATCTGCGAGGGTCTGCTGCCGCCATCTCAGCACAAGTCGATCCGTGACGTTTCGGCTGGAGAGACCCGATGAGTTTCAAACAGCAGGACCGGTCATTTGCCTCGGAAGAACGGTATCACATCTTCCGCTACGCCGTGCTTGCCATCTGTCTGATCTTTGCCGGACGTTTGGCCTGGCTTCAGATAATTCAGGGTAACCGCTACCGACTTAAGGCCGAAGCACAGGCTATCAAGCAGATAGCAACCGAGCCGTTCCGCGGGATGCTCTTCGACCGCAACGGCCGCGCCATTGTGCAGAACGCTCCTGGTTTTTCGATCACGATCACTCCCTACGAGCTAACACGTGTTTCCTGCAGTCGACTTGGTAAGATCCTGGATGTGCCGGATTCGCTGCTATGGAATGAAGCGCTCAAGGCCGCCAGATACAACAAGTTCGCGGCCACAAAGCTCTCGTATGGTCGCGATGTCTCCTTCGACATCGTTTCGCGGATCGAAGAACTGCGAGACTCGCTGCCGGGCGTCGACATGATCATCGACCCGAAGCGACTCTATGCCTTTGATGGAAATGGGGCACACCTGCTCGGCTTTACGCGCGAAGTTGCCGAATGGGAACTCAAGGAGCTTGGCGACGCCTATGCGCCGGGTGACGTAACCGGCAAGGCGGGCCTGGAGAAGTCCTACGAAGCCGCAATCCGCGGTCAGAAGGGGCTACAGTTTGTGGCCGTCAACAAGAACGGCCAGAAGGTCGCAAGCTTTAACGACGGGAAGAGCGACACGCCCGGACTCGAAGGCGACGACCTGTATCTGGGTATTGATACCGATCTTCAGGAGCTTTCCGAAAAGCTTCTCGCCGGAGCTCGCGGATCGGTTGTGGCCATCGACCCTGCCACGGGAGAGATCCTCAGCTATGCGAGCAAGCCCGATTTTGATCTTCGAAAGTTCACCGGAAAGACAGCGCGATCGTATTACAACGAACTGGCCGGCGATCCATCGATCCCGATGCTTAATCGTGCCAGCAATTCGATGTATCACCCAGGGTCGACCTGGAAGCCGCTCATGACGCTAATGGCACTGCAGGAAGGCGTGATCACGCCTACGACGAAACTCATGTGCGCGGGTGGCTACACCTACGGCAACCGTTTTGCCCTCTGCCACGGCGGAGTGCACGGGATGATCGACTGCTCATATGCACTTCAGGTGTCGTGTAACTCTTTCTACTACCAGCTTGGATTGAAGATGGGCGTGGAACGGTTCACGAAGTACGGTTTGATGTTCGGTTTCGGCGCTCGCACGAAGGTTGACATTCCCGCCGGCGAAGATGGTCGTGGCATTCTCCCCTCTCGACAGTACATGGATCGTGTATACGGAGCTAAGAACTGGACGCAGTATGCGCTGATGAACTGGGGTATCGGACAGGGCGAGGTGAACGTCACGCCACTTCAGCTTGCGGCCTATACGGCGGCTATCGCCAACGGTGGAACGTGGAACCAGCCCCATGCTGTCCGCGCGATCTACAGCAAGACTCTGCAACGTAAGAACATGGTCGCCTACGAGTCGCGAAAGATCCCTGTCAACCCGGAGTACTTCGATATCGTGAAGAAGGCCATGCGCCTGGTTGTCAGTAGCGGTACGGCACGCGGGGCGGATATTCCCGGAATGGACGTGTGTGGCAAGACCGGCACGGCACAGACCTCAGGGGGCAAGCAAGATCAATCATGGTTCATCTGTTTTGCTCCGATGAATGATCCTAAGATCGCTTTGGTGGTCACGGGTGAAGGCAAGGGCTTCGGCGCTCAATTTGCCGTCCCCATCGCGCAGAAGCTACTGGATCTGTATCTCAATAGACGCTGGCCTGCAGATATCGCCCGCGATTCGACGTGGCGCGTCAAACCAGGCGCAACACCGCAGCGCAGGCAGCAGCCTATGCCGGATTCGCAACCCGACAATGATGGGCCGTTTGCACGGCTCGAGCCACCAAAGGTTACGGCACGTAAGCCGGCCGAAACGACGGCCGTTGCCACAACACAGCGGCCCATTAGATGACCTCATCCATGCGCTGGATCGTGCTGTCTTGTGCCTGGTGCATGATCATGATCGGGTGTGCATCGAAGGATGACCGCCAGGTCGTTACCTTCTGGCACTTCTGGTCGGAACCTGCGCAGCGATCTGCTCTGGATGCACTGGTCGAGACATTTGAACGACAGAACCCAACCATCGACGTGCGGCAGACGGCTCTTTCATGGGCGGACGGAAAAGCAAAGCTGCAGGTCGCCTTCAACTCCGGCTCGGGTCCTGACGTTGTGCATCTCGGTGGTGACTGGTTTGATGAGTTTGACAGCGCCCCACTATTCGAGGTGATGCCGCAGGAACATGGGCATGAAACCGATCGAGCGCTCAGGTGGCTCGTCAACGCACGTGCTCTTGTCTTTGACGAGCGGCGTTCAACGGGACTTCCGATCGGTGGACTTTGCGTGTCTGACCCGCACAACGTGATCAAACGCGTCCTCCCGCTGCTGTGGCTCAATGGAAGCAAGCTCTATCAGCGACTGCCGATTTCAGCCGACCTCACCGATTCCCTTGCTGGAGGCATCTGGAAAGTCTTGACGTCGTCCGAGCGTGCTATCCGTGATCGATCGCGACAGCTTGATGAGCAGCTTTTGCGCGGCCAGATCGGTTCGCTCTTCACGGGTGCGTGGATCGTCGACATGGCTCGTCGGCAGAACAACACATCTCTCCGTGTTCAGCCAATGGAGTCGATCCTGAATACTGATCTGCTCGCTTTCAGTAAGACCTCCCAATCAAAGCGCGCGGCGCTGGACCTGATTCTGTTTCTCTGTCGATACGAAAACGCGAGAGCATTCTGCGTCTCGGTAAGCGATGCCGGTTTCCCGGCTGACCTTTGGACGGCCTCGCAGGATTCAGTATTCATGCGCGATTCCCTGCAGCGCGGATTTCTTCTCACGGCCCGGATGTCGAGGCCGCTTGTCACATCGCCGAAGCTTCTCAGCATCGAACCCATCGTCGAGGACATGCTCGAACAGTGCTACGGGGCTACGAGTAAAGAAGAAGTTGCGGCGTTTGTCAGAAGCGCACGACAGAAGGTACTGCTGGCCGAATCACGCTGATTCGAGGAGCTTCTTGGTGGTTGCCTGCCGGTATGTGAACATCTTCTCTATCTGACGTCGGATCACCAGAGCGTTCACGATGCGGCCAAGCAGGCCGAATGGTGCTTCGTACTCGACGATGTCCGTCAGTTCCGTTCCGCCGTCTACCTGACGCAGGCGGCGTGTTTGCTTCCATGTGCGAAAAGGGCCTGATAGTTGCTCGTCAACCATCAGCACAGGGGGCTCATAGACGGTGATCTTCACATGCCAGCGCATGACGAACAACATGAACTGACGGACTTTCAACGTGACCTCGTACCCAAGTCCGGGAGAGCCCACAGTTTCGATGCTGACCTTAACGTCAGGAGGCGTGATCCTCAGAAGATTCCGCGTATCGTCGTGAAAGTGAAAGACCTTTTCGATCGGGGCGTTTATCTGAACTGTTTGCTCAATTCGTTCCATTTACTTGCCATGCGTAGCATGGACTCTTCAGTTGTGAAATCAGTGATGGCAGCAACGGGCACCCACGAAAGATCATGCGATTCTTCGCTCACAACCTGAGCGCTGCTGCCTGCAAAGACAGCGTAACGCACATCGTAGTGAAGATGTTCCGGCTCCGTGGCCCTGGCCGGAATGATGTGAATATCGAGGTCGAAGATCTCCGGATGTAGTAGCTGAATGTCGGCGATGCCGCTTTCCTCCCGGGCTTCCGTCAGCGCAACACGCACAACGTCGTGGTCACCGTCAGCATGTCCTCCCAGCTGGAGCCACTTGTTGAGCTTGCGGTGATGGGTCAGCAGCGTATGGTCAAGACGCCGATCGACCACCCATGCGGATCCTGTGACGTGACCCTCAAGCGTCTGCCGATGAAAGCACATCGGTTCACTGAGGACAAAGTCAAGGAATCGTTCGGCAAGCTCCCGCTCTAACGGATAGCGCCCGATGTATGCTACGATGCAATCAGCCAGCGCCGCTCTTGCGATGTCAAGTTCCCTATCTTGCTTCATGGCACGTTTCCGTTTTTCTCTTGAGTACGAAGGTACGCGGTATTCAGGTTGGCAGGTACAGAAGAACGCCCGGACAGTACAGGGCGAGATCATTGGGGCCCTGCGTCAAATCCTCGGCAGTGACGATTTTGAGTTCATGGGCTCCGGGCGTACGGACGCGGGTGTGCATTCGCTCTACCAAGTTGCACATCTCGAGGCGCGTACGATGCTCTCGCCGTCCATTCTGCACCTGAAGATCAATGACCTTCTTCCGGCTGACGTCAACATCCTAAGCGTCGAGAAAACACATCCTCGCTTTCATGCTCGCCACAACGCCATCTCACGGTCATACATCTACCAGATCTCACAGCGCCGCACGGCGTTCGGCAAGAGATATGTCTGGTGGATCAAGGACCAGCTTGACGTTGAGGCCATGCATGGGGCTTGTGCAGTCTTCGAGGGGTTTCATGACTTTCGATCGTTCACGCAGGATGATCCGGAGGCAAAGTCAACCACAGTCGACCTTGAAGCGTGCAGACTCACCACACATGGTCCGCTACTACTTATCAATGTTCGCGGTTCACACTTTCTCTGGCGTATGGTACGTCAGATGGTCGGCATGATCGTCGAATGCGGTAGGCATACGATTTCACCGGTTCAGCTGCGAGAACTTTTATCGACACAGTCGTCGTTTCCCGCGACCAAGACCGCTCCTCCGTCAGGTCTTTTCCTGCATCATGTGCAGTACGACCGGACGGAGGAGATCCCCGCTGTTTCACCGACTATTCAGATACGATGACAACGATTCTGCTTTCGCTCGTCATTTTCGCGATATCCTGCGCGCCCCCTTCCAGTGGGCAAACTGGATCGAAGGCCGTGACGATCTATTCCACCGCAATGAAGAAGGCGACAACCATGAACCGCATCGAAAAAACGGATGATGAATGGCGTAAAGAACTTTCCGACGAGGAATTCCGCATTGCGCGTAAAAAAGGTACAGAGCGTGCCTTCACCGGCAAGTACTGGGACCACCACGAAAAAGGCATATACCTCTGTCGCTGCTGCGGTACGGAACTCTTCCCGAGTGATACGAAGTTCGAGTCGGGCTCGGGCTGGCCATCGTTCTACGACCCCGTAGCCAAGTCAAACGTCGACCTTCACGAAGACAAGTCACTCATGATGGTGCGCACCGAGGTCACGTGCGCCCGTTGCGGGGCACATCTCGGACATGTCTTCGATGATGGACCACGGCCGACAGGATTGCGCTACTGCATCAACAGCGCTTCGCTCGGCTTCAAGAAGAAGTGAGAGACTCAGCAGACCGAACCGCGCGTAACCGACGCATCTGCCGCTTGATGCCACGCCGCGCCAGGATGTAGTACATACACGGCACGACCACCAGCGTAAGGAAGGTCGAGAAGCCCAGACCATAGACGATGGCCCATGCCAACGGACCCCAGAAGGCCACACTGTCGGACCCGATGTGGAAGTGAGGGTTGCGCATGTTGATCAGTTCCCAGAAGTCGACGTTCAGACCGATAGCCAGCGGCACCAATCCGAGGATCGTCGCCCCTGCCGTCAGGATCACAGGGTTGAAGCGAATGGCACCGCCTTCGATGACGGCGCGGCGCAGGCTCCACCCCTGCGATAGCAGGACATCGGTGAAGTCGAGCAGCACGATACCATTGCGAACAACGATGCCGCCAAGGGCAACTATGCCCACACCCGTGATAGCGATCGAGAACGTCATCTGGAAGATCACAAAGCCCAGCAGCACTCCGATCAGGCTGAAGACCACCGTGACCATCACCAGAAGAGGCTTCGCGATGGAGTTGAACTGTGTGACCATAATGAGAAAGATCAGAAGCGCGGCGATGAGGAATGCAAACCCCAGGAAGCTCGCACTTTCCTGCTGTTCTTCCTGTGCACCCGTGAGCTTGACCGTGTAACCGTCAGGCAGCGCATAGCCTTGCAGGGCAGCTCGGATCTCTGAGTTGACAGCGTTCTCGTTGTATCCTTCAAGCAGGTTCGAGCCAAGAGTTACCACACGACGCTGATTCTTCCGGTTAACGCCCGCATACGTAGAAGTGTACTGCAGGGTGGCGATCGACGCCACCGGCACTTGCCGGTACTGACCGGAACTCATGTCAAAGAAAGAGACCGGCTGATTCATCAGTGCTTCGGCATCAGAACGAACGCGCTCGATCGAGCGAACCTGAACGGGATATTCGTCCTCGCCGGAGCGGAACTTGGTTGCCTCAGATCCATACATGCTACTGCGCAGCATCATGCCCACCTGAACGGTGCTGATGCCCTCAGCATTGGCCTTTTCCCTGTCGATGATGACCGCCAGCTCAGGCTTATTGCGCACTAGGTCACTGCGAAGTCGTTCCACGCCGGCGATCTTTGCTGTGTCAGTTAGATATACACGGATCTGCTCGGCAAGCGACGTGAGTACATCAAAATCGTCACCCGCGATCTCAATGTTCACTGGCTTTCCGGTCGGTGGACCGTTCGATTCCTTATCGACAATGATCTCCACACCAGGTATATCGGCCAGCGCAGTGCGGAAACGTCCGAGGTACTCACCCGTACTCTTGCCTTCGCGTTTCTGATACTCGACGAAGGCAACTGTTACCTTGCCCTTGTGCGGTGTGACCGTGCGGTCAGGATTGCGCGGATCTCCGGCACCTAGGCCGACATTTGAGATGATGGACTTCACCAAAGGGTTGGATTGGCCGAGCACCTTCAGGATGCGCCGCTCGACGATCTTGACAACACTATCGGTCTCAACAGCATCAGTGCCGATTGGAAGCTGAACGTATACGAAGGCATTGTTGGGCTCCCCTTCGGGAAAGAACGTCGGAGGACGCATAGCCACGGCGGTCAGCGCCAACGTTGCGACCAGCAGGACAACCATCGAACCGATGATAAGGTATGGTCGTTTGCCCTTGAGAGACCAGTGGAGTGTCGAACGATATGCGGACATGATTGCCGGTAATGTCCTGTGCTGAAACGGCAGTATCAGTCTTGGTGTGAGGTACCTGCGGTTGACGTACCAGAACGTTAGCGTGAACAGCGCTAGCGTTGAGATCCATAGCTGTCCTGTTACTATGCCGAGCGCCGCCAGCAGGCCAACGCCGCCGCCGGTGATCATCAGTCGCTGTTTTGTCATCACCACAGGACGCCTTTCCATAAAATCAACGGCGAAAACCGGATTCATGATGTAGGCAACGATCAACGATGCTGTCAGCGTAATGATCAGTACCGCAGGCAGGTAGACCATGAACTCGCCAACAAGTCCTGGCCAGAATAGGAGCGGGAAAAATGGCGCAAGGGTCGTAAGTGTACCAGCTACAACAGGCGCAAAGACCTCGGCAGCAGCGTACTTCGTGGCAGTCTTGACGTCAAGATCATGCTTTGTGTGCAGCCGGTGTGTGTTCTCGATCACTACGATGGCATCATCGACCACGATGCCAAGCGCAAGAAGGAAAGCAAACGTAACGACAATGTTAAAGGTAAAGTCAAGCCCCGGCATAACCAGAAAGGCCATGAAGGAGGAAAGGGGCGTAGCAAGACCCACAAACAGCGCGTTCTGAACCCCCATGAAGAACATGAGAACGATCGTCACAAGCAGGAATCCGATGATGATCGTGTTGATCAGATCGGCAAGATTGATCCGTGTGGCCGTAGACTGGTCGTTGGTGATCGTGATCTTGACCGTTGACGGCAGACGCTTTTCGCTGTACTCGCGGACGATCTCCTGGATCTTGTCCGAGGCGGCGATCAG